>JAMIIV010000198.1:0-4680 GCA_035913415.1 Fibrobacteria bacterium | reverse complement strand
GCGTGGCGATCCATGCTCGCCCATCAGCTCCCGATCCTGCCGCCTTTCGACTCGTATCTCTCGCGGCTGGTGGCGGCGCTGCGCTGGTTGGAGGCCTCCACGCAGCATTCCTCGGAGGTGCTGCCGTCGTTGCCTGCCAAGCCCGAGGAGGTCGTGCTCCAGCCCGGCATGGGGTCCTGGGGCTCGGGTACCGAGACCTTGATCTTCGCCGCCGCGAGCCGGCTCCTGGTGGAGTTCTCGTACCACGGGAAGCGGCGCAGGGCCGAGCCATACAACCTCCACAGGGCGGGGAACGGGAACCTGTTGCTGTATGCCTGGGAGCTCGAAGCGGGCCATATTAAGGCCTTCTCGGTGTCCGACATTCGCGACTTGCGGGTGACCGACGAGTCCTTCCTTCCCAGGTTCCAGACTCCGTTGAGACCCGCGGGTAGAAAGCCCATCCTGGCCGGCAAGCGGTCTGCATCCCGGCTTCCAAAACCAGCTCGTGCACGACGGGTCAAGA
Source organism: Fibrobacteria bacterium (assembly GCA_035913415.1). Taxonomy (GTDB): domain Bacteria; phylum Fibrobacterota; class Fibrobacteria; order UBA5070; family UBA5070; genus UBA5070. The sequence goes on along the minus strand of JAMIIV010000198.1, from coordinate 4,178 downwards.
AGCCCGGCAGCACCTAGACCATTGGCCCCGCTGACAGTCAGGCTTCAGGCAGTCAAGGCGCCGTCTTCGGGCGGCTGGTCCCCAGCATCTCCGCAGCCAGCTCCATCGCCTTCTGGCCCGCGTGGGGGATCACCGACCGGTGGGGATCGAGGCACCTGACCACCATCTGCTCGGTCGCGAGGATGGCCACGATGAGCCGCTCCCACTTGACCGCGAGCTTCTGAAGATCGTCCATGGTGACGGGGTCACCGCACCCTGGTCCGCGCTTGGCAAGCGCTTCTTCAAGGAGCAATCGAACCGTTTCCGAGAGGCTCGTTCGGTCCTGGAACGAGGTCGCCTGGACGCGCGAGTGGAGCAGCTTGGACATCCGGATGGTCATACTTGGCATGGTCTCCTCCTGAGTGGTTGAGGTCTTGTTCAGCAAGGAACGTGCCTCTCGGTCGGGACCTCCCAAGTCCACGGATTTGGCCCACCGATGGACTCACATCAGACCTCAGCGCGGCCGGAATTCCGGCCACGTGTCCGGAATTCCGGCCGGCCACCGGCCACAATTTTTGCCACACTTACCTTACAGAGAGTCCAACCTGCATCCCGCTGTCGCAACGACGGAATGGAGGCAGCGAGGCGCGATCTGTAATGCGATTTGTCTTAGCCTGAATGAGGCCCATGTAAGACGCTTTTCTGGTTCATTCTCCGAGAATTGGCCTGCAAACAACGGTTGCGTTAGGTGTGGACCGAATACAGGGGGATGGGGGGACCCCAGGTTGAACGCAACAACCTGGGGGCGCGCGTGCAAGGGCCCGCTTCGCGGGCCACGGCACTTGCACACGCAGACACCATGAGGGGAGCGCGTTCCCGCTTGTTGCAGGAACGCTCACGAACCACCCTCAAGAGCCAAGGCCTTCACACCAGAGAGGTCCGATGGGGCACAAGCCGATCTTTGGCGCAAGGATTGCTACGTCTCCCGCCGAAAGGAGATCGACATGAAACGATCCTCAGTCCTTCAACCCGTCAAGGCCGGCTTCAAAAACCTCATGGTCCGCGTCCCCGAAGACCTCTTCCTCCGCATCGGCCTCCTCAAGGACATGGCCAAAGACCGCGGCCTCCGGCTCGACATCGAAGACGCCATCCTCCGAACCCTCCGCTCTACCCTCGACCGCGCAGAGACCGAACTCGGGAAGCTCCCCTCCCCGCACACCACCTCCACACCCAAGACCGACAAGGCCGAATCCAAGAAGGCCAGCACCAGCTCGGGCGCCGCAACCTGAACCGAACTGACCTCACTTCCTCATAGAGGGGGTCCGCCCGTGCGCTTCTGGATCGTGACGCCTCATGGTCGGCTCGCCCCGCTCATGGGAGAGCTCCGGCCGAGCCGGGAATCCGCAGACAGGCTCCTCGCCCTGGGGCTCACCGACCAACGGCGACCCCTCTACGAAGTCCTCGAGGTGGAGCTGCTCCGGGCCGAGACACTTGAAAGCTCGACCCACAAGAACGAAGAGACCAAGGCTCCGGACATGGGGGACTGGCCCCCTTCGGGGGTGGGGACAGAGAACAGCAGAACCGAAGGAACTTCTCTCCTCGAGGGTGAGCGCCAGGAAGGGACTTGCAGGCAGCCGTGCCAGATCGAGAGCCGAAAGGACCTCGACGAGGCTGAGATCCAGGCCCTTCACCGACAGGGCGGGAGCGGCAGCGAAGCGCGACACGACTTCCCGTGGAGCAGCGTAGCAGCACCCGGTCTTCAGGGTGCTACGAAGCGCGACCCTCCTCCCAGGGGAGCAGCGAAGTCGCACCCAGTTCTCCTGGGTGAGGGCCGTGGGCCGGATGGGGTGCTCCGGCCCACGGAAGAACAGGAAGTGGAGCTCTTCGAGGGTAGCGCCCAGAACGCCTCCAGCAACAAGGGCAAGGACCTTCAACCGGAACTGCCTCCTGGAGGGGAGCTACTCGATCCCCTCGACGGAAGTGCCTTCACACCAGGGGAAGGCCCATCTCGGGCTGGACCCGAGGGCAACAGGGCACCAGCAGCTCAACTGGAACAACCCACGCCCACGAAAAGGACCGGGTCATGAACAAGAACAGCCTCAAGCGCCCTCGGTCGGCCTCCCTGCCCGGCCGGATGAACCTCCTGGTCGGTCTGGGGCTGTTTCTCTCTGCCTTCTCCGGCTGCGTGACTACCTACCAGGCCCACGCCTACACCGGGGGGTACAAGGACGTTCCGATCGACGGCAATACCAGCCAGGTCTCCTTCTACGGAAACGCCAACACCGACCGCGAAACCATCGAGCTGTACCACCTCTACCGATGCGCGGAACTCACGGTCAGCCTCGGAGGCGACTTCTTCCTCATGCAGGACCAAGGGGCGGACAGGAACTTCCAGATTCGAACCTACGGAACCATCGTCAGCGGGGAAACCAGGTACTCCAAGACCGCCCGCATCAAGATGTTCAAAGGTCCAATGCCCAAAAATGATCCCAACGCCTACGATGCCCACGCCATCCTGAAAAACCTGGGGCAGAGGATCATGAGGTGAACCGGGACAGACCTCAGGGCAGTACCCGGATCTCCAGGGTGCAGACGAGCGCGACACAGGCTCTGGCAGTCCCCGGTTTTTGGGGACGCTTCCCAGTGGAGCAGCCGAGCTGCACCCAGTTCTCCTGGGTGCGGGCCAGGGGCCGGAAGAAATCGACCGGACCCTGGAGCAAGACAACAGACAGGAAAGGTCTTCCTTCAAGGGTCAGCGAGGAAGGGGTGCGGCAAACCACCACGGGACTGCGCGACGCAGGGGAACTCTTCGAGGGTAGCGTCCAGAGCGCTACCAGCAACAAGGGCGAGGACCTGCAACCTGGACCGCCTCCTGGGGGGGAACCTCCTCAAGGAAGAAGGCATGGAAGGGGCTGAAGCAGACCAAAGCGACACCTTGCAGAGAGCAGTCCAACAGGCGGACCCAGTTGACCTCGTCCAGCCCATGGGGCAAGCTCCGGGCTGCAAACGGACGAACAACGAGAACGGGTGCGGCGGCGGGTTCTGCCCCACCCCTTCAGGTGGTCAGAGGGAGGTTCGGGCATGAGACAGCGAAGCAGGTTGCCAGCGGCTGGGTTGGCGCTCCTGGCGGCGGCCTGGTCCTTCCTGCCGGGATGCGGCGGGGAGTCGGGGGATCCTGAGGCCAACTGCGCCGACTCGATGAAGCACTTCCTCTTCGAGGGGTGCTCCCTCGTCTCGGACTACGGGATCGAAGAAGGCCTCACCGCAGCCACCGCCTGGTGCATGGCCGAAGAAGCCCTATCCGGCGAGTGCGGCTGCTCCATGTACTTCCCCGTGGTCCTCGAGTGCTTCCTGGCCGCAAGTGTCTCCAACTGCGACGCCTGCGACAGCGTCATGGTCGACCTCCAGAACTGCGAGTGGCAGTCCGACTGCCCCGGCATCAGGTCCTGCTCGAGAATGCTGGGCCACTTCTACGACCAGAACTGCACCATGACCAACAACGGAACCCCCCTCTCCGAGATGGACGCCGTTGCCTGGTGCGAAGGGGCTCAGGAGCAGGCCGCGACTTGTAACTGCTCCACGCAGCTTGATGCCGTCCTCCTGTGCCTCGGGCAATCCGGCTACGAGCAGTGCTCCTCGTGTGGCCCTCAGTTCGAGGCATACAACACCTGCTTCAGTGCGTGTCCGTAGCAGTCAGCCAAGAGCCTGAAACCAGATACCTTCCCAAACGTCTGCGACGTCCGAGAGGTTGAGGCTCGGATGGGTCCGGCCAGACCGAGAGACCGCTGCACGCTCCAAGGTAGCCAGAGGGGACGGACTATTGCGTCACCGGCTCCATCGCTGGCAGTGGCAGGACGGCCGACTGCTCCAAGGGAGAAGCGGCGATCAGGATCGGCATGCAGGTCACCCGGCGCTCGTCCATGTGCTCGTGGAGCTTCTTGATCAACGTCTCGTCGTCGAAGTTCGCGATGGGCACGCCGCAGGCCGTGTACTCGCCGGAGGTGAGTGCGACGTACATGCAAGGTCTGTCCAGATGGCAGGCTTCCACCTGGATGTTCGACTCCTCCATCGCCCTCGCGGCCGTCCGCATCTCGAGCACCGTCCTCGCCTGGACACGTCCACGGAGCAGGTACACCCAGGCCGCGTCCAGGTGCGCGCCGGGCAGCGGCTGGACCTGGAGCATCAGGCTCACCTCGCCC
>JAMIIV010000197.1:0-7980 GCA_035913415.1 Fibrobacteria bacterium | reverse complement strand
GCCCATTCCGAAGACGCCTACCAGAAGGGGCTGCGCGACGGCACCACCGCCGGCGAGGCTTCGGGCCGCGCCATCGCCCAGGCCGCCGCCGACACCCGTCTGCGCGCCATCGAGTCGTCGCTGGCCGTACGCATCGAAGCCGTCGAATCGCGGTTGGATGCCGCCATTCTCGACTGGGACAGCCGTGTCGCCGAACTGGCCCTGGCCGTGGCGCGCCGGATCGTGGGAGAGGTCTGCGAGGTTCCGGGCGCGGCGGCCACCCACGTGGCGCGCATGGCGCTGAAGAAGCTCGGCTCCGAGTTCCGCGTGGTCCTGCGCTGCCATCCTCTGGACCTCGACATCCTGGAACGCGAACGCGAACTCTGGCACGGCCGCTCGTCGAGCCGGCGCATCGAACTGTTGGAAGACGACTCCATCGGACGCGGTGGCGTGGTGATCGAGACCGACACGGGCACCATCGACGCACGGATCCCGCGCCTGACGGACGCCGTCGAGCGGGCCCTGGCGAAGGCCGTGGAGGCCGAAGCTGGAATCGAAGACACTTTCTGACCGCTTCGCCCGCTGGCAGGGCGCGATCGAGGCCTGCGACCCCGTCGAGGTGCGCGGCAGAGTCACGCGCGTGGTCGGCCTGTTGGTGGAGAGCAGCGGCCCGGCGGCGGCGGTGGGCGAAATCTGCGCCCTGGCCGCCGGCGACGCCCTGCTGGGATACGCCGAAGTCGTGGGGTTCCGCTCCGACACCACCCTGCTGATGCCCTTGGGCTCCATGGAAGGCATCCGTCCCGGACTCGAAGTCGTGGCCACCGGAACTCCGCTGCAGGCTCCCACGGGGCACGCCCTGCTGGGGCGCGTCCTCGACGGACTCGGACAACCCCTCGACGACCTGGGCCCCCTTCCCCCCGGACGCCGGCCCGTGCAGGCCTTCGCCCCCCACCCCCTCAAGCGGCGCCGCATCAATCGGGTGATGGGCACGGGCGTACGTGTCCTGGATGGGTTCCTGACGCTGGGACGCGGCCAGCGCATGGGCATTTTCGCCGGATCGGGTGTGGGAAAATCCGTGTTGCTGGGCATGCTCGCTCGCCGCTGCGAAGCCGATGTGAACGTCATCTGCCTGATCGGCGAACGCGGCCGCGAAGTCCGGGAATTCCTCGAACGCGACCTGGGCCCCGAAGGCATGGCGCGCTCGGTGGTCGTGTGCGCCACCTCCGACCAACCCGCGGTGGTGCGCGTGAAATCGGCGTTCGTGGCCACCGCCATCGCCGAGAGTTTCCGCGACGAGGGCAAGGATGTCCTGCTCATGATGGACAGCTCCACCCGCCTGGCCATGGCCCAGCGCGAGATCGGCCTGGCCATCGGCGAACCTCCCGCGACCAAAGGCTACACCCCTTCGGTGTTCGCCCTCCTGCCTCAGGTCTTCGAACGCGCCGGCACCTCCGACCGCGGCTCCATCACGGGGCTGTACACGGTGCTCGCCGACGGCGACGACATGGAGGAACCGGTCGCCGACGCGATCCGCTCCATCCTCGACGGCCACGTGGTGCTCTCGCGCGACCTGGCCAACCGCAACCATTTCCCGGCCGTCGACGTGTTGCGCTCCATCTCGCGCTGCATGTCCGACATCGCCGACGACGACCATCGCAAGGCCGCCCGCGACATGCTCGCGCTCATGGCGCTGCATCGCGAGAACGAGGACCTCATCAACCTGGGCGCCTACGCCAAGGGCTCCAATCCGCAGATCGACCTGGCGGTGCGCATGCGCGATCGCTGGTTGGCCTTCGTCAAGCAGGATCGCGACGAGACCACCACGGCGGTCGATTCCCGCGCCGAACTGCTGAAGATGGCCCAGGCATCGCGTGTGCCCGTGGCCGCCCGAAGCGCACCCCCCAGATCGGCGGGCTGATCGCCGTGGCGCGCTTCGCCTTTCGGCTGGACCCGCTGCTGCGTCTGCGCCGCCGCGCGGAGGAAGACGCCAAGGTGGCGCTGGGCAAGGCCATGACTCGCGAGGAACGGGCCCGCGAAGCGCTGGCACGTCTGGAAGGCGAGCTGGAGGAATCCTTCGCCGACCAGCGCCGCTCCCGCGAAGGCGAGATCTGGATCGAAGGACAATTACTGTCCATGGGATGGAACGCCGCCCGCAAGACGGAGATCGCCGCGCAGAAGGCGCGGATCGCCGAGGAAGCGAAAAAGGTGATCGAGGCGCGCACCGCGCTCACCGAGGCTCGTCGCGGGGTCCAGATCCTCGAGAAGCTGCGCGAGCGGCGACTGGAACAGTGGAAGCTGGCCGAACGACGCCGCGAACAGGCCACGCTCTCCGACATCGCGGCCCAACGCTGGATGCGTGCCCACCACGAAGGGCCCTGATCCCCCGGTGGCCGAGCGATTCACTCGGTGGTCGAGCGTGTGCATCGGTGGTCGAGCGTGTCGAGACCAGCCGGGTGGGTCTCGACAAGCTCGACCACCGGACACTCGATCACCGGGGAGGCCCACCGGGGGCTACCCCCCGGATGCGCGGCCTGACGCGTCGCGTACGCGCCCTCGGGATCAGATCAGATTGGCGGTCAGACCCAGCGACAGCACATGTTTCCACTGCCAGCCGTCGAACTGGTTCAGGTCGCGGCGGGCTTCGCCGGCCAGGTTCAGGTTCACCCAGCGGGTGAACTGCCAGGCCACCGAACTGGTCCAGGCGGCATCGACTTCGTCCATGCCCTTGAAGTTGGCGAAGACGCCCAGCTCGGACTTCAGCACCAGGCTCTCGAAGAGGGTCTGGTCGTAGGTGGTCACCCACTCCGCACCGGGCTCGACCTTCCAGCGTTCCTGGCCCGCCGTCGTGGTGTCGTCCGAGTACTGACGGAATCCGTTCGTCCAGGTCTCCTGGACCGCCGCGCCCAGGCGCGTGCGGAAGAAGGGAACAGGCTTGTAGCCCAGACCCAGCGTCTGCGTGAAGTAGGCAGGATCGAGCCAATCGGAGACCGCCTCGCGGCCGCCGCCATCCTTCGGGTACTTGTACCCGAAGGCGAACTGGCTCTTGGCCGAGGCGGAACCGAAGGGGTTCAGCATCGTGGTGAGCTTGCGCGTGAGGATGGTCTCGAGCTTGAACTCGTCGGCACTCTTGCGGGGTGCGAAGTCGCCTTGCTTGATCTGGCCGAGCTCGACCTTGCCGGCGTTCGCCCAGTTCCAGTCGGCCCCGTCGCGCTCGGCCTTGGCGTCGATCTTGAAGTTCCATGCCAGGTTGTCTTCACCGCCTTGCGACCAGTCGTGGAAGTAGCTGGAGGCGAAATTCGCCGAAGCCACGGCCTGGGTCTTCCAAGGAGAGGCAGGCGCGGCGGTGTCGGGAGGGCTCGCCGGGACGACGTCCTGGGCGGAGCAAATCGCGGCGGTGCACAGCAGCAGATTCAGGATGCGCATGATGGATCAATTCTTCTTGAGAGCGTCGCGGATTTCGGTCAACAGGACGACCTGCGGATCGGGAGGAGGGGGTGCGGCGGGAGCTGCCGGAGCCGCCTCCGCTTTGCGGGTGGCGGCGGACACGATCTTCACCAGGAGGAAGATCGCGGCGGCGATGATCAGGAAGTTGAACAAGGCCTGCACGAACATGCCGTAATTGAGCGTGACGGGCGCCGCTTCGCTGCCGCCGATCGCGATCTTGAGGCCGGAGAAGTCGACGCCTCCGATGAGCAGCCCCAGAGGCGGGGTGATGACGTCCTTGACGAACGATTCGACGATCTTGCCGAAAGCGGCGCCGACGACGACGCCGACGGCGAGATCCATCACGTTGCCGCGAGCGACGAACGCCTTGAATTCATTGAGAATGGACATGGTGGGGCTCCTCGCGCCGGTGGGTGTTCCGGCGTCAGGGACCAAGAATAGACGGATTCCGGCCTTACGGCCAGAGCCCGACTTCATCCTGGGTCACTGGATCACTGGATCGAGATCTTCCATCCGAACCGGATGAGCTCGTTGTTCCAGGTCCAGGCGGGCAAGTCGCCCGGAGCAGCCAGATTCCGACGCAGCACCAGGCGCGCGGTGTAGACGCCCGACCCGACCGGCCGTCCCTGCCGACTGGCGCCGTTCCAGCTCGCCCAGACCTCGTACTGGCCGTCGGGGGAGGCTTCCACGAGGCCCGCCGAAACCGCCGCTTCGAGTTCGGAGAGATCGACCGAGGCCACGGATGTCCCGATGTTGTCGTAGATGTGGATGCGCCCGCCGAAGGGGCCGTTGGTGGTGATCATCGGGCCGATGCGATGGGCAAGATCCGTCGGCGCCACGCCCTGCAACGTGCGCCACTCGAGATCCCCGCGGGGACGGACCAGAAGGACCATCTGCTCCCCGAAGGCGGGCGCGGCGGGATCCACCTGGTGCAGCGAGGAGGGATGCATCGCGATCGTGAAGCGCGACGGGCGCGCTCCGAAACGGACCTTGACCCACGGACTTTCTCCGGCGGCCACGTTGCCCGAGCCATCGCGCACGGTCGCCGTCGACAGCGGAGCCACGCGGACCGAATCGCCCAGGGCGAAGGTGGTCTGCAAGGAATCCGACGGCTGCAGCAGAATCCACGCGGAACGGCCGTCGGGACTCTGGGTGACGGTCCACTGCACCACCGGGGTCTCGGTTGTGCGGGGGCCTCGCACATGCAGGAGCACCTGGGGCACCACGGGCACCATCAGTAGGGTTTCGCTGAAGCGGGCCACGAGGGTGTCGGGCACTCCGGCATCGGCGGAGTAGCGCAGCTCGGCATCGAGCACGATCGGATCGACGCTGTCCCGCACGGAGAAGGCGAGACTGTCCAGGAATCCGTCCAGGTCTTCGATCTGCCTGGCCGGCGCGGATGCGAGCCCCTCGAGTCCGGTGGCGCCGATGGGGAAAGGATCCGACAGCCTCACCACGGCTTCCAGCGGCGAGATCCTCGTGACGGAAGAGCTGTCCACCGCGCGGACCGCCAACGTGGAGCCCGTAGGCCAGGTGAACACGTAGCCGTGCGCGCGGCGCGGGGGACGATCCCAGCGCAATCCGACCATGTCGGCGCGGCCATCGCCGTCGGAGTCCTTCAGCCAGGCGTCGACCGGAGGGCGATCGCCGGAGACCAGGGGCACCCACGGCGCGGACCCGGCGGCGACATTGCCCGAGGCATCGCGCCAGATCGGCGCGAGCCGCAGCGAATCCCCGTCGGCGAGAATGCCGGAGGGGAACGTCAGCCGAACGGTGCCCTCCGGGGACGGCTGGCGAACCAAGGCGGCGGGCAGCAGGGCGCGCAGGCGCAGAAGCTCGATGCCGAGGGTGGCGGCAGACGCCTCCGAGAGGATTCCGACCAAGGTATCGGTGCCGTCGCCGAAGCGCAGCATCGCCGAGCGCAGCGACGGCCCAACGGAATCTGTCAACAAGACGGAATCCCGCAGCTGGGCCGCTCCAGCTCCCTTGATCGCCGAGGTCATGCCCGAGGGGCCCGATGCCGTCCATGCGGGCACCACCACGGCCTCCAACAGTGAACTGTCGGCCGCACGCCTCCAGGCCGTACCCGGAACAACGAAACTCTCTCCGCCCCACGGGACACGCACGCTGTCGGGCATTTCGGAAGGGCGCAGCCCCCGCTGGAACCGCAGATGCACGGCGTCGGCCCTGCCGTCTCCGTCGCGATCGAGGATCGCGCCGGCAACCAGGGGAACCGGCCGGGTGCGCAAGGCCACGACCGCCGCATCCGACGCGCAGCCGGATGCGGCGTTGCCCGCGAGATCGATCAATCCCGGGTGCGAGCCTCCGCGCAGGATCTGTCCGGCGACGACCGTCGCGGCGCCGCCCGGCTCCACGGTCCACTCCCAGATGGTGGGTGTGACGGCGCGCCCTCCGCTCAACACGGGCGAAGCCGGCAGTGCGGCCGCGAACGGCCACCCGGCCGCGGGTGCTGTGACGGGCTCGGAGAATTCGACTCGGATCGTGTCGGGGACCGTGGCCGGGCGGAAGTTCTCCAGGACAGAGGCCGAGACCAGGCGCGGGCCGACGCGATCGGCCACCACGGTCGAGGTCTCGACCAGGGTGTCGCGTCCACCGTTGGCGGTCGCGATCCAGGCCAGGCGCACCGACCCGGTGCGATCGGTACCCACCAGGGGCGCGGACAAGGCAAGCACCGGGCGCGACGAATCGGCTCCCCAAGCGAGGGTCCCGCGGACGGAATCCATCCCGAGGATGCCGGAGACCGTCAAGAAGCGGTTGGCTCCCGGGCGGCCCGACAGGTACAGGCGCAGATGATCGACCGCCCCGTCGCAGTCGAGATCGACCGCTGCGGCGCTGTCCAGCAGGGGCCAGGGGGGCGGCACGGAGAACGAGACGGGGCCCGACAGCGCGGGATCGACGACCGCGTCGGGAACACTTCCCGCCGGGACGATCCGTGCGGAGTCCAGCGCCACGTCGGAGGTCACCCAGATCGTCGCATGGCCACCCACGAGCTGGATCGCGGTCACGGGCGTGGTCGAGGTGGCCGAGGCGTAGAATCGCACTCCGGGTTTGTCGGTGAGCAGCGAAACCGTTCCGGCCACCTTCACGGTGTCCAGGGTGTCGGAGGCCAGCACGAGGGAAAGGGGAATGCGGGTGCCCACCAGCGCGGACACGGCCGTGTCGGGTTTCCACTCCAGGTGGTAACGCGGCGGCAGAACCTTCTGGGTGTCCACCACCACGGTGTAGCGCCCCCAACTGCACGAGCAATATGTGGAATCGCGATCGCCCCAGAAGGCGAATTCGTGTGCATTGGCGCCCTGCGCATCCAGCGTGTCGTGGCGGAACGCGACGGAATCCGTCTGCCCACCAAGCGAGGTCGAGGGACGCAGCGCAGGGCCGTCGACCTGCCACTGGGTGGCGACGACGTCGGGCCAGGACCACGCCCGGCCGCCCAGAAGCGCGCGCACGGAATCCTGGCGTACGGAGGTGGCCGGCGAAGGAATCGGCTTGGAGAAGGTGAACGCCGTGTTGCGGACCACCTTGGGCTTGGTGCCGTCGGGCGGGTATCCGTAGATGTGCACTCCTTCGTAGAAGGCCGCGATGTAGGGCGATTCCACGAAGGTCACGACGGGTTCGCCGTTGCGCAGTTCTACCTGGTTCGGCCCCGCCCACTGGTAGGAGAGGTCGACGCCGTCGAAGGCCGCCGGAGACGTGTGCGGCGACAAGGACCAGGCGCCTTGGAAAATGGACAACGGCAGGGCGCCCCAGTTGGAATCATCCACCTTCAGCTCCAGGCGGGCGCGCCCGGCCACCGGCAACGTATCCAGGATGATGATGGGCAGGTACCATTGGTTGGGAACACCCGGGACAGCCACGGCCGGCCCGATGGAGTCGAGTTTCCTGCTCGAGGTGCGCACGGTGCCGGTGACGTCGAAGATCGCGTTGTCGGTGCCGTGGACCACGATCTTCTGCGCGGTCGCGGCGTCGGTCTGGAAATACAGGCGCAATTCGAGCCCCACGTAGGGCTTCGGATCGTTGTTGGCGACCTCGATGTAGAAATGGGCCTTGCCGACCCCGTTCCGGTCGGTGGGTTTGATCTGGATCGTGTAGTTGGCAAAATCCTTGATGGTCGTGAACCTGTGGTGGAGTCCTCCCGAGTCGCTGCGAGCCAGGCCCGAGATGGCGTCGAACCGGTAGCTGGTGCCGGCCTTCAGCCCCTTGATCGTCACCTTGTGGAAGCGGCCGGGAATCCCCTCGTCGTCGCCCTCCACTCGCAGCTTCGTCGCGCCGAAATTGGCGCCTTCCAGGGCGTACTCCACCGCCGACGGAGCGGGGACGTCGGTCCACCAGAACACCGTGGCGCGGTCGTGCCGGATGTTGCACACCAGCACATCGGTGATCCGGGCCGGAGGCGTGGCGGTCGTGGTGGTCGTGAACTGGTAGTAGCGGCCGCGGTTGTCGTCGCGAGAGACGTTGCGGTAGATGTCCATGCCGGTGAACCAGAAGTGGTAGGTCGTGTTCGGAGTCAGCCCGGTGATGGTGGCGGATTTTGTCTTC
>JAMIIV010000196.1:0-9039 GCA_035913415.1 Fibrobacteria bacterium | reverse complement strand
CGCACTATCCATGGCGGGGCAGATTTCCGGCAAGGTCTCGGACCTCGACGGACGGCCCCTGGCCGGAGTCGAGGTGCAGGGGCGCCACGAGTCCGACATCAGCAAACCCAGCGGAGCCTGGACGGTGGGTGCCGCTCTGGGACGAAGCCCCGTGCACCGCGACCTTGCCCCCCGAAATGCCTCCTTGGTGCACCAACAAGGTCGGCTCTCCTGGGCAACGGGAGGACGTGCCATCGACGGCCGGTCTTTCGGCTCCTTGGGCGGGATCTCACGTCCTGCGCCTCGGATCACCGCGGCACGGGCCTTTGAGCCAGAAACCCTCTGGGTGTACTGGAACGGAAAGCGTTTGGCCCAGATCCCCCTGGCCTCTTCCGACACGGCCGGCGTGTCCGTCCGGATCGATACGGGCTGGAGCGACGACAACGGCATTCCCTGGAACCCTCGGATCGAATACGGCAGCGTGCGCGATGCTCGGGAGGCCACCACCTACCGTGTGGTGCAGATCGGAGGAACGAAGTGGATGGCGGAGAACCTCCGGTTGACCACATTCGATTGGGCTACAACCCCGTGGTCGCAGGTGCAACTCCCCTTGGAGGTTGCTGAGCTGCAACCCATGGACAGCCGTGCATTGTACCGCCGAGACCGGTGGGACTCGAGCAGCGCAAACGCCCTTTGCCCCGAGGGATGGCGGCTACCCACTCGAGAAGACCTTCTGATGCTGGCGAAAGCCGTGGGCGAATGCCAGAAAGACTCCTTGCCCGCATGTCCGGAAGACTCGCTGGCGCAGACGGGTACAGCCTTGCGCGCCCTATCCGGTTGGCCCTCCCAGCTGGCCGGGTCGGATCGTTTCGGGCTGCGCCTTCTTCCCGTCCGGCGCTCGGCATCCACTCAGGAAGGCGTAGAGGCGCCGGCCGCTTCCGGATTCTGGCTCGCCGACACCTGGAAATATCGCTTGCCTCTGGAAAACGGCTCGCAAGGAGGGTTTCTGTTCGTGACCGGTGTCGATGGCCCCGACTCGAGCAACGCTGGACACATTCGGGTCGCGACATTCCGCTCCTTCGATTTCGCCCCCATCCGCTGTGTACAGGACGCTCCCTCCGGCATTTCACGTTGACTCCCTCGCCCTGCCCTCCAGCGTTTTCCGAAAGGTCTTCAATGCAGCGCTTCCTGATTGTCGCCCTGCTTTCCATCCGACTGGTCGCCGACGCCGCCGAGACCTCGGACTGGCGACGGATTCCCGCCATTCCCCTTTATGCCCCGCTCGATGCGAGGCCGATCGGCGATTACATCCACGTGAAAGGGGCCGCTCTCAAGATGGGCCAGACGAATTGGATGTCCGTGCCCGAGAATTGCGCCTACAGCGGGCGCTACGGGATCTGCAGGGCTCCCGGCGAGGATACCCTCCGGAAGAACTGGTATATCGTCGATCTGGATTCCGGGGCACGCATGCATCCGATTATCGGTTTCATCAATGCTCTGGAGAATGCGGCATTCGCACTCAATGGGACCATTGATGTAGACCGAATTCTTGCCTACATCAGCAACCCGCGCCGTGTGGTCACGGAAAAGGGTGTAGGCATTCTCGCCGTCGCCTTGAAAGATTTGGGATTGACGTTCTTCTCCACCCACGACTCCCTCCAGTCCGACGGGAGCACATCGAAAGCATGGCGATTCTCGGGATACGCATTCTGCCCACGTGGTTGTCAAAGTCCGCCCTACCCACCACCGGGTCCCAACGGGGTCCGGGAAATGGGAACGATTGGCGAGGTGATCTGGCTTCGCGACACCTCCCCGGAGAGATTGGGGGGCGTCTATTGGATCAGCCTGGACTACGGCCGAACTTGGAGCAGGGCCCCCATCAGCCCATACAACCAAGATCCGGTCCTTACTGGTCCCGGCACGCGGTTTGTCGAGCCCTGCCCGGAGTTCGAGAATGAGCGGTTGAATGATCGAATCTGCACATCTGCCGACGGAGGTGCCACCTGGGACTCCTCCCACTCTTCCCCCCCCGGGCTATACCATTTGCGCTATGTGGGAAAACGAATCGTTGGATACGACCCATACTCCTCTGATGGAATCCGGATCCTCGGCAGCTCCGACAACGGCGCGAATTGGCAGGTACTGCGTTCGGAAATCACGATGTTCCACGGATTCACTGACGAGGAGAACATCACTCATTCTGGTGGATTAGTCTCCAGTTCCGGCAGCAGCTCGGTCCGCTACATCGAAAGCCCGGAGTCCCCATGGATCACATCCGCCCCACTCCGGCTCCACGAGGCCCCCCTGAAGATCCGAGTGACCTCGGATGCGGTCTACCTCGCACAGACCTGTCTCGGGTACAGAGGACTCACATTGTTCCGCAACCGTGGCGATGCTTGGGCAGTGGTCCGGGAGGACATCGAGGATTTCGAAATCGTCTCGGGACAAGTGGTGGTAATGAGTAATCGGCACATCTTCCGCGATCGAGATCCAGACCACCCTCATGACGCGACCGGGTACCAAACGCAAGTGGTCACCCTGACTCGGGAGATATCCCCGGGCTCCTGGGGCACACTCCTTACACATGCGTTTCCTGAGGATCCTTGCGCCGCGGGATACAAAGGGCAGGGGATCGAATGCCCCGATCTGCAAGCCATTTTGGAATCCGACGGTGGAACAGGCCTGCAGATCATCCGACAGGGGCAATGGGAACAACGATACTCGGGCATCCACTCCACCGACAACGGCGCCACATGGATCGCCGGCGAAGCGCCCTTCGCTCCCATGCCGCCCATCGATCCGGAGGTGGTCCGCATCGATAGTTCCTACGACTTGCTCGTGAAGGGCGCGGTTGATCTCCCCCTTGCCGCCCATCCACGGACCAAGCCGGGATTCGCCCTGCGGGATAAGGGATTGGTGCTCGATCTGGACGGCCCCGGACTCGTGCGGATCGAGGTGTTGTCTCCAAGCGGACGCATCCTTCAGGTTCTTCCGGATCGAGAGTTTCCTGTGGGACGCCATACCATTGCGCTCCCGACTGGCAAGGGGCTTCGCCTCGTGCGTGTTCGGATCGGCCAGGAAACCACCACCCTCCGATGGATTTCCCCACTGGCCCGCTGATCTCATTTCCGACCAGCCTGGACGGCCCCGCCCCCCCCTAAATACGTGGGAGCCACAGCACGTTTACGGGCTTTCGCTTACCCCCCTCAATCGACCCTCAAGCGTTTTCGGGAAGAAGACCCACAATGAAGTGTCTCCTGATCGTAGCCCTGTTTTCCACTCGACTGGTTGCCTACGGCTCCGAGACCTCGGACTGGCGACGGATTCCCGCGGTTCCCCTTTACACCGTTCCTGAGGTACGCCCCATCGGCAAGTACCTCCACGTGGCGGGGGCCGCCCTCAGGATGGGCCAGACGAATTGGATGACGTTATCCAGAGACTGCAACTACAGCGGACGCTACGGCATCTGTGGCTTTCCCGATCAAGAACCATCCCCGATTCCCATGTCCCTCCTCGATCTGGATTCCGGGGCGCGGGAACTTCCGATTCTCGGATTCACCGAAGCTTTGGGCGATGCGGCATTTGCTCTCAGGAAGGTTCCCGAAGGGGAGGAAAGCCGGGACGCCTACCTATTGAGCTGCGAGGGTGTTTCGTCGTGTCCCCGCTCCGTGGTCACCGAACAGGGCGTGGGCATCAGCGCCGTCACGGAGGGAGAATTGGGGTTGATGTTCTTCTCCACCCACGACTCCCTCCAGCCCGACGGGAGTGTCGCGAAGGCTTGGCGATTCACCGGATACGCATCTTGCCCGAAAGGCTGCCGAGGTCCGACTCCCCCAGCTTCCCGCCCCTTGGGGCAGTCGCAGATTGGAACCGTCGGCGAAGTGGTTTGGCTTCTCGAACGATCCGGCCTTAAAACCGCTTACTGGAAAAGCCTGGACTTCGGCCGAACCTGGAGCTTGGCTCCAAGCAACCCATTCAGCAACGAACCGATCCTTTCCGGTCCGGACACCCCGTTGGCCACATCATGCCCGACATCCCAGAATGCCCTGCGGATCTGCACCTCAGCCGATGGAGGCGCAACCTGGGATTCATCCCACTCGGCACCCGCCAGGATGAACCGTTTGCTCTACGTGGGAAGTCAAGTCCTGGGGTACGACTTGACTTCCTCCGAGGGAATCCGGGTTTTTGGCAGTTCCGACCATGGAGCAACATGGCGGTTGCTGCGTACCGAGGCCATTGGTGCCCTGAGCACAGCCGCGAACGTCCTGCCGACCCGTTCCGGCGGATTGCTGATCCATTCTCCCAGCTCGGTTCGCTACATCGAAACCCCCGAGTCCCCCTGGATCGCACCGGACCTCGGTCGGTTCCATGAAGCCCCCTTCAAGGTCAGGGCTTCTCCCGATGCGGTCTACCTCGCGCAGATCGGATGGAAGTTCGGGTACGAAGGGCTCTCATTGTTCCGCTACCGCGAAAAATCCTGGACCGTGGTTCAGGAGAGCGTGGAGGATTTCGAGATCGTCTCGGGACACCTGGTGACAATGAGCAGCCGATACCTCTTCCGCGAGCCTGATCCGGACCAGCCCTATGTCGCAACCGGATACCAGACCCAAGTGGTCACCCTGACTCGGGAAGTGTCCCCGGGTTCCTGGGATACCATTCTGACGCATGCGCTTCCGGAACGACCTTGCGCTGCGGGATACAAAGGGATGGGGATCTCCTGCCCCGATTCACGGGCCCTCTTGGAATCCGACGGTGGAACAGGCCTGCAGATCATCCAACAGGGGAAATGGGGACAACGAGACTCGGTGGGCATCCACTCCACCGATCGGGGCATTTCGTGGCTTGCCGGGAAAGCTCCGTTCTCGCCATTGCCGCCGATCGATCCGGAGGTGGTCCGCATCGACAGTTCCTACGACTTGCTCGTGAAGGGCGGTCTGGGTAATCCTCTCGCGACCAAGCCAAGAACAAAGCCTGGAATCGCCCTTCGGGAAAGGCAACTGGCCCTGGAACTGCCTGGCCCTGAAACTGTGCAGATCCAGGTTTTGACCCCGAATGGACGCATCCTCCAGATTCTTCCCGACCGAGAGTATGCCGCGGGTCGTCATGACGTTTCTCTCCCGACCGGGAAAGGGCTCTGCCTTGTGCGCATCCGGATCGGCGATGAAACCACCACCCTTCGGAGGGTCTCCCCCTGATCCGTTGACCTGCATCCCGGTCGACGGGGATCGCTCCGCATGCCGCGCCCCCATCCGTCGGGTTCTACCTTCCCCGGTCCTGATGCGCACAGACCGGATCGAAATCGTGCTGGTGAACCCGGAGACCCCGCAGAACGTGGGGGCTGTGGCGCGTGCGTGCCGGAACTTCGGGGTGGAGCGGCTGTGCATCGTGGGTTCACCGGGCATCACGCTCGACGGCGGGGCCCGGGCCACCGCCCATGCGTGCACGGATCTTCTCGATCGCGCCCGTTGTGTGGAGACCCTGGAAGAGGCGCTGGCGCCCCATGCCTTCGTGGTGGGCACGGCCAACCGCGTGCGCAAGGGAAAACTCCCGCCTCTGCAAGACCCGCGCGAAGTCGTGCCGGCCCTGGCCGAGGCCACCTCGCGCGGCACCTGCGCCGTGGTGTTCGGGTGCGAGTCGCGCGGGCTCACGGATGTCGACCTGGCCCGCTGCACACGCCTGTTGCGCATTCCCACCGCGGTCGACCAGCCTTCCCTGAACCTGTCGCAGGCCGTGCTTTCCGTGGTGCAGGACTGCTGGCGCTGGGCCGAGAGGGTTTCGGTGGCTCCGGGATGTGCCGCGCCATCCAAGACGGATTCTGTCGCATCGTCCGAAGACACCCCGCCCACGGTGGGAGAGCTGGAAGTGTTGCTGCGCCACGCCGAAAGCCTGATGTCCAAAGCCGGATTCCGCCCCTACGCGGGCGACCCCGACACGTTCCGGCTGGCGGCGCGTCGCTCCCTTTCCCGAGGCAATTTCGAGCGACGCGACCTCCGGACCCTCTTGACCATGCTCAAGACTCTGGATCGCCTGGAGCCGCCCTCCAGCCGGGGCGGACCACGGTGAGCCGTTCCCTTGTGGTGCGGTTGGTCGCGGGCCTCCTGGTGGCTGCAGGGCTTCTGACCTGGTGGGCTGCTCCACAGCGTCACCTCCCGCTTCTACCGCGTGTGCAGAAGGCCTCCCCCATCTCCGACAGCATCTTTGGGGGTGGGAGCATTGTCCGGATCCAGCCATCCGACTCGGGAATCCGCTTTGTCTACGAACTCCGCCCGGGGGATCGCTACCCCTGGGCAGGGGTGAATCTGCGCCTGGCCGACTCCAGCCAACCACCGGTGGACGCCGCCGCCTGGCAGGCGCTGGAAATCAAGGCCCGCAGCACCGGGGGCAAACCGCTGCGCCTCCAACTGCTCTCCGACGACCATGCCGCGAATGGCGCCCGGCGCGATTCGGTGCGATTGATGTACCACGCCCTCGAATTCCAGCCTGATGGTTCCCCCCAGCGCCTGGAGTGGTCGACCTTTTCGATTCCCTCCTGGTGGCGCACCCAGCGCGCGCGCCCCGACCTCCAGCGGCTGGATCTGCTCGATCGCCTGCGGTCCATCGAATTCCAGAACGGCTACCTGCCAGACAACTCGAATCAACCGGTCCAGGTCCAGATCCTGGAGCTGGACCTCGTGGGGCCCCATCGCCCCCTGCAAGCCCTGGCCATCGGGGCGTTTTTGGCGGGATTGGTGTTGCTGGGATCCACCTTCCGCCGCCAAAACCCCACAGCCCCCAGCCAAGTTACCCTTGTCGCGGACTCCGCCCCGACCCTCGAACCCTCTCCCATCGTGATCCTCGACGACCCTCGTGCCCGGCAACGTGAGCAGATCGTGGAAGCCCTGCGTCAAGGGTTCTCCGATCCCGAACTCGGACTGGACTCCTTTGCGGCATCCCGAGGGCTGTCTCCCCGCTTGGTCGCAACCTTGCTCAAGGAAGCCACCGGCTTGCACTTCAAGGGAGCGCTGAACGAACTGCGCTTGGCCGAAGCCGCCCGACTCCTGCGCGAGTCGAAGGCCAACGTCTCGGAGATCGGGTACGCCGTGGGCTTCCAGAATGCCAGCCATTTTGGCCGTGCGTTCCGGGATCGCTTCGGCGCCTCTCCTTCGGAATACCGGAGCAGTACCCCCGCCGCTTGAAAATGCGTCCGGTGGTCGAGCTTGTTCCCGGTGGTCGAGCCTGTCGAGACCAACCCGGCTGGTCTCGACAAGCTCGACCACCGGGCTCGACCATCGTCGAGATGGCTCGACGAAACCTGCCATAACCGTCGACCTTTTCTGCAGAACATGCCCGCACCCGGCGCTGGGCAGGTTTTGCAGAGCCTTCGCAGGGCTTTGCAGAGCCAGACCCCCCGAAAACAACGATCCTTTCCAGGGTATCCACCACCCACCCGGACGAGGACTCCATGACCCCTAGACTCGCGCTTTCTGCCTTGGCGGCGCTGCTGGCGACCGCCACCCAGGCACAGGAAAACCTGCTGACCAATCCCGGCTTCGAGTCGGGCAAGACCGGCTGGACCCTGTACGTGAACTCCTCGGCGACCACCGAGACCGGCACCCCCGAGGCGGTGTCTTCCGCCGTGGCCGGTGCGGCCCGAACCGGGACTCGCGGCCTGCAGGTGGTGGTCAGCGGCGTGAACGGCAACAACTGGGATGTGCAGGTGCAGCCCCCCCAGACCTGGACGGCCGAAAAGGGCCGCGTCTACCACATGACCTTCTGGGGCCGTTCGATCGGTTCCAAGCCCATGACCGTCTCGGCGAGCCTGGGGCCTGCTGCCGGATACGCCTACCTGGACGGATGGGGCATGAGCCTGTCTTCGAGCTGGAAGCAGTACGAAGTCTTCTACAAGTCCCCCGCCACCGGCGTGGATTCGTTGCGCCTGAACGTGTACCTGGGCGGCGACACCGGCACCTACCACCTCGACGACTTCGTGCTGGACACGGTACCTTCGGCCCTGCCCACCACCATGGTCCAGCCGGCCCGGGGCGCCTGGTACACCGGAGTCTACCGCAACCTCTTCAACGAACTGGGCTACTCGCAGGCCAACGTCGACGCCAAGATCCAGACCGCCTTCGCCCAGCTCTTCCTGACCGGAGACAGCGCCCAGGAGCGCCTTCTCTTCAAGGCCCCCGCCGACACCACCATGGCCTACATCGACAATGTCGAGGGCTATGTGCTGACCGAAGGGCAGAGCTACGCGATGATGATCGCCCTGCAGATGGACCGCAAGGACCTCTTCGACAAGCTCTGGAAGTTCGCCAAACTGCACATGCAGCAGCACAGCGGCGACCGCACCGGGTACTTCGCCTGGAAGGTTTCCACCACGCCGCCCTACACCCCCGACGACTACAATCCCGCCCCCGACGGCGAGGAATATTTCGCGACGTCCCTGTTCTTCGCGGCCAAGCGCTGGGGCAACGGCACCGGAATCTTCGACTACCAGACCCAGGCCGACAGCCTCCTGACCTACTTCACCAAGGCCAAGACCGCAACGATGCTGCCTCTGATCGTGCCCGACCGCAAGCAGATCGTCTTCAGCCCGGCCCAGCTCGACGACCCCTACACCGATCCGTCGTACCACCTGCCCGCCTTCAGCCGCGTCTGGGATGCTTTTGCCACCGACCGCAAGGCCGGATTCTTCGCGGCCATGGCCGACACCTCGTGGGCATTGCTCAAGCGCGCGCAACACCCCGTCACCGGGCTCTATCCCGAATACAGCACCTTCGACGGCGCTCCCAAGACCACCGGCCTCAACGCCAAATCCCACACCTTCGCTTCGGACGCCCATCGCGTGGCCTCCAACATCGGGTTCTCGTGGGCGTGGTTCATGGACGACACCGGCGCCGTGCGCATGACTAAAAAACAGCTCGGCTTCTTTGCCGCCCAAACCGGCGGCTACAAGGCCGAATACACCCTCGACGGCGTCGCCCAGGTCGAATACGTCTCGCAGAGCATCCAGGCAGCCAACGCCGCCGCGGTGCTGGCCTCCGACCGCGCCGCCGACTGGAGTTTCGTGGATGCCCT
>JAMIIV010000195.1:0-1502 GCA_035913415.1 Fibrobacteria bacterium | reverse complement strand
ACTACCTGGCCAGTCCGCAGGCCGCGCGCGTCGAGATGGAGGGCCGCGGCTCGGTCATCATCCTCTCGAGCAACAACTACCTCGGTCTCTCCAACGAGCCGGAGATCGTGGCCGCCGGCAAGGCGGCGCTCGACCGGTACGGCGCCGGCACCGGGTCGGTTCGGTTCATATGCGGGACCTTCACGATCCACCGGGAACTCGAGGAGGCGTGCGCGCGGCTGGTCGGGACGCCCGCGTCGCTCAGCTTCGTGAGCTGCTGGAACGCGAACGAGGCCGTCCCCGGCACCCTCCTCACCGAGCACGACCTCATCCTCAGCGACCAGCTCAACCACGCCTCGATCATCGACGGCCTCCGGCTCGCCAAGGCGATCACCAAGTGCCAGACCGGTGTGTACAAGCACGCCGACCTCGACGACCTCCGCGCCAAGCTGGCCGCCGCCACCGACCGCAAGGTCAAGATGGTGATTACCGACGGCATCTTCTCAATGGAGGGCGCCATCGCCAAGCTCCCCGACATCGCGGCCATCTGCCGCGAATACGGCGCCGTACTGGTGGTGGACGATTCCCACTCCACGGGCGTGCTCGGGAAGACCGGGCGGGGCACGGCGGAGCACTTCGGGATGGTGGGCCAGGTGGACATCATCACCTCGACCCTGGGCAAGGCGCTCGGCGGGGCCGCGGGAGGGTTCGTGGCCGGCACGGCCGAGGTCTGCGACTACCTGACGCAGAGGGCGCGGCCCCAGCTCTTCTCGAACGCGCTGCCGGCCACTGTGGCGGGGAGCGCGCTGGCCAGCATCCAATTCCTGGAGCGGCACCCGGAGCGCGTGACCCAACTTCGGGAGAACGCACGGTACTTCCGGGACCAGCTCCTTGGCCTCGGCTTCAAGCCGCTGGCGGGCGAGACCCCGATCATCCCGGTGATTCTCGGGGAGACCTCCGCCGCCATCCGGATGAGCAACATGCTGCTGGACGAGGGAGTTTTCGTGACGGGGTTCGGCTTCCCGGTGGTGCCGCAGGGGCAGGCCCGGGTCCGATGCCAGGTTTCCGCCGCCCATACCCGCGCGGACCTGGACGAAGCGCTGGCCGCTTTCAAGAAGGTGGGGACCAAGCTTGGGCTGATCTGATCTCCAGGTTCTGTCATTGCGAGGCCGCGAAGCGGCCGAAGCAATCTCGATCGATTCAGCCCGAGATTGCTTCGTCGGCCCCCTTGGGGCCTCCTCGCAATGACCGAAGGGGCCGCAGGGTCCCAACCCCAATCCCCTAGGCGTCTTGCAACCCCCCCGTCACCCTGCAAGTCGATGCGGGGGTTCTGCCCCACGAGCCCACCACCCAAACGCTCCCAATCTGCCCGAGATGACCGGGGGCAACCCCTTGGGGTCTAGTGTTTTAGACCGGTGTTTCCTATCTTGGACAGGCCCGGCTCCCTCCCCCCATGGCGGTGGGGGCAAGGAATTTGCCCGAAGCTGACACGAATCGCCGTGCTGCGACCGGTCCACGGATCC
>JAMIIV010000194.1:0-68976 GCA_035913415.1 Fibrobacteria bacterium | reverse complement strand
AAGAGCATGGTGGCCGTGGCGAGGGCGCCCACCGAGAGGGTGCCGTCGTGCACACGCACCGCACCGCGCCACAACAACACGGCCATGCCCACACCGCCCAGGGCGGTGACGGCCGGCCACAAGGCTCCGGTGGCCCAGGCGGAGCGGGCCGAAGCTTGGCGGAGCTGGTCGGAAATGCCGTCCATGCGCGTGGCGAAGGTCTCTTCGCGGCCGTACCCCTTCACCACGCCGATACCGGCGATGGCGTCGTGGGTGAAGTTGGAGAGGTCCGTCAGGTGGCCCTGGATGCGGGCGTACGCCGCGTGCATGGCCGTCATGGCGCGGTTGGCCAGCCAGGGCATGAACACCAGGGGAGCCAAACCCCACAAGGCCAGTTCCCAGTCGCGCCACAGCAGGTAGCCCACGGCGTAGACGATGAACAGGATGGTACGGAACAGGTGCAGGATGGCCGGGCCCAGCACGTCGCGTACGCGGTCCAGATCCGAAGACGCCAAGGTCATGAGCTCGCCCGTGGGGCGTTTGTCGAAGAACGCCGGCGGCATGGATTGCAGGCGCTCGAACAGGCGCTGGCGGATGTCGTGTTCCATGGCGCGACTGCCGCGGATCACGAAGTAACGCTGCGCCCACAGGAGGCCCGCCGCCCCGGTGGCCGCCGCGAGCATGATCCCGATGGTGCGCAGGGCCTCGGGTACACCCCATCCCTGGCGCAGTCCGTCGATGAGTACGCCCACGTAGTGCGGGGTGAGCTGGTCGAGCCCGACCGAGATCGCGGTGGCCGCCACGCCCGTGGCCACCTGCCAGCGGTAGGGGCGGATCTGGGCGAACAGGTAGGGGAAGAGGTCGCGCCGGACCGACGGCTTGGCGGTCGGGGTGGGAGCGCTCACAGCAGACCCCGCGATTGCAGGTGGGGGCGTGCGAACAACAAGGACAGCATGGACTTGGCATCCTGGAAGGGGAGGGTCTCCAGAAGCTCCGACACGGGATGGAACGAGAGTTCGAGTTCCTCGTCGCCTTCGGGATGGTTGTCGCCGCGCTGACAGTCCAACGCCAGGTACAGGTCCATCCAGCCCGACGAATACCCTTCGGCCTGGGCGTAGTGGCGCAAGTGGATCCACTCGCCCCCGGTCATTCCGGCCTCTTCGGACAATTCCCGTCGGGCGGCCGCCAGGGCTTCTTCACCCGGGTCCACCACCCCCGCGGGCAATTCGGTCAGGATGCGGCCCGTGGCGGCGCGAAACTGCGTGACCACGGGGGCCTGGCCGTCGGGTGTCACGGCGAGTACGCACACGCCGTTTTTCACCCGCACCACCTCGCGGATCTGCTGGCGGGGCCCTTGGGCGTATTCCTCGCGGTCCACCTGGAGGTACCCCCCGGTGAAGGCGCGTTCGGAGCGGGAGAGGGGCAGGCGGAGGTGGGCGTGGTGTTCGGTCACGGACCCAAGATACTCGGATGGGGGGCGATGGACCTCCCCGGGGGTGTCGGGCGCGCTCAGGGCGCTGTCAGACGCTCCGGGTGGCTCCGGAACCACGCCCCCAGGATCGGGTAGGCGCGCGCGAAGGCGGAATCGATGGCGCGGCGGGTTCGCGGCATCGCCGACAGGTGGTCGCGGGCTTGCTCCTCGGGAGTGCCCGGCACGGGATGGGAGAGTGCGCCCAGGAACTCCGCCACGCTGGTCGTCCACTCCAGCGGGTAGGTCTCGCACATGGGTTCATGGGTTGGGCATCCTCCCGCCGGATCGATTTCGACCCGAGCCAGACAGTTCCCGTCGGGCTCTTCGGGCAGCAGGCGGGTCATCGCGGCGGTGTCGCCGCGCAGGAAGGCGTTCGCGTAGGCCTCGGTTCGGCAGCGGCGGGACGACAGTCCCGCCCACGAGGGGATCGTTGCGCCGCCCAGGCGCAGCGAGTCGATGTGCGCCTGGAAAGCCGAGGGGGCGGGGGAAAATCCCGGAGGGAGCCCCGTGGAGGGTGCCGATCGCGCCGGATTGAACCCCAGGGTGTTTCCGACGCTGTCCAGCCGCACCACGAATTGCGCGCCATGGCCCAGGCCGGTGCCGCTGGAGGGGGGGGACTCGCACGCGACTTCGTACCCGCGTGACGGCGCTTCGAGGACGCGGGTGGCGACGACCTGGGTCATGGAGCAGGGATCGACCACGATTCCCGACGGTTCCAGCACCACCCCGGCCCAACCCGCGACGGCCGCGCCCCACGGACGCGTGGTTGGGGGGCGCGCGTCGGTCCAACGTTTCCACGCGAGGTGGACGGCCAGCCCGGGCAAGGCCATGCCGTACGTGTCTCCAGACCGGATGCCGATGGGGCGTTGTCCGGTCAGTCCGGCGCCCACGAACCACAGGTAGCCTAGAGAATCGAACCGGAACGCCTCCCGCTGGAATGACAGGTTGTGTCGATCCATCCACAGGAACAGGCCAGAGTCTCCGTTCAACCAGGCTTGCGCCGCAGGGTTGCGCCAGGTGGTGGCCGTCAGACTGTCGGTGGTGGACAGCAGGGTGTCCAGGGCCAGGGTGTCCTGGTGGCCGAAGGCGGCGAACAGGGCTTGGCGCCGGGTCATGCCGGAATCCTGCGCGCCGGTCGATTCCGGGGTGGGTTTGGTGCAGCCCGGAAACATGGGGAGCAGGAAGGCAAGCAGGGAGAGGCGGGAACGAGCTGGCATGGTCGAGGAGGTTCTGAGGGAGGAGTGGTGTCGGTGCTTCTGCAAACCTAGCCCGCGCCAAGGGATGTTCCCGTGGCGGCCTTGCGTCGCGGGTTACGTCTTGACGCTCCAGGTTGGGAAGGGTATGCTGGGGCGTCGTCGCATTCCCCGGGGCATCGCCGTTTCCCGGGAGATTCGCTTAAGGAGGCGGCCTGTGAGCAAATGGCTCGGGATCGGAATGGGCTGCTTGTTGGGCGGACTCGTGGGATGGAACATGGGACAGAAGTTCCTGGGCCCCACCGGTATCGTGATCATGGCGCTCCTGTTCGCCATGGGCGGCACCTTCGCGGGATGGAACCTGAGCCGCGACAAGTGATCCGATGATCCCTTCCCGGTACCATCTGCCTGCCACGTTCCTGGCCGCGGCCGTCTTCTTTGCTTCCGGGTGTCGCAAGGAAACGGTTCCGTCGAGCCCTCCCCCTGGAGATCCTGTTCAGCAGAGCACCCCACGCGAACCTGTCCACCCGCATTGGGGAAGCCTGTCCGTCACGCCGGCCGACCTGCTCCCGAGGCACCCCGCTGACCTCGCTCTCCAGCAACGGTTGGTTGGAACCTTCGGCCCCGGCTCCTGGCAGATCCTGAGTGACACCGCCGAGCAGGGACGTCGCTGGGTGCTGGCGCTGCGGCGGGATTCCCTCGATACGTCCGCCCAGGCCGCCCAGGTGGTGGTGACGGTCTTCGATGGCCAGGATTCCCTGATCGACACCGCCTCCGCCTGCCGCTATTCCCTGGCCGATCCCTGGGCGAGCTGCCTGGTGGCACGGTACAATGGACGATGGGAGTTCGTGGACCAGGAGGTGGAGTTCCGGGACGAGATCGAGGGCGTGACGGATTCCGGGTACCTCGCCGAACTGCGTCAGGTGCGGACCCGTCGACTGGTCCTGGGGCCCGACACCCGTGGCGCCTTGCTGCGCGACTTGGATACCACCTGGACCTCCGACGGATTTCCCGATCGGGTCGTGGCCAACGACGCCCTGGGTTTCACCTCCGATGCCGCCGTCTACATCGCGGGGTGCCGTGATCAAGCCGACGGGACGATGTCCCAGGGAGCCCGGGGGAACGCTTTGGTTCCGACCGTCCCTGACGATTCGGAGAAAGAGGATTCCCTCGGGTACCTGACCGCCGGGAAGCGATTCTTCTGGACGGGGTACCGGCTGCATGCCATGGTGGCAATCGATTGCGGTGGGCCGCTGCGGCTGGTGGTGCAAGCCGCACCCGGAGTGCGGCTCGATTCGCTTGTGGTGGAGCGCAAGCTGGCCTGGCACTTCAACGACGACGGCAGTGGCGGTTTTTGGCGCCTGGAAGACGTCTCCCAAGGGTTGCCCGCCGTTGTGCGTCGGGTCGGGGTGGCTTTGGGGGCTTCGGGTGTCGTGATGGACCTGCCCGCTCCCGCATCGGCCCCGACCCCGCAGATGATCCAGGCGCTCCTGGCGCGGATGGATGGTGAAGGTTGGAGCCGACTCGAGGCGCCCACGGCCCGTGGGCCACAAATCTGGTCCTTCCGCCGAAAGTGGGGGGATGGCCACTCGTATCTCGTCCGCTCCGCCTCGGTGGAACCGTCGGAGTTCGACATCACGGTGATCGGGCGTTCGTCGCCTCCGTATGACGGCGACGACGTGGTTCTGTCCCACATCTGGGGCACGGAGGAGTACGGGGACTGAACATCCGTTCCCCCCAATCGGGTGAGGAACTACCTTTCCGTCGATGTCTCAACGACCCTGTATCGTGATCGTCGGCCGCGCCAACGTCGGCAAATCCAGCTTGTTCAATCGTTTGCTGGGACGGCGTGCGGCTGTGGTCGACGACCGGCCGGGTGTCACCCGTGACCGCCATTTCCGCGAATGGGAGTTCGAGGGACGCCAGTTGGACCTGGTGGACACGGGCGGGTTCATCGACGAATCCATCGATCCGCTCGCCGAGCAGGTGCGTTCCCAGATCGAAATCGCCGTCAACGACGCCGCTTTGGTGTTGTTCTTGGTGGACGCCCGCACCGGCATCACCTACGACGACCTCCAATTGGCCCGCCAGGTCAAACGCTCGGGCAAACCCGTGTTGCTTCTGGCCAACAAGTCCGAACGTCCGCAAGACCGCGAAGACCGCGCCGCCCTCCTGAAGATGGGCCTGGGTGAAGCCCATCCCGTCTCGGCCACCACCGGCTACGGCCTGGACGGCCTGATGGAACGTTTCCGTCGATTGCTTCCGCCAGCCGGGCGTTGGGTCGCCCCGGATCCGCGCCTGCGCATCGCCATCCTGGGCCGCCCCAATGCGGGCAAGTCCACCCTGGTGAACAAGCTCTTGGGCGAAGCCCGTGTGATCGTCAGCCCCATTCCCGGCACCACGCGGGATTCCGTAGACGCCGAATTCACCTGGCAGGGCCGCAAATTCCTGGTCACCGACACCGCGGGGCTTCGCAAGAAGGCCAAGGTCAAGGACGACGTCGAGTACTACTCGAACATGCGTGCCATCGAGAGCATCCGCCGCTCCGAGGTCGTCATCCTCCTGGTTGATAGCCTCGAAACGGAAATGCCCGAACAGGACCTCCGTATTTTGCGCCAGGTCGAGGAAGCCGGCAAAGGCCTGGTCATTGGCCTGTCCAAGTGGGACGCCCTCGAAAAGGACCACCGCACCTTCGACGATCGTTGCAAGGATTGGCGCGCGCGCATCCCCTCCCTGGCCGAGACGCCCATCGTGGCCTTCTCCGGACTGACGGGCCAACGTGTGCCCAAGTTGCTGGAAGAGGTCATCCGCGTGCGCGAAGGCTGCCGCAAGGTGTTCGGTCGCGAGAACGTGATCGAATACTTCCAGCAGGCGGCCACGGCGCAGAAGCCGCCCCATTCCCACGGGCGTCCGGTCCAAATCACCCGCTGCTGCCAGGTCACGGTGGATCCCCCTACGCTCGCCTTCGAGACGGACAATCCCGACGACGTCATGGAATCGTACCGGCGGTACCTGCGCGCCCGCGCCATCGACTTCTTCGATCTGGCCGGTGTGCCGTTGCGCATTTCCATGCGTTCCAAACTCGAGCTGCGCACCGACGAAGACCTCGCGCGCTTCGGCGACCTGGCGCCCTCCGCGATTCCCGCGCCCGCACCCACCGACGTCCCCTCCGAGGACCCATGACGCTCTGGTTCGCTCTTCCGCTGTGCTACCTCCTGGGGTCCATCCCCACCGCCGTCTGGATCAGCCGGGTTTTCGGGGGGATCGACATCCGCCAACACGGTTCGCGCAACGCGGGCCTGACCAACGTCTTTCGCGTGTTGGGCTGGAAACCCGCCCTGCCGGTGGCCTTGGTCGACTTCGGCAAGGGACTGGGCGCGGTGCTCATCGGATTGGCGTGGTCGCGTGCGGCCTGGAACATGGATCACGGGCACACCACCTTCGCCTTGGCCTGCGGCCTTGCCGCCGTGGTGGGGCATACCTTCACGGTCTTCGCCGGGTTCAAGGGCGGAAAAGGCGTGCTCACGGGATTGGGCGTGTTCGCCGGCATTTCCCCGTTCACCGCGCTCATCGCGTTTGTGGCGTGGGTGGTGGTCCTGAAGTGGAAGGGTTACGTCTCGCTGGCGTCCATCGTCGGGGCCGTGCTTCTGGCCTTGGCCAACACGGCCCTCATGCTCGAGAAGGCCTGGGGCTACATGACCCAGATTCCCGCCGGTTACGTCGGTCCCGACTGGGCCTACGTGGTGGGCTCGCTGGTGGCCCACGGTGACACCGCGTTGGTGATCCTGTCGTGGATCGTGGGGCTGTTCGTGGTCTGGAAACACCGGGCCAACATCCAGCGTCTGAAGGCGGGCACGGAATTCCGCTTCGGCCGCAAGGGCGAGGCCGCCGCCGCCGACATCCGCGACCGCGCCGTGTCGCGCTTCCGCGCACAGGCCGTCTCCAAGGGGCTCGACCCCGACCGCGTCGCCATCCTGGGCGCCGGTTCGTGGGGCATCGCGATCGCCGAGATCCTGGCCGCCAAGGGTTTGAAGGTGGTGTTGTGGGAGTACTCGGCCGAACACGCCGCCAAGCTCCGCGAGACCCGCGAGTCCAAAGACAAGCTTCCCGGCGTATTCCTGCACGAATCCATCGAGATCACCTCCGACATGAAGGCCGCTCTGGAGCGTTCGGCGGTCGTGTCGCTGATCGTGCCCTCGCACACCCTGCGCTCGGTCTGCAACACCGTGCGCGGCATCCTTTCGGCCGAAGAGGTCGCCTCGCGCCAGTGGGTGAGCTTCATCAAGGGCATCGAGGAGAAGACCCTCAAGCGCATGACGGAAATCGTCATGGATGTGCTGCCCGGCGCCACGGTCGACAACGTCTCCGTGCTGTCCGGCCCTTCGCACGCCGAAGAGGTCGCCCGCCAGGTGCCCACTTCGGTGGTGGTGGCCTCCAAGGACGAGCTCAACGCGGCCGCCCTGCAGGACCTCTATTTCCGGGCTCCCTATTTCCGCACCTACCGCTCCACCGACATCGTCGGCATCGAGCTGTGCGGGGCGGTCAAGAACGTGATCGCCATCGCGTCGGGCATCCTCGACGGCCTCGACCTGGGAGACAACACCCGCGGCGCCCTGATGTCGCGCGGTATGGCCGAGATGGCCCGCCTGGGCGAGAAACTCGGTGGCACCCGCGAGAGCTTCTGGGGACTTGCCGGCATGGGCGACCTCATCACCACCTGCATCTCCAAACACAGCCGCAACCGGCACGTGGGCGAGCAGGTGGGCCTGGGCAAGCCTTTGGCCGAGGTCCTGGGTGGCATGACGATGGTCGCCGAAGGTGTCCGCACCGTGGCCGGCGTGCGCGAACTCGCCCGCATCCACGGCGTGGAGATGCCCCTCACCGAGCAGGTCCACGGCATCCTTTTCGACGGGCGCCCCGCCCGCGAATCGGTGGAATCACTGATGGCCCGCGCGGCCAAGAGCGAGGTGGGCTGACGTTATGGCCGAGGGGCCGGCCGACGAAAAGGTCTGGTGGAGTCTCCAGGAGGTCTGCGAGAAGACCGGACTGGAGCCCCACGTGTTGCGCTACTGGGAAGCCGAGTTTCCCCAATTGCGGCCCCGCAAGGGGTCCAACGGCACCCGCCAGTACCGCGACAAGGAACTGGCCCTCGTCGAGCGCATCCGCGTGCTCATGCTCGACGAGAAGCTCACCCTGCAGGCGGCCCGCCGCCGCTTGGCGGAAGACCGCACCCGCATCGATCCGGTCGGGCAACTGGGGCTTCTGCTGCCCGAGCCGGAGGCCGTCGCGGGCCAGGACATGGACCGCGAGCAGGTGATCCGCGACCTGCGTGAAGTCCTGGACATATTGCGCTTCGGAAGGAAATCCTGGTGAACGCTCCCCGCTCCACCCTGGGCAAGTCGGCCCTGGGTCTCATGCTTCTCGGGCAGGCCGTCATGGTCGGAGGCATCTGGGTCTGGACCCGCAACCTCGCCGGAATCGAATGGGCCACACGCGCCCTCATCCTGTGGTTGGCGTCCGGTGGTGCCGGGCTCTATTTTGTCGGACGCGTCCTGCAGGCCTTGGCCCGTCGACGCGCCCGCAAGGAAGAGTCCTGATCCACCCCAAGGGAGGTCCGGTCGTGAATCCCATCGAGATCCGCGATTTCTCCAAACGCTACCGGCTGGGACTGGAGCACATGCTCCGCACCGTCGATGCCGTGCGCTCCATGTCCCTGACGGTTCCCGAAGGGGCGCTGTACGGGTTCATCGGCCCCAATGGGGCGGGCAAGTCCACCACCATCAAGACCCTCATGGGCCTGTTGCGCCCCACCACCGGCACCGTGCGGCTGATGGGTCTGGATCCACGTGATCCCGCCTCGCGCCGGCAGGTGGGTTTCCAGCCCGAGCAGCCCTGGTTCTACGACTACCTCACCGGACTGGAGCTGTTGCAGTACTACGGGCGGTTGTCGGGTCTTTCCGGACGGAAACTGTCCGATCGCATCGACGCTTCGTGCGCGTTGTGCAAGGTCGAATCGGGCTGGCTGACGCGACGCCTGCGCACCTACTCCAAGGGCATGAGCCAGCGCCTGGGCCTGGCCCAGGCCATCCTGCACGAACCACGCCTGCTCATCCTCGACGAGCCCATGAGCGGACTCGATCCGATGGGACGTCGCGACGTGCGCGAGGCCATGAAGGCCATCCACGCCACGGGTGCCACCATCTTCTATTCCTCCCACGTGTTGTCGGACGTGGAAGAGGTCTGCACCCACGCGGCGATGGTCGTGCGCGGCACACTGCGCGTGGAAGGCACCTTGGACGATCTCCTGAACGATCCGTCCGACCCCGCACACCGCGGCAAGCTCGAAGACATCCTGGCCCGGG
Organism: Fibrobacteria bacterium; assembly: GCA_035913415.1. Lineage (GTDB taxonomy): Bacteria > Fibrobacterota > Fibrobacteria > UBA5070 > UBA5070 > UBA5070. Next base: position 59,971 of record JAMIIV010000194.1, on the reverse strand, counting down.
AGGTGGAACTTGCGTGAGACCCTCTGGATCGCCCTCTCGAGCTTTCGCGAGACGGTGCGCGACAAGATCCTGTACACGTTGCTCTTCTTCGTGCTGCTGCTGTTGGGCTTTTCCGTCCTCCTGGGGGATTGGTCGGTCTTTGCGCAGAAAAAAGTCATCACCGACTTTTCCCTGGGAGTGATGTCGCTGGGGGGATTGGCCATCGCGATCTTCATCGGGGTGGGGCTCATCCAGAAGGAGATCCAGCGCAAGACCATCCTGACGCTGTTGTCCAAGCCGGTGCGGCGCTGGCAGTTCCTGGTGGGCAAGTACCTCGGGTTGTTGCTGGTGCTGGTGGTCAACGTGCTGGTCATGATGGCCGGACTGTGGGCCGCGCTGGCCATGAGCCACAACACCTTCGATCCGCGCCTGTGGCTGGCCGCCTACGGGGTGTTCCTGGAGATGGCCGTGATCACGGCCGTGGCGCTGTTCTTCTCCAGCTTTTCCACCCCGGTGGTCAGTTCGCTGCTGGTCTTCGCCACCTTCCTGGCGGCGCATCTTTCGGGCAGCATCCTGGACTATATCGAAACGATGAAACGCAACGCCGAGCGCATCCCTGGGGTGCAGCCTCTGCCCGCTTGGTTTGAAGGCGTCGCACGCGTGGTGCGTCGCATTCTGCCGGATCTGGAGATGTTCAACGTGCGTCCGGAGATTGTGCACAGCCTGCCCCTGCCGCCCTGGCACCTGGCCTGGGCCACCTTGCACGCTGCCGGCTGGGTGGTGGCCATCCTGGCGGTCGGCGCGTGGTGGTTCGATCGGCGCGATTTCCTGTGATCCGTCCGTTGTGCTGATTCCCGCCGTCCGTTCGCGGTAACGGTGGTGGCTGGACCACCGAACGCATCGCTGCCAAATCCGTGGATTCCACGGGTGCCGTTGGTGCGGTTGGGGCGGCTGACCCGGTGGCGCCTCGGCCTGGCGGGCGGTACAATGATCCCATGGTTCCGAGTCTTGTCGTCGCCCTAGGTCTATCCCTGTCCTGCGGGGAGGGTGTGCCGGTTCTGGGCCCTTCATCGGACTCCGTGCGATTCCTTTCGGAACGGCAGGGCGCGCGTGCGCCCCGTGCCGACGGCGTACTGGTGCCCGATGCCCAAGGGCGGCACCACCGTGTCCGGCGTTTGGGGGGGGGCTCTCCTCTTGCGGGGCGAGCCGGCGGTGAAGTCCCCAACTGGATCGGGCATCTGCACGCCGATGCCACTGCGGAGCCCTTCTACTCCGATCAATGGTCGCTGAGGAACACGGGGCAGACGGTCAACGGTGTGACCGGGCTTGTTGGTGCCGATATCGGTGCCCCCGAAGGGTGGCGTACGACCACCGGTGACAGCGCCGTGGTGGTGGCTTTCCTGGACGGCGGTGTGGACATCGGGCATCCGGAATTCGCTGGAGCCCTCGCCTACAATGCTGTCGAAAAGGCAGGAGCACCAGGGGTCGACGACGACCGCAACGGCTTCGTCGACGACACCTTGGGATGGGATTTTGTCCGGGGGGACGGCGTGGCGCGCGACGTGGGTGGCCATGGGACGGCGACGGCCTCGCTGGTGGTGGCGCAGTGGAACACCATGGGGTTGGCGGGTGTTGCCCCCAATGTTCGTGTGTTGCCCATCCGGGTCGCCGACGGAGGTGCTCGCGTCAGTTTGCAGCAACTCCTCGATGGCCTCGCGTACGCGGTGCGACGCAAGGCCCGTGTGATCAACTTGTCGCTGGGGGGACTTCCTGAGCAGGCGCTTCTGGATCGGGCCATCGCGGAGGCCATCGACTCGGGTGCGGTCGTGGTGGTCTCGGCCGGCAACGAAGCCGTCGATCTCGATGCATCGCCTCGGTATCCGGCGGCGTCCCGCATCCCCGGCATGGTCGTGGTGGGGGCCTCCGATCTGCGCGATCGTCCGAGTTCCTACTCCAATCGCTCCGACAGTCTGGTCGATCTGTCGGCTCCGGGTGATGGACTTCTGGCCGCCGGAATTCCCGATGGGGACACCCTCTGGACCGAGGACTTCGAGCACGGTCTTGCCGGGTGGGGGAACAGTTCGACCACCTCCCCGTGGGGAACCGAAACCTTGCTGGGAAGCACGTGGCTCTCCGACAGCCCCACGGGCAACTATCCGCGCAACCGCACCCGCTCCATCACCAGCCCGCTCCTCAACACGCAGCGCCGCCATGGGCTGTTGCTGGATCTTTCCCTGCGCGGCAGGTTGCCGGGCAGCGACTGGTTCCTGGTCGAAGTCGCCTCCGACACCACGTTCACCAAGGTTGCCGACACCGTGTGGGTCTCGTCGGCCTGGTCGGAAGCGACTTCGCAACGCGTGGTGCTGGATCTCGGCGCCGCCGACGGCGCGGCTTGCAAAGTGCGCTTCACCCTCGGCTCGGATGGATCCTCCACCACCTCCGATTCCGGCGTCCAGCTCGACGATTTTGTCCTGCGCGCCCGCGACCGCGATCAACCCGGCCAGGGTGCCTACGTGCGCGTCTGGGGGACCTCGTTCTCGGCGCCCCTGACCTCGGGTGTCGTGGCTCTGATGGCCTCGGTGGCTCCCACGGCGCCTCCCGAGTCGCTGGTCCAAGACCTTCTGCGCGGAGCCCAGGCCGTCGCCACGTTGTCCGGTGCTACACGCACCGGAGCCCGCTTGTGGATTCCCGGGGCGCTCGCCGCCTACAAACAGCCGGTTCCGGTGTCGGCACCACCGGGGCGTTCCGGGGGGATGGTGGCCCGCCCCGGAGTCTTCCTTGTGCGCGAGTCCGGTGCGTGGGAGCTGGCCTGGACCGACCTGCGCGGGCGGGCCTTGGGGCACCACCGGGGGCAGGGAAAGATGTCGGTGCCGTTTTCCGCCACCGGACCCGTGCTCTGGACGCTACGGTCGGGTGCTGGTACCTTGCGGGGGATGGTGCTCGCACGTTGATGACGGAATCCGTCATGCCCTCCGTTTCCTCTTCCTGGTTGGTCCTGGGCGACAGTCTCTCCGACGGCCTGTGGTCCCGCGATCCTTCGGGAATCGGTTCTGCCTGGCCGGGTGCGGCGGTGCGCCTGGCCCGGGAGGCGGGATGCGACCTTTCGATGGCCAATCGCGCCTGCGGCGGGGCGAGGTCGCAGGAGGTGCTTCAGGTCCTGCGCGGCGACCCGGAGCTGGCGCGTGGGCGCAGGGTGGCGGTATTGGTCGGCGCCAACGACCTGTGGCGGCGCTGGGTGCCCTGGCAAGGCCACGAACCCATCGATCCCGACGACTTCGCCCGCAATCTGCGCCGCATCGCGGCCTTGGCCCGCGAGCACGGCGCGCTGGGGATGACCTTCCTCACCCCGTGCCTGTTGCACGCCGACCCCGATCACCCCTGGAACCAGGAGTTGCAGGAGTATCGCCAGGCCGTTGTGCGGGTGGCCAGACAGGAAGACGCCCTGCTGGTGCCGACCGGGGAAGAATTCGAGGCCGCGGTACGTTCCCATCCCGAAATCAAATGGACCTACGACGGTGTACACCCCCGTCCGGTGGGCCATGAGCGCTTGGCCCTCACCTGGGGCCACCATGTCTTGGGGCTTGCCGGTGTGCCTCCCGAAGTGGTCCCCTCGAAGCCGAGCACCCATCGCTTGGGCCCCTGGCCGTAGTCGAGGTCCCGCCGCGGCACCTTTCGGTGGTACAGGGCCTCAGGAGGGTGGGGGAGCGGGTCGCACCAGGAGGGAGCGCGACTGGTCCATGACCACGGTCCCCGCCGGGGCTTTGCGCGGTTTGCGCACCCGTTTGCGCTCGGTCCAGCGCACCTCCACGGTGTCCTGGGCGCGCAGGCGGGAGAGCCATGCGGCCAGCGATGCGGCACGCTCCACCAGTTCGGGCGGAGGTGTTCCGGCCCGGCCATCGGGACTGCGCAGCACCACATGGGCGCCCGGAACATTCGCGACATGGAACCACAGGTCTTCCGAGCGCGCGATGCGCGTGGTCAGGAAGTCGTTTTCGGTGCCCGAACGGCCTGCCAGCAGGATCCATCCGCCGGGCAGGGACCAGCGCACCGGAGCGCGACGCGGGGGCTCGTCGGCCACCCTTGGGGGCACGGGCCACAATCCGCGGGGGCTCAGGCGGGTTTCGAGAGCCGCGAGCATCGCTTCGCGGGCCTTCCAGAGGCGCATGTCGGTGGGCTCGAGGGCCAGGTCGGCGCCGACTTGGTCGGCCTCTTCGCGCTCCCGTTCGAGCACCTCCCGTCGTTGGGGCACGATCCGAGCTTCACGCCGGGTGCGACGAGAGACCTTCATCAAGGCCTCCGCCTGGTCCCTCACGGGCAGAGAGGGGTCGAGAGCCAAGGCGAACGGCTCGGGCCCCGCGGCGGTCCACAACGTGAGTTGGGCCACGGACGATCCGCGGGTGATGCCTTTCATCGCCGCCAGCAACGCGGTGGCGATGGCCTCGTCGCGCTCCGAGCGCTGCAGGAGGTGGTCGGGGTCGGGGAGACGGTCCAGCGCCCCCTGGAGCCTGCGCTGCCACCGTGCGACGGCCCCTCGGGCGATTTCCGTCTTCGAGCGGATCGCGTCGATCCGCTCCTTTGTCCCTTGACGAGACTCGTCCATCGGCCCATCTTTCGTTATCAGTTCCAGACTGCATGCTGGGGGTCGTGCATCTAGCGCGTTCATCCCCCCCAGTGCCCCGCAGGAGACCCAGGTGCAGCTTCCGAAGTACAAGAAAAAGAAACGCATCAAACTCAAGATCTGCCAATATTGCGGCAAGGAGTTTTGGGGCCACCCCATCGCGAAGTACTGCGAACTTCACCGCGATGTCAAGCAGCGCGAGAAGACCAAGAAGTCTCCCGAGCCTGGCGATTCCAACAATCGCACCTACAGCCACGATTGCATCGAGGTCTCGGAAGAGACCTGGACCTGCGAGCTCGAGGGTTGCGGCAAGACCTACGTCGTCAAGATCTTCCCCAAGCAGTTCGTGTACCCCCGTTTCTGCGACGAGCACCGCAACGAATTCAAGCGCCGCAACTACGTCCGGGCCAAGATCGTCGAAGATCTTCGCAAGGTTCGTGCAGTCGCGACCGCCGCCGCTCGTGCCGAAGAAGCCGAAGTCCGCGCCGCCACCAAGGCCGCCGCGCCCAAGGCCAAGTCGGGTGTGAAGCCTGCGGCCAAGGTCGCCAAAGCCGCTGTCGAACACCCTGCGGAAACCGAGACCAAGCCCAAGGCCGCTCCCAAGGCCAAGGTCCCCGCGGAGACCAAGGCCAAGGCCGCCAAGAAGGCCTGATCCGGACCACACGTGGAATGAAAGAAGGCCCACCGGGAATTCCCCGGTGGGCCTTTTTCCTGTCTGCGAGAGGGGTCGCGTCCGCTGCGTGGCCAACCCCTGATGCGTAGCTCCTAGACGCGGCGGCGGGGAGTTCCGATGGCCGGAGTCTCTCTCGCCACCATCGGGTCGAGCCGGTCAGAATCCGATGCGGACCAGCTCCTGGCGCGACAGATCCTGTCCCTGCACGACCAGCACGTGTACGCCGCGCGGCACTCCGGCCAGGTCCAGATCGAGGAATCCGCCTTGCCAGCCGCGGAACAGGGACACCGCGCGGCTGCCGTCGAGGCTCCGCAGGGATACCGATACGGGGCCTTCGAACCCGGGGTTCACCAACAGCCGGTCACCCTGGACCGTGGCGAAGGCCGCGCTGGCGTCGCGACGATCGACGCCGGTGATGACCTTCTCGAAGAGCGCGCCCAGGTACAGCGCGTAGTTGGGGATCACGACGGAACAGGCGCCGGTGCCGGAGCACGCGCCCTGCCATCCCGTGAACTTGTAGCCTTCGTTGGGCACTGCGGTGGCCTGCACGGTGCCGCCCTCGGGAAAATCCGGGCCAGCGGGGGTGAAGGTGATCTTGCCGTTGGTGGCCTGGGTGTTGATGGTCTGGGTGGGGGCCTTGGCGAACTCGGCGCCAACGGACTTGTTGGCATCCATGGTGATCTTGCAGATGCCGGTTCCCGAGCAGGCTCCGGTCCACCCGGTGAACTTGTACCCGGTGGAAGGGGTGGCCGTGACGGAAACCGAAGCGCCGGAGGCGTATCCTGCGGTGGGCTGGACCGGGGAGGTGGCGATGGCGCCGCCCACGGCGGTGTTCACGGTGAGTTTGTAGGTGGCGGCCTGCTGCTGTTCGAAGGTGGCTCCGACGGTCTTGTCGCCGGTCATGGTGATGGAGCAGGTGCCGGTTCCCGAGCAGGCTCCGGTCCATCCGGTGAACTTGTACCCCGTGGAAGGGGTGGCCGTGACGGAAACCGTGGCTCCCGATTCGTAGCTGGTCGCCGCGGGGGTGGTGGTCAGCGTTCCGCCGGTGACGGTTCCGATGGTGAGTTTGTAGGTGGTGGGGGGATTGATCACGCCTCCACAGGTGACGAGCTTGGCCGTGATGCCTGCGCGCACCGAGGAGATCTTGTTGCCGTAGTCGGATCCGGGTTCGGGAACCGTGAGGGCCACCACACCGTCCTGGATGCGGGCGTTGAGGTTGGAGGCTGTGAACCATTCGGTCCAGTCGCCATTGGAGCCACCGCCCACGCCATAGCCGTCATCGGCGATGATGCCCAGCTTGGAGATCGATTGGATTCCCGCCCAGGTGGTCAGGTTGTTGGCATCGGTGCGGATGCGGGCATTGCCGCCCTGGGTGCGCCCGCCGGAGGTGTTGCGGTAGCTGAACGAGCTGTTGGGCATGGCCTTCCACCAGGCCTCTTGCGCCGCCTGCCAACCGGTTCCGCCCATCCAGGGGGAAATGTCGAACGACAGCTTCGCGTTGGGCAGTTTGGCCTTCACGCGCGCGACGATGTCGGTCATGAGTTCGGCGGCTTCGGCCGTGCTGAAGGCATTGGCCTGTGTGCCCCAGTACGAGGTGGGTTCGGAATACTGGAAGAAATCGGGTTCCAGAAGCCAGATCACAGGGTCGGAAGTGCCGTAGTCCTTCGCGACACCGGCCGCGAAGTTGGAGTAGGTGTCGAGGATGGCGGCGCGATTGGCGCGGATGTACTTGGTGCCACTGACACACAAGCTGTTGGAGCTGCCCTGCCCGGCCACGTCGCAGTCCTGGAGCCCCCCTTTGTTGCGGGCCATGAAGGCGATGATGTACGAATACAGCACCGGGGTCTTGCCGCCGGATTTGGCGGTCTTGAGCATTTCACCTTCCCAGTACCCGTTGTACTGGTTGTTCTTGCTCGAGCCGTCACCGATCCAGATGGTGATGTAATCGACGTCGGAATAACTGCCGGCGCCGGTCCAGGCGCGGCCGAACTGGAATTTGCAGGCGTCCCAGGCCGCGGCCGCGGACATGGATGCAAGGAGAGGAAGGGCAAGAAGCAATCGAGAGCGAGTCATGGGTCCTCCGGGTGGAACCTATTGGATACTCGCGATGGAGTCGATCGGGTTGTCGATTCTGGGATCGCCGTTGACTCTCCGGTCACCACAGGTGCCAGGCCTGAGGGGTCCCAGGGGTCAGGGAGGGAGTACCACCCGCCAAGTGGCATGTGCTGCGGAGGCATCCCCGCCGATCCGGGGCGTCAAGGACAGATCCAACACGACCACGCGACGGGTTGGCGCGGGCAGGGCGAATTCCGCGGTGCTGGGGCCGGAGGCAACCGGTCGGGTGGCGTCCAGCAGGGTGCGGCCGTTCAGGTCGACGAGCCGAACCCGGAGGATGCCCGCGGATGGCGCCAGGAGGGCGACCGAGAGCGCCCCCCTGGACAGGGAGGCGTGGGTCAGAAGAGGGGCCGAGGCCCGCTGTCCGGGCCGGGGTAGGGTGGCGGGATGGCGGGACGGATCGAGGGGGACGATTTCGATGGAGGCCTGTTGTTCGAAGGTTTGCTCGACCCAGGATCCGGCGGAGAGTCCCGATTTGCGTTCGGTCTGTAGCGAGGAGATGGAATAGGCTCCATCGCGGTAGTGGACCGTGCGCTCCTCGTGAATCGTGGTGGATAGGGTGGATTCGAAGTAGGACGTGTCCCGCCGATAGCCGGAACTGTCCGAGGGGACGGGAATGGTGAGCTCGACCACGTCCATGGTCTGGTCCTCCTGGCTGGATTCCTCGCACCCTTCTTCGCTGTTGCAGGAGGTTTCGATGCGGTACGATGTCCCCTCGATCGCAAACCCCGCCAGGCTGAAGGCGCCATCGAACCGCTCGGGGTGGTCCGGGTGCTGGAAGTGCTGGAAATCGATGTGCCCGGCCCCACCTGCGGGAGATGGCCTGGACCTGGCGCTCTGGAAGCTTTGCACCCGGCTCCAGAAGGGGATCGAGGCGATCCGCTCGATGCCCTGCGAGGTTTCGATCTCGACCTGGGCGCCCTCCAGGTGGGCTCCGGCCGACGTTGGCTCGCTGCGGAAGATGGGAGTGCCTTGGGGGGCGAGGTTGCGCAAGCTTCCGGTCAGGACATACCGGGCGGAAATGTCGGTGTTCTGAGTGGACCCTCCGGAAATGTCGTTGAGGGTGGTGGTTCGCGATTCGTGTTGGACGATCCGGCGCGAGAGCCGCCCTCGGACCGCCCACTGGTCGGAGGGGGCTTGGGCGATGCGCACCGCAGCGGGTTGGCCACGAGCTCCCGACATGTCCTCGGAGGCCAGGCGGTAGGGGTGCTCGGCCGTCAGGACCGCTTCGGCGGCTTGGTCTCCGGCCGTGAAGATCAGGTGCGCCCGTCCGTCCGGATCGGTTTGGACCGTCGTTGGGTTCACGGTCCCGTGGGTCGCTGTGATGTCCACTTTCCGGTTCGGGAGAGGCGAGGTGGCGGGGTCGCCGTCGCAGTCGTGGAGGCGAAGTTCGACCTCGACGGATTCACCGGCGCGGAGGTCGGTCCGTGCCGGTACCAGGGTGGCGATCGGCCACAACGCGTAGGGTTCGCCTCCGGCACGTTTTTCCTTCTCGAAGGCCCGGATCTTCTCCAGCAGGGGGCCCATGGTGCGCGCCAGGTCCTTGCCCACGGTCAGGGGCTCGTCGGCGGCGGTGAACTCGAGTCGCGCGGTGGAGACGGTCTGGCGCGTCTTGGATACCTGCAGACGGATTTCGGCCACGTAGCGACCATCCCCCCCGTCGACCGACCCGCTCACCAGGTAATCGCCTCCCGCCTCACCGGACGCGGGCGGCAGATTTGCCCACTCCTCGCCGAAGAGGATGGACTTGCCCACCGAATCTCCCGAGGTGTAGAAGGAACCATTGAGGTGGGTGTAGCATTCCCGCGAGGGATCCTGGTTGAAAAACCAGCTTCGAACGCCCGAGGCAACCCAGAAGAGCTGCCGCCACTCGAGAATACGCTGGACCACCAGGGAGTCTCCGGTATCCGTGGGGCGGGGAGGCACGACCTTGAGGTCGAACTGCACGACCTGGGGGCGATGGCAGTCGTCGCAGGCTGCGTCGATGGCCGGCGGGCTCACGAGGACCAAGGCGCCGCATAGGAGCGGACGCAAGCGCGAACGGGGCATGGGAGTCTCCTGGGGGGCGGGCGGGCTCCTTCGGCCAGATCGGGATCGGAGAACCCACCACGCGCGTCGCAGGAAATTTAGGAAACCCAAAAGGGGAGACCCGCTGTTGCGGATCCCCATACGGGCCCCGGTTCCGTTCAGGGCTTGCCTGGTTTGCGGGGCTCGACGGCGCGCAGGCCTTCCAGCCAGACGCGCTCCTTGGTGGCCAGCTTCAAGGCCACGGTGGCTCCGGCGGGCACCTTGTCGAGAGCGGTGGCCAGGTCGCGGGCCGTGGTGGGGGTGCGGGCGTTGCGCTCCCAGATCCACTGCTGGATCACCATCCCCGCCTTGAGTCCCTTCTCGGCGGCGGGGGAGCTTTCCTCGACCCCCGAAACCACCACTCCCACGGCTTTGTCGTCCAGTCCCACGGCTTGGCGACTGGCCGCATCGAGGTCGCGCAGGCGCAGTCCGAAACGACGCGCCACGAAGGACCCATCGGCGGCAACCGACGCGGATCCATCGCCCGTGCTGGCGACTTCTTCGGGGTCACCGGGCAGTCTGCCCAACACCGCCTCCAGGGCGATCTCCTTGCCATCGCGCAAGACCTTCAGCGCCACCTTCGTTCCGGGTTTGCGTGCGGCCACCAGGTTGCGCAAACCGGCAGATCCGGTGATGCTCGCACCATCCAACGTCAGGATCACGTCGCCGGCCTTCAGCCCGGCTTTGGCGGCCGGGCTCTCGGGCTGGACGGCGTCCACGCGTGCGCCATTGCGGCCGGCCACACCCAGGGCATCGGCGAGATCGGGATCGAGGTCGCCGATGGATACCCCCAGCCAGCCGCGCACGACCTTGCCTTCATGGATGAGGTCGCTGGCGATGCGGTTGGCAAGCGCGATGGGGATGGCAAACGAGATGCCCTGGTAGCCGCCCGAGCGCGTCCAGATGCTGGAGTTGATGCCGATCACCTGGCCGCGCAGGTTCACGAGGGGGCCGCCCGAGTTGCCGGGATTCACGGCCGCATCGGTCTGGATGTGGTCGGCGTAGGCATCGCCGGAGACCATGTTGCGCCCGGTCGCCGAGACGATGCCGGCGGTCACGGTGTTCTTGAAAAGGAAGGGATTGCCGATGGCCAGCACCCATTCGCCGATCCGGACCTCGTCGCTTTGCCCGAAGGCCACCACAGGCAGTTGGCGTTTGCCCGGATCCACCTTCAGCACCGCGACGTCGGTCTTTTCGTCCAACCCCACGATGGTGGCTGGAAACCGCGTGCGGTCGGTGAGCTCCACCTGGATTTCGTCCTGGTCCTTCACCACATGGGCATTGGTCATCACGTAGCCCTGTCCGTGGATGATGAACCCCGAGCCGCCGCCTTCCTGTTTCTGACGCGGGGTGGGAGCGGCGGATGGATCACCGCCTTGGGGGCCGAACAGGAAGGGGAACAGGTTCATGGCGGGGGTGGTCACGGTGCGCGAGGTATAGATGCTCACCACCGCGGGCTGGACGGCTTCGGCAACCTTCACGAAGGCCTCCGAAAGGGCTTGTGCGGCCGCCGGAGGCTGGCTCAAGGCGTTGCCTTGTCCCAGGGGCAGGCTGCCGCGGGTGGGCCGGGAGGGTTCGGCGGCACCAGAAGGGGAGGCCAGGAAGGCCAAACTTGCCAGGAGGGCCAGGGAAGAGCTCAGGGGTCTCGACATGGGGGTGGGGCTCCTGTAAAAAGGGATCGGAACGGGTGGGAATGGACTGACGAATTTACAGGGGGGCACGATTCCAGACAATCCCACCAGGCGGATTGTCTGCTCCAAGGCTCCGGCAAAGGGCTTTGGGAGCAATTTGTCCCTTGCTTAAAAGGACTTGGAAATCCAGATTTAACGCCGATCCGTGAATCCACAGTGTACACAAGGCCTCCGGCGAACTCCCGAGGGGCCGTCCATGAGGAGAATGACGCGATGATCACCAGAATCGATCACCTCGGTATCGCCGTGAAGAGCCTCGACGAAGCCATCCCCCTGTGGGAGAAGATGCTCGGCGTGAAGTGCGAACTCATCGAGGAAGTGCCCTCCCAGAAGGTGCGCACCGCCTTCCTGAAGGTCGGCGAGGTCTTCATCGAGCTTTTGGAAGCGACCGCCGAAGACAGCGCGATCGCCAAGTACATCGAGAAGAATGGCGAAGGCGTCCAGCACGTCGCGTTCGCCACCGACGATCTTGTCGCCGAACTGGCCAAGTCCAAGGAAGACGGCATGCGACTGATCGACGAGGCTCCGCGCCCGGGTGCCGGCGGCATGAACATCGCGTTCCTGCACCCGAAGTCCACCCGCGGCGTCCTCACCGAATTCTGCGCTCCCAACCACTGACGGAGATTACGAGAACATGGCTATCGACAAGGCATTGCTCGAAGAACTCGCCGAACGGCGCGCCAAGGTCTACGCTGGCGGCGGCAAGGACAAGCTGGAGGAGCGTCGCTCCAAGGGTCTGATGACCGCCCGCGACCGCGTGGAGGCCCTCTTCGAACCCGATTCCTTCCAGGAATTCGGCGCCCACGTGCACCACCACGCCCACGACTTCGGCCTTTCGGGCAAGTTCATGGCCGCTGACGCCGTCATCACCGGCGTGGGCTACGTCGGCGGCAAGCCCGTCGCGATCTTCTCGCAGGACTTCACCGTCGCGGGCGGAAGCTTGGGCAAGATGCACGCGCAGAAGATCTGCAATCTCATGGAATACGCCATGCAGTCGGGCATGCCCATCGTCGGCGTCAACGACTCGGGCGGTGCGCGCATCCAGGAGGGTGTCGATTCCCTCTCCGGTTACGGCCAGGTCTTCCACCACAACGTGCAGGCCTCGGGCCTGGTTCCCCAGATTTCCGTGATCTCCGGCCCCTGCGCCGGCGGTGCGGCCTACAGCCCCGCGCTCATGGACTTCCTGATCATGATCCGCGGCCAGGCCAACATGTTCATCTGCGGCCCGGACGTCATCAAGGCCGTCACCGGCCAGCAGTGCACCATGGACGACATCGGTTCGGCCGACGCCCACGGTTCGGTGTCGGGCAACATCCACTTCATCGCGGATTCCGACGCCCACGCCATCGAACTCACCCAGGAGCTGCTCTCGTATCTCCCGGCCAACAACCTGGACGACCCCCCGCACCGTCCCACGGCCAAGATTTCCATGTCGCCAGATCTGGGCATGAACGATCTCGTGCCCGAAGATGCCAAGGCACCCCTGGACGTGATGAAGGTCATCGAGCGTCTGGTCGACGACGGCCACATCTTCGAAGTCCAGAAGGAGTGGGCGCGCAACATCATCATCGGCTTCGCCCGCATCGAGGGCATCGTGGTCGGCATCATCGCCAACCAGCCCACCGTGAAGGCCGGTACGCTCGACATCGACGCCTCCGACAAGTCGGCCCGCTTCGTGCGCTTCTGCAACGCCTTCAACATCCCGCTGGTCACGCTGGTGGACGTCCCGGGCTTCCTGCCCGGCGTCGCGCAGGAGCGCGGCGGCATCATCCGCCACGGCGCGAAGATGCTGTTCGCCTACGCGGCAGCGACCGTGCCCAAGATCACCCTGATCCTGCGCAAGGCCTACGGCGGCGCGTACCTGGCCATGTGCTCCAAGGACATGGGCGCCGACATGGTCTTCGCCTGGCCCACCGCCGAGATCGCCGTCATGGGCGCCGATGGTGCCGTCAACGTCCTGTTCCGCAAGGAAATCAAGGAGTCGGCAGATCCCAAGGCCAAGGCCTCCGAGCTGGTCGCGCAGTACCGCGACAAGTTCGCCTCGCCCTGGCAGGCCGCCGAAAACAACATGATCACCGACGTCATCGAGCCGGCCATGAGCCGCGCCACCGTCGCCCTGGCCCTTCGGAATACGCTCTCCAAGCGCGAGACGCGTCCCCCGAAGAAGCACGGCAACATTCCTCTCTGAGATCAGGCATGTCCCAGAACCTTCCGCAGGATATCCTGCACAGCATCATCGCCGCCGCGGTCCACTCTGTGCTCGACGAGCCTTTCCGCATCGTCAGCATCGAACCCGAAGCGCGCATCCAGACCATTTGGAACATCCACGGTCGGATCCAGCAGTTCGACTCGCACCGCCTCCGCTGAAAGGGAAACCCGTGAAGAAGCTGCGCATCACCGTCGAAGGAAAGACCTACGAGGTCGTCGTCGAAACCGTCGACGATCCCTCTACCCGCGCCGCGCGTCCCGCTGCAGCACCTCGTGCTGCCGCGTCGGCCGCCGCGCCCGCCCCAGTGGCCGCCGCCCCCGTGGCCAAGGCCGCAGGCGGTTCCGCCGCCTCGGTCCGCTCGCAGTTGGCCGGTCGCATCGTCTCCGTTGACGTGGCCGCCGGTGCCGACGTCAAGGCGGGCCAGCAGTTGCTGGTCCTGGAAGCCATGAAGATGAATACTCCCGTCGTGGCCCCCCGCGACGGCAAGATCGCGGCCATCCACGTCGCCGCTGGCGACACCGTCGAGGAGCACCAGGCCCTCGTGGACGTCGAGTAAGGAGCCCCCCATGCACAAGAAGCTCCTGAGTGAATTCACCGCGGTTCCGTTCGAGAAGTGGAAAGCACAGGTCGAGGCCGAGCTGAAGGGCGTGCCCTACGAAAAGAAGCTCGTCACCCCCACCTGGGAAGGGATTCCCCTCCAGCCCATCTACACCGAAGCCGACACCAAGGACCTCGAGCACCTCAAGTCCAAGCCCGGCTACGGCCAGTTGGCTCGGGGTAGCTCGTACGAAGGGTACGCCGCCGAATCCTGGGAAGTCTCCCAGGCTCTGCCGTACCCCGGTCCGCGCGAATTCAACGTGGCCGCGCGCCACGACCTCTCCCGCGGCCTGACCGCCCTGAACATCAACCTCGACCACGCGACCCGTGCCGGACTCGATCCGGACTCGGCCGTGGAAGGGGATGTGGGCAAAGGCGGCGTGAGCATCAGCACGCTGAAGGATCTCTCCGTCGCGGTCGAGGACATCGACCTCGAAAAGACATCCCTCTTCGTGCGCTCGGGAGCTTCCGCCCTTCCCTTCGCGGCTTTGCTCGCGGCGCTGGTCAAACAGCGCGGCCTGCACATGGCCAAGCTGGAAGGTTGCATCGAGATGGATCCGCTGGGCGTGCTCGCCCACGAAGGAACCCTGCCCCAGAGCCTGGACGAAGCCTATCGCGAAATGGCCGCGCTCACGCGCTGGGCCGCCACCGAAGCTCCCAAGCTCCAGACCATCTGCGTGCACTCGCGTTCGTTCCACGAAGCCGGTGGCAACGCCGTCCAGGAGCTGGCCTTCGCGCTGGCCATGGGTGTGCAGTACCTCCGCCAGATGCAGGAACGCGGTCTCGAGGTCGACCTGGTCGCTCCCCGCATGCGCTTCGCCTTCTGCGTGGGCCAGAACTTCTTCATGGAGATCGGCAAGTTCCGCGCGGCGCGTCTGCTGTGGAGCCGCATCGTCGAATCCCTGGGAGGCAACCTCTGCGCCCAGAGCATGGCCATCCACGCCCGCACGGCGCTGTGGAACAAGTCCAAGCTCGATCCGTACGTGAACATGCTCCGCACCACCACCGAGAGCTTCTCGGCGGTGCTCGGCGGCGTGCAGTCGCTGCAGGTCTCGCCCTTCGACGAGGTCTTCGGTCTGCCCGACGAATTCTCGCGCCGCATCGCCCGCAACCAGCAGATCCTGCTGGCCACGGAAGGTCAGTTGCGCAACGTGGTCGATCCCGCCGGCGGCTCGTGGGCCGTGGAGTGGATCACCGACCAGATCGCCCAGAAGGCCTGGGAACTGTTCCAGAAAGTGGAAGCCGAAGGCGGCATGTTCGAGGTCCTCAAGAGCGGGTTCGTGCAGGCCGACATCGAGAAGATCGCCCAGGCTCGCGAAAAGGCCCTGGCCACTCGCAAGGACGTCCTGGTCGGTGTGAACCAGTACGCCAACATCGGTGAGAAGAAGGTCGAAGGCCGCAAGGTCGACTACGCCGCGATCTACAAGTCGCGTGTGGTCACGGTCTCCGACTACCGTACCGCCTACGACGACGTCAAACACGCCAAGGTGATGGCCAAGCTGGGCGAGATGCTCGAAGCCACCGACGCCACCGTGCTCCAGGCCGCCATCGAGGCCGTCGAGGCCGGTGCCACCTTGGGCGAGATCACCCGCGTGATCCGTCGCGACGACGCCGAACGTCCGTCCATCAAGCCGCTGAACCTGCACCGCCTCTCCGAGTCGTTCGAGGCCTTGCGCGAAGCCGCCGACCGCCATCTGGCCAAGACCGGCTGGCGTCCACGCGTCTTCCTGGCCACCATGGGCCCCGTCTCCCAGCACAAGGGCCGCGGCGACTTCTCGCGCGGTTTCTTCGAGGTGGGCGGATTCGAAGTGGTGTACCCGGATGGCTTCGCCACCGTCGACGAGGCCGTCGCGGCCGCCGTCGAGTCGGGGGCCAAGGTCGTCACACTGTGCAGCACCGACGACACCTATCCCGAACTGGTCGCGCCCTTCGTGGCCGCGGTCAAGCAGGCCATTCCCGGTGTCACGGTCGTCCTGGCCGGCTATCCCGCCGATCAGATCGAAGCGCACCAGAAGGCGGGGATCGACGAGTTCATCCACGTCCGCGCGAACCTTCTCACCGTCCTCTCGGGCCTTCAGAAGAAGATCGGAGTCCACTGATGAGCGTCGACTTCACCAAGATCGGGTACAAGAAGGATGCAGCCCCCGCCGTCGACTTCGACACGTGGAAGGCCGCTCTCGAGTCCAAGACCGGACGCCCCATCTCCGAGTTCCTCTGGGACACCCTGGAGCAGATCCAGGTCAAGCCCCTGTACAGCCCCGAAGACCTCGAAAGTCTGGAGCACCTCGGGTTCATGTCGGGTATCCCGCCGTTCCTGCGCGGTCCCTACAGCACCATGTACGTCAACAAGCCCTGGACCGTGCGCCAGTACGCGGGCTTCTCGACGGCCGAGGAATCGAACGCCTTCTACAAGCGCAACCTGGCCGCCGGCCAGAAGGGCTTGTCGGTCGCGTTCGACCTGGCCACCCACCGCGGCTACGACTCCGACCACCCCCGCGTGGTCGGTGATGTCGGCAAGGCCGGTGTGGCCATCGACTCCATCCTCGACATGAAGATCCTGTTCGACGGCATCCCGTTGGACCAGATGTCCGTCTCCATGACCATGAACGGAGCGGTGCTTCCCATCCTCGCGTTCTACGTGGTGACCGCCGAGGAACAGGGCGTCTCGATGGACAAGCTCACGGGCACCATCCAGAACGACATCCTCAAGGAGTACATGGTTCGCAACACGTACATCTATCCTCCTGAAGGATCGATGCGCTCCATTGCGGACATCTTCGAGTTCACCTCGAAGTACATGCCCAAGTACAACTCCATCTCGATTTCCGGCTACCACATGCAGGAAGCCGGCGCCACCGCCGACATCGAGATGGCCTACACGCTGGCCGACGGTCTGGAATACGTCCGTACCGGCATGAAGGCCGGCATCGACGTCGACGCCTTCGCGCCTCGGTTGTCGTTCTTCTGGGCCGAGGGCATGAACTACTTCATGGAAGTCGCCAAGCTCCGCGCCGCGCGCCTTCTGTGGGCCAAGCTGATCAAGCAGTTCAACCCCAAGTCGAACAAGTCGATGGCTCTGCGTACCCACTCGCAGACCTCCGGCTGGTCCCTCACCGAGCAGGACCCGTTCAACAACGTCGCACGCACCTGCATCGAGGCGATGTCCGCCGCGCTGGGCCACACCCAGTCGCTGCACACCAACGCCCTCGACGAGGCCATCGCGCTGCCCACCGATTTCTCGGCACGCATCGCGCGCAATACCCAGCTCTTCCTCCAGGACGAGACGGGCATTTGCAAGATCGTCGACCCCTGGGGCGGTTCGTATTACGTGGAAGCGTTGACGAACGAGCTGATGCATCGCGCCTGGAAGCTCATCGAAGAAGTCGAAGAGCTGGGCGGCATGTCCAAGGCCATCGAAACCGGTCTGCCCAAGATGCGCATCGAGGAGGCCGCCGCGCGCCGCCAGGCTCGCATCGACTCGGGCAAGGAAGTCATCGTCGGCGTCAACAAGTACCGCCTGGAAACCGAAGACGCCCTGGAGATCCTGGACGTCGACAACGCCGCTGTTCGCGAAGCCCAGATCCGCCGCTTGGCGAAGCTGCGCGCCGAACGCGACGAGCACAAGGTCCAGGAAACCCTGTCGCTGATCACCAAGGCCGCTTCCGGCGAGATCAAGGAAAACCTCCTGAAGCTCGCCATCGACGCCGCCCGCGCCCGCGCCAGCCTGGGCGAAATCTCGTTCGCTCTCGAGAAGGTCTGGGGAAGGCACAAGGCCGTGATTCGTTCCATCTCCGGCGTCTACAGCGCCGAGTTCGGCGAAGGCGACGAAGTCGCTGCCGTCCGTGCCCGCACCGATTCCTTCGAGAAGGAGCAGGGACGTCGTCCCCGCATCCTGATCGCCAAGATGGGTCAGGACGGACACGACCGCGGCGCCAAGGTCGTGGCCACGGCCTACGCCGACCTCGGCTTCGACGTGGACATCGGGCCCCTCTTCCAGACTCCCGAAGAGACCGCCCGCCAGGCTGTCGAAAACGACGTCCACATCGTGGGCATGTCGTCCTTGGCCGCCGGACACAAGACCCTGCTGCCGCAGTTGCGCGACGAACTCGCCAAGCTGGGCCGCCCCGACATCATGATCATCTGCGGCGGCGTGATTCCCGCCCAGGACTACGACTTCCTCCTGAAGAACGGCGCTGCCGCCATCTTCGGGCCTGGAACCGTGATCCCGGTGGCCGCGCAGAAGATGATGGACGAGCTCGAGAAGCGCCTGGCCTGATCGGGCCTCCGCATCTCCTTCACCGCAGCCCCGTCGGGATCCGTCCCGGCGGGGCTTTTGCGTGGTGCGTCGAAGAAATGACGGAAATTGTCTCCGGGCCGTCGCCTCCCGGGGACATTCAGCGCGTGCGCAGCCCCTTGAATACCTCGCGCGGGCCGGCGCCGATCAGGCGGATCCGCCCGAGGGTCAGGTGGCCGTCGGTGCGGGCCGTCCAAGTCATGGCTTCCACGAAACGGAAGTCCGGGTCGGAGGCGTCGCAGACCAGGGACGACACGGCGATCTCGGTTTCCGCGAGATTGGCGGTCTGCAGGAAGTCGGCGTGGCATGCGGTCGTGCCTCCTGAAGCACGGGCGACTCCCAACTGGAACCAGAACGTGCCCCAGCCCTTGGTCAGGAAGCGCACGTGGGTGACCTTCGTGAAGTCGGCCGCGGAGGGGAGCGAGTCTCCGGGGAGGCGCGAGCCATCGGGGGCCGTTCCGACCAGGCCGAAGTGCTCGACGAGCGAGGGGTCGAGCCTGAATTCCATGTCCAGACAGGTTCCGTCCGAGCATGGTCCGAGAGCCTGCTGCACGTCGCCGGGGATCGTGGTGGAGGCGCCTCCGTTGACGGCGTCCGTGACGGAGTACCACCAACCCGCGCCCAGGAGGCCGCCGTAGCGGTTGCGGGGCATCGTTCCGGCGAAGTCCTCCAGGAGGACGGAGTCGACGTCCGACGACATCGCGGTGTCGAGGATTCCGCCGCGCAGGATGGCTCGGCCCAGGAGCGCCAATCCGGAATCCGTCCGGGCGCCCACCGTGTAGGTGCCTGCTGGAACCCCGGTGAACAGCCAGGTGCCGTCCAGTTGCCGGGATCCCGTGTAGCCGGTGCCCGCCAGCCGCAGGGTGGAGATGGTTTCGCCCGGGACCCGCGCGGCCAGCCGCAGGGCGCATGCCGACACCGCGCGCAGCTCGCGCACGGTGTCGCTGCCGGGAACGGCGTGCAGGCGTCCGGCGTGGGTGGTGTCGTCGAGTTCCAAGGACACGGGTGAGGTGTCGGGGAGTTCGAACCGCACCAGGCCCAGGGCGTCCGTGCGTCCGGAGGCCAGCACCGGGGTGGATCCCGAGGCCAAAGCACCTCGCCATGATGCTTCCCCGGAGACCACGCGCACCGAGACCCCCGCCAGGGGGGTGCCCGACGAGTCGAGGATGCGGGCGGCAAGGCCCGAGGTCTCCGAGCCCGGACCTTCCGTCGAACGGTCGTTGCCGCAACCCCAGAGTCCGGCGAACACCATGGCGCAGGCGATCGTGCGGCGGTTCATGGCTGGATCTCCCGGGTCATGGGGAATAGCTGGATTCCCAAGTGGTGGACAGCCGTTTCACCGGAGTCCGCGTGCGCGATGGCCTGGATGCGTCGACGGAATTCGACGATCTCGGCTTCGACTTTTTTTCTGCCCTCGGGCGAGAGGGTCATCGTGAAGCTCGAGAGGGCTCGTCGGTCGCGGGGCGTTCCCTCGATGGCACGCATGCCCAATTGCAGCGTGGAGGCGTGGAACTGGTCGATTTGCACGGCCTGCACGGCCTCGCCCGTGGTGGTGCTACGGCCATCGGTGCGCACCACGCGTTTGCCGTCCCGGCGGGCCATGCCCAGCCGCAGCAGTAGTTCGATGGACTCCTTGACCTTGGTGGCGGGAAGAGGGGGATGCAGAAGCTTGCCTAGAGCCTTGTGGTCGCCGTCGAAGGGCCGGATGTACAGCAGTTCCCGGATGGCCGTGTGGTGCCACTTCTCGAAGAACTCGAAATGTTCGGGAGGAACCAATTGGGCCTTGGACTCGCGGAAGGCGCCGAGCTTCTCGAGATAGCGGCGGCGTTCCTTGACGGTCTTGGAGCGCTGGTGCAGCACCAACAGTTCCAGGTAATCCGACTCCTTGGGGTCCAGACGCAGGAAGGCGGCAAAACGCAAGGCCATGTCGGTGGTCATTCCCACTCGCCCCTTGATCACCTGCGTGAAATAGCTCGCCGAGCGGAATCCCACTTTCTGGGCGATGTAGCGGCACGAGAACCGAGGGTCGACGGCGCGGCGGGTCTCGTAGAGATCGCGCAGGAAGAGGCGGTAATCGAGGTAGTCGTAGACACGGATGGTGCCGACGGGAGGCTTTTGCGTTTGTGTAGCAAAAGAATCTTGTACACGTGGCATCATGGATGGATATGATACATCAAAAGACTGTAAAACGCTGGTCTAAACGAGCATCAAACTGTGTAGTGAAAAACCGTGTAGCAAGGGCTGAACAGGGGTGTCGCGAAGGGGGCATAGGATGACGATGGCCCGGGATTCGCTCTGCGTGAGAACGCCCTGCGGCGAATGAACTTCCTCCTCAGGTTCTTCAACACAAGGCACCGGGTACACGCGGAACCTCCCGGCACCCACTCTGGTCTTTTACCGAGGAATCACCCGATGATGAATTGTCCCAAGTCCTTCGGTGGGCTTTTGGCTGCGGCCGGGATCGCCGGCGCGGCGATTGTGCAGGTCCAGCCAGGGATCGCCAAGACGAGCCTTCCGGCCCTGAAGACGGGCCGGATCACCGGCACGGTGTTGTCGGTCTACAACAGCCCCGCGACCTTCCAAGGGATCCAGCGCGGACTGAACGAACAAGGCTTCCGCCTGCTGCGTTTCCCGAACGGCTCCATGTCCAACTGGTATCACTGGAACGGCGAAGGCCAACACGACTCCGAAGGAGTCTGGCGCCCCGATCCCGCGAAGGTGGGGCCCGGCATCCTGACCAATTCCCGTTACCGCGGTACCACCCAGGTCTATTCGGGTGCCGGCTTCCATTCGCGCATCACCGACGGGTTGGCCTCCACGTATTGGTGGAGCGACCCGATGAGCCCCGACGAGCCCTACATCCAGCTCGACTTCACCGCTGATTCCACCATAGATTCCGTGCGCATCACCTGGGGCGCTCTGCGTCCCGACAGCGTGATTGTGGCGCAGCTTGCGACCACCGCCTGGAACGGGTACGGTGGCATGGATGCCCGTTTGTCCCCCTTGGCGCGCCTGCATGTCTCGGGAACCACGACGGCCACCACCATCCCCGCGACGGCCCTGCGTTTTCTGGCCATCAAGCCTCTGGGCATCGGGTCCAGGGGTGTGCAGATCGCCGAAGTCGAAGCTTGGCACGCCGGTGTCAAGTCTACGGTCCATTCCATCAATCCCGCCGTCCAGACTCCGGTGGTGGCGCTGGGCGCGCATCCTGGCAGCCAGGCCTCGCCCAATTGGCCCAAGCCCCCGGCGTGGGATTTCGAAAGGTTCGTGGCCTACTACCAGTCCATGAAGGATGTCGAGCCCCTCATCTGCGTGAACTACGGCACCGGTACCGCGGAAGAAGCCGCCGCCTGGGTGAAACACGCCAACGTCGATCTCAAGCTGGGCATCAAGTTCTGGGAGATCGGCAACGAGATGGATGGAGTCTGGGAAGATGGGGGACCGGTGACGGCTCGCCAGTACGTCACCAAGTATCTCGCGTATGCTCGGGCGATGAAGCAGGTCGACCCCTCCATCCTCGTGTTCGGTCCGGTCATGTCGACGTCGGAATTTGGCACGCAGGCTTCGTACCAGCTCGACGGTACCACCTGGACCGAAGAGGTGCTGCGCCTGATCGGTGAAGCCGAGGTCAAGGACGGTGCGCGTTACCTCGACGGGTTCGATTTCCACGCCTACCCCTACTGGACCGAAGGCCGACCCAATGCCGTCAACGGCCTGACGGCGGTGCGCAACCTCGCCGGACGGATGGACACACTCGTGGCCATGATGGGTCGGCGTCTCCAGGATCCCGGATCGCGGTTGATCAACATGTCCGAACTCAACATGTCGGTGGTCTCCAGCAACCTGCTGGTCCGCGCCGAAAACGCGGTGGCCACGGCTCTTTCCCTGGCGCAGCTCGTGCACGCGGCGGGTGGCAACGCGATGTCGATCGTGTGGGAAGGCTACAACGGCGGATCTACCGGCGCGGCCGCCAATGGCGCCTCCTGGGGCTCGCTGTCGCTGTTCAACGAACCCCGTTCCGGCATCGAATCGTCGGAGCGTTTTGTGCCTTCGGCCGCGTATTGGGGCAACTGGATGGTCTCCCGCCTTTGGGCCATTGATTCGGCCAAACCGCTCCCCGCTATGGTCACGGGAGGCACCAAACTCGCCGCCTTCGGCATGGTGTTCGGATCCGACACGTCGTGGCTGCTTCTGAACACCGACACCAAGGTCTGCACCACCAAGGTTTCCGGATTGGGCCGAGGGTGGATCTACACGTTCTCCGGTTCCGACTTCACTTGGAACGGCACCAACGACCAGGGATACGCGTTCCCCAACGCGGGCCCCTCGGGCAAACCCGTCGGCGAGGGTTGGGATGGGCGCGTGGTGGTGCCCGCCCTGGGCATGGCGGTGGTCCGTACTTCGGCGCCTGCCGCCACCGCGATCGCCGGAACCGGTCGACTGGTCAACATGACGGTGCGTCGCAAACAACTGGAGATCACCGACACGATCCGTGTCAGCGGAACGTGGTTGCGTGGGCTGTCCGATGCCGTGCCCTCGATGGCCATCGGCGACACCTCCGTGGGCTTGACGGCCATCGACGGATCGTGGGACTCGCACGAAGAGGGCTTCGTCGTCGCGCTCCCCGCGTCGGCGGTGGGCATCGGCGAGCTTCTTCTTCGACTGGGAGCGCGCGATTCCCTGCTGGTCGAGGTGACAGGAGTTGTCCGTCCCAATGTGGTGATCGATCGCTTCCTCGACGCCGACGACGCCTCGGAGCAGCCCTCGAAGGCCGAATGGAGCTTTTGGCAGGCCGGTGAGCCCGAACTGTCGTCGATTGCCAAGTCCTATCCCGCCCGTGATGTCGATCGTTGCCTGCGCCTGGATGTCGAACTGGTCCAGCCGGAGGATCTCGGGTACGGCGTCTTCGGCCACGCTGCCCTTGATCTGGACAGCACCCTGGTCTCGGCCTCCATCGGCATCACGTTCCAGTACGCCTCGGCCCATGATGGTGCCGGCACCTTCTCGGTGGGCGTGACCACGGACACCGTGACCAACTACGACGACTACACGATCAATTTGTCGAAAACCGACAGCGCCTGGAAGACCGTGCGCGTCCTGTGGAAGGAGATCAAGCAGGCGGGATGGTCGGGTGTATCGGGTGGACCCCTGCCGGGACGTTTGGTGAACGCGCTGAACTTCCGCGTGACCGGCGAAGGCAAGGGTTCGTTGTGGATCGACAATGTCGTGCTCCTGGGCACCAAGGGGGATTCCGTGGTCGGGGTGTCTCCTCGTCTGCGGCGCGCCGATTGGAACGTCGTGAGCGTCCAGGGCGCCTACCAGATCGGTTTGCCGGCGGGGGCCACGCTGTGGATGGTAGGACTCGATGGTCGCCGCCAAGCAGCCTTCGAAGCCGCCGCCACTCCTCGTACGGTTCGCTTCCAGCCCGCGGGTTCGGGCATCGTCTACGCGGTCCTCGAAATGTCGGGACGCCGCGAAGTGAAAAAACTGCCCGCGATCCGCTGACGCCCGCCCCTCCCTCTGCACCAGGTGCAGAGGGAGCTCGCGCGGGCGAGCGAGCTCATGCTTCGGTGATAAAACTCATTGTCCGGTGGTCGAGCTCATGCTTCGGTGGTCGAGCTTGTCGAGACCAACGCGGCTGGTCTCGACAGGCTCGACCACCGGACAATCTCGGCCACCGTGATGCCGTCTCGGCCACCGTGTGGCCGGCTTCCCGGACGGTGTTGGTCGCAGCGCCTCGACATCGGTGCCGGGGCGCTTTTGCGCATCAGGCCCGCAGGCGGTCTTCGTAAGCCGAGAGGGCCACTTTGGCGCCGTCTCCCATGGCGATCACGATCTGCTTGAAGGGGGCGTTGGTCACGTCGCCGGCGGCGTAGATGCCGGGCCGCGAAGTGCGGCCGCGTCCGTCGACCACGATCTCGCCCGCGCGGTTGGTCTCGACCAGATCGCGCAGCGCGCCGGAATTGGGAGCCAGCCCGATCTGCACGAAGACGCCGTCGAGCGCCTTCTCGCGGATCTCCTTGGTCAGGCGGTCTTCCCAGCGCAGCGCAGACACGTTCTGTCCATCCCCCACCACTTCGGTGGTGCGCGCCGAGACCACCACCGTGACGTTGGGCAGGCTGTGCAGCTTGCGCTGCAGCACCGCGTCGGCCCGCAAGGTATCCCCGAATTCCAGCAAGGTGACCTCCGAGCAGATGCCGGCCAGGTCGATGGCCGCCTCGACACCGGAGTTGCCGCCGCCGACCACGGCCACCCGTCGTCCCTTGTAGAACGGACCGTCGCAATGGGGGCAGAAGGCCACGCCGCGCCCGATGTGTTCCTTTTCCCCGGGCACCCCCAGCTCGCGCCACTTGGCGCCGGTGGCCCAGATCACCTGCGTGCCGCGCACCAACTCGCCCCCGCGCAGACGCAGTTCCTTGGCAACCTCGCCCTCGACCAGTTCCTCGACGGTGCGGTTTTCCAGCACGACCACACCCGCGCCGGTCATGTGCCCGCGCAGATCGTCGGCCAGTTTCGGTCCCTCCGTGTACGGAATGGAGATCAGATTCTCGATGCCCAGCGTGTCTTTCACCTGGCCGCCCACCCTGCCCGCCACCACGGCGGTGCGCAGGCCCTTGCGGGCGCTGTAAATGGCGGCGGCGGCTCCGGCGGGTCCACCACCGACCACCACCACGTCGAAGTCCTGGGCGGTCGTGGTTGCCGCCGCGGAGGTCTCCACGCCGAGTTTCTCCTCGAGGGTCTCCAACAGCCCACCGAAGTCGGCTTTGCCCACGTGGACCAGGCGATCCCCGTCGAAGACCGCCGGGACTCCCTGGATGCCCAGGCGTTGCACCTCGTCCTGGGCCAGCGCGCCGTCCCACATTTCGTGTTGGAAATCGTCGTGCCCAAGTGCCATGAGATTCAGGGCCTGGATCACGTCGGGGCAGTTCGTGCATTCCAGACTCACGAAGGTGCGCAACCGCACCGGGCCGCGCAGGGCTTTTACCCGGGCCTGGACTCCGGCGTCGGGGAGGTTGCCTTTGCCGTCGGCGTTCAGTACGGCCAACACCAGCGAGGTGAATTCATGCCCTCCGGGCACGCCGCGGAATCCCACTCCCGTGGGGGCGCCGTCCTTGAGGATCGTGAATCGGGGAACGGGGGAGGGGTGCCCCGCCTCCAGGACGGACAGGCGGGGCGAGGCCGAGGCGAGACCCTCCAGAAGGGTCCTGAGCTCGCCTTGGTTTTCGTGGGTGCTGGGTGAGACCGAGAAAACGAGATCGGAGGTCAGAGGAGAGAGGACATCGCGGAGCTGGTCGAGGAGGTCTTGGTCGAGCATGGTGGGCATTCCTTCGCTAGGTGGTGGGCGGCGCACACGCCGATGTTTGTTGGTGCCTCTAGAATCTGCCGCCCCGCGCCCCGGATCTCCAATCGCCTCTTCCGATGTCGCCGATCGGTCCCATCGATGGGTATGATTGGGATACCGCCACCCATCCCTGCCCCGGAGACGACGTATGACAGGCAGATCCGACCCCCTGGGATCCACAAACGAATCCGATTGCGACTCGCCCGATGCCCCGCAGCGGATTCTGGATGCCACGGCGCAGGATACCGCGCGGCGCATCCTGGATTCGATCGCCGCGCATTTCGTTCCCGACCAGGAATATGTCCAGGTCAAGGAGGACGATTTTGGCCACCTCGATCTGGGGTTCTACCGCCGCACCACACAAGTCCTCGAAGCGCGCCAGTTCCTGCGCTTGCCCGACGTCGAGAATCGGACCCTGGCGCAGGCCATGGGCAACGTGTTGCGGCCCGTCTTCATTCGTCCGTTCCTGTCCCCCGAGGGCACGACGACGGTGGGCATCTACCATCCCCGTTTGAAATCGTGGGGACTTCGACTTCTGTTGTGGCTGTTTCGCTCCGCGCCAGGGCGCACCATCGACCTCGAAACGGAATTCCTGGACGGTTCCTTCGTGACCACCAGCAACGGCATGGCGGCCGCCAGGCTCGAGCCGCCTCCGCTCATCGACGCCCTGTTCCTTCCCTATTCAACACCGCTTCAAGAACTGCTGGACCGCCACGAGGAGCGGGTGCAGAACCACCAGCGGCAGAGCCCGAGGGCGGTGGTGCGTCCGGTGCGTTCCTTCGAAGAGATGATCGCCTCGCAGCACCGCTCGGAGCGCCTCAAGGCCGCTTGGCGCGGCGAGGTGGGAGGCGTGACGCGTGAAGAGCTCGAACGCCTGTCGCTGTTCGGCAAAGGGGCGGCGCATGAAGTCCACGACCAGATCGTCCTGATGCGGGGGCACGGGGATGCTGCGCAACCAACGGAGGCGCGGCGATGATCTGCTGGATCGCGTTCCTGGCAGGATTGTTGGCCGGAGCGGGTTTCGACTGCTCCAAAGCCGCCCACCCCGTGGAAGTGCGGATCTGTTCCGATACCGTCCTCTCGGCGCTGGACGACAGCCTCGCCATCGCCTGGAAAGCCACCTTGTCGGCCTACCCCCCGAAGCATCACAAGGCGTTGCGGCATGAGCAACGGGAGTGGATGGACGATCTCCGGCGCGAGTCGCCTGAGGTGGCAAAATTGCGCCAGGAGTGGAGGCATCGCCTGCGGGAGTTGGAACTCAAGCGGTCCACCACCGATCTTCGTATGCTGCAGGCGGCGCTTGCCACCGTGGGGACGGTCCGTTTGGAAAATTTGGGGCCGTGCGGGTACATGGACTTCGAGACGGGGGAGCCCGTCATGGCGACCTCCAGCGACCTCCTGGAGCTTTCGAGTGCGCCGGGTTCGGGTGGTTTGCGATTCTTCCTGACGGCAGGGAGGGACCAGCCCCAGTGCCACAGTTGCGGATTGGAATCCGAAGTGCCAAGCACAAAAAAGACACGCCGCTCGTGGGCCAATACCGACGTCGACGACAAGGCTTCGGGCGCGCTGTCCATCACCCCCGACAGCATCGTCCTGGAAATCCAGGACCACAACCAATTCCACCACTGCGGCATCGGCGCCTCCCTCGGACCCACCTACACCTTCTACCGCCACACCCTCCGCCTCGCCCCCCCATAGGGCAGCCCCCCGCCCCCTCCGGCGCCGCTCGCCCCGAGCGCGCCCGGAAGCCCCCGCCTAGAGCCTGGAGATTTCGGCTGTATTCGAGGATGCAGACGACCCGCCCCGACCCCCAAAGGCGTCCGCCCACGTGATCCGACTCGGCTTCGCCGAGTCCCCGGCCAAGGGAACGCCGAGCGGGGAAGGACCACTTCACCATCCGCAAGTCGGTGGGGCACCGGCCCTTGCGGCCGGTGCCAGGGGAAGTATGTGCCTCGAGACGCCCAGAATCAGTGGGAAAGGTGGTAGGGGAGGCCTAGCACTATGGTGTGCGCTCTGTACACCTGCTCCAGCAGCACCAACCTCGCCATGGAATGGGGCAGCGTCACCGGCCCCAGCGACACTTTCCGACAGCGGGACAGGACGTCGGGGTGGAGTCCGTTGGCTGAGCCGATCACCAGGCCCAGGTCGGGAGTCTCCCGGCGGCAGTCTTCCAGGATCTCACCCCACCTCTCGGAGGTCCAGGCCTCGCCCCGGCTGTCCAGCGCCAGCCGCACGGAACAGCCTTCCAGCCGCTTGAGGGCGATTTCGGCTTCCTTGCGCAGGGCGTCCGGCCCCTGCGCTTCGGGCAGTTCGTGGATCTCCAGGCGACAGAGTTTGTGGAGGCG
The DNA here is from genome assembly GCA_035913415.1 of Fibrobacteria bacterium. Classification (GTDB taxonomy): domain Bacteria; phylum Fibrobacterota; class Fibrobacteria; order UBA5070; family UBA5070; genus UBA5070. The sequence continues at coordinate 32,041 of JAMIIV010000194.1, read as the reverse complement.
TTTGGCGTACTCCTCGACGGCGGGGCCGAGGGGCTTGGGGACGATCTTGCCGAAGCAGACGAGACGGACGCGCATAGGGGATCAAGGGTAGTCAAGCCCGACGCGAGGAGCGTGATGGGCAGGCATCAGGGCAGTATGTCGGATGCCTCGATGCCGTCGAACCGGATGTCGTCGATCGATAGTTCCGAGCCACCGTAGGCCTGCAGCATCAGGATGTGGACGACTCCGGAAAGATCGGCGAAGGCCGCCCGAGGCGGATCCGACGGGCCGGCAGGAAGTTCCTCGCCGGGGCGGAAGACAAATTCCGTCCATGTCGGGCCGGGAACCGCCTGCCAATGGGCACGGACTCCGCCCACGCCTGGGGCGTACCCGTGCAGGGCCAGGCGGAACACGCCGTCGCCCTTGACGCGTACGCGGATGGAGCGGAGTTTCGAGAGGTCGAGGAAGCCTTTGAAGTACATCCCCACCTGCACGAAACTTCCGGTGTCCGAGGCCGTGTAGCGGATCCGCAGGGATCTGCCGCGCCAGGCGCCGAGGGTGTCCATGCCGGGGGTAGCCGTGGCTTCGTCCACCAGCGGGGGGCGCAGGTAGGCGCCGAACGGACCCTCCTGGGCGAACCATCGTGATTCGGGAGAACGCAGCGTCCCCCAGATCCAGGTGGAGTCGCCGTCGTCGAAATCCTCGACCAGAAGGCCCGAATCCGAAGCGGCGGAGAACGTGTCGGAGACTCCGGCGAGCAGGTGCAGGGAACCCAACGGCATCCCGATCGCGCCCGTGTCTGGTATCACCACGTACGATCCCGCAGGCAGGTTCGCAAGCCGACCCGACATGGTCTGGAAGGGCGTTCCTGCAAGACGGATTCTGTCGCGTCCCGGGAAGGCGAGCGCCGAGACCGGAGCCACGGTCAGGACCGAGTGGGTGATGGAATCGACCGGAAGCGACACGTTGCTCTTCCAGGCCGCCTGGGCTCCGTCCGGGGTCGTGACGTGTACGCTCACGTCACGAGGGGGGAGGGGGATGACGCAGAGTCCGGAGGCGTTGGTGGAGCCCTGGGCCAACATGGAGTCGCCGCGGGAATCCCAGAGGGTGACACGGGCTCGGGACATGGGTTTTCCGGAGGTGTCGCGTACCGAAACGGAAATGCCGTTGGTGGTCTCCGTGGAGACTCCTGTCATCCGGTCGTCGGAGGCGCAGGAGCCGAGAAGCGCGGCCAGCGCCAAGGGGGCGAAGGTGGGCACGAGGCCGGCGGCGAGATGGGGAGCGAGGCGCGTCATCGTGCTATCCTACCCCATCCTGGTGGCCGGCACCGCCTGTTTCGCCACCGGCCTGGGTTTCCAGGCCGGTGGGTGGCGAGGACGGGGAGGCGGTCGGGATGGCCGAGGGGTCGATCGTGACCGGGAACCACTGCATGTTCAGTTGGTACACTGCATCGGAGTCTTCGGAGGGCAGCCGATCGGCGATCTTGACGATGCGTGCTCGGGCCTCCTTCAACACCTCGCGGATCTCGTCGAGGCAACTGGAGGCCAAGGCGATGGTGAGGGTCGAGACGTCCCGTCGTTCGCGAGCGATCCGGTCCACGGCTCCTTCCGAGAGGCGGATCGTTTCGCGCTGGAAGGTGCGCACCGCGGCCGAGTGCCAGCGCTCGCCGGTGGACAGGTGGGTGGACGAAGGGCGGAAACGCCCTCCGGCGTCGCGGACCACCAAGCCAAGTCTCTGGAGGAGTTCGACGCTCTCTCGGGCCTGGGGGCCGGAGATGGCCGGCACCAGCATGGAGCCCAGCGCGTTCCAATCCGAGCCGTAGAATTCGTACCAGTCCAGCAAGGAGCGCACGGCGACATGGTGCCAGCTCTGGAAGTACTCGTAATGGGCCGCTTCCAGGCGTCGTTTCTCGACGGGACGCAATGCCAGCAACCGCTCGAAGTGGCGCCGCACGGATTCGTCGTTGCGAGCCCGCGCGTAGGCGAGCATCTCCTCGAGGTAGGCGCAGCGCGGCTCGTCGAGTTTCAGCCAGGTGCATACTCCCGGCACGTTGGCGGGGGTGAGGTGGCGGGTCGACTGGAGAATCTTCGTCAACAGGCTGTGGTCGACCCCGATCTTGCCCGCGATCTGCCGCACCGAAACGTTCTTGGCCGTGTCCCGTTTCCACTGCACATGCAGACGCAGGTACTCGCGGTAGTCGAGGTGGTCGTAGATCTCGGGTGCTGTCGCGACATCCGCTTCGCGCCTGGGGGTGCTCATACCACCAACGTAGCGGCTTTCCCGGCCCCCATGCACCCCACCCCCCTATGCCCCCCGAGAATCCGAGGACACTCTGTCCCCACAAGTCAGTCCTCCGCCCCCGGTTTCACTCCGCCACCCCTGTCCACCGCCGCGACAAGGCCCGGACCGCGTACACGTGGTACGCCGTCAAGAATGCGCACTCCACAATCCGCCCATTTCCGTTTCTGGGGGATGAAGTCGAAACGACACGACCCCGACAACCCCCGGCATGGCGACACCGTGGTTGGCCACCCCCCGGCATCGCGACCTGGGTGGCAGGCCGTACGTGCTGGTACGGCGAGTGGGGAGGGGAGCGAGAATTCGCCCCCAGAAACGGAAATCACATGTGGGTGATGATGTGGGTGGCGAACTCCGAGCACTTCACCTGCGTCGCGCCCTCCATCTGCCGGGCGAAGTCGTACGTCACCCTCTTGGAGGTGATGGCTCCCGAAAGGCCCTTGTTGATGAGGTCGGCGGCTTCGGTCCAGCCCATGTAGCGCAGCATCATCTCGCCGGAGAGTACGACGGAGCCTGGGTTGACCTGGTCCTTGTCGGCGTACTTGGGGGCTGTTCCGTGGGTGGCCTCGAAGAGGGCGTGTCCGGTCACGTAGTTGATGTTGCCACCGGGAGCGATCCCGATGCCGCCCACCTGGGCGGCGAGGGCGTCGGAGAGGTAGTCGCCGTTGAGGTTCAGCGTGGCGATGACGTCGAAGTCCTCGGGGCGGGTGAGCACCTGCTGCAGCGTGATGTCGGCGATGGCGTCCTTGATGACCAGGCCCGCGCCGCGCTTGCCCTGGGGAATGCGGCACCATGGGCCGCCATCGATGATCTCGGCTCCGAAAGCGGTGCGCGCGACCTCGTAGCCCCAATCCCGGAACGCGCCTTCGGTGAACTTCATGATGTTGCCCTTGTGCACGATCGTGACGCTCTTGCGGTGGTTCAGGATGGCGTACTCGATGGCATCGTGCACCAGGCGGAAGGTGCCGGTCTTGGACGTGGACTTGATGCCCACGCCCACGTTGAGATTTTCGTCCATACCGGTCACGCCCAGGGAGTTCCAGAATTCGGCGGACTTCGCGGCGCTGTTGAACCGGATCTTGTCGAAGGACTTGGGGAATTCCGTTTCGAGGAACTTCAGGATCTTCGCGGCCTCGGGCGTGCCGGCAGCCCATTCGATGCCGGCGTAGATGTCTTCCGTGTTTTCGCGGAAGATGACCATGTCCACCTTTTCCGGGTGCTTCACCGGGGAGGGGGTGCCGGGGTAGTACTGGACCGGGCGCAGGCAGACGTAGAGATCCAGTTTTTGGCGCAGGGCCACGTTCAGCGAGCGGATGCCGCCACCGACGGGAGTCGTGAGGGGGCCCTTGATGCCCACCAGGTACTCCTGGAACGCGGTGACGGTTTCGTCGGGAAGCCAGGTGTCGGGGCCGTAGATCTCGTTGGCCTTTTCTCCGGCGTAGACTTCCATCCAGGAGATCTTGCGCTTGCCGCCGTAGGCCTTGGCGACCGCGGCGTCGAGCACGCGCACCGAGGCGCGCCAGATGTCGCGTCCGGTTCCGTCACCTTCGATGAACGGGATGATGGCCTGGTCGGGAACCTGCAGGGCGCCGGTGGGGGTCTTGGTGATCTTCTCTCCGGCGGGCACGACGATCTTCTGGTAGGCCATGGTCAGCTTCTCTCCGGTCGATGGACGAAGGGGTGTTCAAGCATTGGGTATGCTCGAAGCCATGGGGACAAACAAGCAAACTCGATGCGGTCCCGTCCGGAGCCCGAACCCTCAGGGGACTCGCAGACCGACGAATTCCGAGAGGATCCGGTCCAGGCGCCGCAACTCGATCGGTTTGGGGACGTAGCTGGTGGCACCGGCTTCCCGGCACCGCTCGGCGTCTTCACCCGAGGCGAAGGCGGTCATGACGACGATGGGAAGCCCTTCCAGGGAGGCCGTGCTCCGCAAGACGCGGGTGGCCTCGAGACCGTCCATGACGGGCATCTGGACGTCCATCAGGACCAGGTCGGGGCGTCGTTTCATCGCTTGGTCCACGGCTTCCCGGCCATTGGAGGCGAGCATCACCGAGCAACCCTTCGCTTCGAGGAATTCGCACAGGCTTTCGCGGATATCCGGATTGTCCTCGGCCAGAAGGACCGTGGGCTCGTCCGAAAGCATGCGGAAGGGATCCTGGGACGACGGTTGAGGCGAGGAGCCGGTCTGCGGCGTGGCGCCAAGGTCCTTCGACGGGAGGGTGAGCACGAAACACGATCCCCTTCCTTGCCGAGGTTCGTGGCGAAGACTCCCGCCATGCAGCGTGGCCAGCCAGGAGGCCAGAGGCAGGCCCAGTCCACCGTTGAGGTCCGACAGGATGCCCGGGTCTTCCAGCGAACGGAACAGTCGGGGCCGGATTTCCTCCGGGACTCCCGGCCCGTTGTCGCAGACGGAAATCGAGATGCCCTGCCCGGAGGGGGCGAGTTCCGTGGCGATCTCGATGGTTCCCCCGGGAGGGGTGGCCTGCAGGGCGTTGCCCAGGAGGTTCAGCAGGATCTGTCGCAACCGGAGCGCGTCGCCGTCGACCCAGCGGGTGGAGGGCGAGATGCGCAGACGGAATTTGACTTCCCGACTGCGGGCCTCGTCCTCGAGGATTTCGAGGCACTCTTCGCAGAGGGCGTGCAGATCCAGGCGCTCGACGAACAGCTCCACCTTGCCCGAGCGCGAACGGGAAAGGTCGAGCACCTGGGTGATCAGGTCGAGCAGGTGGCGTCCGCAGCGGCGGATGGTCGAGACGCGCCGGTGCTGGGCGGCGTTGAGAGCGCCCAGGAGGCCCTGGTCGAGCATTTCGACGCTGGTCATCAGGCTTTGCAAGGGGGTGCGCAGTTCGTGGTTGGCCGTGGCGAGGAATGTTTCACGGGTGCGCAGCGCCCGCTGGAGATCCTGGTTGGCGTGGCGCAGGTCGCGGGTGCGGTCCTGGATGCGGGTTTCCATTTCCTGGGCGAAGCGCAAGGCCTGGACACGCGATCGGTGGTCGTCTTCCCGTTCCTTTTCCCGGAGGCTGAGGGCGCGCCTGCGCATCAGAAGCACTCCGAGGCCGGCCGCCAGCGAGCTCAGAGCGATGAGCACCAGGCAAAGCAGCCAGGCCTCGCGCAGCCGGATCTGGGAACGCACCCACTCGCGGGCATCGAGGTCGATTCCCACCACACCCAGCAGGGTGCCGCGGGAATTGCGCACGGGAGCGTACGCCGACAGGAATATGCCCCAAGGGTCGCGGATCAACTGCATGTCGACCTGGCGGGATCCGTCGCGCAACGCCTGGAACAGTTCGGGGGCGGCCCAGGGGTAGGAACTCCCGATGGGGGAGTGGTCTTCGATGCCGTCGCGATCGTGGTCGCCCTTGGGGCTTGCGTCCACCACGAAGCGGACACTGTCGCCGTCCAGGCGCATGACGTAGGCATAGCGGACATCGCCGGCGAGGGCCTGCAGACGGCGCAAGGGGGTCTCGATGCGAGTCCAGGCGGGGATGTCTTCGCGGCCCTGGGCGATCACGGTGTCCAAGGCGTCGCCGTCGACGAAGGTGGCGGCCAGGGCGGCGGTGCGGGACAGGCTTGCGCGGCTCTCCTGGATCAGGGATTCCTGGGCCTTGTGGTGGTACCAGGTCAGGGCGCCGGCGGCCAGCAGAAAGAGGGCGATGCCGGCCAGAATGGCGTCCAGGAGGGGAGGGCGGGCGGATCTGGCGGGGACGGGTACAACGGGAACGGTCGATTCCGGACGATCGTCTCCGTTGTCCTGGAAGGTGGGGGATGAGGAGGTCGGGGGATCGGTGTACACCATTCCAGTCTAGACTGGAGCCGAAAGCGTGTCCACTTACGAATCGCTTAACCGAGTTTCCCTCGGGTGGTGGGGCAGGCGTCTGGCGAACTAGGTTTCCTCGATCCGAGAAACGACGGCGAGCCGCAACGGGTGTGGCCCGATCGATCGCGTGGCGGAAGGAGTGGTGTGGCAATGCCCAAAGGGTCGTGGAGTCTGCTGGTCTGCGCCATCCTGACGATGGCCTGCCGTGAGGAACAATCGAAGGCCGTGGGGGGCGATTCGTCGTCGGTCATGGTGCCCGATACTACCGGTATTCCCTTCTCGGCGCCGGAAGTGCGACGCATGCATTCCGATTCCCTGGGCGATTCGACGCCGATCGTGAGGGCATCCGATTCTTCGCGTGCCGCCGCCGTGCCCGAGGCCAAGGACCCATTGCTGGCGCCACCGCCTCCGGCCGTTGTCCCGATGACGCCTCCCACCGCTCCCGTGGCGCCTGTGGGTGCGCAGATGCCCGGCCCCACAGGGGACTTCGTGGTCCAGATCGACATCCACAAGTCCGAGTCCGAGGCCCTCAAGGCCGTACAGAAGCTCGCGACCCGAGGCATTCCCGCCTACATCGTCCCGGCCGCCGCCGACGCGGGGCTCTCCGGCAGCTACTGGCGCGTGCGCGTAGGGCGTTTCCCCTCGCGCGCCGCTGCGCAAAGCTACGGCGAAACCGTGCTCAAGCCGGCCGGGCTCAAATACTGGATCGACCGCAAGGCCAACGAGCCTGCCGTCGGCAAAGGACAAGGCTGACATGAAGGCTCCCAGCATCCACGTGGTGAATCTCGGCTGTTCCAAGAATCTTGTGGACACCGAACGTGTCTACGGCGATTTCCTGACGGCAGGGTTTCGGATGTCCGAGTTCCCCGAGCAGGCCTCCCTGGTGGTCGTGAACACCTGCGGGTTCATCGAGGCGGCCAAGGAAGAGAGCGTCAACGAGATCCTGGCGCGTGTGGCCGAACGCGGACGTGGCCAGAAAATCGCCGTGGCGGGCTGCCTCAGCCAGCGGTACATGGACGACCTGCGCAAGGAGATCCCCGAGGTCGACCTCTGGGCGGGCACCTACAAGCCCGGCGAGCTGCTGGACCTCGTGAAGGCGTCCGGCTGGGGACTCCAGCCCGAATGCGCCGCCGAGCGCGCCATCCCGCGCCTGCTCACGCAATCCACCCACTACGCCTACCTCAAGATCTCCGAAGGCTGCGACCGCGTGTGCAGCTTCTGCGCGATCCCCGGCATCCGCGGCAAGCACGAATCGCGCACGGCCGACGACGTGGTCCAGGAGGTGCGCGATCTGCACCTGGCCGGGGTCCAGGAGGCCATCTTCATCGCCCAGGACCTCACCTACTGGGGGCGCGATCTCGGCAAGGGCAACTCCCTGGCGAGCCTGCTGAAACGCGTGCTCGACGAGACCGAGATCCCCTGGATCCGGCTCACCTACGCCTATCCGCAGTTCCTCGACGACGACCTTCTGCGCCTGATGGCCGATTCCGGACGCATCTGCCGCTACCTCGACATGCCCTTGCAGCACGGATCGGAGCGCATGCTCAAGGCCATGCGGCGCGGGCACACCCGTGCGGGCCTGCGCGAGCTTCTGGGGCGCATCCGCGGCGCGGTGCCGGAAATGGCCATCCGTACCACCTTCCTGCTGGGTTTCCCCGGCGAGACGGAATCCGACTTCGACGAGCTCATGGAGCTGGTCGAGGAGACCCGTTTCGAACGGCTCGGGGGATTCACCTTCAGTCCCGAGGAAGGCACCCACGCGGTCACCCTGGGCGAAGAGGTTGACCCCGAAGTCGCGCAGGACCGCCTGGCGCGGCTGATGCGGCGGCAATCGGAGATCTCGCTGGACCTCAACGAAGCGCGGGTGGGCAGCACCATGCGCGTGCTGGTCGACGGCGTCGCCGAAGGCCAGTCGCACCGCTTCGACGCCCGGACGGAATTCGACGCCCCCGAGGTCGACAACTCGGTCCAGATCGTCGACGGGGACTGCGAGCCCGGCGCCTTCGCGCAGGTGCGCATCGTCGGAGCCACCGAGTACGACCTCGAGGCCGTGGTGGTCTGATGGCTCGAGCCAGCGCCCGGGAGCCGGTACCGGTCTCGCGCGACCGCGCGATCGCCCTGCCGCTGCCCCTGCCGGAGGCGCTCGAGCGGTTCGCCGCGTTCCACCGCGGCGAACGCGCCCATTCGGAGCGCACCGTCGAAGCCTACCTGTCCGACCTCCGGACGCTTCTGGGCCCGCCTTCGGCGTTGGGCGCGACCGTGTCGGCACCGGCGGTGCGCCGCCTCCTGGCGACGATGGTGCGGGATGGCAAGGCGCCGGCCAGCGTGGCCCGCCACCTGGCGGCGTTCCGCAGCTTCGCCCGGTTCTGCCGCCGCGAAGGCTGGGTGGACCAGGACTTCTCCCGCGGGATGTCGGCGCCCAAGCGCAGGAAGTCCCTGGTCGAGATCCTGTCGGCCGAAGACTTGGAGAACGCGCTGCAGGCGGCGGGCCATCTGCAGGAGGCCGCGACCGATCCGCGGGATCGCCATCGCGCCTTGCGCGCGCGGTTGGTGGTCGAACTCCTGTGGGGAAGCGGGTTGCGACTCTCCGAGCTGGTGGGCCTGGACTGGAACGCCCTGGACCTTGCGCGTTCCCAGGCGCGCGTGGTGGGCAAGGGGCGCAAGACCCGACTGGTGCCGCTCACCGACCCCTGCGTGCGGACCTTGCGCGAATGGATGACGGATCCTGTCCGACAGGAATCGGTGGCGGTTCTTGCCGAAGCCGACCGCGATGCGTTGCTTCCGGGGAGAGGTGGTCGTTTGAGCGGACGCGCGATCGAAAAGCTCGTGGGTCGGGCCCTGCAGGGGGCCTCGCGCGGGGGGGCCTCCTGGCCCCACGCGCTGCGCCACAGCTTCGCCACGCACATGCTGGACGGCGGTGCCGACATCGTCTCGGTGAAGGAACTGCTGGGCCACGCGAACCTCTCCACCACGCAGGTGTACACGCACGTTTCGGTCGAGCGCCTGCGCGAGGCCCACCACCGGGCCCACCCCCGGGGCTGAAGCTTGACTACCGTTGCGGAGATGTCCGATCCGCTTTTTTGCCAGCCGTTCCAGGTCCGCGACCACGAATGCGACCTGCAAGGCATCGTCAACAACGCCGTGTACCAGAACTACCTCGAGCATGCCCGTCACGAATACCTCCGTTCGCGCGGGGTCGATTTCGCTGCCCTGACGGCCGAGGGCGTTCATCTGGTGATGGTGCGGGCCGAGCTCGAGTACCGCAGGTCCCTGCGCCCGGGAGACAGGTTTACGGTCGACGTCCGGTGCGAAAGCCTGGGCAGGGTGCGCCAGGTCTTTTTGCAGGAGATCGTCCGGGAAGACGGGGCGCCCATCCTGTCGGCCCGCATCGTCTGGACCGTGCTCGACCGGTCCGGTCGTCCACGGATGCCCGCAGGTTTGCTGGAGCGGATTCTCCCTGCCGCTTGAGGGATATTAGCTCCGTACCAAGCCAGCGGAACATGCGGAAGGTTGTTCACAAGCAGAGGGTTGTTGCGGCCCTGGGCACAGTATTGCTGGGGTGTCGGAACGTGTAGGATTGCCGTAGGTATTTCCCTGTGGCCGAGCGTATCGTCCGGTGGTCGAGCTTGTCGAGACCAGCCGGGTGGGTCTCGACAAGCTCGACCACCGAGGACAAGCTCGACTACCGGGGAGCAAGCTCGACCACCAGACATGCTTGGCCGATTGCGACCATAGTTGCGAGATGGTATAGTGAGCTCGCGCGGTGGCCAGGAAGTTTCCCGGCCACCCCCTCTCCAGAGGTGGAGCGATGGGTGAGCGGAAGGACGGGTCAAGGCGAACTGGTGTGACGATGGTCGAGGTCCTCACCGTCGTCGTCGTCGTGGGCCTCCTGGCGGGCCTGGTGGTCCCGCGATTCTTCACGGCGCAAGGCCGCCGGCAGATGGAAGGCGACGCCCAGACTCTGTTCCAGGATCTGCTGTGGATGCGCACGGAGACCGTGAAGACCCGCAAGCGTCACTACCTGGTCCTGGATCCAGCGCTCTCGCAGTGGCGGATCTACCGGGAGGATGGCGCGAATCTGGTCTGCGACGCGGGAGCCGGAGATGCCCTGGTGCGCACCCATGATCTGGCCAAGACGGTGGTGATCGGATTCCACTCCGGGTTTGGCACCCTGCCCGAGGCGGTTCCGGCGACGGAGGGTTTCGCCTCGACCGCGGTGCTCGCCTCTGGCCTGGGGGCTGGTTCGGCCACCGACGATTGCCTGGAGGGTGCGGCAACGGGGGCGGGTAGCTGGGACGCATCGATTACCGCTTGTGTCTCGCGCGGAGTCCCCGATCTGGAGACGGGCGTTGTGTACTTGACCACCACGCGAAGCAAAGGGGCGGCCGCTGCCGTGCTGTACAACGATCGCGGCACGCAGGCCAGCCTGCAGGTTCAGCGCTGGGCCTGGGCCGGCGCATGGAGCAAGTCATGACCGGCGCGAAACGCGCCAGCGGATACACGCTCGTGGAGGTGCTGGTCGCCATGGTGATCCTCGGGCTGGTGCTGCCGGGGTTGACCACCATGATCGTTTCCTCGCGCAAGGCCGTGACCGCCAATTTCCGGATGGATCAGGCGTATTCGTACGGGCAGCTCGTGCTGGATTCGGTGAGCATCCTGCCCTCGTACAAGGTCCAGAGCAGCACGAGCACCACGACTCTCGCCGGAACCACCTATGCGGCGGCCCTGTCCAAGAGCACGAACGCCGACGGCAGCGAGCGGGTGGTGGTGGGCGTCTCGTGGCTGCAGGCGGGCAAGACGCACACCGTCTTCCTGCGCGAGGTCCTGCGACGCGACGGGCTCTACCGATGATCCGCCGCGGCCTCACCCTGCTGGAGCTCCTGGTGGCGATGGTCCTCACCGGGATTCTGGCATGGATCGCGCTGGGAATGTTCTCGGGGGAATCGGCGAACTACCGCCGCACCCGCGAGAAGGTCAAGATGCAGGCCGATGCCCGCGAGGCGATGCGCATCATCGAAGAGGAACTGCGCAATGCCGGATACGCCAACCGGATCCTCGGGACATCGCGGATCTCGCAGAACGTGACGCACTGCACCGAGACCCACTTCTCGGCCGCGGGCGACGCGATCTCGGCCACCAATTCCTCGTCGCGCACCACGGGTGATCAGATCTCCGTGCGCTACTACGAGATTCCCTCGTCGGGTGTCCTGACCGCGTGCGGTACCGGAGGTGCGAGCCAATTCCGCGAAGTCTCCTACCGCCTGCTATCGGGGCGTCTGGAACGCCGCTACCGCACCGATCCCACCGATGCCACCGCGGCCTGGATTCCTTTCCTCGAGAACGTCGCGAGTTTCCAGATCCAGTACGGCATGGTCACGGCGGTGGACGACTACCCGACCAACCTCACCCCCGACAAGACCCGAGACCCGGCCCGCTGGAGCGGCTTCGCCGGATTCCCCCTGACCATCGGAGGAACCGCCCCCGAGGTGGTCTTGAGCGGCTTCACAACCGATACGCGCACCGCTCTGATCACCCAGGCCATCGACACGGCCACCGCCGGCGAGGCCTACAAGGTGACCTTCGACGCCAGCGTCAACGACGCCTTCCTCGAATCCACCAACGGGTACGACACCACCTGGCCGACCAACAACGCGGGACTGCGATTGGCTCTGGTGCGCTCCGACAACACCGAACCCACCACCGTGGCGTTCCGGGCCCCCCTCCTGTCGGGGGTGTGGCAGCGCTACGAACTGTTCCTGGGGGTCAACGGGGGAGGCAACGGCACCCTCCAGGTCGCCGTCAAGGGGCGGCTTCGCGCGGGTGCCACCGCGGGGACCCAGACCCTGACCCTCAAGGACTTCCAGGTGCGTCGGGCCAACCGGGCCCGCTACTTCCGTTGGCTCTACGCCCCCACTCCGGCCGAGATGTCCCAGGTGGGTGCGATCCGGATCTTCCTTCTGGCCAACACCCCCGCGTCCAACGGGGAGGCCATCGCCCCGTCGTTCACCGCTCGCCAGCTCGGCGACACCACGATGGGTGGATACACCGCCTCGGGTACCGCCGCGACCCGGTCCCACATCCTGTACGAGCGCATCATCCCGGTGGTGAACAATGTCCTCTAGGCCACGTCCCAAGCGGGGGATCGCCATGCTCCTGGTGCTGGGCATCGTGGTCTTCTTCACGATGCTCGGTTTCATGGGGCTGCAGTTCGCCGCGCGCGATTCCGGGGTGACAGGATCCGTCCTCGATCTGCGCTCGCGCGACGTGGCCACGCGCAGCGCCATCTCGCTGGCCTTGCAGGCCATGGCCGCCAATCCGACCAACGCCGCGACCCAGTTGGGGGCGTTCGTGGCGGATTCGTCCTCGGGCACTCCGCGGCAGTGGATGAACCTGGCGAACGTCCCCTTCACCTTGCAGTCGACGGATCCCGGTTGGCTCCCCGTCGGTGAAGGCCCGGACGAGTCGGCCGTGAAGGTGAGAGTGGTGTCGATGGACATCGGGGACGCCAGCGGCCCCCCTTCCGACGGCGTTCGCATCACCCTGGAGAGCACCGCCAAGGGGCGCAACGCCGATCCGATCACGGTGCTGGCTTCGTATCGGATGATGGGCATGCATGTCCCGGTCTCGCGGGCGACCTCGTCCACCAACGACTACGCGCTGTATCTGAACGGTTCCCTGGCCAATTCCAACATGGGCACCTCGGTGACAGGAAACGTCTACATCAGCGGCAGCACCAGCCTCAACGGCGCCGCGACCTTCACGGTCAACGGCAAGCTGCGGGTCAGCGGCGATTTCAACACCAATGCACCCATCACCGTCGACAGCAATTCGGTGATCGGAGGGGACCTGTACACGAACGCGACCGGTCCGATGACCTTCCGCAGGAGCCTCGTGGTGAAGGGGGGCATCACCACCATGAACGGAGCGCTCACCGTGACGGACCACCTGGAGGTGGCCGGTGGACATTCGGCAGGAACCTGGAACACCACCGCGCCCTTGTCCGTCGGGGGGCAGTTGTGGTTCAAGACCGCCTGCCGGGAGATCAACGCCGCCACGACCGTGGGGGGAAGCGCCTTCTTCGACGGTTGTTTGCGCCACAACGTCAACGCGGCGCATTCCTACGGGAACCTCTACATCGGTCGTGGGGGAGGGGTGGTCGACGACTACGTCCTATCGGGGTCGCTGACGGTGGTCGGAAACCTGGGGGCGTGGCACACCGGAGGCGTCGCCTGGGCCTTCGAGCGATTCCGTGCCGAGGGATCCACGGTCACGGTCAACGGCAACGCGCTTTGGAAGGCGCCGGTCGACCAGAAGAACAATCCTGGAGCCATCTGGGTGAAGGGCAAGGCGCAGCTTTGGAGTGGTGTCTTCAATATTTCCGCCATCGATGGCATCCGGGTGGACGGAACCACCTTCCTGCAGGCCCCCGACCAGCAGGGGAACTTCAACGGGGGCATGTCGCTGGGCGACACCTTGTTGATGAAGGGGAACGTCAACGGGAATTTCGGGCAGAACGCGGGCAGCGGCCGCTGGGCTTTCCAGGTCGGAGCGGCCCGCAAGGTCTGGCGCTACGACGCAGCCCCCTGCATTTCCAGCGGCGGCGATCCTCGGGTGACGGGTTCCACCACCTCCAACGCCTCCGGGTGCAACACCGGAACCTCCGCTCCCGTCGACCTGTTCTCGGCTCCCAGTCCGGTCGCCGCCACCGCCTATGCCAGGCCATACACATCCAACGACCTGGACCTGAGCACATCCAAGACATGGAACCAGGTGCAGACCGCCGATTACTCGAAGGTGAGCGGGGTGATCGACCTGACAACCGACAGCTTGCTGGCCGCGGGTTCGCGGACCGACAATCTGTCGGCAGCGGACATCAACAAGATCTACCAGAGATTCAAGAAGTCCAACGGGTGGGCCATCGTGCGCGTCCACTCCACCAGTCCCATCGGGGCGCTCAAGGACTCCGTCGGAAGCTTCTCCGGCAAGATGCTGTGGATCATCGAGAAGACCGTGAACGTCAACGGCAAGTGGCCATCGTCGGCGACCACCTCGGATCTGCAGTTCCTCTGGGTTCGTACCGGCGGAAATCTGGGGAACTTCGGATCGCCGGGCGACTTCGCTGGCTACATCCGCTTCGATCCGAGTTTCTCGGGGCAGATGACCTGGGGGACGGCAACCCTTCGTGGGGCGATCCACTTCGTGGGAGGCGGCGCCAGCGTTACCGGAAACGGCAGCGCCAATCTCACCATCGTGAACTCCCAACCGGTCTTCGATGCGATCTCGTCGGCCTTTCCGGGGCTTCTGGCCGACCCCAGCGGAGGCTCCAGTGCCGCAGCAGTCAAATCGACGCGGACCTTGGCAGCTCGGCACAGTGTCCTGCAATTCATCCCCGAAGGGGAATACCGCTAACCGCCACCGCGAGGTGCCCGCAGCCCCTGTGTGCTTTTAGCATTACAGGGGCTGAAAGCCAAGGATCAGAAGGTCGGGGCGAGCTTGGCGCGGTAGACCTTGTCGCCGGATTCGATTTCCAGCAGGGCCAGGGTGGACTGGCGCGGGCGCGCCAACAGCACCGAGATGCCGCCCGGCACGTTTTCGGCGGCGGCCGAATGGGTGGACATCACCCGGCCATCCATGCCGATCAGGCGGACAACCACCGAGCGCGAGGTGCCCGCGAGAGTTGCTCCCGGAACGGTGAGGGTGGAACCCCACGAAGCGCTGACGGGAATCGCACGAGGGCCGACCGAGGTGACCCCGATGCCAACCGTGGCCAAGCAGGCTGCCGCACCCGAGCCGCTGACGGGAGTCAGCACCGCTTGCACGATCTCGCCATTCTGGAAGGTCTTGGTGGTGAAGGCTTTTTTCATGGTGGCGGCCCATTTCACGCTGACACTGTCGGTGCTGGCGCCGCTGGCGGTGAAGACGGCGCCCGAGGTCTGGCCTGTGAGCGTGAGCTGCCAGGACGTGACCATCTTGCTGTAGCGGGCCTTGAACACGACCGTATCCGAGCCGTTGGCGAGGACCATGTTCCTGGAGGGCGTCAGGGGAAGGGTCATGAGCGTGGTGGTGTCCGGGCCGGTGTAGCGGGCGCCGTTGAAGAGGTTCTTGGCGCGGAAGTAGCGACGCACGAATTGGCCGGAGAGCTTCAGCATGGTGGTGTCCCAGCCACCTGCGGGAGATGCCTTGGGGACCAGGGCGGCAGAGGTTTCGACGGCATCGGCGATGGACCAGTTGCAACTGGAGACCCCGCGGGCGTCCATGGTGTCGAGCCAGAGCTGGGAGGAGGTCAGATTGACCGTGCCGGAGCCGCTGGCCAAGGTCGTACCCCACTCGGAGGCGAAGACCGCGTGCCCTTGGCCCATGGCCTCCCCGATGACATTCCGGAAGGTGTGTGTGGTGGCGTAGAAGTGGAGGGTGTACAAGATGTTGGTGAACGCGTGGAGCTCGGTGCCAACCTGGTGTGGGGTCGAGGAATAGATGGGGGTTCCCACAATGATGGGATTCTTGCTGTACTTGCGGATGACCGGAATGACCTGTGCCGCGTACTGGGCGATTTCGGCCCAGGTGTACACGGGTCCCAGTTCCAGATCCATGTTGGGTTCGTTCCAGATTTCCCAGATGACGTTGGGCGTGTTGCCCCACTTGCGGGCCATCGAGTCGAAGAAGATCTTGGCCGAATCGGTGTGCATCATGTGCGCGTGCCAGTCGACGACCACGTAGATGCCCGCTTCGACAGCCGCCTGCATCACCTTGTCCAGACGTTCGTATTGGGTCTTGGGATCGTCGATCCAGCCCTTGTTTCCCGAGCCTTCGTCGGTCTCGACACCCATGGCCGCGCGCACTACGGTCACGTTCCAATCGGACTGCAGCCACTTCACGACACCCTCGGTCCAGTACTGGTAGCCGGTGGGGTGCATGCTCCAGTAGAGGCTCATGCCGCGCAACGTCACCGGCTTGCCGGTGGAATCACAGAGGTTGCTCCCGGTGACCTTCAGGCTGCCGTGAGCCTCGACGGCGCTGATGGCGTGGCTCAGGCCGGCAGCGAGAGCCACGGCGGTGAGGAGGCGGAAGAAGCGATTCATGGTGTTCCTTTCGGAAGATCGGCGCGACCGGGAGGCACGAGCCGGAGGAAACAGGGGCGGGAATTCGCCAAGAAGCAAGTCGTGTTGGACCTGGGAGTCGGAGGGGCTTCCAGGGAGAAATAGCAAAGGCGCCCCGGTTGCCGGAGCGCCTGGAGAGGGCAGAATGAACCCGGATCAGAACCTGGGATGGAGTTTTCCGCGGAACCGCGACTGGCCGCCGTCTACTTCCAGGATGGCCAGGGAGCGGATGTCGGGGCGATCGAGAGCGATGGCGGCTCCGCCTTCGTGGTCTTGGACGGTGGCGGACTTGGACCACAAGGTGCGTCCGTCGAGTCCGACAAGCCGAACCGTAACGTCTTGGCCGTTCATCAAGTTGGTGGAGGGAAGCGTGATGCGTCCTTCGTTCCAGCCCATTTCCAGAGCCTGCACACGGGGTGTGGTTCCCACGGCGGCGAGCACCTTCACCGTAGTGGTGGCCGAGGCCGCGACCTTGCCAGCCGGAGTGAGGGTGGCAACAACGTCTTCACCCGCCTGGAAGGTCTTGGTGGTGAAGGCCTTCTTCATGGTGGCGGCCCATTTGACGCTCACGGCCGAAGTGAGATTGCCGGTGGCGGTGTAGACCGCGCCGGAGGTCTTTCCCGTGAGGGTGAGGGTCCACGACTTGACGGTCTTGTTGTACTGGGCGCCGAAGGTGATTGTGTCCACACCATTGACGTGCAACGCAACGGTGTCGGCCTTGAGGGCGGAGATGATTTTGGTGGTGGTGTCGGGGAGGGTGAAACGCGCACCGTTGTAGAGGTTCTTCTTCAAGAAGTACGCCTTCAAGAAGGTGCCGCCAGCGGTGAGGTCGGAGGCCGCCCAGCCACCCAGGTTGGTGGTGCCCGGCTTCACCGCCGAGCAGGTCTCTTCCTTGTCGGTGATGGACCAGTTGGCGTTCGAGATGCCGTTCTGGTCCATCCAGTCCAGCCAAGTTTGCGAGTTGCCCAGGCTGATGGTGCCGTTGGCGCCACCCTCGGCGTCGGAGACACCCCATTCCGTGACCATGACCGCGTGCTTCTTGCTCATGGCGGAGGTGATGTTGGACTTGTAGTTGTCATGGCTTCCCTGGGCCGCGTAGAAGTGCAGGGAGTACATGATGTTGTCGTAGGAATCGAGCTCCGAGCCCGCTTCTTGCGGGTTGGAGGAGTATCCCGAGCTTCCGACCACAATGGGGTTGTTCGAGTACTTGCGAATGGCGGGAATCACCTGCTTGGCATGATTGGCAACCGTGGACCAGCCGACGGTGGGCTCGTTCCAGATTTCCCAGATCAGGTTGGGGGTGTTGCCGTATTTCTTGGCGAGTTCCCCGAAGAAGGTGACGGCGTAGCTGGTGCAGCCTTGGTCGGCGCAACCACCGCCGCGACTCGAGAGCAGGTGCCAGTCGACGATCACGTAGATGCCTGCGTCGATGGCGCCCTGGATGACACGCTCGACGCGGTCCTGGTTGCCGACGGGGTCTTCGATATAGCCCTTGTTCACACCCCCGGTGTACGACTCGGTGGTGACACCCATCGCGGCGCGCACCAAGGTGACGTTCCAATCGGTGGCCAGCCAATTCACAACGTTGGAGTTGTAGTACTTGCCGCCGTTGGGGTGTTTGCTCTCGAAGAAGCTCATGCCGCGCAGGGTCACGGGATTTCCTGCGGAGTCGGTGAGTTTGGCGGTGGTCTTGTTGACCTTGAGATTGCCATAGGCTTCGACGGGCGCGATGGCCTGACTGACACCCGCAGTGGCGAGAAGGGCAAGAAGGGCGATACGGGCGTTCATGATGGACACCTTGATTTGTGGGTGAATGACTGCAAAATGCCACACATTGGTCACTCCTGCTGGCCGTTTCCGACAAAACCCACGCGAAGGCCCGACTCCGCAGGAAATGTCCGGCAACCGGAGAGTCCTGTAGCTTTGGTCGCAAGGCCTGTGGCCCAGGTTCAGGCCAACAGGAAAATTTAGGGGTGAAGGACTGGAAAGAGCCAGGCCACTTCGGTAGGAGGGGCCGTTTCCGACAAAACCCACGCGAAGGCGCGGACCCCGCAGGAAATGTCCGGCAACCGGAGAGTCCTGTAGCTTTGGTCGCAAGGCCTGTGGCCGAGGTTCAAGCCAACAGGGAATTTTATGCGTGAAGGACGGCAAAATCCCGGTGGCCGAGCCGCCGGTGGTCGAGCCTGTCGAGACCCACCCGGCTGGTCTCGACAAGCCCGACCACCGGGCACCAGCTCGACCACCGGACACGGCCGAGGGGGATTCGACGGGTCCCGGGTATCTAGACGCTATTTGGGCTTACACGTTGAACAGGAAGTGCAGGATGTCGCCGTCCTGGACCACGTATTCCTTGCCTTCGGAGCGCTGGAGGCCCTTTTCCTTGCACGCCTGCTGCGAGCCGTGGGTCTCGAAGTCCTTCCAGGCGATGGTTTCGGCACGGATGAACCCGCGTTCGAAGTCGGAGTGGATGACCCCGGCGCAGACGGGCCCCTTGGAGCCGGTCCGGAAGGTCCAGGCGCGAACCTCCTGGACACCCGCGGTGAAGTAGGTGGACAGGCCCAGCAGGGCGTAGGCGGCTTGGATCACGGAATCCAGGCCGGACTCCTTCAGCCCCAGTTCTTCGAGGAACACGGCTTTTTCTTCGGGTTCCAACTGCGAGAGTTCGGCTTCGATCTTGCCCGAGATGACCACTACGCCGGCGCCTTCGGTGGCAGCGTGGGCACGGACGATCTCGACGTACTTGTTGCCGGTGTGGATTTCCGATTCCAGGACGTTGCAACAGTACAGGATGGGTTTGGCGGTCAGAAGCTGAAGCTCGCGGGCGATCGCGGCCTCGTCTTCGTTGAGGGGCACCGTGCGGGCGGCTTGGCCCTGGTCCAGGGCGGCCAGCAGCTTCTGCCAGACATCGACGGCCACCTTGGCTCGTTTGTCCGGGCCCTTGGCGGCGCGTTCGTCCTTGGCCAGGCGCTTCTGGACCGAATCCAGATCCTTCAGGGCCAGTTCGGTGTCGATGATCCCGATGTCGCGCAGAGGATCCACGGAGCCTTCGACGTGGGTGACGTCGCCGTCTTCGAAACAGCGGACCACGTGCAGGATGGCGTCCACCTCGCGGATGTGTGACAGGAACTGGTTCCCCAGGCCTTCGCCTGTGGAGGCGCCGCGCACCAGTCCGGCAATGTCCACGAACTGCATGACCGCCCGCTGGACGGCCCGAGGCTTGACCACCTCGGCGAGACGATCCACGCGTTTGTCGGGGACCGTGACGGTGCCGACGTTGGGATCGACCGTGCAGAACGGGTAGTTGGCCGCTTGGGCCCCCGCGTTGGTGATCGCGTTGAAGATGGTGGACTTGCCCACATTGGGTAGTCCGACAATGCCGCACTGAATTCCAGAAGCCATAGGGCGCCAAAGGTAGAACCTGCGAATAGGGGCGACGTATGGGCAAAGGTGAGGACACGATACCTCCTGCGGCCGGTACAGCGGTCCTCGCCGTGGTTGACTTGTTGGTGCGTACCACTGAGGCATCTTTGTCTGCATGTCCGTCAAATCCATCTTCCGCCCTCTGTGTCTCGGTGTTTTTCTGGTCGGCTTGGTCGCCTGTCGCGAAACCACGCAGACCGCTCGGTGCGACCAGGTGCGCATCTGGTCCGATACCCTCGGCACCAAGGCCGAGCGTGAGCGCATCGAATTGCAGTGGGCCCGTGTGGGGGGAAGCTGGGATTCGCTGATGGCCTCGCGGGAGGGGAAAGCCAAGCAGGAACGCGCAGCGGGATCGTTGGATGCCAACGCGCTCCGGTACATGGACTCCCTGGAAGGTGAAGATGGCTCCGCAGGTTTTCGGTCGGGGTGTGTCGACTGGAATGCGACCTGGGCCACCAGCGATTTCGATCGCATGGCCCTGGCCACCGCGATGGCCCGGGTGGCGACCGCCGACACCGGCGCGATGGGGATCGGATTGGACATGGACACCGCTTCGCGGCCACGTTGGGTGCAGGTCGATCTGCTCAACGGGGGCGGTGGGGATGGGGGACGCACACGGTCCGTTCGGTTCCGTCTGGATTCCCTGCGGGCGCAACCCGATTCCACGGCGGGCTGAGCTCGCTCGAACCCCCGTTTCCTACTGGACGATCCGATCCAGAATCCCTATCTTGCGGACTGCCCGATCAACCCAGGCAACGAAGATCCAATCACGAAGCACGCCCGGACGCCGTTTGTCCGGGAATGGATCAGAGGAAGGCCCGACATGTCGAAGACCCAGGTCAAGTTCAACCAGACCGTCCTTCGCGATGGACACCAGTCCCTCGCCGCCACGCGCATGAAGACCGCGCAGATGCTGCCGGTTGTCGAGAAGCTCGACAACATGGGCTTCAACGCGCTGGAAACCTGGGGAGGAGCCATCATCGACTCCTGCCTGCGCTACCTCGCAGAGAACCCCTTCGACCGCCTTCGTGCGCTCAAGAAACTCTCGCCCAAGACCCCGCACCAGATGCTGCTGCGCGGCCAGAACATCGTCCAGTACACGGCCTTCCCCGACGACGTCGTACGCGCCTTCGTGAAGTGCTCCATCGATGCCGGCATGACCAACCTGCGCATCTTCGACGCGCTGAACGACATCCGCAACGTCAAGACCGCCATCGCGGCCACCAAGGAATTCGGCGGCCACGCCCAGGGCGCACTTTCGTACACCATCTCGCCGGTCCACACCATCGAGTCGTTCGTCCAGATGGCCGTCGAACTCGAGGAAATGGGAGCCGACTCCATCTGCGTCAAGGACATGGCGGGCCTGCTTCTTCCCCGTGTCTCGTACGATCTGGTCAAGGCGATCAAGGGCAAGGTCAAGATTCCCGTGTCCGTGCACAGCCACAACACCGCCGGTCTGGCCACCACCGCCTACTACGCCGCGGTGGAAGCCGGTGCCGATCTTCTCGACTGCTCCATCGCACCGTTCGCCAACGGCACGGGTCAGCCCGACACCGTCCTGATGGAAGAGATGCTCACCGGCACCGGTCGCGGACCCAAATACGACCGCGAGGCTCTTTTCGAGCTCCAGAAGTACTTCGAGGGCATCTACCAGGAGCTGGCCGCCTACACCAGCCCCGACAACGAGCGCACCGACGTGGGCATCCTGCGCTACCAGGTGCCCGGCGGCATGATGTCGAACTTCCTGAACCAGCTCAAGGAGCAGGGAATGGGCGACAAGGTCGCGGAAGTCATGGACGAAATGACCTACGTGCGCAAGTGCCTGGGCTGGATCCCTCTGGTGACCCCCACCTCGCAGATCGTCGGCACCCAGGCCATGATGAACGTGAAGATGGGCCGCTGGAAGATCATCGCCCAGAACACCAAGGACATCGTCCTGGGTAAGTACGGCAAGACCCCCGGACCCATCGACGCCGACGTCCTGAAGCTGGTCTGCGAGCAGACCGGTCAGAAGCCCACCGAGTGCCGTGGTGCGGACCTCTTGGCCCCCAAGATGGACGACCTCAAGAAGGAGCTCGCCTCCAAGAACCTGCCGGCCACCGACGAGGCCGCGGTTCTCTACGCGATGTTCCCCCAGCAGACCGAGGCCGTCTTCAACGGCACCGCCAAGCCCGAGGTCAAGACCGTCGCCGCCAAGGTGTCCACCTCCACCGAGATCGCCAAGACCCGCCGCGTCGCCCTCACGGTCGACGGCCAGCGCAAGGACGTGCTGGTCGAGGAGTACAAGTAAGAAGAATCACTCCCCCGGGAACCATCCCCGGGGAACGTGGAATCTCGACGCCCTTCGCCCGCTTCCCGGGGGAAGGGCGTTTCTTTTTGGCGTGATCAAAGGGAGAGTCGCCGTCGGCATGTTCCGCGAGGACATGCCGACCCCTGTGGTCGGATTTGGAAATGGCTGGAGCACCAGGCAGGGGGGGGCAACGGAAAAGGGGAGCCTGTTGGGCTCCCCTTCGCATTTGTGTCAGAATTCGTCGAACTTGAGGTCGGAATCGTCGATGAAGCCGCCGCGACACCACCCCGCTGCCGTCCGTGTTGGGGGCGGTGGGGTGGGGAGCCGCGGATTCGCGACGAGGCAGCCTCAGGAGGGCGACACCACGATCAGTTGCTCGTGGTAGGCCACGTGCTGGCCGGCGACGATCTTGACGTCGGTGACGATGCCGGCTTTGGAGGCGCGCAGGGGGTTGCGCATCTTCATGGCCTCCAGGAGGCAGACCACCTGGCCGTACTCGACCTTGTCGCCGACCTTGATGTCCACGCTGACGATCACCCCGGGAATGGGAGCGATGATGGCGTTCTCCGTGCCGGGAAGGACGTCGGTCTTGCGGGGCTTCCACACCGGGACCGGCACCTTCGACATGTTCGACGGCGACGACGAAATCCGCTGGATGGCGGGAGCTGCGACGGGAGCCGGCTCGGGGGCTTTCGCCTCGGGCCAGACTTCGAAACGCTCACCGTCGACCATCACGACCACGGGCGAGGCCTCGAGGCTTCCGACCTGGACGTCCATCGAACGTCCTTCGATCACGATCTTCATGTTCATGGGGGTTACCTGCCTCGTCCCTTGATGGTGCGACCGCGCATCACGGCCTGCCAGGCGTTCATGGAAGTGTCTTGGAGGGCGCTTGCCGGCTCGGGAGCGAGACCGGCCACCGCCTTGGCCTGGGCGTAGGCGACCGCGGCCACCGCCGCCTTGCGGCGCAGCTCCTTGGTGCGACGCAGTTCGACGCCGGCTTCGCCCGCGAGGGTGCGAAGGACCGGACGGATGACCTTGCCGCCGACGTAGTCGCCCAGCGCTTTGAGTGGATTGAACATCGGACCCCTCCTCAGACGGGCATGTTGCCGTGCTTGCGCGGCGGGGTCGGCGACACCTTGTCGCGCAGGGCCTTGAAGGCCTCGATGACCTTCATGCGGGTCTCGCGCGGTTCGATGATGTCGTCGATGTACCCGGAGGCGGCGGCGAAGTAGGGGTTGTTGAAGCGGCGGCGGTAGTCCTCGGCCAGGCGCTTGGCTTCGGCGACCTTGTCGACGGCGGCTTCGATCTGCTTCTTGAACAGGATGTTCACCGCGCCTTCGGCGCCCATCACCGCGATCTCGGCCGAGGGCCAAGCGTAGGTGACGTCGGTGCCCAGGTACTTGGAGCTCATCACGACGTACGCGCCGCCGTAGGCCTTGCGGGTCACGATGGACACCTTGGGAACCGAGGCTTCGGCGTAGGCGTACAGCACCTTGGCGCCGTGGCGGATGATGCCGCGGTGCTCCTGGTCCACGCCGGGAAGGAATCCCGGGCTGTCGATCAGGGTGAGGATGGGGATGTTGAAGCAGTCGCAGGTGCGCACGAAGCGACAGATCTTGTCGGCGGCGTCGATGTCGACCACGCCGGCCATGACGGACGGTTCTTGTCCGACGATGCCGACGGTCTGGCCGCCCATGCGCGCCAGTCCGGTGAGGGCGTTGCAGGCCCAGGTGGGCTGGAACTCGCGCCACGAGCCTTCGTCGACCAGCAGTTCCACGACTTCGTGCATGACGTAGGGGGTCATGGGGTCGATGGGGACGATGGAGTTGAGTTCCTCGACGAGGCGGTCGGCGGGGTCGGTGGTGGGACCGGCCGGGGGGTTGTCGACGTTGTTGGACGGGAAGAACGAGAGCAGGTCGCGGGTCATGTCCAGCGCGTGTTCGTCGGACTCGGCAGCGAAGTGGCTGGTGCCCGAGATGCTCATGTGCGTCTCGCAGCCGCCGAGGGTCTCGGCGTCCACGACTTCGCCCGTGACGGCCTTGATGACGTCGGGGCCGGTCAGGAACATGTACGAGTGGTTCTTGACCATGATGATGACGTCGGTGATGGCCGGGCTGTAGGCCGCACCGCCGGCGCAGGGCCCGAGCATGACCGAGATCTGCGGGATGCAGCCGGAGTAGCGGGCGTTGCGGCGGAAGATCTCGGCGTAGCCGCCCAGCGACTTCACGCCTTCCTGGATGCGCGCGCCGCCCGAGTCGATGAGGCCGACCAGGGGAGCGCCGTTGCGCAGCGCGAGGTCCATCAGACGGCAGATCTTGCGGCTGACCATGTCGGACATCGTGCCGCCGTAGACGGTGAAGTCCTGCGAGTACACGTACACGGGGCGGCCGTCGATCTTGCCGTAGCCGGTGACGACGCCGTCGCCGGGGATGCGGTCGGTCGCGATGCCCAATTCGTCGCCCTGGTGGGAGACGTAGGGTTCGAGTTCGTGGAACGTACCTGCGTCCATGAGGCGCGCGAGACGTTCGCGGGCCGTGAGTTTCCCCTTCTTGTGTTGGGCAGCGATGCGGGCTTCCCCGCCTCCCTGCTCGACCTTCGCCCGCATGGCGCGGAGTTCAAGGATTCTCGGATCTTCCTGGGACATGTCGTCTCCTGTGGATTCAGCGCGACGGGACCACGGGTCACCACCGTGCCGAGGGGCGCATCCTGTTCGCGACCTGTGATGGTCTGAGCTCGGGCGAGCTCTGCTACAGGCCTCGATTGGACCGAAGCGTGATTCGGAGGTGGGAACCTAGATTCCCCCGGACCCCCCGGTCAAGCCGTTTTTCGGAATGCAGGATCAGAGGATCCAGATGGGGGTTTTCCGCCGTTAGGGGCGGGGGAGTGTGAGGCACGCCTGGTTCGAAAGGCCACAAGTTGAGCTCCGACAACCGCTTGCAGGCCAAAAATCAGGATGATGAGGGTTGGAAACCCGGTGGGGTTGGTCTCCAGATACCCGCCGCCGAGGGCCATCAGGCTGGCAACACTGAGATGGACTCCCACGTAGGAAAGCGCAAACCCGTGGTCGCGCGAGCGCCTGGGGAGGGCATCGGCCAGCAGGGAGGCCAGAGCGGAAATGTGGACACCGGCGCACACGCCTTGGATGGCGCCGACCAACAGGACCATTTCCAGGGGCAGGGGAGCCAGCCAGGCCAGGCTGGTCAGGAAGGCCACCACCAGGCTGATCGCCGCCGCGCGGGGGATCAGGTGTTCCGGGATGCGGGGCAGGAGCAGGAAGCTCGACAGCGCCAGCGCTGCGGCGGAGATCTGGGCATTCCAACCCGGCGCGCGATCGGGCAAACCCAGGGTTCCGGTGAGGTAGATCGCCGACCAGGCATTCCAGGCGCCCTGCAGGGCGCCCTGGAACAGGAGCAAGGGCCAGATGCGGCGGAATCGGGGCGAACGCACCAGCGTACGCAGGACGCGAGCCAGGGAGGGGCGCTCGTGGAGGGCGCGGGCATCGGGTTCGAGGTCGTGCAGGATGCGGCTGCGAAGGACAATGCCCACACCCATCAGCAACGCCTGGGCCCCGAAGAGCCAGCGGAGAGTGGGCAGGAAGGCGTGCGCCTCGGCGAGGTCGGCCGCGATCCAGGGAAGCAGAGCGCCCGGAAGGATGTTGCACAGATTGAGGAAGGCAAAGGCCCGGGAGCGGGTTGCCCCGGGAGCGCCTTCGGCAAGCAGGCACAGGTACGGCGTGCTGGCGAAGGCATTGATGCTCAGGAGCACCAGCGAGAATCCCGCCTGTTTAGGCCCCTGGGCAGTCGCGAACAGCAGATAGGGGACCACCCAGGAGAGGACGTCGGCAACAATCAGCAGGCGCTTGGCTCCCACACGCCGCAACAGCCATCCGGAGACGAGCATCCCGCAGGCGCGCAGAACCAGATCGGCGGAGACCAGCCATCCCAGTGCTGATTCGGACAGGCCGAGGCGATGGCAGAACAGAAACCGGTAGGGCTCCGTGAGGGATAGCGGGATGGTCCAGAGAATCCCGGTGACGGCCAGCACGCGGAAGTTGGTGGTTCCCGCCGACCAGAGGCTTTTGGCGGAGCGGTGCAGGATGGTCATGGCGGATCGAGCCTGTCGATGAAAGGGAGCGAGGCTCAATCTATGTGCAGGGCGTTGGATGGAACTTGCGCAATCCCCCCCCCTGTGCGGGCCTTCGTGTGATCGCCATCAACATGGGAGCCATGTGGGGGCAAACGTGGATTAGGTTTTCCTCCAGATCCACGCCAAGGGGATCGAGCCACGATTCCCCGGCGCGTTCCAGACCCGCTATCGCCCAGATCATCCTTCGAGGACCCACCATGTCCTGCGTTCCCTTCCCTCGGTTGCCGTCTCTATCTCCTTCCCGCATGCTGGCTGCCGCAGCCATGTTTGCCTTGGTGTTGGGTTGCCAATCCGTCACCAACGCTCCGGAAGAGGTCCCTTCACCGACCACCGAGGAGCGCGGCGCCGACGTCTCCCTGGGAGACGGAGCATTCCCGGACAGCGTGCAGATTCAGCTCGTCAAGGATTCGAAGCCTCGGGTTCTGTCGTTCACCCCCTCCGATCGTGGTGTCCTCATCCGCTTCGAGGCCCCCGTCGATCTCGGGTCCGACACTCTCTGGTTGCACCTCTGGACACGGGGAATCCGCCACCAATCCATCGGGTTCGCCAAGCAGGATGGAAAAACGTCCTACGTCGTCCGCCGCCGGTGGGAGCTGGGCTCCCAGACGCTCGACCGGCTCGATTCGCTCCAGGATGCGGGCCAGTTGCCCACGGGCACCCCAACGCTCCAATTCCTCGCCGCGATGGGGGATCTGATCGTGGAGGGAGACGCCACAACCTCGCAGTGGTGGCAGAATTCGATACCCGAGGGCGTGACCAAAGCGCAGATCGACTCGGCCGTGCTGGCCTCCTACGTCCGACGTGGAGTGGGCATCAGTTCCATCCTGGCGGCAGGAAAGATTTCCCTCGATCGCACGGCCGTTCAGGACGCATTGGAAGTCTGGCTGCGCGAAGGCATCATCGCCAAGGATCGATATGAATCCGTGATGGGAACCGGCACGGTCGACAAGTCCGGACCGGTGGTGACCTTCCTCGCGCCCAGCACGTCCGATGTCGCCGTCGAATCCGAGATGTCCACGTATCGCGTGAAGATCGGGGCCTCCGATCCTGCGGGGGTCGCGAAGGTCCGGATCGGATCGACCGTGCTCGAGGCGTCGCCTTGGGAGGCGACGTTGGCCTTGAAGGAAGGCGAAAACCTCTTCGACATCGTCGCGCAGGATCGTTTGGGCAACGAATCCTCCTCGACCTTGCGCATCGTGCGCCGGGGCTCCACGGGGGATCTGGTCCCCCCCTCCATCGAGCGGACCCTGCCGAAAGCCGACACGGTCCGGGTCCCCTGGAGCACCCGCACCGCCGATCTGTCCTGGAAGGTCGCCGATGACTCCCTGCTCGATGCGGTCAAGCTCGGCTCCCGCGTGCTCTCCGGCTCCGACGGTGTCTACAACACCTCGGCCGCGCTGGTGGTGGGGCGCAACGAGGTGGTCTTGGTGGCGCGTGACCGTCACGGCAACGAAGCTTTCGACACCCTGATCGTCCATCGCGCCGCGGACACCACCGCACCCACTCTGAAACTGCTCCTGCCCAGCGAGGCCACGAGCTCCGTACCCTGGGGGACGGATTCGGCCGAGGTCGCCGTGCGGGCTCAAGACGACATGGCTCTTGCGACGGTGCGGATCGGTGGCGTCGTGGTCGAGAGCAAGGATAGTGTGTTCCGGCGCCGGGTACCGCTCGCGGTGGGGCGCAACGAAATCGTTGTCGAAGCGATCGATTCCAGCGACAAACGCCAAACGCTCAAACTGGCCATCGAGCGGGCCTCGGACGGACGGTCTCCGGTGTACGTGCTTCAGGGCGGTGTCCGCGACACCACGCTGCCCGTCGAAACGAAGGAATTCACCGTGGCCTGGAAGGTCACCGACCTGGATCTCGCGTGGGTGAAGATCGCCAACGAGACCCTCACGGGCACCGACGGGGTGTACCGGCGCACGGTTACGCTGTCCGGTGATTCCATGTACATCCGCCTCGACGCGCAAGACGCGGCGGGCAATTCGATCTCCGACTCCATCCTGGTGCGTCGACTGGCTCCCCCCGACGTCAACCCGGTCTCGGGCCCCGTCGAGGCCGTCGTGAAAGTTCGCGCCACGGTTCCCTCCGGTGTCTCGGTCGAATACGCTCTGGGGAGCGCCTCCTCGTCCTGGTCGAAGTTCGTCGACCCGCTCCTTGTCGAGTCCTCGCGTCGGGTCTTCCTGCGCGCTCGACGCGGCGAGGTGGTGTCTTCCGTGGTCGAGCGCATCTATGCGTTCGCACCTCGCATCGAGCCTGCCGGCAAGGCGTTCACGACGCCCGAGTCCGTGAAGGTGCTGTTCGACGGGGACGGGGCCATCGAAATTTCCACGGACGGCACCACCTGGAACCCCTACGAGTCCGTCCTGGTCCTGAATGCCACCACGAAGGTGCAGGCTCGTGTCAAGCTCGGCGCCGTGGTGTCGCCGGTGGTCAGCGCGCAGTTCGAATTCGTGCCCAACAAGGCCGATCTCGTGCCCCCGCAAATCACGCGTACGGAGCCGCTCGCCGACTCCCTCGATGTGGGTTGGGCAACCCGTTCCATCGCCCTGACCTGGAAGGTCACGGATGATTCCCTGCTGGATGCGGTTTCGTTCGGAACCCGCCTTCTGACAAGCTCCACGAGCATCTTCGCGACCGCCGCCGAACTCAAGGTGGGACGCAACGTTCTCGTCCTGACCGCCAAGGATCGTCATGGGAATCCCTCGTACGATACCGTGATCGTCCGAAGGGCAGCCGACACCAAGGCCCCGACCTTCAAGCGCATTGAGCCGCTTGCCGAGCAGATCTCGGTCGCCTACGGCATCGACTCGTTCGAGGTCGTGGTCCAGGTCGAGGACGATCTGGCGCTGCGCGCCGTGCGCATCGCGAATGTGGAGGTCACGGGCGCCGCGGGTGTGTACCGCCGCAAGGTCGGGCTTCGCGTGGGTTCCAACGATGTGCTGGTGGCGGCCGTTGACTCCAGCGATAACGGCTCCGACATCACGGTGAAGATCCAGCGCGCTTCGGATGGGCGCTCGCCGCTCACCGAGCGCCAGTCTGCCACGGCAGACACCGTGGTGCCTTCGGAACGGACCGAATACACCGTGGCCTGGAAGGTGACCGATCAAGATTCCCTGACCTCGGTGAAGATCGAGTCCGAACCCGTCGTGGGGACGCAGGGGGTCTACTCCAAGGCCGTCACCCTTTCCGGCGACTCGACGTGGATCCGGATCGACGCCGTGGATGTGGTGGGGAACCTTTCCTCCGATTCGATTCTGGTGCGGCGTCTTTCGCCTCCGAAAGTGAGTCCCACCTCGGCTGCCGTGACTGCCGCACAGACGGTCAGCGCCCAAGCGGGTATGGGTGCCGAAATCGAGTACGCTCTTGGGGCCACCACCGCCACATGGACCAGCTACAAGACGGCTTTGTCGGTGACGTCGTCCACGCGCTTGTTCTTCCGCACGCGCATCGGCAAAGTGCAGTCCTCGACCGTCGAGCGGATCTATGTCTTCGCGCCGGCCATATCGCCGGCAGCCAAGTCGTTCACGGTTCCGGAAACGGTCAGCGTCGCCGCCAACGGAACCGCACAGGTCGAGTACTCGACCGATGGCACCACGTGGAGCGCGTACACGAAGCCGATCGTCGTGAGCAAGACGACCAAGCTCCAGGCTCGCAGCCGGATTGGCGACTTCGTTTCGGCCGCAATCTCCGTTCAGTACGACCACGTCCCCTTGACCATTGCGCCGGCTTCGGGCGGCTATACCGCCTCGCAAGCGGTGTCGATCACCGCGGTCAAGGGGGCGACTCTGGAATACGCCTTGGGGGCTCCCGAAAACTGGGTCGCCTGGACGGGAACCTTGTCCATCGGTGGCAACTCCAAACTCTTCGCTCGGGTGGCTGGAACCGGAGTGGTGACCTCGGCCGAATACGCGTTCCCCCCGCGGGTGCTGCCGTTGGGCAAGTCGTTCGTGAGCCCGGAATCTCTCTCGATTCTTGGTGTCGGGGCTGACGCTCTGGAATACTCCCTGGATGGCCTCACCTGGACCACATATACCCGCAAGCTGTACCTGAAGAGCTCCATGATCCTGAGGGTCCGTTCGAAGGTCGGGGCCACCTATTCTCCCGTCGTGACCCAGGAGTACGTGTACACGCCGTTGCGGGCCTTCTCCGGGGCTGGGTATGAGTGGGGTGTGGGTACGACGTTCAGTCCGTCGAATCCTGTCGCCTACTGGCTGAAGGGGGACTCCCTTTGGACCTCGGGGAGCACCAGTTGGCTGTACGGTTTTGGTGGATCCGGGCCTGCAGGCGAGCGCAAGTTCCTCGGGACCGGGTACGAGCAAGTCTGGACCACGCCGGGGTCGCCTCGGTTGACAGGGGCGTACACCTTCTTCTTGAAGAAGGGCGGAGAGCTTCTGGCCGTGGGAAGCAACATGACTGGCGCATTGGGCGACGGCACCACGAACGATGTGACCACTCCGACGCATGTCATGGATGGAGTCCGGTCGGTTTCGACTGGCGTTGGCGCCACGATGGTGGTCACCACGGGAGGCGCGTTGTACGCGATGGGCGGCAACAACTACGGAATCCTGGGGATGGGGACCACCAATTGGGAAGTCGCTCGTGGAGGGCCCACCTTGGTCCTGGCTTCGGGAGTCAAGCAAGCGGCGATCGGGCAGTATCACTCCTTGGTGCTGAAAACCGACGGCACGCTGTGGACCGCCGGACAGAACTGGAGAGGATTGCGCGGCTTGGGAGATGCGCCGGAGGTTGATAAAAAGCTGGATTCGAGCTTCGTCCAATTGATGACAGGCGTTCGCAACATCGCGACCAACGCACACTTCTCCATGGTGGTGAAGGAAGATGGTTCGCTGTGGGGATTCGGCGAGAACAACTACGGGCAGTTGGGAACAGGAGACA
Organism: Fibrobacteria bacterium; assembly: GCA_035913415.1. Lineage (GTDB taxonomy): Bacteria > Fibrobacterota > Fibrobacteria > UBA5070 > UBA5070 > UBA5070. The sequence goes on along the minus strand of JAMIIV010000194.1, from coordinate 1,089 downwards.
CCAAGGATGTCCTAGCGCCGTTCAAGATCACGGACGGAGTCGACACCGTGGCGCTCGGCGAATGGCACGCTCTCATCTTGAAGAAGACGGGGGATCTCTACGCGATCGGGTACGGCGCCTACGGGGCTCTCGGCACGAATGCGATCACCACGGTAATGGTCCCGACAAAAATCGAGGAGAATGTCGAATGGATTTCTGCCGGCGCGGTGAATTCCTTCTTCCGATACAAGTATGGCACACTCTACGCAATGGGATCGAACGGATCGACGGACGCCCCGCTCTTCCCAGGAATCACGGACGCTAAGGTGATCTCGTCCAGGTACGTGGGTTGGTGATCTAAAAAAATGAGTGAACCCCCTTGACGCCTCAGGGGGTTCACCGTACCTTTCTTCACCTCAGCAGCCGTAGCTCAATTGGATAGAGCACCTGACTACGGATCAGGAGGTTTGGGGTTCGACTCCCTACGGCTGCACTTTCGCCCTCCCACCCCCGGGAGGGCGATTTCGTTTCGGGGTGTACCATGAGCGTCGCTGAGACTCTGGAAACTGTCCTCGAGAAAGTCCGCAGCCTGGTTCAGGCCGACTCGGTCGTCGGAAATCCCATCCAGACGCCCGATGGCGCCACCATCCTGCCCATCTGCCGCATTTCGGTGGGTTTCGCCGCCGGTGGCAACGCCAACGGCAGCGTGTCGCGCGATTCCGTCGGCACCGGTGCCGGCGCGGTCATCACGCCCGTGGCCTTCCTGGTCATGCGCGCCGACAAGACGGAACTTGTCCCCATGGACAAGGGTTCCTGGCAGTTCGGACGCATCCTGGACATGGTCCCGGACCTTCTTGACCGCATCCAAGGCAAAGACAAACAAGATCGGAAAAATTCGCACAAGGAGCCTTGACGGCGCGGGCTGGTTGCCGTACTTTTTTTCACCTCGAAGGACGGAAGTAACAACGACCGAACGCGAGGATCGACTGGGGTTGTAGCTCAGTTTTGGTAGAGCACCACAATGGCATTGTGGGGGTCAGGGGTTCGCAGCCCCTCAGCTCCACTCGGTCGATCGAGTGAAGGCCTCTGACGAAAGTCGGAGGCCTTCTT
>JAMIIV010000193.1:0-1054 GCA_035913415.1 Fibrobacteria bacterium | reverse complement strand
AGCGAGTCCGCTGCATGCCGGGGTTAGGCGTGCGCCAGGTTAAGCCTGGAGAAGGGGGAAGGGATGTAGTCGAACAGACCTGAAACCTTCTGGAGAGACCCGGTAGGAAAGAGCCTACCCGGCAAAGGTTAGCCACCAGCCGGAAGCGAGTCTTGCGTGGTGATCGGGGTGACCCGAGCTGCGAAGCGTAGACAGCGAGCCCGTAGGCCGTGGGATAGAGCCCCGAAATGAGGTTGTCGTGGAGCAGGCCGATGCCGTGTCTAAGGCAGAAGGCAGAACCGACGGACCGATATGGCGAGGTCCGGAAGCCCACCGGGGTCTGAGACCGGGGCATGCAGGCACAGGGGTCTTCCAGGAACCTGGGAGACCTCGTCGTCTCCTGGCGAGAAGAACCGGACGAGGGAAGGACCCTCGCTCCAGCGGAGGCGTCCTTGAGCCGCTGGCAGTACGGGAGAGAGGGCGCACGCGAGGTACCGCCAAGCGAAGGGAACGAAGTGCGGCGGGACGGGCGACGAGGAGTCGGAGCCTCTCGAAAGTACCTATGAAGCTGGCGAACCGACCCGAGGGAGCCAGTGGAGGGAAGAGGGAGGCCGGGCAACGGAATCGTTTGGGGGAAACATGGCAGAGACACTGAGCTCTGGACCCGTGTCCACGAGACTCGAACGGATAGCGGAACTGGCGCGGGAAAAGCGACAGGTGGTGCTCACAGCCCTGGCCCACGTGATCGACGTGGAGTTTCTGAGGGAGGCGTACCGGCGAACGCGCCGGGATGGGGCGCCGGGCGTGGACGGAGAAACCGCGGAGGAGTACGCGCGGGACCTGGAAGGGAACCTCGCGAACCTGCTGATGCGGTTCCGGACCGGAACGTACTGGGCGCCGCCGGTGCGGCGGGTGTACATCCCGAAGGGCGACAGCGGAAAGACGCGGCCGATCGGGATACCGACCTTTGAGGACAAGGTGCTTCAGAGGGCGGTGACGATGGTGCTGGAGGCGATCTACGAGCAGGACTTCCTGGACTGCTCGTGGGGATTCCGACCGGGGCGATCGGCACACG
>JAMIIV010000192.1:0-1348 GCA_035913415.1 Fibrobacteria bacterium | reverse complement strand
CTCGGCCATCCCCGCGTCCATCCCTTCGGGGAAGACGAAATCCGTCTCGGTCCCGCGGGTCTTGCGGCGCGACCAGCGTCGCAGCGCGAGAAGCTTCTCGAGGGAGCGTTCCACGGGAGCGTTGTCGCCCGCAGAAAGCAGGTTGGCGAGATACTCCACCGGAATCCGTCCTTCGGACACGTCTCCCAGGATGTCGCCGTGCTCGTCGCGGGAGGCCTGGGCGTTCCCCTGCAGCGGGGAAAGGGGCGGCACGTACCAGACCATCGGGAGCGTGCGGTACTCGGGATGGAGAGGAAGCGCGATCTTCCACTTCACGGCCATCTCCCAGGCGGGACTCCTCTTCGCGGCCTCCAGCCACGACTCGGGGATGCCTTCGGCGCGCGCGGCGGCCACCACGTCGGGATCTTCCGGATCGAGGAAGATCGACAACTGCGCATCCAGCAATCGCTTGGGATCCTCGACAGCGGCGGCCTCGGCGATGCGGTCGGCGTCGTAGAGAAGCACGCCCAGGTAGCGCATGCGTCCCACGCAGGTCTCGGCGCACACGGTGGGCTGTCCCGATTCGATGCGCGGATAGCAGAACAGGCACTTCTCGGCTTTGCCCGTCTGGTGGTTGAAGTAGATCTTCTTGTACGGGCACCCCGAGACGCACATGCGCCAGCCCTTGCACTTGTCCTGATCCACCAGCACGATGCCGTCTTCCTCGCGCTTGTAGATGCTTCCCTCGGGGCAGGACGCCACGCAGGTGGGATTCACGCAGTGCTCGCACAGGCGGGGCAGGTAGGCGAGGAAGCTCGATTCGAACTCCTCGTACTGCTTGGAATCGAGTCCGCCCATGTTGGGATCGCGATGGCGCGATGCGGCCGTGCCGCCCAGGTCGTCCTCCCAATTGGGGCCGCCCACGATCTTGTCCATGCGCTTGCCGGTCACGAGGCTGATGGGCTGGGCCGTCGGGCTCGCCGTCGTCTCGGGTGTGGCCTGCAGGTGGCCGTAGTCGAACGTGAAGGGCTCGTAGTAATCATCCAGCGTGGGCAGGTTCGGATTGCCGAACACATCCAGCAGGATCTTGCCTCGGCTGCCCTGGCGCGGCACCAGCGAGCCGTCGGACTTGCGCACCCAGCCGCCCTTCCACTGGCCCTGGTCCTCCCAGCGCTTGGGATACCCCACGCCGGGTTTCGATTCGACGTTGTTGAACCATGCGTACTCCATGCCGGGCCGATTGGTCCAGACCTGCTTGCAGGTCACGGAACAGGTATGGCACCCGATGCACTTGTCGAGGTTCAGGATCATCGCGATCTGCGCACGGACCTTCATGCTTCGCCACCTTCCCAGCGGACGTCGTCCATGC
>JAMIIV010000191.1:0-3520 GCA_035913415.1 Fibrobacteria bacterium | reverse complement strand
GCTCGAGCCTCTGCAGGTTCGCGGCCTTGCCCCCCGCGTGGGCGGCCAGCGTGGCGGCGTGGCTTCGGGAATCGAGGATCATGGCAGGATTCCTCCCAGGAGGCGAAGGATGAACGGTTGGGCGAGTTGCCACAGGATCCACAAGCCCGCCGTGGCCCGGAATGCCTTCGCCGTCTTTTGGGTGTCCCGTACCAGGTAGATTGCACCCGCGTACCCCAGAGCGCCCAGTCCCACGATGGCGTGGGCGATCTCCGGGATCCCTCCTCCGACCGAGGCCAGGAACCCCGCGCCCACGGCTTGCGTGGCGGTGAGTGCCACGGCTCCGGATCGTCCCCACACGCTGCTGTAGGTGTCGATCCCCTCGCGTTCCTCGGAGGTGGCCACGGTCTTGCGCGCGAATTCGAACACGTTGAACACCAGCCAGCAGGCCAAGGCTCGCATCAGGAATGCCCCCCCATCGAGCGATCCGGGCAAGGCGCCTTCCCGGGATGCCAGCAGGACCTGCAGGGACATCGAAAGCAGCACGACCACGAAGGTGTGGGTGACGGCGTAGGTGGTCAGGCGGCGACGCAGCCACCCTCCGAGGAAGAATTCCTTGAACATCAGGAGCGACCAGGCCACGGCGGGAAGGAAGACGATTCCTGTCCAGCCGCCCCAGGCGAAGGCGATCGAGGTCTCCAGGACCAGGACTCCAGCCAGTGCCCGGTGGACCTCGCGGACGCTCACGAGTCCCCGCGGCAAGGGCCGTTCGGGGTGGTGGATGCGGTCGGTGTCGAGATCCTTGAGTTCGTCGTAGAGGCGCAGTTTCAGGAAGAAGACCAGACTCAGCGCGAATGCGGCGAGGGTTCCCGGAGTGAGGACTCCCGCTCGGGCGACCGCCGCGTGGAATCCCGCGAACAGGGCCACCATCGGAAGATGGCTCGCCGGCGGGAATCGCTCGGACAGGAATCGTCCCCAGCGACGCCATGCGTCGGCGACCGCGCCCGGCATCAAGCGGCTCCTTGGGTCGGGAACTGCGCCCGCAGCTGGGCGTACTCCACCTTCGAGTGGTGGCGGGAATCCATGGGGATCTCGTCGACGAACTCGACGCGGTCGCGCACGACGCCGTTGTGTGACAGAATCCGATCGAGCTCGGCGCGCAACTCCGCATTGGGGCGCTCCCGAGCCGAGGACGAAGGCTGCACGACGCACCAGGCCTGTTCGGACCCTTCGGGACCGGGCATCCCCAGGTAGGCGGCGCGTTCCACCCATGGGGCCTTGCGCAGCACCATTTCGGCGCGCACGGGGAACTGCGGACCGCTGGCATGATGCACCACGTTGTGTACGCGTCCCACCAGGCGCAGGAACCCGGCATCGTCCACGACGCCCAGGTCGCCGGTGCGGTGCCAGATGCTGCCGTCGGGGGCCACGACCTTGGCGCGCGATGTGGCCTCGGGATCGCGGAAGTAGGCCTGGCAGACGTGCTCCCCCGCGATGAGCAGTTCGCCGACCTCCCCTTGTGCAACCTGCAGCGCGTCGAAGGCTTCCTGGTCGGCCGGTCGATGGGGGATGTCTTGCAGCTTGAGGAACCGCACCTGCAACCCCGGATCGATCCGTCCCACGTTGGTGCCGTACTCCACCCACAGCGGATCGGCTGATGCGGATTCGCTGGTCTGGATCCATTCCTGCGCGTCGAGGTGGGCGATGGGTTCGGCCTCCGTGGAACCGTACAGGATCAGGATCTGCGCGTCGGGTGCGATCGAGCGCATGCGCCGGACGTCGTCGAGGGACACGGGGGCACCTCCCGTGACGATACGACGCAGTCCGAGCGAGATTCCCCGCTCCAGGCAGTGGTCGGCGACGGCGCGGAAGAGCCAGGGGGAAAGCGTCGCGCAGGTGACGCCGCAGGACCGGAACTGGGCCACCAGGCGCGAGGGATCTTCCGGCGTGGGACGCGACAGATCCAGGGCGGGCAGGACGGTGGTGACTCCCGAGGCGATGTTGTTCAGCGAGAAGATGGGGAAGACGGGCAGGTCGATGTCCGCGGGCCCGTACTCCAGGTGCCGGGCCAGGGCGTAGTGCTGCGCGGCGAGGAAGCGATGGCTGCGGTCGGCTCCCTTGGGACGTCCCGTCGATCCCGTCGTGAATGTGATCAGCGCCGTGTGCTCCTGCGCGACGGCCTGGGTCGGGGCGGCCTCGGGCGTGGCCATGAGGGTTTCCAGTCGGGTCCGAGCCGTTCCTTCGGGCGTATTCGAATCGCCGCCGAAGACCCACTGCCAACGCATCGAGGAAAGCTGCGGCGCTCCCGCGAGAAGATCGAAGGCCATGGGGAACGAAACCACGCCCACCGTATCGGCGATCTCCATGCCCGCGCCCAGTTCCGCGCGCCGCGCCCACGAATCCAGGAAGACCGGGACCGCGCCCATGTGCTGGAGGGCGAACATGGTCAGGTACATGGGAACGCTCATGGGCAGGAACACCAGGACGCGGTCGCCGGGTTGGAGGCCTTCGCGCGCGAAACCCGCCGCGAGGTGGCGCACCTGGGTCCACACTTCGCCGGCGGTGATGGACCGGTGCGGGTCCTCCGGGGCGCTTCCCGGAGGCAGCCAGGTCAGCAGGGGCAGATCGCTCCGGCGCTCGGCGAGCTCGCGCAGGAATTCGGAGACGTTGTTGCGGGTGGAGACGCCTGGTGCGTATCCGATGCGATGGTTCATGTTCGTTGCTCCTGGAGGAATTCGTCGATCGCCCTGGCCACCTGTTCGGGGCGGGTCCAGGGCAGGGCGTGGCCGGCTTGTGACAGAATATGGCAAGATGCGTGGAGGTGGGTTCGCAGGGCATCGGTGGCCGCGACGGAGGCGGTGTCTTCGGATCCGGCCAGCGCCAGGATCCGCGGCGGGTTCGCCGCCAGCGAGCGGATGGCGGCATGCGCGTCGGCCTCGGATGGCTCGAAGGCCATGCGGAGGCGATCGGGGCGAGACCAGATCGAGGCCTTGGCCAGGTATCCGGGTGTGGGGGCATCGGGCAAGGCGGTGCGCCGCAGGAATCCCGAGACGAGAGGCTTCGCCACAAGGCGCAGCAGGAGATCCCCGATCAGGGGTGTCCGCGACAGTCGCAGGAGCGTGGGTTTCCCGCCGCGTTCCAGGAACGGCGCGATCAGCACCAGGCTGTCGACGGATCCGGGTCCGGCGCGTCGCGCCCATTCCAGGGCGAGTGCGCAGCCGCGGCTGTAGGCCACCGCCGAGCGCGAACCACGTGTCGCGGCGATCCGCTCGGCCTGGGCGATTCCGGAGCATCCGACCAGCTCCAGGTCCCGATTCCCCAGGTGGATCTGGAGCTCCTCGAGGTCGCGTGGTTCCCCGGGGGTGCCGCAGAAGGCCAGGACCGGTCGAATCGGGAGGTGCTCCCCGGCCGTGGACGCAGGTCTTGCGCCCGACGACCGCGAGTACGACGGTTTCCGGTTCACAGGGACCATCCATCCTGCCGCCACAGCCGCAATTCCCGCAGGTCGGGGGTGCGGTGCCAGCGGGAGGGGCGTCCGGCG
>JAMIIV010000190.1:0-10724 GCA_035913415.1 Fibrobacteria bacterium | reverse complement strand
GCGACCCAGGCAGCAGCCCGGTCGAGCCTCCTCCCGGCACGCAGAGGCACTCCTCGCGCTCGTCGTCCCAGAGCGGATCGAAGCCGTCCGGGCACCAGTCCAGGCCGTACCCGCCCGCGCAGCCATCGACGCACAGGGAGGCCACGCAGTCGCCCGCCACACAGACCGGGTTCCAGTCGGGTTGGTAGAAGGCCAGGCAGTCCCCGTCCGTGGTGCAGGGCATGGCGCCCGGCTCGAACACGACCTCCAGGCACGTCAGCCCCTCGGCGCAGGTCGCGATCGCGCCCCCCGGCAATCCCCTGCCGCAAGCCGCGCCCTGCCCCACCTCGCCCTCGCAGCGGAACTCGGGGCTGCAGGAGAGCGGCGCCTGGCACTCCCCGCAGCTCCCGCCGCAGTGGTCCGGGCCGCAGGCGCGGTTCGCGCAGTCGGGTACGCACTGGCAACGTCCGGTCTCCTCGTCGCAGGTCTCGTCCAAGGGGCAGGGGCCGCAGTTCTGGCCGCACAGGGAGTCGATCCCGCACTGCCTGCCTTCGCAGGCCGGTATGCAGAGGTCGGACTTCGAGTCGCAGCCGGCGGCCACGCTGACGAGGAGGAACACGCAGAGGAGCATTCGCAGCTTCAATCCCATCCCTCCGACCTACTGGCTCGGGTAGCACCAGCAACCGAAGTCCTCGTCCAGCGGCGTGAAACCCTCGTCACAAACGTGGTCGACACAAGGGGCGATGCAGAAAGAGACCCCGCAGCCGCCCTCGACGCAGTCGGGATTCCAGTTCGGTGAGACCGAGGCCAGGCAATCCACGTCGGTCGCACAGGGTTCGTTCACTGTCTCCGGAGTGAATCCGAAGCAGAAGAGGCCCTCGGCGCACTCCAGCGGGCAGCCCGGGTCGTTGATCTCTCCGAAGGTGCAGGGCTCACCGGCCGCCGCGGGCACCCCCGCGGGGTTCGGCAGGCAGTAGCACTCGCCATTCATGTCCACGGGGAGGAAGTCCGGACAGTCGCAGGGCAGCACGGCGCACGGATAGGCGCAGACGGACGTGCCGCAACCGCCGTCCACGCAGTCCGGGTTGAAGCTCGCCGGGAAGTACGCCCGGCAGTCCCCGTCGCCCTGGGGGCACGGGGCACCGACCGGGTCGGGCGGTCGCGCGATGCAGCCCAGCTCCTGGTGACAGTTGCCCGCCTCGGCGTTCACCTCGTTGGCGGTGCAGGGCTCGCCCTGTCCGCGAGTGTACGGATAGGGTCTCATGCAGATGCAGGGATAGTTCGGGAGCTGGTAGAGCCTCCAGCTCGCCGGGCAGTCCGGTCCGCAGGGCTCCACGCAGCGGGCGAACATGCAGTGGCCGCCCACGCAGTCATGGCCCGGGCCGGGCACCAGTGTGTCCGCGCAGTCGCGGTAGTCGTCGCAGGCCGGCCCGTCCGGGCGGAGCAGGCCGAGGCACCAGTCGCCCTCCTCGCAGCTGTGACCGATGTAGTGGATCGGGCCCAGCGTGCAGTCGCCCCCGGCCGGAATCGAGGGCGAGCTGGACGTCGGCACGCAAACGCAGGTGTCCTTCCAGGAGAGCGGGTCGAAGCCCGCGGGGCACCAGTCCGGGCCGTTCGCTGGCGAGCAGGTCGCGGCGCACAGCGAGGCCCGGCACCCTCCGTCGATGCACTTCGGGTTCCAGCCATCCGGGAAGTAGGACGTGCACCAGCCGTCCCCTTCACAGGGCCTGGTATCGGGTTCGAACATGAAGTCGACGCAGGTGAGGCCCGCGGTACAGCTCACCACCGCGCCCCTGTCCACACCCAGGCCGCAGGCCTGGCCCAGCCCGGCCTCGCCCTGGCAGTGCATCCAGGGGTTGCAGGTCATCGTCGCCGGGCAGGTGCCGCAGCTCCCGCCGCAGTGGTCCGGGCCGCAGAATCGGTCCGCGCAGTCAGGCACGCACAGGCAGCGCCCGGTCTCCACCTCGCAGGTCTCGTCCGACGGGCAGGTGCCGCAGATCTGGTCGCACACGGGATCCCACCCGCACTGCATCCCGGTGCAGTCCGGGACGCAGGGCTCCGGCTCCGACTTCGAGTCGCAGCCAGCGACCAAGCCAGCGAGGAGAATCCCGAGGATGGCGATCCTGATGTGCATTCCCATCCCTCCCGGAGGATCTGTACCTAGCTTCCACCCGTTGAAACCCGCGGCGCAAGGCCCCGGGCAGGAGGGCAACGGGCACCCGGGTCCCGTCCCCCTGCAAGCAGGTCTGCGAGGGGTGATGTGTGCTAAGCTGCACTGGCAGCATGGACAACCGCGGGACGAGGATCGGGATGAAGCACGCCAGTCACATGTTCTACGGGCTCCTGGCCGCTCTGCTCGTCTGCATCGCTCTTCAGGCCTGCTCCGAGTGCAAGGAGCACTCCGACTGCGGCCAGGGTGAACGCTGCCTGGACGGCTCCTGCGAGACAGCCCCTCCTCCCTGCGACTCGGAGCCCGCTCCGACCTGTGACCACCTGCTCCCGGAGGCAGAGTGCCTGGCCCTGGGAGGTGAATGGAGAAGCGGTGTGGAGGCCTGCACCTGCCCGACCGGAGACGCGGGCTGTCCGTGCTGGTCCCAGGTGCACTGCCAGGGCAAGTGCCTCGGAGCGTCCCAGGGCGCCTTGTGCAGTGGTGAGCACGAGATCGGGGAATGCTCGGCGCTCACCACGGTATTCGGGTGCCACTGCGAAGTGATGGAACACGACGGCGTGGAGGGGTTCACCGGCGTGTGCATCGACTGAGCCCGGCCGCGAGCCACCCGGGGTGATCCTCAGGTAGGCAGCACCTACGGCCCAGCCACTCCCTGGTCTGGAATCGCTCGCGAGCCGTCCGTGTGCATCCACCCCGGGCAGCCTGTGAGGGCGGAAGCCAAATGGTCCCCACGCGCAAGCGGGCACCATCGAGGTACAGGGTTTCGACGCATCCTCGATCGTTCTGCGGGCCTGTTTTTCCGGTCGAAAACCCAATCGTCACCACGCAACGGACTGAAAGTGCCGCGAATTCGCCGTGCCGGGTGACGAAACCGATCTCCAACGTCCCGATCTACAACGCCTTCGAGCTGAATCGCACTCTTCTGATCGGGAGCGAGTGTTCACGTAGTCGGCCGCGGCCGAGCGGCACCGCTCGGCCGCAGCCCGGGTGGGCGAAGCCCACCCGGGTGAGATCCCCGCTCGTTGATGTCACACCGCCCGGGTGGGCGAAGCCCCCCCCGGGCTACTTCATCCGGCTGGTCAGCCCCGCAGGGGAGAGCCGCCATCCGTACTTCAACGACGATGACCCGATGTCGCTGCAGGCGATGACCACAGCCGAGTTGTCGCCACCCCCGCCGTGAGGCGATCCGATCCTTTGCACCGGTGCTGCCTGGATTCTTCAGCCCTTCGCCAGCTCCCATCTGCCCCGTTTGGGGAGTGACCGGAATCCGGACACGTGCCTGAAAAAATCAGGCACGGCACTTTCGGCTGGATGGAGCCTCGCACGAAATCATTGGGTTTTTTGGTTGGCACGATCCGTGCGTTGGCCACGAGCCAACCACGTTGCGGAGGCCACGATGACCAAGCCGACGAAACGAACCCTGAAGATCCTGGCGGTGCCCGCGGTACCTACCCTGGCGACCCTGGCGCTGATTGCCTTGATGTTCGGCAGCACGCGCCAGGAGCCCTCTGCTGCCCCGGCCGACGAACCCGAGGAACTGGCCAGCGACCAGGGGCTCGAGGGCGCTGACGCCGTGGCCGGGCCGGTCGCAGCTGACGCCCCGGCTGCGCCGACCCCCGCCGACCGACCTGTGAACGACCGGCCCCGGGTGACCAAGGTCCGTGCCCAGGTGGTGTCCATGGACGAGACGCGCAGGGCGGCCGGGCTCCCGCCGGTCATGGCGGAGCTCAGCCGGGCCCAGTCCTACCGGCCCCCGACCGCGGCCGAGCGGGTGGACCCGGTCATGAGCGCGGTGTATCGTCTCGACCGGCGCCTCCACCAGGAGAAGTGGCTGGGCCGGCACAACGCCCACGAGGCGGCCCGGTTCCAGGCCGACGCGGCCGAGGCCAGCGACCCGGAGGAGCGCGCGCTGCTCGAGCGTTCGGCGGAGCTTCACCAGCGCAGGGCACAGGAGCATGAGGGCGAGATGAAGAAGCTGTGGGCCGAGCGGTCGGCGTTGACCATGCAGGGCCAGGTCTCCGGGGGAGGACAGCCGTGAGGACCTTCAAGCTGACGCTGGTCGCCGGCCTGTTGGCCGCGGGGCTGCTCGCTGGCTGCGGCGAGGGTCACCAGGGCAACTCGGACGGCTCCCTGGACGGCGACGTGAACCCCGACGGGCTCCTGAAGCTCGAGTTCCTGACCAGGAGCACCCACGACGAGTTCCTGGCCGACGTGACCCTGAGCGAGGACGAGACCGAGGTGGTGGCCTGCTCCATGGGCGGCGAGGTCATCCTCTACGACGCCGAGACCCTCATGGAGAAGGCCCGGGTGACCCTGGGGGAGGACCCGGACAGGCCCGACGGCTACTGCCGCATCAAGCGCATCGGGGGCAAGGTCTACGCCTACTACGGCAACTCCCACTTCCCCTCGGCCTCGCCCTCCAGGATGATCATGGGCAAGGTGGACCTGGCCACCCGCGGGCTGGACGCGCTCTGGGAGTTCCCGTCCTACCGGGACCCTGACTCACCCTACAACGAGAACACCTACGATCTTGCTGGCCGGAATTTCTCGGGACTTGAGCCCCTGGGTGAAGGGTCGCTGGCGGTGTTCGCTCTCGGGGTGGGCAAGGGGTACAGCCAGGCGGAGTCTGCTACCTCGGGCATTGACGTGCCATTCTTGAACCTCGAGACGGGCGAGCTGACCGTGGAGCGGCGAGTGGACATCCCGGGCATGTACGGCGCCGTCGTTCATTTCGCTTTCGACGGCCATCGCATCCTGACCGGGTATCGGCGCACCGACGGGACAAGCCCCAACCACGTCATGCTCGATCTCGATACCAACCAGGTCACGGAGCTCGAGCAGGATACAGATCCGCTCGACTGGGTCGAGATCGACGAGGAGTTGAGGGCTTTGACCGGTGGCGGAGGCCTGTCGGACGGGTGGTGGGTCCGTGATCTCGATTCCTGGGCGTACCTTGGCCAGGACGGGAACCTCCACTCGGCCTGGTGCGAGGATGGCACGCTGCTGAGCCGGACCCGGATAGCCTTGGCCTACTCCTTCAACGATCCGCCGGCCATCCTGGCAGTCGTGGACATGAGCTCGGGCGAGGGGCTGGCCAGCGCCTGGATCGACGAGGAGTCGCTCGAGGCGGTCGTCAGCACGCGAGACCATCGCAGGATCTTCGTAGGGGGCATCGACACGCTGAGTCGGGTCGAGATCCCGGATTCTCTGGTCCAGTAGCAGTACAACAGCAGGCCTGCTGCACAGGCCAAACGGGAGGATGTGTCATGAGGCGATTCGTGTGTCTACCGGTGTGCCTGGCGGCGGTGATGGCGCTGCAGAGCCTGGCAGTTCCTGAGGCCAGGGCGTGGAACGGCGAGAGCCATGAGGCCCTCGCCCGGGAGGCGGTGCTCTACATGCTGCGCAGCGGCCGGCCCGAGCTACGGCTGATCGGCGCCATCCTGGTCGGGGCGGGGGAGGGCGTGAGCGCGGGCCCGGGCGTCAGCTTCCGGCGCCCCCTGGCCGAGGAGGCCAGGTTCGTGGACAACTACCGGGAGGTCGCGGCCCGGAACGAGGGCTCGGACCTCATGGGCTACCTGCCAACCCTCTCCTATTCCCTGGACCTGGGCGGCATCCTGGGGGCCTCCTTCGCGTCCCACAACCACTTCCTGCTCATCGACCAGCAGTTCCCCGGCCAGCACGACAACTACCCGGGCCAGTACATGCGGGAGGACGCGTCGCTCGACGAGGGCATGCTGGGAGAGGTCCTGTTCCTGGCCACCACCGAGGAGCTGAAGAACCTGTGCGAGGAGAAGGTGGCCGAGGTCCTCGACGATTACGTCCCGGATTGGCTGGAGGTGATCGCGCCCGCGTTCGGTCTGTATGGCGCAGTGTTGAAGGCCAAGGAAGATCTGACGGCCTACCTCAAGAGCCTGTGCCCGATGCTGGTGGTCGACCAGGAGCACTCCCCGGTCCTGAGCGCCGACCTGTACCGCCGCAACCAATCGACCGCGACCCCGGCGGACTTCGCCGACAAGCCGCTGGGCGACGTGATCTGGCATCCGGTGGACAACCTGGCGACCGCGGGGCTGATGATGTTCCAGAACGGTGGAAGTGGGCACTGGCTGGACAACCTCTTCCTGGACAGCGCGGCCATCGCGCGGGTGTACCACTCCACCGATGCCAACTACCTGGCCGCGGTCGCGTCGCACTGCAGCGCCCACGATTGCAGGCCGCCCGAGGAGCTGCACCTCTGGAGCCAGCACTGCACCATGAACTGCCTGATCAACGGGCCGACTCCCATCGGGCCTGTCCTGGACGAGAGGATCGATCCGTCCGTCTACAAGGACCTGGCCGAGCGCTGCCTGGCCGGCTCCGAGCCGGACTGCCAGTTCCTGGCCGGAGCCTCGGCTTCCAGCGTGGGCTTCACCACCAAGACCTTCGCCGTTCCGAACCCGTTCGAGGGGGATACGCTGTACTGCCAGGGCATGACCTGCGAGTTCCCGGCCGACTTCCGCCTGCCGCAGGCCGTGCCGGCGGGCTGCGCCCGAAACGCCTACCCGGAGTCCGGCCTTCATTTCCACGGCAGCGAGGATGACCTGGGCTCCGTACCGGTCCAGCGCTGCACCGAGTACTTCTTCGGCGATCGCGTGGTGCCGGTGCGTGAGTGGCCGAACCAGTGCCGCCCCTCGAACGAGGTCCAGGCGGGTAACTCCTGCCTCGACGGGCTCTGGGGCATGCTCGAGGCGGCGGGGGTCCAGAGCGCCAGCCGCGGTCAACTCCTGCACCTTGGACGGCTCGTGCACGGCCTGGCGGACGTGGCCCAACCCGGACACGTGACCAACCACCTGCTCGGCATCGAGCACACGGGCGAGGAGTCGTTCACCGACAGCATGCTGTACAACCGCTTCGAGAACTTCCAGGAGCAGGTCGTGGAGGTGAGCGAAGGCTACGTGGGCGCTGATGGCGAGACGGGCTCACACGCGGTGGTTCTGCCCGATTACGAGGTCAGCGTGTCCGGCGACATCGTCACCGCGCAGTACGACCTGGATTACCTGCTCGACGTGGAGGCGCTTGAGGCCAGCCTCGGTTCATTCCTCGAGGGCGATCCGGACTTCTTCATCCGGGCCGAGATGAGCCTCGAGGATCTGACCGAGGAGATCGCGCGACGCACGTCTCTCCTCACCCAGCAGATGGGCCAGGCCGGCGCCGTCTTCCTGGACCGGACCCCGGAAGGCACCACCGGAGAGGAGCTGCAGTACAGCGCCGAGGAGGTCTCCCGCGCCTTCTTCGGCCACGCCGTCCTGGCCGAGATCGCCGGGCTGCACCGGGCGGTTCGCAACTACCTGAGCGAGCCCGTCTGGAACCAGGCCGTGAGCCGGGTCACCTGGACCAGCGCCGACACCCGCATCCTGCGCGACCTCGGCGCCACCGTGCCCTACCTGAGCCTGAGCCCGGGTGAGCGCACGGGCGAGATCCTCAGCGCCTTCGTCGACGCCGAGTACCAGTCCAAGACCTTCCGCGGCACCTGCCACGTGCGCACCCACGCCTGGTGCTCGGAGAACCCGACCGTGGGCAAGCCCTGCGGCCTGGTGCCCGACTGCGCGGAGCTGGGCTGCGACATCAACAACTCGGCGGCCTGCGCCGAGGAGGCCTGCGCGTTCCGGGTCCAGCAGGGTCCGGATGGCCGGGTCGCGCTGCCCTTCTACGACGTGCCCATCGTGGTGCGGGTCTCGGCCGAGAACCACAGCCGGCTGGAGTCCGACCAGTTCCAGGCCACGGGCACCGAGGCCGAGGGCAACATGGGCACGGCTTACTTCAGGGCGCCGGTGAACGCGAGCGCCGGGCGGGTGCTCCGACTGCCGGCCGCGGCGCGCTCGGTGGCCACCTGGTGCACGGGCTCGAACGTTTTCGAGGATGACAACCTGGTGCTCGACGAGAACGGTCAGGTGGTGCTGGTGCCCAGCCTGGTGTGCCGGGCTGACATCGGCCTGGAGCCGGGCCACGAGGCGAACGTCTGCGACCCGCTCGAGCGCTGCATTCAGCAGGGCAAGGTGATGACCGCGGGCAGGTGCGTGACCATTGGAGTCAACCAGCCGGACGGCCTGGTGCTGGACGGGGATGACGTTCCTCCGGTCGGCGACTACGTCTACCCGCTGCTCGGGGTGGAGGACCTGGCCGACGACTACGGCACCTCGGCCGCGGATCTCGCCGAGGCCCTGGCAGGCGCCGACCAGGCCACGGTGGAGATCGTGCAGGACTCGCCCTTCGGCGTGGCGACCATCGCCTGGACGAACACGGCCGGGTCCACCATCGTGGCCATCGACCCGAGCGGGGCGATCTCCACGACGACGGTGGTGCCCAGGGTGCGGTGATCTTCCTGGTCCTGGTCGAGGGTCGCGCTGGCTGGACGATGCAGGTGGCCCGCGCCGTCACCGCTTCGACGAGGACGTCGACGCTGGCACACCCGAGCGTGAGTCCGTATCGACAGCCGCGCCGGCCGATGCTACTCTCGCGGCATTCAGAGGCGAACTTGGAGGCCCCGCATGAGCGAAGTAGCCAAGGTCCCTGAGGCGGCGGTGAAGCCCGAACCAAAGCCCGCGGCCACCAAGCCGGCCGTCACCAAGAAAGCCGCCAAGAAGGCCCCGAAGCCCGGCCGTCGTCCACACCCGGGCCGCCGCGGCTTCGGTGCCGCCAAGCGGACGCGGGTCGTGGAGAAGTTCCGCGCGCTGATCGACTCCGGCGCCTCGAGGCGCGAGGCGGCGAAGGCTGTGAAGTTCGCCGACCTGACCCTGCGGCGCTGGGAAACCTCCATGGGTCTGAAGCCCGCCAGCTCGCGTGGGAAGGGTGGGGACAAGAAGGCCAAGGCCAAGGTCACAACGGCCAGGAAGCCCGGTCGGCCGAAGGGTAAGGTGGCCAAGAAGCGCGGTCGGCCCCGGGGTCGGCCGGCGTCCAAGCCCGTGGGCAGGCCTCGCGCCCGGCCGCGGAAGACGCCTGCTGCCGTGCACCCCGCCGGCGGACTCGTGCTGGTGAGCCCGAGCGGATTGCGGCTCGAGGGGATCCGGACGTCCGACCTGTTGAGGGTACTGCGGACTGTGAAGTGACCCGGCAGCTACTCGCTGCACCTTGAACGACGCTTGGTTGGGATGGGCCTGCCCACTTGTCAGTGCGGTGAGGTACGGCTGCTGGGTGGCAGCGACCGAACCTCTTTCAACAGGGGGATGAACATGACCGGCGACGGCAACCTGAAGGATCCCAAGCATTCCTTGGTCGAGGCCCTGTTCGACTGGATGGATGCCTGGCGGCACCTGCCCAACTACCAGCTCGAGCGTCGGGCCGCCCTGGTCCATCGAACGCCCGGTGGACCTCGGGCCCGGGAACCACACGGTCAAGGTCCAGATGGGCGGGAGCGACGTGGTGGATGTGGCCTGCTACAGCAAGGTGGAGTCCTGGCCACTCCCGTCCCATGGAGGCTCGCCTTGTCGGCTGCGGTCGGCGCTGGTAGGCTCGGAGTTGCAGGCGGCTTCGCAGCACGGAGGTCGGGGGCATGCGGGGGTTCGGGATTCTCCTGGCGGGTTTGCTGGTTGGGCTGCTCACGCTTCTCGTGAGCCCAGCCTCGGCCGCGGGGCCGATGTGTTCCGCGGACGCGGACTGCCCGACGGGGTACCGCTGCGTGAACTGCTCCTGCTGGGACGCCTCGGCGTGCGCCTGCCTCGAGGATGCGGACTGCGCAGACGGCGAGTGGTGCGACCGGGCTGCGTGCGTCTGCGTCACCACCGAGCCCGAGCCCTTCGATGCCTGCCCAGGGGAAGACGAACATGGGAACACGGGCTGCGCCCAGGCAGGGCCGGGTGAGATAACGTGGTTGGGGCTCTTGCTCGGGCTGGGCTGGCTAAAGCTCAGGAGGCGCAGGGCATGACGCGGACTCGCCATCTCACTTTCCTTGGGTTGATGCTCTCCGCCGCGGCGGCATTCGCCGGCTGCGACACGGACGGTGGAGGCAAAGGAGAGGATGTCATCGGCGTGATCCACTACTCGTACCGGGGTGGGCTTGGCCCCGAATACTGGTTCGACCTGACCATCGAGGAGAACGGAGCCCTGAGCTTCGACGGGAACGGGGCGTTCGGCCCGGCCGGGGCCCATACGGGTTCTCTGGACGAATTCGAGGCGTACCAACTCCGGCGCTTCCTCTCCGAGATCGACTTCGACGGGCTGGAGTCGATGTGGGGCTGCATCGATTGCGGCGGGATCCACCTGAGCATCGAGGTCAACGGCGTGGAGGTGAGCCGCGGCTTCGATTCTATGTGGGGCATGTCCGGGGTGATCTGGGCCTTCATGGTCATCGTCGAGAAGATCATCGCGGAGACCGAGTGGACGCCCAGCGCTGGGGACACTCCTTATTGACTCTTGCGACCATCGTCTAACGACCATGTAGTCTGAGGCCTGAATGGCGGAACGCGCTTCGAATCATCTCCGCCTGCGTTCCCTCGAGGGCCTCATGGACCCGTTCCTCGAGGTGCCCGATGTCCTTCGGCACGAAGTTCGCCAGCTTGCCGTACTTCGTGTTGCTCCAGATGAACTCGACCGGGTTCAGCTC
>JAMIIV010000189.1:0-7312 GCA_035913415.1 Fibrobacteria bacterium | reverse complement strand
AGCCGGACGGTACGCAGCGCGACGTTGTCGGTCACCTTCCAACCCACGGTGTACGACGCGACGGTGTTCGCGACGGTGGTGTCCTTGGTGCCCACCTGGCGCACCACCACCGGAGCGATGGTGTCGCGCGCGGCCGCCGCGCGGGTGATCACTACGGAATCGATGCTCCGATTTCCCTGCGCGTTCACGGCAACGATCCGGTAGGTGCGCGCCGTTCCCGGGGCCGGGGCCGGAGCGTCCAGACGGAAGGTGTCGCGGTCGACATGGGCGATCTGCCCATCGATCCGGACACTCGAATCGGGAATTCCGACGAGATCGGTTACCAGCCACTTCAGGACGATTCGCTCCTGTCCCGCAGGAACGGAGGCCGCCGATCCGAGAGGCGACAGCAAGCGGAGGGTGGGCGTGGAAACGACGGCAGCTTCGCGCCGCACGATGATGTTGCCCGTGACGGAATTGCCCTTGGTGTCGCGAGCTCGGGCTTCAATCGCCGTCCCCCTCTCCGACACGGGAATATCGAGCCCCTTCACGATCCAGGCATCCCCCTCGCGAGTGGCAACCTTGCCACCAACCCAGACCGAATCGATCCCGGAAACATCGATGACGGCAACACGGACATCCAGTCGCGCCGAGGCATTCCCCAGCACGGTATCAGCGGAGGGCGAGACGAACCGCAGGAGTGGAGCGGTCGTGTCGGGAGGTACGGGGGGAGCGAACAACTTGGCGGTGTCGGCGGGAAGACTTCCTTCGCGGACCAGATCCCGCACGCGCTGGCGGATGCTGGCGCTGTCCAGCCCCAAGGCCCACGGTCCGGTCGCAGGAACGATCTCGACCAAGGGCTTGCCACTGGCGACCACGATCTTCATCGCTTCGCGGAAGACTTCCCCGGAGTCGACCCCGGGAATGCCCTGGGAGGGGAACCCCAGGGTACGTACCAGGGAATCGTTGGCGACCAGGAGGCGGGCGAATTCCGCCACGAAGGCCTGGTGCGAGGACACGGGATGGATGCGTTCGAAGATGGCCAAGGCGACGGTATTGCTGCGATACCGTCCCGTGTAGCGCAGCATTGGAGATCCGTCGTAGACATAGTCGAGGTCGTTGATCAGCACCCCTCCGCGCCACAACGACAGCACCGCCGTGTCGGAAGGAGGTGCGTCGAGATCGATGCGGACCTTGCAGGAATTGCGGATGAACTCGAGCTCCTGGGACGCGGAATCCCCCCCCGCATGAAGAACGGCTAGATCCGGAAGCGCCCAATCATTTTTGGGCTTGGAAAATTCAGCCATGTAAGTCTGAGTGCCATGTACAGGCCCGGACGGATCGCTCTGGCACGAGACCATGCCCAAAGTTGCGAGTGCCAGGCAGGCGATGCGCATCGGGTTGGAGAGGAAATGGTACCAGCGGGGAGCGTTGCGCATGGGAATCACGATCGGCGAGGAGTGGAGGCGATCCGGGAGTGGATCAGGAAAGGAAACCTTATCCCGTCCATCCGGCAATCCCATCGAAGGAATCGCGAGGGCGAAAGGCTCCCTCACCCCCATAGCAACCGCCGGAGCCCTGGAAGGTGTCCGAACCTTGCGTCAGCGGGTCGGAGAGCGCGTCACCCGGTGCGCGAGGATCAGCGCATCACGTCGATCCGCAGAGCATCGGAGCCCGAACGCGCCAGGTACACGCCCCGCGGCAGGCCCGAAAGCGCCAGGCGAGCGCCTCCCGGGAATGCCACCGAGCGGCGCAGGGTGCGACCACGAAGGTCGGTGAGGACGATCTCCCCCGAAGCGGAGAGAATCGCACCGTCGCGGCGCAACGCACCCGACCGGGTGGACACCCGGCCTGCGGCGACATGGCTTCCCGCAGCCTCCCCGAAGATCAGGCCACGCCCGACGGTGCTCATGTAGACGCGACCGTACACGTTGAAATCGCCCACCACGAAGTTGCCGTTTCCGGGCCCACCGAACTGGTGTCGGTCGTCGTTCACGCGGATCCACGTGGCACCCTTGTCGATGGACCGATAGATGCCGACAGGCCCCCCGTTGGCCGCTCCCCAGATGTAGAGAGCCGGGTACGAAGCGCCGGGCGCCGCCTTGCCCAATCCCACTGAAACGCACAGGTCAACCGACGGGAAGCGCACGAAGGTGCGTCCACCGTCTTCCGTCAGGGCCAGGCCGTTGCGGCTGTACCCGCCGGCCAACCACACCTGGTTCTGATCGAGGGGGATCCACAGCGCGCCGGAATCGCCCGGAACCGTGCGGATCAGCATCGAGCTGTTCTGGTAGAGGCTCGTGGCGTCGTTGCTCACCCGACCGCGTTTGACGAACGTGGCACCCGAATCCGTGCTGGCCAGGATCCATCCCTGCTGATCGAGCAGATAGAACACCGCCGGATTCACCGGATCGCCGACGATACGCGAATAGTTGGCCTGTCCGTCCAATCCCGTCACGGCCGTCCAAGTCTTGCCGCCATCCTTGGAGCGCTGCACCACCGACTGGTTCTCGGGCCGGTGCAAAAAGACACTGCCGTCGGCGTTGAGTACGACCATCCCCATCGCCCCCTTGACCGTGGGGACCTTGGTCCAGGTGCGGGCGGTGTCGCGGCTGACGTACATGACCTCGCTGGTGATGCCCACACCAGTGGAGTAGTCGGTGACCTGGCCCGAGCGCAGGAAGCTGCCGTTGAGGGGACCGTATCCCAGCGATTGCGTGGTGCCGATGCGGGGATCGTGCAACGGGGTGCTCCGGGAAATGTCCAGGTAGCGCGCTCCGTCGTAGTCCCCGATGGCGGTGACCAAGGGGCCTCCGGGAACGCTGACAATGTCGAGGGGAACGGTTTCCTCCAATCCCCGCGACTGGAAGGCCCATACCGGAAGCGTTGCACCGATGTCGTCGGTGCGGAAGACGCCGTTTCCGGAAGTCACCCACACGCGTCCGGGACGAAACGGATCGAACTCGAGCGATCCCGCCCAGTGGATGGCGTGTCCGCCGATCCAGGCGTTGCCGAACGGGTCCACGTTCGGAGCGGTACCGTCGTTGGTGGTGTAGGTGATCAAGTTGGTCCAGGTCGCACCGCCGTCCTTGGACACGAAGATCTTGTCGCCCCATCCCTCTTGCGAGCGCGCCGTGCGGTACTGTCCTCCGTAGTGGCTCAAGGTCGCCAGCACGAGATGCTTCGGATCCTTCGGATCGACGCTGATGCCGCCGAAGCCGTGGGCGTACGACTGTCCACCCGATCCGTAGTAGACCTCCCCTTCCTTGGGGGTGATGTTGGTCCATGTTCCGCTGGCCGTGCCGTATTTCCAGACCGATCCCCCCTGGACGCTGTGGGGCCCGGGACCGTTGGAGAAGGTGATCAGGAGGTCCGTGCCGGACAGGACCGCCCGCATGGCCATCATTCCGGTGGGGGAACCCGCCACCGGAGCAAACGTGACCCCGCCGTCGTGGGAGACGTAGAGGTTGCCCGTGGTCTTGGCGACCCCCATGAAGATTGTCTTCGTACCACCCGATGCGGTGGTCCCCGAGGCGGGATCGAAGAGCACGAAACTGATGCCGTTGTCGTTGGTTGTGGAGCTTCCCGCCGTCACCAAGGTGCCCGGGACGGCGCTCCAGGTCTTACCCGTGTCCTGGCTGCGAAACAGTCCCTTGGTGCGGCTGCCGCAGAACAGGATGGCGCTGTTTTGGGGATCTACCGCCAGCTTTTCGCCCGTCTGGCGCCCCATGCCATTGCCGTGGGCCAGGATCTGGGACGTCACGTTGACCGTGTCGAAGGTGGCACCGTAGTCGCTGGAGCGGAAGATCACCGTCTTGCCCCCGCTGAAGTACGACGTGCCACCCAGGATGTACACGCGGCGCGCGTCCTGGGGATCGAGAGCCAGCGCCTCGGTGCCGTACAACCCCACATCGAGCTGGCTGATCGCGTCCATGAGGGGAATCCAGGTTCCCCCGACCGAATCCCAGCGGTACGCGCCGCCCACGTCGGTGCGGGCGTAGACCAGTCCGGGCTGGGTCCGGCTGGGGACCACGGCCGAGACGAAGCCGCCTCCTTCGAACGCGACGTTCCCCCACGTGTAGGGCTCGGCCTGGACTCCGGCAGCCAGCAGGCCTCCAAGGACGGTGACGGTCGCGATGGGCGATCGATGGGCTCGCATGGTGGTCTCCTCGTTCAAGGCTCTCCCTGAGCCGGAAGTCTATCGCGGATCCATCCCGGACGCGGGCCGTTCTTCACCTCCGCGCCCAGGGACGAAACTTTGTGTTCAAACTTGTTGAACACCCGTGCGCCCCCCCCTCCCGATCCGCATTGGCCGGGAAAGGCCAATGCCGACCACACGAATGCATTCCGAATTCCGAATGCCGGATCCCCGGAAGTCCTGCGCGTCGAGTCTGTGGGAAGACAGGCGGTCACATGTCCTCGAGCTCCTTGCCCTTGGTCTCCGTGATTGCCTTGATCACGAAAAGGATGCTCAGGAACGCGAAGAAGGCGTAGATGCCGTACGCCCCGCCCAGTCCCAGCCCCGAGGCGAGCGGAGGGAAGGTGGTGCTGACCAGGAAATTCGCCACCCATTGCGCGAGTCCGGCGACGGCCAGTGCACTTCCGCGGATGCGGTTGTTGAACATTTCTCCGAGCATGACCCAGACCACGGGTCCCCAGCTCATCCCGAAGAACACGATGTAGAGGTTCGCCGCTGCGAGTGCGATCCAGGCGGCGAGGCCCGTGAGCGATGGCTGACCGTCGACCACGGGAGCGAGTCCGAACGAAAGGCTCATCGCCAGCAGAGTCGCCATCATCCCCAGACTACCGACCAGAAGCAGGGGTTTGCGGCCGAACCGGTCGACCATGGCGATGGCCAGCAACGTGGTGGCGATGTTGACCACGCTGGAGAACACGTTGAGCATCAGCGCGTCGCGCTCGGAAAATCCCACCGAGCGCCAGAGCGCGCTGCCGTAGTAGAAGATCACGTTGATGCCCACGAACTGCTGGAGCACGGCCAGCCCCAGGCCCGCCCACACGATGGGGCGGAGACGACGGATTCCGACGGAGGAGGTCTCCAGAAGGTCGCGCAGGCGAGCCGGGGCATCGTCGACCAAGGTGTCGCGGATGTCCTGGATCTTGCGGGGGATGTCGGTGGCGACGAGTTTTTCCAGGACTCGCGCGGCCTCGTCGAAGCGCTGGCGCGCGACAAGGAACCGGGGGCTTTCGGGAATGAACAGCGCACACGCACCATACAGGACCGCGGGAACGACCTCGGCCCAGAACATCCACTGCCAGGCCTTGAATCCCCACAATTCGGATTCCGCCGAACCCGCCAGCGTCACGAACACGTAGTTGCTCACCAACGCGGCGAAGATGCCCACCACGATGGCGAGTTGCTGCAGGCTGCCCATGCGTCCGCGCAGATGAGCCGGCGCGGTTTCCGCGATGTAGGCCGGGGCGATCACGGAGGCCGCGCCGACCCCGATGCCGCCCACGACCCTCCAGAAGATGAAGTCGAGGATCCCGAACGGCAGACCCGATCCGACCGCGCTGATCGTGAACAGGACGCTCGCACCCACCATGCATTTCACCCGTCCGAAGCGGTCGGCCAACTGGCCGGCGAAAAACGCACCTCCGGCGGCTCCCAGCAAGGCCAGCGACACGGACAACCCGATCTCCCAATCCCCCGCTCCGAATCCGGATTTCAGGGCCAACACGGCGCCGTTGATGACAGCGGTGTCGAATCCGAACAGAAATCCCCCCAAGGCCGCGGCGCACGCGATCAAGACCGTGTAGGCAAGCGAAGGTTTGTTGTGGTCAGACATGGCTCCTCCAATCGGGCGACCGAATCGTTCAAGGATCCGAGTCGCTCCCTGTGGGTACGATTGTACCGTATCCGCATAGGCCGCTGCCGGGAGATGGCTCCCTGCGCCTCCCGCCACCCACCCGGCTCGGGGCCGGGTCTCGCAGACTTCGCCCCCTCCCCGAGCGATCCGAACCAAACCTCTTCGGACTGCTCCGTCGGCTCGCGGATCCACCGCGGTCGAAGCCGGTGGCGTGGTCGGCGCTTCAGGCCGATCGCGCCGACGCGATCAGAACGTCAGGGCAGCGCTGGGCGTGACCGGCTGGATGGTGCCGTCGGGGTTGAAGAAGAGTTTGTCGATGGCCACCATGCGCCGGTATGTCCCTCCGCCATTGGGACCGTTGCTCACGTGGTACACGATGTACCACTGCCCCGCGAATTCCGCGACACCCGCGTGGTTGGTGGTCTCGTCCTGGCCGGTCACCTTGGGCATCTTGCCCAGGATCTGTCCGCGCCAGGTCCACGGCCCCTGTGGGTTGGTGGAGGTCGCGTAGTCGATGGTGGTCGGATTGGCCGCGCCGCGGGCGTAGATCTGGTAGTACAGGCCGTTGCGTTTGATGAGGTACGGCGACTCGAAATAATCGAGAGGAGTGGACTTCACGAGCTTGCTTCCCAAACTGATCATGTCGGGATTGAGTTTCACCGAGACCATGGTCCAGAAACCGCCATACTGCAGATAGGCCTGGCCATCGTCGTCGACGAACACCGTGGGATCGATGGTGTGCGGGGTCTGGTCGATGTTGGTGATGTTCCAGGTGGTCATTTCGACGGAATCGCTCACCAGCGGCTTGCCCAACGCGTCCTTCCAGGGGCCTTCGGGGCTGTCGGCCACCGCGACACCGATGGCCATGCGGTCCTGGCTGAACTTGATGTCGTTGATGGGCACGTACCAGTAGTACTTGCCGTTGCGCGCCTTGATCATCTGGCCCGCCCAGGCGTTGGCATTGGTCCAGGCGAAGACCTTCAAGGTCATGGGGGTGGAGCGTGTCCAGGTCACCATGTCGGTGCTCTTCAGCAGGTACCATTCACGCAGATCGAAGCCCCCCGTTCCCTGATCATGGCCAGCTTGGATGTAGAACGTGCAGTTGTCGACCATCACTCCCGGATCTGCGGTGTACACGTCCGTGAAGATGGGGTTGGATTTGCTCGTGCCGACTTTGGGAGCGGGGCAGGTGGCGTTGCTGTCCATGGCGACGACGAGGTTCGAATCGATGTAGTTCGAGATAGGCACCAGCTTGTCTTTGTACCCGGTCTTTTTGACGACAAGGGTATCGATCGTGGTCGTGGCGAAGCCCCTGGCCAAGTGGGGGGCGGCGCCATCGAGCGAACCCTTGGCGGCGTCCTTCAAGTGGAGGGTTCGATCGAGGCGCAGGAGCGATCTGGAATACGAATGTCCGTCCATGACGATTCGCACGGCGTTCAGACCTGGTGCGAATTCCGAAAAGGCCAAGCGCTGCGTGGAGGGGCCGCCATCCGAGAACCGATGCG
>JAMIIV010000188.1:0-9682 GCA_035913415.1 Fibrobacteria bacterium | reverse complement strand
ATCTTCCCTGTTACAGGATTGATACCGTTATTCAGCGTTACCTCTAATATTTTGGGAACATTTAGGTATCCTGTAAGCAGGTATGCCTCTTTACCAAAAGCACCAACTTCGATACAACCACTACAACCCCCTTCGCGAGCATCCTGCAACGATTTTCCTTGTCGTAACATTTCAAGGATATAGATATCGGGATTAAACACTGAAGGGTATCCATGTCCCTGACGAATTACATGCGCTGCGGCGTGTAAAAATTTATCGGGTGTTTTTGCGCTTATATGCACTGAGTTACCTGGTTGTAGAATATGTAATTCCTCAACAACCTCAAGCATGATGTACGAAATCTCACTGGTTCCATCGGAACCATCAGATTTTACGCCACCTAAATTGATATTAGTAAAATCGTTGTATGTACCGCTCTCACGTGCAGTAATTCCAACCTTTGGCGGTGCTGGATGATTGTTCACCTTAATCCAAAAGCATGAAATCAGCTCTTTAGCCTCGTCACGTGTTAGCGTTCCTGCTGCAATCTCATTTTCGTAGAATGGCGTTAAATGTTGATCGAAATGTCCGGGGTTCATTGCATCCCAGCCATTCAATTCCGTGATAGTTCCAAGATGAACAAACCAATACATCTGTATAGCCTCCCATAAATTTCGTGGTGCTTTGGCAGGCACCCAATGGCAGACTTCGGCAATTCTCTTTAACTCTTTTACCCTTTGTGGATCTTTCTCCTTTTTAGTTAATTGCTCAGCTAACTCAGCATGCCGTTCGGCAAATACAATAACAGCA
The DNA here is from genome assembly GCA_035913415.1 of Fibrobacteria bacterium. GTDB lineage: Bacteria > Fibrobacterota > Fibrobacteria > UBA5070 > UBA5070 > UBA5070. Next base: position 8,893 of record JAMIIV010000188.1, on the reverse strand, counting down.
TCGCACGATATATCCATAGCCTTCCATTGCTCAACCTTATCGGTGGCTTCGGGATCATTTAAATAATCAATTTTGGTAATGTTTTGGGCGATCTCCTTTTTAAAATCGAGCATCCCTTTTCGGTAAATTTTGCCATCGAGTGCAGTATGACCGGGAGCACGTTGCTCCATAAATTCAGTAAAAAGACCAGCTTCGTAAGCGGCCCGCCACTCATCGGGGACATGGCTAAAAATTCGCTCACGTTGCGTTTTGCCCTGCCAATAAGGAATTACCTCATTTTCGTAACGATCAATATCCTCCTGACTGATAGTGTAACGCTGCATATCATGGGGCCGGCGTTGCGACAGGGATTGCGCAACGTGGCCGAGAAGTACGGGGCCACCGTCGTGGGCCTGGCGACCACCTGCCTCACCGAGACCACCGGTGAAGACCTGGGCATGAACCTGTCGGAATGGCGCAAGGAACTGGTCGAGAGACCTCTGACGGTGACCAATCCCGAGGTCGTGAAGGTTCCCTGCCCCAGCTACGACGGCACGCGCATGGAGGGATTCCACGGGGCGGTGCGTTCCCTGGTGGACCATTTCGCGACGCCCACCGAAGCCCATGGCGGCGTGGCGGTGTTTCCCGGCCTGGTCTCCCCGGCCGACCTGCGCGAGGTCCGACGGATCTTGTCAGGATTCGGGATGGACGCGGTGCTGGTGCCCGACTACGCGGAGCGCCTGGACGGACCGGCCCTCCTGGAAGCCTCGCCGCTTCCCGAAGGTGGCACGACCATGGCCGAGATGCGCGCCCTTCCCGGGTCGCGCCTGGCTCTGGAGTTCGGACGCTGCGCCCCCGAGTCGCTGTCCGGAGCCGGACTGCTGGCCGGACGGTTCGGGGTGGAACGGCGTCGGATCGGCTTGCCGATCGGCATCCGGGAGACCGACGCCCTGTACACCGTGCTCGAAGCCGTTTCGGGGCGCGAGGCTCCCCGGCGCGAACAGCTCGAGCGCGGACGCCTCATCGACGGGATGGTCGATGCCCACAAGGTCCTCTCCGGCCGCAAGGCCGTGGTGTTCGGCGACGAGGACATGGTCGTGGGACTGGTCTCCTTCCTGACGGAAATCGGCGTGAAGACCACCCTGGTCGTCTCGGGTTCCCGCACGGGGCACCTCCGGACGGAAATCGATCGCGTGACCCGCTCGTTCCTCGAGACGCCGCCGCGCGTCCTGGACGATGCCGATTTCCGCGATCTCGAGGAGGCTCCGGAAGGACTCGACGCCGACTTCTTCATCGGGCACTCCAAGGGGTATCCCCTGGCACGCAAGCGCAACATCCCGCTGGTGCGGGTGGGTTTCCCCGTGCACGACCGTTTCGGGGCGCAGCGTCTGCTGCACCTGGGATGGGGCGGGGCGCTCGCGCTCCTGGACACGATCGTCAACACCATCCTGGAGCGCCGCCAGTCGGATTCTCCGGTGGGCTACGGATATCTCTGAACCACGGAAGCAACCAGGAGGAACATCATGCTCGACACCACCGCACTCGCGCCTCTTCCCGTCGATCGCCACCCTTGTTTCTCGGGGGATGCCAAGCACAAATGGGGACGGATCCATCTGCCCGTGGCACCCAAGTGCAACATCCAGTGCCGGTATTGCTCGCGCAAGACCGACTGCCCCAACGAGAGCCGCCCCGGTGTGTCCAGCCGCGTGCTGAACCCCGCCGAGGCGCACCGGTACCTGCATCACGCGCTCGAGAAGGAGCCGCGCATCGCGGTGGTGGGCATCGCCGGCCCCGGTGATCCCTTCGCCAACGCAATGGAGACCCTCGAGACCATGCGGCGCATCCGCGAGACGGCCCCCGAGATGCTGCTGTGCGTCTCGACCAACGGCATGGGCCTCACCGAGGAGATCGCCAACGAGCTGGCCGACCTGCGGGTCTCGCATGTGACCATCACCATCAACACGATCGATCCCGAGGTGGGCGCGAAGCTCTACGCCTGGGTGCGCGACGGCAAGAAGACCTACCGCGGCATCGAGGGCGCGACGCTTTTGCGCGACCGCCAGCTCGATGGGATCGTGGCGCTGAAGGGGCGTGGCATCGAGGTCAAGATCAACTCGGTGATCATCGAGGGGATCAACGACCATTGCATCGGCGACGTGGCCAAGGCCGTCTCGGAACTGGGTGCCGACGTGCACAACCTGATTCCCATGACCCCGGCACCTGGCGCCGAGTTCGAAAACCTTGCCGAACCCGGGCCCAACACGATGCTGCGGGTCCGGCGGGATTCGTCGAAATTCCTCAAGCAGATGATGCACTGCCAGCGTTGCCGCGCCGATGCGGTGGGGCTTCTGGAAGACGACAAGTCCGGCGAGTTCCGCGAGCTGATGGACCAGGCCCGGCAGGAAGTCGCGGCCAACCGCCCGTACATCGCCGTGGCCACCCAGGAAGGCGTTCTGGTCAACCAGCACCTGGGGGTCGCCGACCGTTTCCGGATCTACGAGAAGTCGGAAGACGGATTCGAGATGGTCGTGGATCGTCCCGCGCCGTCGCCGGGTGGGGGAGAATCGCGCTGGACGGATCTGGCCGAGATGCTGGGGGACTGCCGCGCCGTGCTGACGATGGCCGCGGGCGAGGCTCCCCGCAAGGCGCTCGAGGCGGCCGGTGTGGCCGTGGTCGAGATGGAAGGTCTGATCGACGAAGCCCTGGAAGCCGTCTGGTCGGGGGAGAACCTCGAGCAGTTGCGCGCCCGCCGCAAAGGCCTGGGATCCAGTTGCGGCTGCGGCAAGGTACGGGGAGCCGGCACGGGCTGCGGCTGAGTTTCCTGGTCCTCGGGGGCTGTCGCTCCGGGGGGGCGGAATGGAACTTCGCCGGAAAGCGGTCGGGGCGTGCAGCCCCGGCCGCTTTTGCGATCTGACGGGTGCGGGTACCGGACTGCGTTTGGTGTTGTAGCCGCCCAGGCAAGTGGACACGAATGGGGATCAGGTCGGTAGGGACGGCATCGAAGGGCTCAACCCCGCCCTTCGAGACGCGAGGCAGAGCCTCGCTCCTCAGGGCGAGCGGGTTGGGTGGCGAATCCCGATCTCGTCAAAACCTTGTCAGAGATTGCGCAGCGACCGCAGCACCCGCAGTGCCTGGCGCGGGCTGCGGGCCAGTTCCGGGTCGGGGTTCTCGGAGGCGTGGGCCAGCGTGCGCAACACGTCGATGGGGGCGTCCGGAGTGGCGGGATGGCGCATGGCATCCACCCACGGCGGCAGGTCCTGTCGCAGGGGCACCAGGTCCCACAGCGCCATGCGCTCGGCGACGCCGATGGCGCCGGCGTCGGACAGGGCGTCGGCGAGTTCCAGCACCTGCCGGTGCGAAAGGGACGACAGGCCCCGCAAAAGGGCGCGTAGTCCGGGGGAAGAGAGCGTTTCGGGGCGCAGGAGGGTCACGGACATGCGGGAGCTCCGTGGGGGAGGGGGCGGGAGATGGGGGAATTGGAGGCGAGGGCGAGTACTTCGGCGGTCTCCAAGGGGCTGCCTCGGTCGCGGGCGCGGGTGCGAACGTTTTCCACCAGGCGGTCGAGGGCGCCCGGATCGAGACTGTGGCCGAGTGCGGAGAGCAGGTTCTTCAAGGCCGAGCGCCCCGTTTGCGCACCGAATTCGAGGTGGCGACGGGCGCCCACCCGGGAGGGGTCGAAGGGCTCGTACAGGTGGGGGCTTTTCTGGAGGCCGTCCACGTGGAGCCCCGATCCGCATCGGAAGAGGTCGCATCCGAGGATGGCGCGAGTGGACGGGATGTCCACTCCGGCGTGGGATGCCGTGCGACGCGCCAGGTGCGCCACGCGCGCGGGGTCGGGGCCGAGTTCGCCTCGGCGCAGCACAAGCCACGCGGCGATCTGTTCCAGGCTCGCGATGCCAGCACGCTCACCCCAGCCTCCGAGGCTCGCGTCGACGCATTCGGCGCCGGCGTCGAGGGCGGCGAGAGCATTGGCGGTGGCCATGCCGAAGTCGTCGTGGCCGTGGAATCCGATGGCCAGCCCCGAGACCTCGGCGAGCCACGAGACGACGCGTCCCGTGGCCGCCGGGTCGAGAAGTCCCAGGGTGTCGGCGAAGCGCAGCCGACGGACGCCATGGGATCCGGCCAGGTGGGCGATGCGCTCCACCAGGACCGGATCCGCGCGGGAGGCGTCCTCGAGCCCCAGGACCACGAAACGGCCTTCCAGCCGTGCGAGCAACTCGTCCAGGCGCCGCAGCAGCGTGGAGCGGTCCATGCCCAGGCGGCCGCCCAGGTGGGCGTCGGAGACCGGCACGGAAAGACAGATTCCGTCCGGGTCGGCGTCCAGCGCGGCGTCGAGGAGATCGGCTCGCGAGGGACACCAGACCAGGGCCTTGCCTCCGCCGCGGCGGACGGCCCGCACCAGGGCGGGAAGGGCCTGGTCGCGGCCGGCGCATCCGACCTCGATTTCGCGCACGCCGGCCGAGGCGAGGTCGTGGGCCAGAGCCAGACGCTGCCGGTCGGTGAGTTTCCACAGGCGCGACTGGACCCCTTCCCGAAGCGTGGTGTCGAGGATCATGGCGTCGCCTCGGCGAAGACATCGGCGCGCAAGGGGCGGTTCCATTCCTGCTCGAGCCGTGCGTTGAGCGTTTCGAGGCACCGGGCGTGGTCGCGTCGCAGACCCGTGTAGATCGCCAGCAGACGTTCTCCGGCCGTGGTCAGTCGCGATGTCCCGCCACGGGCTCCGCCGCTGGCGGTGGCGATCACCGGCTCACCCCAACTGCGTTCGATGGTTTTCAGTCGGTCCCATGCGGTCCGGTAGGGAACACCGGCCACGCGGACGGCATCCATGAGACAGCCGGTGAGACGCACGCCTTGCAGAAGCCGGAATCCGGTGTCATCGAGGACCACCTGACCCGCGACGAAAAGGCGGAGGTCAGCCCCTGCTTCCATTCGTCCTGCGAATCTGGGTCCATCCGGCATGAGAAACCTCCTGCCGGATGTTCAATGCAAGAACCAGGCCGAATGGAACGAGACCCCGTTGCGGTTTTACCGCGTCTCGACGGACAGCAATTGTTGACAAGTCCTTCGAGCCAATGTCGCGGATTGTCGCGACGCGTGATCGAGGACGTCCATCACGCCGTCAGGGGACCAGGAAACCCTTGCGGCGCCAGGCACCCTTGCCCTGAGGTCCCAGCGACCATGCCAGAAAAGCTGTGGCGTTGGCTTGACGGTCGGGATGGACCTTCAAGACGACGGATTGGATGCGCTGCGGGGCGGCGCGGACGGAGTCGAGCAGGATCTGGCGGCCCATGCTGGCGACAGGGGACGACCAGATGGCAGATTGGGGCAAGATCGCGGCATCGGCGCGACCTGCCAACACGGTATCGAGCGCCGCCGACGGTTCGGGGGCCATGCGCCAGCGTGCGCGGTACGCGGGGTCTGCGGAAAGAGCCTCCAGGAACGGCATGACGCGGGCGCCATCGGGAGATTCGGCGGGGTTGGAGAACGTTATGCCCCTGACCAACGTGTCCAGGAGGAATGCCAGGTCGGGATCGGGGAGCGGTGCGCCCGAACGGCTCCAGATCGCGAGGGGGGACTCGGCTTGCGCAATTGCGGGGCCTGCGGTGAGTCCGCGGGCGATGAGGGAGTCGATCCATTTCGAAGGGGCCAAAACGCAGTCGAACGCGTTCTGACCCGCCATCCCCGCCAATTTGGCCGGAGTCGCGTAGATGGTGCGCATGGGGTTGCCGGTGCGCTCGGTGTAGATGCGTCGGACCTCTTCCAAGGCAGGTTTCAGCTCGGTGGCGGCCCCTACGGTGAGTTGGGCCTGCGTGGCACGGACGGTCAGTCCAAGAAGAAGCGCGAACAGGAGGTGGGAAGACGATCGGGACATGGCAGCCTCTCCATGGAGGATATTGCGCGATGGGGGCATTCTACGATCAATCTAGCCAATCGCGCCCCAGGAAGACATCTCGAGGTGGCCCAGGCGGTTACCTTGGCTCCCCATGTCCGTCGAATGGAAGCCGCTTTCGCCCTCCCACATCCAGCAGTTGTTCGGGAAGACCACCTGCCTGGAACGTCCCATCGCCTTCCGCAGCACCGAGGCGACGTGGTTTGTCGTATTGCGCGGCGAGGTCGACCCGCCAGATTCCGGCGAAGAGACCTTGTGGTGGAGCCTGTGCCGGATCGAAGGCGGCGAATGCGTCGAGTTGGCGCGCGATTACGGCGTGGAGGAAGTCGACGGGGAGGTCGTCGAAGTTTCCTGGGATGGACTGTTCCCTCGCGACTGGGTCCAGGATTTCGTCGAAGGCAAAGTGGACTGGGTGCGTCTGTCCATCACGGAAATCGTGGAGCGTTTCGGCGAGACCGTCGTGCACGAACAGCCGCAGGCGTGGCGACACCGCGAAGGGCGATGGTACCTGGTGCTGGTGGGGGAGCGCGACGAGGAGACCGAGGAAGAGGAGTACGCTTGGGCCTTGGTCGAGGAGGCGTGCGGCGAGTACCGCGAAGTGGCCATCTGCCACCCGGGGAACGGTTTTGGAGAGGACGAGGACGCGGAAGGGGATCGAGCTCCCGAGGCTGCTGAGATGCCTGCCGCCATCGTCTTGAGTCCTGCATCACCCATCGACGTCCCGGCGACCTCGGGTGATGACCGGATGCCCTCGGGGGAGTCTTCCGAGGAGGACGACTCGCTGTCGCTGGGGGATTTCCTCGACGGGTGGTGGGAAGTGCCGCCTTGGGCCTGGGGCGAACGCACCTTCGCTCGCATCCAAGCCGAGGAATCGCTGCGGAGCTGATCAGATGGGCAGAATCCGGCCTCCGGCCAGATCGATTTCTTCGCGGACGCCATCGGCGCTGGGCGGGGAGACGGCCCCGAGACGGGTTCCGCACGAGCCGCAGAAGTGGAACGCGGGGGGATTGGGTTTTCCGCACCGGTTGCAGACCACGCGGTCGGACTTCGCCTCGGTGGTGGTGTCCAGAACGGTGAGACGGCGCTTGAACTCCGCGGCGGACGGAATCCGTCGGTCGGGGTGCTCCTCGAGGGCCTGCAGCAGGGTGGAACGCAATTCGATGGGGATGCGCTCCGGATAGAGATGCCGGGGTCGTTCGCCGGTGAGCATCTGGTAGGCGCTGGCGGCCAGACCGAACACGTCGGCACGGCCGTCCACGTTGGTGGCCGACACGCGCTGCTCGGGTGCCATGAAGTCGACGGTGCCCAGCACCGAGCCGATGGCGGTGGAGTCGCTCTCGGGTTCGTGGGCGAGTCCGAAGTCGACAAGTTTCGGCACATTGCCGGTGGTCAGCAGGATGTTCGCGGGTTTGATGTCGCGGTGGATGATGCCGCGATCGTGGGCCAACTGCAGGGCGTCGCACATCTGCGACAGGATGGGCAGGATCTCGGAGACGGGGTACGGGCCTTTCTGGCGCAACCGCTCGAGCACGGAGGTGCCGTCGACGAATTCCATCACGATGTAGATGCCCGTCTCGTCCTGCTCCAGCTCGTAGATCTGCACGATGTTGTAGTGCGACAGTTGGGCGATGGCGCGAGCCTCGCGCAGGAACCGGTGGAGCACCGTGGTGCTTTTCATGTACTTGGCCAGGATCCGCTTGATGGCGACCTTGCGGTTGAGTCGGGTGTCGCGCGCCGACCAGACTTCGCCCATTCCGCCCTTGCCGATCAGGACCAGGTCCTTGTAGCGGTCGGCGTTGCGGGGTTTGGGCGGCACGGGAGGCAGTTCCGGCGTGGCGCGCGGTTCGGCGTTGGCCAATTGCTGGAGCGAGCCCGAAACGCGCTCGCCGCAGAACATGCAGTACGAGGAGTCCCCGTCGATGCGACGGTGGCAGAAGGGGCAGACCATTTTCATGCAGCGGACCCCTTGGAGGGCGGGTTGAACACGGACTGGGCCCGCGCGGCGAGCGGATCCTCGCGATGGACGTGGCCCAGGGCCATCTTGACCCGGGCTCGGGCGTCGTCGAGGCGACCCGCCTGCGCGAGTTGCCGGGCTTCGGACAGGCGTTCCTCGAACCAGGTGATCATGGAGTCGATCCAGTGGGACAGCTCTTCGGTGGGTTGCGGCAACACCGGAGCGCGGTCACGGCAGGCGTGGATGCGGGCTTGGGCCTCGGCCAGCCGACGTTCGCGGGCCAGCTCGCCGGCTTCGGCGACCAGGCGGGTGCAGGTGTTGAGGTCGTCGGCCAATTGGCGCAGGGGGGCGGGGGTGAAGATGCCCAAGGTGCGGGCGACTTCGCCCACCAGCGGCAGGGCGATCTGGACCACCTCCCATTTGCCCTGGGTCCATTGCTCCCGCAGGTTGTGCGAGACCTGCAACAGGATGCCGCCGCCGTGTTCGGCGTCCATCAGTTCGAATTCGGCTCCCAGCAGGCGCAGACGCTGGATTTCGCGCGCCACGGAATCCCAGGCTCCCACCACCAGTGCCAGGAAGACCTGCTCCAGTGCCAGTCGGCCCTGGTTGTCGAGGTTGGCTCCGCAGCGCCCGCAGACCTGATGCCGCTGGTGCTGGCGGTGTCCGCAGGTGTCGCAGGTGCGGAAGAGATCGCCCAGGTCGGAGCCGCAGTTGCCGCAGAACAGGCTGTCGTCGTTGTCGAGAATTCCGCATTCGGGACAACGCCCGTCGCGGACTTTCTGGCGCCGACCGCCGACCGCCGAAAGAGCGTCGCGCAGTTCTTCCATGGAGCGCCAGCGGTCGGTGTGCGAGATGGCCAACGCCCCGGTGAGGATCTCCCGCAGGGAAACGGGGATGGCGGGATCTTGTGCCGGGCCGGGTTCTCCCAGCAGGCAGGTGCGCAGCAGCATGCCCAAAGCGTAGACGTCGTCGGTGGCCTTGGGGTTCAGGGCATTGATGTCGGGGGCGTCCCAGACCATGTGACGCACGGGCAGTTCGGGAACCTCGACGCGCACGAAGGAATGGAGGCG
>JAMIIV010000187.1:0-7078 GCA_035913415.1 Fibrobacteria bacterium | reverse complement strand
TTCGACGGCCTTCGGACGATCAAGGGGAAGTACTCGAGCGCGCTCATCAGGACCGAGGTCGCGGACCAGCGAACTCGGGAGAAGAGCTACATCACCTCGGTCCTGCACATCGACCTGTCGCCGCTCGACTACGAGATCTGCACTTCGGACGCCGAGGATCGGGAGCTGCAGCGGAGGTACTTCCTGGCCAATCCGGGAAGGCCAGAGCACGAGGTCCTGGAGCACATCGCTTACCGAGTGAAGGCGGAACAGGGGAGGGAAGGACGATGAACCAGAACAAGGCAAATGGGCGGCCTTCGGCCGTTGGGGACCATGCTCAGAGCGATAAGGCCAACACCTTTCCTCGAGTTGATCACCAAGGAACGAAGGAAAGAAAGGGCGAGTGCCGGGGCCGTAAGACAGACCTTCCTCCTCGGGGGTGGGGCCAGGGGCGAATTCGGAGTAGGTCGGGACGGTGTCGCCTGGCCGCTGTGCGGTTTGGCGTGCACCCTGGGAGAGAGGTCTTCTTCTGTTCTTCGCTGCCGTCAACGACTGCCTTCCCAGCGCCTCGCGGGGCTGCCCATCTTGGCCCTGTCGGGCCTTGTGCTGGTTCGCCCGCGTTCCTCTTTTGTCTGGGTCTGATCCTGGCTTTGGTTCTCCTCCCCCAGCGGAGCTGGGCCTTCATCGATCTCGGTCAAGGGGATTGGCTGTCGGGTCAGAACGAACTCATGGCCCAGCTCCTGGCCACGGAGCTCGACGAGCTCACGAACCTGACGTCCATCCTCTCCAACATGAGGTCGGTCGTGCAGGCGGGGAATGAAGCCCTGGCCGTCGCCCGCCAGTCCTACCGAGCCTACCAGGCGGTCCGGAACTACTCCCTGGAGGACCTCTCTCGGGACGCGAAAGCAGGTCTCTACCAGGCCTTCCCGGACCTGGCCAAGATGGATCACGACATCTACCTCATGGCGGAGCAGGGGAAGGAGATCGACGGAGGGCACTTCTTCTCCTACTGGAACAGCTACGACCACAAGATGGCCAAGGTCGTCGAGCGGGTCCTGACCCACACCTACAAGGCCACCATCTGGCCCATGGTCTTCCCGGAAGCCATGGTCTACCGCCAGAACCCGAGCCCCGTGGACATCAAGATCTGGGGCCTCTACCGGAAGAGCGGAATGCAAATGGAGGTCGCGGTCCAGAACACGGCCCTCGCGACCCTCGCTCAGAAGGTCGCGAACCTCGTCGCGGACGCGGAAGAAAGCGGGAACCTGGAGCTCATGGCCCAGGCCACGGCCGCGCAATCGGCCCATCAGCAACTGGTGAACTCGACCGAGTTCCTGAACCTCTACAAGGCCGAGCTGGCCGCCCGGGAGCAGGCCCGGGACACCTCCGGTAGGCGAAGCAGGGCGCTGGCCGAAGGCATGCAGGTGAACATGGAACGGATCCTCCGGCCGGGCGGCGGGATGCTCGAGGAGTAGGCCCCTTCGATGGACACCTTCCAGCTCATCACCTCGTCCTATTCCCAGATTGAGGGGTTTGCGACCCTCCAGGGCCTGGGTTCTGCCCTCCTCGGGACCGCGCTCGCCACCTGGATGCTCGTCGCGCTCTATCGTTTCCTGAACCACGGCCAGGCGGACTTCGTCACGCCGATCCTGAAGATCGGCGCGGCCATGATCGTTCTGAACACGATTCAGCCCATCGGCGACTTCTTCGCCTCGTCCATGCACTACCTGTCGGAGCAGATGTTCGAGCAGAACGTGAACCAACTCGCTGCCTCGGCCTGGACCGCGGCCTTCAAGGGAGTCCAGGACCCGGACCTGGTCGACTATGTCGCAGCCCTCTTCTCCCCGGTCTTCTGGATCTGCCTCGTGACGTACCTGCAGCTCATGGGGATGATGGTCATCAAGCTCGTCGTGATCGACATCCTCTGGCCGGTCATGTTCGCCCTCGTCCTCTTCTCCGGCACGGTGGCCGTGCCCATCGGCGTCTTCCCGGGGATGGGGACCTTCAAGGGCTGGGTCACGAACGTCATCGAGGTCGGAATCTGGCCTCTCACCTTCCAGATCGTGACGACCCTTCTCTTCGCCTGCTTCCAGGGTCAGCTCGCTCGCATGGCGGAGCTGGACGCCATCTGGGACAAGGTCGATCACCTCGAGAACGTCGCGGAGGTCCACGAGGTCATCGGAAACGACGACGCAGCCGCGGAGGTGAGGCAGGAGATCGACAAGATCGAGGTGGACGGAGTCCTCTTCACCCTCTTCAAGTTCTGGGCGATCAACACGGCCTTCGCGTTCCTTTGCATCTTCACGCCGTTCATCAGCAGGAAGATCGTACGAGGGGAATCGGCGGGGTTCCTGGGGGGAATTCTGGCTGCCGTGGCCATGAGGGTCGGGTACGGGATGGCCAAGACCGCCGGTGGTGCAGTCGGCCGCCTTGCGGGCGGGCTCAGAGGAAAGCTCGGCGGGCCAGGGACAACCTCGTCCTCGGCTTCTGAGAAGCCGAGGGAACAGAAGCTGGACGAACGATGAACAGCCGAGACGAACATAAGTCTTGCTGGGGCCTGCGGCCCCAGGGCCGAGAGAACCAATTCAAGGAAGAGGACGGGGAGGATCTCCTCGAGGTTGAAGCAGGCCAAGGTGGCGCTGGCGGCGGGACGGATGTTGCCGGCTCCGCTTGCCTCGCCGGTGGGGTTCCCCTCGAAGGAAGATGTTTCCGATCGGGATTTGGTCTTGCTTTACACTTGAAGAGAAGCCTTTCCCTGCAGCTCTTCCTGTTCCTGGGGCTCCTGATTCTAGCCAACGATTTCTTCTTCGTGGGGTGTGCTCATGGCCAAGCATGAGGCCGTGGTTCCTCGGTTCTACGAGCTGGAGTCCTTCCGCCGCTCCATGGGCCGAAGGCTCTGGTTCGGGATGGGCATCCTGGGACTGGTGTGCCTCTGTTCTCTCTTCTTGGCGCTCGCTGCGATCGCGAAGCCCATCCCCGTCGTCGTGTTCGACTCCAAGGGACGGCCGGTACTCTTCGAGGACACGGTCACTCCCCGTCAGAAGCTTGAGGACGTCCGGGTCGAGTACTTCGTGGAGGAGTTCGTTCGCCGCTATGTCGGCGTCGATTCCGCGGCGGTCACGGACGACCTCAACGCCTCCCTCTCCATGATGACCCCTACCTTCCGCCAGGTGGTGGCGGCGGACGAAGCGGAGCTCGCCCGCAGGAAGCAGTACGAGGGGCAGAACATCCGCTCCTCGATCACGGACTGGAAGGTCAGGATCGGGGCCTACCGGCCAGAGGAGACCACCGGGAAGGTCCACGTCCTCGTGACTGGAAAGATGCGCTTCGAGCCTAGATTCGGAGAGCTCGAAGGGAATGCCGAGGTCTCCCGGTTTTTCCTGTCTCAGATCGTCATTCAGCGAGTTCCGGTGACCAAGGTCTCCATCCACGGTCTCCTCGTGGACTTCTGCCACACGCGGTTTTTCGACAGCCTTCAGGACCTCGAGTCGTTCGCGCTTCAGAGGAAGCCCACGTGATTCCTTCAACCGGAGGGTGACCCGATGAGGGAAGAGGCAGACAGGTACGTGAGTAGCTTCCTGGAGGGCGGGAAACAGACCGACGAGGGCGCTCAGGGGCCGGTCGCTCACGATGATGAATCCCAGCCGAATGGTGCAGGCGCCCCGTCTACGACCAATTGCCACGCCGATCCGACCCCTGGCGAGACTACCGAAGGAGGGTCGGATCCTGAGGTCTACGAGGTGCAATCTGAAGATCTCGAAGAGGTGGATTCTTCGCTCGGGGAGTTCGCCATCCCGGCCGCGGCCGGGCCAGCCTGCCCAGACGAGAAGCCGGAAGGTCCCGTCGAGGACGCTCGAGAGGTCCCTCCCGAAAGACTCCGTGACAGGGTCCGAGGCAGGCCGGAGCTCCTGGTTCCAGTGGGGGGCGTGCTCCTCGCGGCGGTCATGATCGGCTCCGCCATGTGCGGGTCGAGCAGGACGAACGAAGCCAAGGATGCTTCTGCGGCCCGTGCCGAGTTCCCGCAGCTCGAAACTCCCGAGGTCCGAGACAAGCCCTTCGAGAAGGAGGAGGTCGAAAGGCTCCTGCTGGACGCGGACAGAAAAGAAGCCGCCCGGAAGCGTAACGCCAATGCCATCGCTGCCAGCCTCGCCGTCATCGCCAAGGCGGAGAAGCTCGAGCCGTCCAAGCCAGTGCCCGCGGCTGTCCAGAACGCGCCCCTCGTCGTTCGCCACCTCCAGCCCTACAAGAAGCGGCCTGCACCTCCGGCGCCTCCCCCCGTGGAGGTTCCTCCTGCCACTGCTGCCAAGGTCGAGAAGGAGCGGGTCATCCTCGCGGGGTACCTCCAGCCTGGTGTGATCAAGCTCGAAGGCGGCGCGGAGGTCGGGCAGGAGTCCGTCCCGGCCGGGGCTTCCTTCGAGGTGAAGCTCCAGGTGGGGGTGAGCACGGCCTTCAGCGGGACTGCGGTCCTCGCCAAGTTGGTCGAGCCGATCCGAGGCTCCGACGGCCGGACCATCCTTCCAGCCGGAGCCACGCTCCAGGGGGATTTTCGAGGCTCAGACGAGCGGGTGCTCCTCAACTTCCACACGGTAGTCGTGGGCGGGAAGAAGCTGCCCTTGAAGGCCTACGCGGTCCAGAACGGCCTGCCTGGGCTGCGAGCCAAGGTGGTCAGGAGGCGGCGCGAGGACCCGAGCCAGGGGACGAGGGCAGTGGCTGGAGGAGGGGTCGGCCTGCTCCGGGCGGCAACGACCGTGGTGGGTGGCTTGACCTCTCCGGTGGGCGCGCAGCTCGTGGACGAAATGACCAGCGATGGCCTGAATGATCTCGACCGGGAGGCAAACGAGCGAGGCGCAGGTTTTGGGCTTCAGAACAAGGTTTTGGAGCTGCCAGCCGGACTCATTTTTGATGTTGTCACCGCGGGGTAGGTGGGTTAGTTTGCGCGGCGGAAGTACAGGGCAGTACCACAGGGATAGTCTGGGTGGCAGGAGACCCCTCCCGTTTCTGCGGGAGGTCACCTGTTTGGGTCCTCACCGGGGCGATGTCTGATGGGCGTGGCACAGAGATCAATCGTGGCAGATTGGACGAAGACGGAGGGGCTTCCAGAGCCTGGGTTCTACCTTCACCCCGAAGAGCGACTCTTGGCTCATCTGCAGTGCACAACTCAGTGGGGCAAGACAGCATGATTCTCCAATGCATCCTCGCCGTCCTTCTTGCGATCGAAGCTGAGAGCGCAAACCCGGCGGCCGAGAAGGCCTGCGTCGAGGACGAGCTGGGGTACTGCCACGAGTCCTCCCTGACCTTCGCGCTCGTCCCCGGCCAGTCGAACAAGATCCGGGTCCGGGTTCAGCTCGGGACGGTCTTCCTCGTCCGGCTACCCGTCGGTGAGAACGTCGTGAGCCCGCCGGCGGTCGGGACGATAGCCATTCTCAAGGCCGAGATGGCCAAGGAAGGTGAGCAGCAGGTCATTCGTCTGTGGCCGACCCTGCCGCAGGGTGTGAATCCGGAAGCCGCGGTCAGCCTGGACGGGATTGCTACCAACGTCCAGTTGACCCTCGACTCGGGGATCAGCCTGATCCTCGAGATCCAGATCACCTCCAAGAAGGGCGTTGAGCTCCTCGAGCTCAAGGATCCCGCAAACGAAGCCAAGCGCCTCAAGCAGAAGGAGCTGAAGGACCAGGTCCGCGCGGAGATCGAAGAGGAGTTCCGGCAGCGGTCGGAGAACCTCGAAGCTGAGGTCCACAAGAGGGCCCTGGAGGGCATGGCTGACGGGATCATGAAGAGGTTCAACTGCTCCGAAGTCCGCGAGCGGGCGATGAACGACCTCCTCGTCGTCTGGGCCTACCGGATCTGCCACATCGGGGACCACCTCTTCATCGACTTCGAGATCCAGAATCGGTCCAAGACGGACTTCGCCCTCGACAAGGTCGAGTTCCTCGGCCGGACGGGCGAGGAATCTCAGCCACTCGAAGCGCTGGTCCAGTGGGAAAAGGGTGTCTGCCCGCAACTGCGGTTCGATCAAAGGGCGCGAGGGATGGCGGTCATTCCGATCACTGAGGACACGGCCTCGGCTTCCTACACCATCAAAGTCCACGAATCGGCAGGGAAGAAGCGGGTCGTGAGCCTCGAAGGGGTCGAGTTCTGATGAGGCAGGACGGGCAACAGCAGGGCCTCTTGCGCCGGAGGACCGGCGTGGGGAAGGGCGGCAAGCTCAAGGCCAAAGGCCTTCCTCAACCCCTTAGACGGCGGTTTGGCTCCTTCCGCGAGTCAAACCACCAAGGGACTGCGCGGTGCATTGGGAACCCCTCCGGTGCCGCGCTGGGTGAGGGCCCGACGGCAGAGGGCGACAGGGGAAGCCAATGGGCCAAGGGACAGGACCGGGCCGGGCCTCCTCGAGGTGAAGGCTTGAGTAAGGAGCAGGGGCGAGGACCGGTGGTGACCACGGGTCACGCGCTTGGGCTCGCACCAGCCGGGCATCTTCGAGGGCGGCTTGCCCTCAATGCTGGTTTGACGGGACGAGTCTCCCGTTCCAGGTCCCGCAGGGGCAGTCGAAGCAAAGCGGCTTCCGTCAGGCTCTGGTCCACCCTCGTGGAGGTTCTCGTTCTGGTTCCAGGCTTCGGGCTTAGGCTCGCTGCGTCTCCAGGACTCCTGGACCGTGCTCGCCGAGTCCCATCAGGTCTCCGGGGGCTCTGTGCCCATGAGCAGCCTTCCAAGCCTGGCCAGGGAGGCCTCAAATGATCTGGGCGCTTCTGCTGCTTCAGGTGGCTTCCTCCGACGCCTCTGGTGTGGCGGTCGTAGCCCTGCTGGAGTCCCGGGGCGCTCAAGGGAATGGCGAGGTCCTTAGCGCTGCCCAGGAGGTTCACCGCCAGTTCTCGGGCTCCATGAAGGCCGTGCTCTCGGTCAAGGAGCTTCGGGCTCGTATGGGGGTGGCCGAGCGGGGCATGGCGAGCTGCGAGTGCCTCCGGAAGACCTACCGCCTTGCCTACGAACAGGCCTACCGGTTCGAGCAGAAGGAGGCCCTGGTCGCTCTGGAGGGCCTTCTGGGCGGGATCGCTCGGTGCCCCGAGAGTCCGGCGAAGTGGCTCCTGTGGATCGATTCCCAGGT
>JAMIIV010000186.1:0-45606 GCA_035913415.1 Fibrobacteria bacterium | reverse complement strand
GCCCCAAACCCCGTTTCCGTCTCCCCACACCCCTCCCATACCCCGGAAGGGTGAGGGGGCCAGGTTCGGCCCCAGGGAACATGGAGGGCTCTGACGACGTTCCCGGGAGCACAACCTCGCCCCCGAGAACACACCGATCAGTCCTTTTTCACCTCGTCCCAGAGCTTGTCCTGGGCGGCCAGGTCGAGGTCGGACATTTTCTGTCCGCGCGAGGCGACCAGGGCCTCCATACCGCGGTAGCGGGTCTCGAACTTGCGGTTGGCGCGCTGCAGGGCGATCTCGGGGTCCACTCCCAGCTTGCGGGCCAGGTTCACGGCCACGAACAGCAGGTCGCCCAGCTCGTCTTCCAGGTGGTCGGGGTCGCCTTCGGCGATGGCCTCGTGGACCTCGCGGGTTTCTTCGGCGAGTTTCTCCCACACCGGCTCGGCGGACGGCCAGTCGAAGCCGTCCTTGGCGGCGCGCACCTGCAGTTTCTTGGCGCGGGTGAGGGCGGGGAACGTGGTCGGGATGCCGTCCATGCGGCTCTTGCGGTCTTCTTTGCCCACCTCGGCGTTCTTGATGGCCTCCCAGTTCACCACCACCTCGTCGGAACCCGACACGGCGGTGGTCCCGAACACATGGGGATGGCGGCGCACCAGCTTGTCGGCCAGTTCGTGGATCACCTGATCCAGATCGAAGCGTCCGGCTTCGGCCCCCATCTGGGCGTGGAAGACCACCTGCAGGAGCAGATCTCCCAACTCTTCGCGCATGTGGTGCGGGTCGTCGTGTTCGATGGCCTCGAGGAACTCGTAGGCCTCCTCGATCAGACAATCCTTGATGCTCTGGTGGGTCTGCTCCCGATCCCAGGGACAACCGTCCGGAGCACGAAGTCGCGCCATGATGTTGCGCAACTGCTCAAATGTGTAGTATCTTCCATCCATACCCTCCCAAAGGTACTGCCCCCAATGCCCATCCCCGTCTGTTCCGTCCGCCCCTCCCTTCGGCGGCCTCGTTCCGTCACGCCCAGCAACAGTCTGTCCTCCCCCTGGGAAGCCCGCGAGTCCTCCATGGATCTTCGCGACCCCCTGCTCGACTGGCTCGCCCTCACCCATATCGATGGCCTCGGCCCCATGCGCCTGGCGAAGCTGCTGGAGCACTTCGGATGCCCCTCGGGAGTTTTCGCCGCGGCCCCATCCCAGGTGCGCGAACTCGCGCTGGGCGAACACGTCCAAGACGCCTTGCTGCGAGGGCCAGACCACGCCTGGGCGCTGCGCCAGATCCGCGCCGCCGAAGACTTCGGCGCCTCCATCCTCTGCCTTCACGACCCCCTCTATCCGTCGGCTCTGCGCCACATTCCCTTGGCCCCTCCGGTGCTGTGGGTCACCGGAACCACCCCCCTGGAACAAACACATGCGGTGGCTGTTGTGGGCACCCGAGCTCCTTCCGGTCTGGGTTCCGAATCGTGTTCGCTGCTGGTCGGGCAATGGGCGCGCGCTGGACTGTGCATCGTGTCTGGATTGGCCCGCGGCATCGATGAAATCGCCCATCGCACCTGTCTGGAGCAGGGGGCACCCACCATCGCCGTCCTGGGTTGCGGGCTGGACCAGATCGAGCAAAGTGCCCGCCGGAATCTGGCCCGGGTGGTCGCCGAACACGGCGTGGTCGTCAGCGAATTCCCCTTCGGCGGCCCGGTGGTCAAAGGCAACTTCCCGCGCCGCAACCGCATCATTTCCGGGCTTTCCCAGGCCGTTGTGGTCATCGAAGCCGGCGAAACCAGCGGCGCGCTGATCACGGCCCGCAACGGGTTGGAACAGGGGCGCGAAGTCTTGGCCTGCCCCGGCCCCGTCGGCTGGAGCACCTTCGAAGGAAACCACCGCCTGCTTCGCGAAGGGGCGGCGCTCTGTGCACGCCCCCAAGACCTCCTCGACCAGCTCGGATGGCGCACCACAAGCCCCGACGCCGCCTCCGACGGGTTTCTAGACTTGCTCGCCGGCCCGGGAGCCACGCCGGAGGAGATCGCCGCCAAGATGGGACAACGCGTCCAGGACATCGCCATGCAATTGGTCCTCCGGGAGGTTTCCGGAGACGTGGTGCGCGGTGTCGATGGGCGCTGGCGGCGGGCTCCCTGACATGAGCCAAACCTCACCTCTGCCTTCCGCTCCTCCCCCGCGGCCCGAAAAACGCCTGCCGCTGGGTCGATACCTCCTGATCGCCGGCTTAGGGTTCACCCTCTACGCCTGGACCTTCGGCCCCTTCGGGATCATCCGCCAGTGGAACAAGTCCCGCCAGGTCACGGACATCCAAGCCACCACCGATTCGCTGCGGCGGCTCAATGCACTTCTGCTCGACTCCATCCGGCTCTACCAGAACGACTCCGCCGTGATCGCCGCCGAAGCCCGTCGCCAGGGCCTGGTCCTGCCGGGAGAAATCTCCGTCCGGTTCGTGGACACCTCGTCCAACACCCGCTGACCTCGAGCATAGTCCGGTGGTCGAGCGTAGTCCGGTGGTCGAGCCTGTCGAGACCCACCCGGCTGGTCTCGACAAGCTCGACCACCGGGCTCGACCACCGAAGCCGAGCGGCACAGGCTCGGACGCCGGATTCCGTCAGCGGGTGCGCGATTTCCGAGGGCGTGGAGGCTTGGACGGAGCCGCAACCACAACGGGCTGCACCACGAAGACGGTCCCGACCACTCCCCCGTGTGCGTCGCGGATCCACGAGGCGGTGGTTTCCGTGTACACGGTGTGCCCGTCCCGATGGGTGTACTCCAGATGCAGAGACATCCGCACCTCCTCGCCTGGTTGGCGTGCCAGATCGGCCAGGTCGACAGGCAACCCCGGCACCTGCACGGGCACCTCCGAGACCGATCGTCCCTCGCGTTCGTGGCCACTCCAGCCCAGCAGGTTCTCGGCACTGCGATTCCAGAAGATGACCAACCCCTGGGCATCGATGGCGATCACCGCCGGAACCAGATCGGGCAACTGCGACGTCGTCACCGCCTCGATCCTCTCCCAGAGGTCGGGTGCGTTGGTCCGGGCGGGGATCCCGTTCTCCTGCGCGAACTGCCGCAGAGAGGCACAGGCGATGCGGCGGCGTCCACGCCCCACGCGCACCGCCGGAATCCGTCCGGCCTCGATCCAGTTCACCACCGTCTGGGAGGTGACCCCCAGCAGCCGAGCGGTTTCTCCCGTCGTGAGCATGGCTCCAGTGTAGCAAGCCGAGCCGGAGCGCAGCGGCGGTACGTTGTCTGTCCGCGTCCGGACTTCAGGGAGCCTTCACGTCCATCGTTTCGAGGGCATCGGGACCGGAGCCGTCGCGCAGGCGGCCGAAAGGTCGTCGTCGGCCGCCCCCACGAGACCGCCTTTGTGGTGATCGTGCAGGTAGTTCCACGACAACGTGATGAATCCCGTCTGCCCCTTGATGTCCAGCAGGCCGTCGTATTTGTCCTTGTCCGTCTGCACACTCGGGTCTTCCGAGTAGATCTCGCAGTGATCGATCCAGATGTTCTTGCTCGTGCCGCTGATGGAGACGACGTCGCCGCCATTGACTCCCGAGGGCGTGGTGGTCCCCACCAGGGTCATCTTCAGATTGCGGACGATGACGTTGTTCTGGTTCGAAATATCCAGGCCTACACCCTGCAGGAACGCGGTGGACCCGATGCCGATCACGGATTTGTTCGACTTCACGCGGATCTGGCCACCCGCCGCACCGTTGGTGATGGTGCCCTGCACGTAGATCACGTAGGCTTCGGCGTTTTCCGCGTAGGATTTCAGATCGGCGTACGACTTGACCGTGATGGTCTTGCCACCTTCGCCGCCTTTGGTGCCCCCGTTCTGGGTGGCAAACCCGACCAGGCTGAAATCAGGCGCAGCACTCGGTGCTTGGGCGAAAACGAGGAAGCCTGCAAGCAGAGCGGGGCAACCACGGCGACAGAGAAAAGGAATCCGTTGGTTCATCACGCGTACTCTCCGAAGGCTGTGGACGTCGCGCGGGAGGTCGGCCTCCCGGAATCCGCCTCGATCCCGGGGCACGGACAAGGACTGTCCGTGCGCCCGAGATGCGGGGAACGCGACCACGCGCCGGATGAGATTCGTGTGGCCGGTTTTGATGGAGGGAAGGTATGGCCGCAATCCGTGGAATGGCAGGCGGTTCGAGAAATCCCCGTTGTCTGAAACGAGCCGGATCAAGGGGCCACCACTCGCTTGAAGAAGGCTTGTCGCCGGAATCGAACCGTTGCGCCCCCTATCCCCATTGGCCCCGATGGGAAAACCACTGCCCGCACAAGCACGTCCCCACCGGCCGCGCACGAGCAGACAACAGGAAAACCCCTGGGACCCCATTCCGTTTGTCTTCCCAGACCGGAGTCGATCCGGACGGGGGCATCCCAAAAGCTGTGGAACTTCCGTCATCACCTGACAACGCGATGACCTCCTAAGCAACAGCGAGACCAGCTCCCGTACCGTACCCTTGATCGGGGTGGGATACACCCCGATCGTGAAATCTCTCCGAGCGACCAGTCCCGGCGCTCAGCCACCCGGAGCCTCCATGCCGACCTCGTTTCCCCGAAACGCCGTTTTCTTCCTCGTCACCCTCCTGTTGGGCGCGGCCTCCCTCACCCGCGCCGCCGCAGTTCCCGTACACGATCCCTCCATCGTGATCGTCTACAAGGACGCGACGGGGAACTCCTTTCCCGAGAACGACGCGGGCAAGACGCGCACCAAGCACTACTACGTGTTCGGTACGATGCTCGGCGCGGCACACTCCACCGACATGATCAACTGGACCGCATTCACACCCACGATGGAACTCGGCGGGGTGGTCTCCACCAATTATTACCAGATCTTCAAGCCCGAAGGCGATTACGCCCAGCACATCACATCGGAGGATCTTCTGGGTAACCTGTGGGCCCCCGACGTGGTCTACAACAAAAGCCTGAAGACGTGGACCATGTACATCTCGCTCTCGGGGGCGGATTTCAAATCGTCGGTGGTGCTACTGACCTCCGACAAGGTCGAGGGCCCCTACAAGAAAACCGGTGCCGTGGTGTACGGCGGATTCACCAACAACGAAACGAGCGTGGGCCGCACCGACTACCAGACCGTGACGGGCACGACCACCGTGGATGCTCGCTATCTCAAGGACGGGGCGTGGAACAACGACTACGGCGTCAGTTGCATCGACCCGTCCGTCTTCTACGACCAGCAGGGACGCCTCTGGATGACCTATGGGTCGTGGTCGGGTGGCATCTTCCTGCTCAAGCTCGACGAAACCACGGGTCTGCGCGCCAAATCATGGGACTATGGTCTGGGTAACGCCCCCAGTTGGAACTCCACCACCTTGCGTTGGGATCCCTACATGGGTCTGCACATCGGCGGCGGCTGGTACGTCTCGGGTGAAGGCCCCTACATCCGTTACCTGCAGGATCCCGACGGCAAAAACGGCTACTACTACCTGTTCGTCTCGATGGGATTCTACTCGCCTGAAGGCGGCTACACCATGCGGGTGTTCCGCTCCCCCACGGTCGACGGCACCTACACCGACGCCACGGGCGACAACGCCGCGTTCTCGAAATACGTGTTCAACTACGGCAACAACCTGCAATACGGATTCCCCATCCTGCAGAACCACAAGTGGAGCTGGTGGGCCAACGCGGAGATCGCGCAGGGCCACAACTCGGTGCTACGCGACGAAGACGGCAGGGCCTACCTGGTGTACCACCGCAAGTTCGACAACGGCACGGCCTGGCACAACGTCGAGACCCATGAATTGCTCTTCAACGACCAGGGATGGATCGTCGCCGCGCCGTTCGAGCACCGCGTGGGATGGGGCCTGCGCAAGACCGCACACCCCGTCGACCAGATCGCCGGCTCCTGGGGAGTGATCGCCCACGACCCGGTGGACTACGCCGCGCTCAAGAGCAACGCGGAGAAGGAACTGCGGATCAACGCCGACGGCACGTTGGGCGGCGCCTTCACGGGTACATGGAGCTACGCCCACGCCAACGGAAGACAATTCCTGACACTCGCCACTTCGGCCGGCACCTTCCGCGGCGTGCTCGCGGAGCAGCTCACCAACGACCAGTCGGCCCGCACCCTGGCGTTCACCGCCATGAATCCCGCCAACGAGAGGGCCTTGTGGGGCTACCGCAAACCGACCACCTCCCGGTCCCGCACCACGTTGGTGCACGACGGCTCCCTGAAGGTGGGCGGTGCGGACACCACTCTGGCCTGGGACGCCTACGACAAGTTCCTGAAGGACACGACCAGCGGCGATTTTGAGGCCGAGTACACCTTCCGGGAAGACTCCAAGGCCGCCGAAAACTGGCACAACTGGGCCGTGGTCCTGCAGAACGGAACGCAGTCCTGGCATCTGCGCGGCGACGCGTGGTCGCTGTCCACATTCACCGGATCCACCACCACATCCAAGATCGACTGGAACGGGACCCCCGACTGGAAGAACGCCTTCCGCGGAAAGAACGTGCGCGTGAAGGTCGCCAAGTCCGGTGCGGCCATCGACGTCTTCGCCTGGGCCGACACCACGCTGGTGTTCACCGCCAGTGCCGTGGGCGCACCCACCACCGGTGTCTACACCCTGCATCTGGGAGGTGAAGCCGTCTTGCTCGACGTGCGCAAACGCACCATCCGTGCGGTGGGATCGCGCCAACTCGTGGGCAAGGTCAACGACGACGGCACCTACACCAACGGATTCAACACGGCCTTCAGCGACACCACCACACTCGCCGGAGACTTCCGGCTGGTCTACCGGTTCACCAACCACCACAACCCCGTCAGCACCGACAATTGGGACCACTGGATCCTGCGCGAGATCTCGGGCGCCAACACCATGCTGGTGCGGGCCGACGCCTTCGCGATGGACCCCATCGGCACGGTGTCGTTCACCCACGATTGGGACTGGACCGAGTTCCACTCGGTGCTCTCCGGGGCACAGGTCGAAATGTCCCTGCGCCGCAACGGCACCACCGTGATCTGCTCCACCACCATCGTGGCGCGGGATGGCCGCGTGCGCCATTCGGTGGCCACCCAGACCGGGGCCCCCACCACGCCGCTGTCGTTCGGCCTCACCAACGAAGAGAGTATGGTCGACCTGCTCGAGACGGAGCGTCTGACGGAAATTGGCAAACCCGTCGTTCCGGTCGGAATCGGCTCGACACGCAGGCCCACCCCCGGCCCCCGGATCCACACCGTATCCCGTTCGTTTGTGATTGAAGCCACCCGCGCCGGGGAAGTGCTCGCCGTGCGTCCCGATGGACGCCTGGCCCTGCGCATTCCCTACACCGCCGGCACCACCCGATCGGCTCCCCTGGAGCCTGGCCTGTACCTGGTCGCCGGCCAACGCGTGTTGGTGCCCTGAGCCCCGCCGCGTGATTCCGTTCTTCCAGGCGCGAACGGAATCACGCGCTTGGCAGGCTACCGCCGCCGACCTGTCAACGAATCTTGGTGACCACCTTGGTTTCGATCCCAACACCACTTCGGACTCGCAGCAGGTAGACCCCGGGGCGCAAGTCCCCACCGAGTTCGGTCTGGCCCCGTGCGCGAACGGATTCCACGACCCGCCCATCGAGGTTTGCCAGCACGGCGTCGAAGACACCGCTCCGCTCCACCTTCAACCGCCCGTGGAACTGGAGCAAACCTGGGGTTGGGCGCACCGTGCCCGGCACGGAGACCGGCGACTGCGCAATGGCCACCACAGGCACCCGCGTACACTGGACGTCCTCCTTGTTGGTCGCGTATCCCACCCACAGGAATCCATTCCAGATCGTCGACTTGGGATAGCTGTAGCCCAGCGTCTTCGCCTTGCCTGTGTAGCGTTGGGCCTGCAGGTCCGATCCGCCCTTGCGGAGCACCCAGGCCTTGTCGAAGATCGATCCGTCCCGGGCCACCGTCACCACCAGAGGAGAACGACGTTTTCCGTCCACGGGATTCCCCACTTGGAAAGCGGTCCCCTCGGGGAGGTTCCCGGCGCTCTGCTTGGCACGCGAATCAGGCATTTCCACAGACGCCGCAGTGCTCCAGGTGCTCCCCCGGTCGGTGCTGGTCGCCGCGAGTTTGCGATACGTCGTCGTCTGGTCGCGGAATACCATGACCATGGCCCCGTCGGAGCGGCGGAACCAGCTGGGCTCGATCTCGCGGGAGACATTGTTGGGCGTGGACAGGTTGGTATACGTCGCTCTCTTCCAACCCCGGATCCCCGAAGGGTCGTCGGTGAAGATGGGTGCCGCCAGCAATCCCGGCTGGAAATGCGCCGCATTGACGATCCTTCCGTCGGGAAGAGCGTGTGGATCCTGCTCGAACACCCCCGCCATCGGGTTGCCGTCCGCCATCACCAAGGCCTTCAGCGAACTCCACTTCAGCCCGTCGACGCTGGTGGTATACCATGCGCTTCCCCCGCGCGGCGACAGCGCTGTCGGCCACACGTTCACGTACGCCACCAGGGTGTCCCCGTTGACCCACCAGCCTCCGGAGGTCTTGATATCACCCGTGCCGGGCAATGCCAACTTCATCGGGGCAGCCCAGGTCTTCCCGTCGAGACTGCGACTGTAGGCGACCCAGGTGTCGCTGGAATCCTCGTGCAAAGCGGAGCTCTGCCACTGGCAATACAGATGCCCCTTGAAACCGATCAAAGCGACGCCGTTGACGTATTTGTCGGTAGACGCCGTCGCGGCATACACGGTGAAGGTTTCCGTTCCCGAGGCAGGCGAAAGGCCCAAATCGACGGAGTCGGCCTGGTTGTAGAGCCCTGCCTTGATGGAGAACGGCGCGTCGGCTGCCCACGTTCCCGCCGCGGCCAGCGCGATGGCCGACAGAAGTCCGGAGATCGCCTTCGGATATACGTCGCGCACGTTCGCCTCCTGCTTCGGGGTCATCTGTTCGCCCGGGCATTCCGGCGCCACATCCCGCTCGACGCCGGGACGCGCCCCCTCGTTCCGGCGGGTTTTCACAGACGGTTCAGACTGGATTCCGCGATCCAGGTCAGCGCACAGGGGGAACAAGGCGACTCTGGTGCAGGCCTTCGGCGTCGAAGGTCGCGATCAGGGCTCGCGCCGGAAGGAGGGCCGCGGAGATCCGCAGATCACCCGCACCGTCTTTGCGAGCCAGGAGTCGACCGGACAGATCACGCACCACAAGTGTTCCCATCGCATCCGTGCGTACCCCGATGTCCGCTCCCGCGACCCACGAAAAGACGCGACCCACAACCACCCGACCTTCGACACCCACCGCACCCTTGCCAGTGTACAACAGAATGTCGCGGGACTTCGAGTGGCCGTCGGCGTCTTTCACCGTGGCCGCGATGCGCACGAACCCGCAAGCCTGCGACACACCCACCGTCAACTTTCCACCGGAGATCGAGCTGGTCAGGCAGGTATTCGACGTGACCGAGTAGGCGGGCGAGCTCGTGTACCCGGCGAACAGTGCCGCCAGATCGAAGGTCGTGGTCGCGCCGATCTTTACGTCCGCATGGGGGGTGGCCATCCAATCCAGGTAGTCCTCCAGATTGGTCCATCCGTCGCCGTCCGGGTCGGCGTTCGCCTCGGCGAAATTCGCTCCGGCCGAGGATGCATTCGTGCCGATCGCCGACTCGAACCAATCGGGCATGCCGTCGGCATCGGTGTCAAATCCTGTCGCCCGCGTGCTGGAGGGATAACTCTCGTACCCGCCCACGTCGGTCTCGCGATCCGGAATTCCCGCGAGCCCCGTCTTGCTTCCCTTGTAGGTCGTTGTGCCTGCCATGGTTTCCTTGATCACGCGCTTGTCGTGGTCGTCCAGGATCGGCATCGTCATACCCACGTCAGAGAGCACGTCCTTGTAGGACTCCTTGGCGGTCTGGATCTTCGCCTCCGACGCGAAGAACGGCGAGGTGGCCCACACCGTCCAGTTCAGGACCTGTCCTCCCGAAAGGGTGTATTTCCGCCCGCAGTCGTCCTTCGTGCCATCGCAAGTGAAACTCCCCCCGGCAGCCTGCAGGATGTTGTTCTTGTAGTAGTAGGCCTGCGAACCGGTCCCTGCGCCTTCCAATTGCGCGTTGAGGATCTGGTGCAGGGACGTCGCGGGCCCTTCTTTGTAGTAGTTGCCCACAAAGTTGACCTCGTGTGCACCACCATCGGTGGCGCGTCCCACCCAGTTGTACACGACATTGTTGAAGATGTCCAGGCGGCCGGCGTACGCACTCGCTCCATCCAGACCGCCTGCCAAACTCCAGTTCCGACCTTCGTTGTGGGCCAGCAGGTTGTGGTGGAACGAGCCGATGTCGCCGCCGATGGAGGCCGCGTACCCGTGGCGTGTGCCGGCCGGGTAGTTCTGGTGGTTCGCGTCGTTGAGCGCTTCGGCCAGCATGGTGCGTTGCAGACTGATGTTCTTGCCGCCGCGCGAGCTAAAGACCTCGTCGATCGTCCAGCTCACCGAGGCGTGGTCCATGATCGTGTGGTTGCAGCCCGTCAGGCCGGTTCCATCCCACGTGGTGCCCGTATATCCCAGGCGCACCTTCAGAAACCGGATGATGCCGTCGTTCGCCCCGCTCATCCCGAACGGACACGATTTGACAACGACGCCCTTGCCCGGCGCCGTCTGTCCCGCCAGAGTCACCTGCTCGGACGACAGGGTCAGGCGCGACTTCAACGTGATGACACCGCTCACGTCGAAGACGATCGTGCGCGGCCCGATGTCGCTTTCCACCGCTTCGCGCAAGGAGCCCGCCCCCGCGTCGTTGAGGTTGGTCACATGGACCACCTTGCCGCCGCGCCCGCCGCGTGCGTATCGGCCGTGGCCTTCGGCGTCGCGGAACGCCAGACGGCGCGGCGCGAAGTTCCACAATTGCCCCGTCGTGACCACACCGTCCGCGCCGGTCTCGTCGATGCGCCACCACCAGAACTTGTGCACCGACGGTTTGTCCACCTTGTAGGTCGTCGTGGTCTGCGCCCCCTTGTATTCAGGTGACGCCGTGGTCGCTTTCGCCACCGTGGCGGAATCCGTCCCCACGTACACACCGTGGGATTTCGCTCCGGTGGCCGCTTTCCAGGACAAGGTCACGGATCCGGCATCGGCGTTCACGTGCCAGTCGCGGTGGGTCGGGGACGCCCCCGACGCCTGGGCCCGGGGATTGGGCACATCCAATTGCAGGCCGTTGATGTAGACGTTCTTGTAGCTGGAACTGGAGGAGGCATTGGGGGAGAACAGCACCGTCACGGTCTTGCCCGCCGTGGCGGCGAACGTCACGTAGCTGAGCACGGCGGCATCCGTGGACGTCAGCCGGTTCGACGGCTTGAGATTCGTCACCTTGCGGACCCCGTCCACATCGACGTTCATCTCGGCCCACTGGTTGCCGTCGGTCGTGTTGTGGTAGGTCAGGAGGCTGTGTGTACCCCCCGACAATCCCGAGATTTCCAGCTTGATCGCCCCTCCGGCATTGCCATCCTTGACCGTGAGGCCATCCCCGACCAGCCGCGCGTAGTAGGGCGACTGCACAAGGACCTTGTACCAATCGGTCGTGAGGCTCGTACCTCCCGATCCAGCCATGCTCACCTTGAATGTGACCCCTCCCACGGTCTTGGTCTCGGAAGCCACATCCAGGGTGGGCCACGGCGCCCAGCCAGGCTCACTGACTTCCGTCTCCTGCCGGCTCGCCTCGTTGAAGTCGATCTGCACGGCCGCGGCAGCGGCGCCCGCGAGTGCCATCACGAGGGGAAGCAGGCGCAGCGCGCCAGGGACGAAGTCGGGAGTCTGACTCATGATGATCTCCGGAGAGAGTTGTTGGAATTTCTGGATCCGGCGCTTCACGGAGCCACCCCGAATCGACGGACGGTTCTTTCGGCCATTCCCGCCATGGTGACCCGAGCGACCAGGACACCGCGGTGTCCCCGTGGGGGAGTCGGCAGGAGCGACGCTGGATCAAGCCACTGCTCCTGGCGAGCCACTTCCGTTCCGTTCACGTCCAACCAGATCACCTGGGCTGCGACAAGCCCTTCCTGGCGTGCGGACAGACCGACGGTTTCCGTCCCATCGGTCACCAGGACCGCGATGGACTGGAGGGTCGCGACCTTCCCGTCGCTGGCCGCTACGATCACCTTGTAGATGTTGTCGGCTCCCACGTCGGAGGGTTTCTCGAAATCGGGCGACTTGAGGAACACCAACGCGCCGGTGCCCGCCGCGATCGCGAACCATGCCGAATCCTCGCCCCCGGCAATCGCGTACACGACGGCGTCGCCATCGGCGTCGGTGGCCTTGCACTGCACCACCGCCAGCGTATTTTCCGCCACCGAGAGGGACTTGCCACTGGTGAACAAGGGAGCGTTGTTGGTGGGCAGCACCGTGCCTCCCACCAGCACGATGTCGGGTTTGGGCGCTTTGGCGACCCCCGCCCCCAGCCAGAACCCCAGGTGGGGTGGCTGGTTGTAGGCCCCGTTCTGCCAGCTCATCGCCAGGCGGTAGACCGGATCGTGCGCCAGGGTGTACAAGCGATGCGGCGTCGGGATGGTGGTCGTCGCCAGGTACAGGTTCGCATCGTCGTGGGTGATGACCTCTTCGCGCCAGTCGCCCAGCAGGTCGCCGCTGAAGTTGGGGGTCGCCTTCGTGGTGTTGCACGAGGCTCCCGTGAGGGTCAGGAGGCTCTTGGTTCCCGAACCCGTCCACTTGGAGATCGTGACGTTGTCGAGAAGTTCGTCCAGGAGATCGCCATCCCAGTACACACGGAAGTTGATGCTCGGACGGGTGGTCGAAAGCGATTTGCCCTTGGCCGAAAAGATCCCCGCCGCACCGTACGACCACATCTCGTGTCCCGCCGACGTGGAGTCGATGTCTCCCGACATCCCCCGCCCGTTGTCAGTTCCTGTCTTGGCTCCCCACAGCACCTTGCCGGTCTTGGCATCGTGCAACTCGTACCCGTAGGCAGAACCCGTCTCTTCGTGGACTTCCCAGACTTCCAGACCGGCGTTGTCGGGGTCCAGGTCGCTCATGTGCATAGCATCGCCGTGCCCGTATCCCGTGCGGTACAGGATCTTGCCATCATGGTCGATCGCCGAAGCTCCTTCCACGATCTCATCGAAGCCATCTCCGTCGATGTCGCCCGCGGAAAGGTTGTGGTTTCCCTGCCCGTAGCCTCCCTGTCCCGAGGTCGCCGAATTGTGGGACCAACGCTCCTTGAGGGTGGTCCCATCCCAATCGTAGGCGGCCAGCGCCATGCGGGTGTAATACCCGCGCTGGAACACCATACTGGGCTTCTTGCCATCCAGGTAGGCATTGGTAGCCAGGAACCGATCCACGCGATTTCCGTAGCTGTCGCCCCAACCGCTGACCGTACCTCGGGCCGGTGTGTAGTTCACCGACGCCATCTCCTTGCCGGTCTGCCCGTTGAACACCGTGACGTATTCCGCACCGGAAAGGACGTACCCCGACGAGTTGCGGAAGTCCTTCGAGTCGTCGTCCGAAGCCGCCGGCCCTTTCGACAAGTAGGCTCCCGACCCGTCTTTGGTGCCCGGCGCGGTTTTGCACGCCAGTTCAGCTTTTCCATCCCCGTTGTAATCGCCCACCAGCATCTGGGTATAGTGCGCGCCGGCCCGAATGTTTATTCCCAGATCGATCCGCCAGAGCTGCTTGCCGGAAATTTCGTAGCCGTCCAGGTACACGTTCCCCGTGTATCCAGACTGCGAGTTGTCCTTGGAATTGGATGGATCCCACTTCACCACCAGTTCCCACTGCCCATCGCCATCCAAATCGCCCACGGTCGCGTCGCTGGGAGTGTAGGTGTAAGCCCCCGACGCATTGGTCCCGCCTGCAGGGCGATTCAGCGCGATCTTCAGGGTCTGCGAGGCCCACACCGAGGCGCTACCCCCAGAGGCCTGCTCGACTCCGTTGGCCACGGGCTTGACCACGTAGACCGACGAGGCGGTTCCCGAGGCATCCACCATGTTGGTGGCTCCAGTGATCACCGACGCGTTCACCTTCACCCCATCGCGGTAGAGGTTGAACCCCAGACCGACCGGATCGTTGCCCAACACGCGCCAGGAAACGAATACCCCCGAGGCGACCTTGACGGCAACCAGGCCCCGGTCGAGGTTTTCCATGTTGCGCGCCGCCATCGCCATCGCGCTGGTCAGAAGGATCGTCGACAAGATCTTGCGCATCTGCGGTTCCCGTTCGTGGAATGACCTGCCCCCGGAGCGTCGAGGCGGGATTGTGCGTTCCCGTTGCCTCCACCGGCGACTTGTATCCCAGTATCGATCGGCTCCCCTCATCCCCTGTGCCCGTTCCAGATTCCGCTGTTGTCTGCACTCGCCTCTTCTCCGAGGTCTCGTCTTTTCCGGCGGATCCTACAGGGTCGCGCTTGCGGCTTGATATGCGGCTTTGTGCCAGTTCTGCCCACTTTTCACCTGATCAAATACTGCGCATTTCTGGACAACAGCATCTTAAGACAACAGACCCTGCACGAGTATCCACACGACTCGTAAATGCGCCAAAAATCAGCTTTTATAACAGGTTTCTCCGAGTCTTCATCCGACACTCCACGTACATCGGTTCTCTTTCCAAAAATCCACACGCCACATTGCATCGTTTGCGAGTATTTTCTGACAACAGCGAAGACACGCCAAACGCGCTCTTCGCCCCCAGGAATCGGCCGACCGCGGAGAGCACCCATGGACACGACACCGGAGCCGGAAGCCAACGCTCCCCAACTGCCCTTGGTGTGGGAATACACGGACTACCGCGCCTGGCTCACCGACACATTCAAGGCGCGCAAAGCCATCCACTCCTGGTATTCCTACGGAGTGCTTGCCCAACGCTCCGGATTCCAGGCCCGTGATTTCCTGATGCGCGTGATGCGCGGCGAGCGACGCCTCAGCCCAGAAGGCGCAGCCCGCCTTGCGGTGGCCCTCGACCTCCCGCGCCGTGAACAGGCGTATTTCCTGGCCTTGGTCGACTACAACCAGGCCAAGACCGACGCCGACCGCGAGATCGCCTGGGGCAAGGTCCAGCACGCCCTGGCCCGCTCCCGCAATGCCAGCGCGCCGCGCATCCTCACCGATATCCATCGCGAAATTCTCTCCGACTGGCATCATCTGGCCATCCGCTCGCTGATCGAAATGGCCCCGGATCCCGGCGACTGGTCCGCACTGGGCCGACGCCTTCGCCCCGCGCGCAGCGAGGCCGTGGTCCGCAAATCGGTGAAACTCCTTCAGACCGGCGGACTCTTGGAGCGCCGCGACGATGGCCTGTGGCATGCCACCGAGAAAGCCATCGCCACCCCACCGGAAGTCGGCAATCCCGCCATCCGCCGGTTCCACCGCGACTGTCTGCAACTGGCCGGGGACGCCCTCGAAAACGTGCCTTCCGACCAGCGGAACGTCACGGGAGTCACTCTGGGGATTTCCCGCCGCGCCTACCGTCTGGTCTGCGACCGCTTGACCGAACTGCGCGAAGAGCTTTCCCGTCTGGCCGATACCGACGACCAGGCCGACCAGGTCTACCAGCTCACCCTTGCCCTGTTCCCGCTCTCGAACTCCAGCTCCGCCACCGAGGACCAGCCATGAGCCGCATGACGGAACGCGCCCTCCTTGTGGGCACAGGATTGTTTCTCGCCTCGTGCGGCGACTCCGACCGCGTGTCCGGCAACAGCGCGAACACGGGAAACGCCCAGGCCGTGGGCCTGATCGTCACCAGCTCCGGCAACCCCGCGCAGGGCGTCTGGATCGAATGCAGCCCCGACTCCCTCACCCCGTGGGAAGGTCGCCAGCTCGGATGGAGCACTGTCACGGACTCGGCCGGCCGCTACGTCTGCTCCGATCTCCCGGCGGGTCGCATCGGCATCGCGGCTCGCGATTTCGAGACGGGCCTCACCTCGTGGAGCACCGACAGCGCACGCACCGCACCTCCGTCCAACCCCAGGCCACCCGATACGCTCGCACCCGCCGGCGCCCTGCGCGTCGCCCTCCCCCCTGGTACCACGGGGGTTCTCTACCTGACCGGCCTTGCCCGCAGCTACTCCGTGCGCGGCGAAACCGAACTCGAGCTCGGCGGGATTCCCGCGCGTTGGCAAGGCGCCCTCCGACTGGCGCGCACCATGCAGAAGACCGAACTCGTGGACTCCGGTCTGCGCGTGCGCCCAGGACAAATCGATTCCGCCGGCTACACCCGCCAATCCATGACCATTCGCATCTCCCTGGGGGGAAAACTGTCGGCCCCTGTTCTGCAACTGCCCCTGCTGGCCCGCTTCGACAATTCGTGGACAGGTTTTGTCAACACGCTGCCGGACGGCTCCGACCTGCGCCTGACCACCACTTCGGGCAGGGCGCTCCCCACCACCGTCGCCCACTGGGATCGCCTCGACCGCTCGGGCGCGGTCTGGACCCTTCTCGATTCCGTGGCCACACCTGGAGATTCCGTCGACCTGATCCTCACTTGGGGCATCCCCGCTCCCACCGCAGCCCCGGCTCCGGTCTTCAATAACGCGCGCGGCTGGGTCGCAGCCTGGCCCCTCGGAGACACCAGTTCCTCCGCGTTCGAGCGACTCGGCGCTTTCCCTGGCACCGCCATCTCCACCGCCTCCGTACCCGGCCCCATCGCGTATGCCAGCCGGTTCGACGGCCGCACCTCCCTGGTGCGCATCCCCGGCTCGGCCACCGGAGCCCTCGCCCCCCCGGATGCCGGCCCCTACACCTGGTCGTGCTGGGTGCGGTTGAATGATTTCGGCACCAGCCGTTTTGTGATGGGCCACGGCGAAAACGGATCACACCTCAAGTTCCAGCGCAACTTCGGCGCCGACACCAACTCCTGGATGGCCAAGGCGTTCCGCACCACCCCACCCGGCGGGTATTACCGGCTCGAACCGGCCGACACCGCGCGCTGGACACATCTGGCGATGACCATGATCGATTCCACCGTGCACCTGTACGTGGATGGCACCCGCTCCGATTACGCCCCCGGATTCCATCCCGTGGCATCCGGGAAGAGAGCCATCCCCTTCGCTTTGGGCGCGGCCCTCGACACCCTGGACACATCCTCGCAGCACTTCCTCGGCGACATCGCCGAAGCCTGGGCACAGAACGTCGCACGTTCCCCCGACTGGATCCGCCTGGTCGCGGCCAACCAGAAACCCGGCGCTTCGGTCATCCGCGCCGCGAGGTGATCCTTCGCGGGATCCAGGCTGATGTCGTTGTCTGGATTGCTGCGACCTGTACCCGCCTATCACGCGTGCCGAATGGCGAGAATCCGGCTTCAAGCCCCTGTAACAGAGGGTTTCAGACGGACAAACCCCGGGCACGTCTCGAGCCTCGTTGTCCAATCGAATTCTGTTCGCGCCATTCCAGCCAACAGTTTGCGCGCGATCGCCCTGCGTTGCGCTCCCGTCCCGGCGTAGAATGGAGCATCACCCATGAAGGACATCCCATGAAGGCATCACACGCCCTTGGCTCTCTGCTCGTCGCCCCACTCCTGCTTGGCGCCACCAGGTCGGAGAGCGCCAGCCTGCTCGCCTTCCCCGAGGCCGAAGGCTTCGGACGCTACACCCTCGGCGCCCGGGCCGTCGCGGCCCCCGAGGTGTACCACGTCACGAACCTCAACGACGCGGGAGCAGGCTCCTTGCGCGACGCGGTCA
The DNA here is from genome assembly GCA_035913415.1 of Fibrobacteria bacterium. Classification (GTDB taxonomy): domain Bacteria; phylum Fibrobacterota; class Fibrobacteria; order UBA5070; family UBA5070; genus UBA5070. The sequence continues at coordinate 28,028 of JAMIIV010000186.1, read as the reverse complement.
GCAAACCCGGCCGCATCGTCGTTTTCGATGTCTCGGGCATCATCAACCTGCAGTCCACGCTCATCTTCAGCGGCAACTCCACCATCGCCGCCCAGACCGCTCCGGGCGGCGGCGTCATGCTCTACGGAGACCGCGTGTCATTTTCCGGCGCGAGCAACCTGATCGTGCGCTACCTGCGCGTGTACATGGGCGTCGGCGGGGCCACAGGCAAGGACGCCGCGGGCGTGGCCAACGGCGCCAACATGATCTTCGACCACATGTCGGTGACGTGGGGCCGCGATGAAACCTTCTCGATCAGCTGGGACAGCAAGGGCACCGAGCCGGGCAACATCACCATCCAGAACTCGATCATCGGGCAGGGGCTCCAGACCCATTCGTGCGGCGGCCTGCTCCAGACCGATGGCGGCGTGACCATCTTCCGCAGCCTGTACCTGGACAACAAGACCCGCAACCCCAAGGTCAAGGGCCTCAACCAGTTCGTGAACAACGTCGTGTACAACTGGGGCGGCGGCGGTGGGTACATCATGGGTGGATCCGCCGGTGATTCATGGGCGTCCATCGAGGACAACTACTTCATCAAAGGGCCTTCCACCGGGGGCACAGCGGCCTTCGTCCGCTCCACCGAGACCTTCCAGGTGTTCCAGAAGAACAACATGCTCGACTACGATCTGGACGGCACCCTCGACGGTTCCGCCGCCGACGCGTCGATCTTCGCCGGCGCCACCCAGGTGGCCTCCACGGCCGGCTTCACGGGTGCGCCACAGGCCCATCCCGCCCTGATCTCGCGGACCTCGGCGATGGAAGCCTACCAGATGATCGTGCAAGACGTGGGCGCGTCGTACCCCGCCCGCAGCGAGGTCGACAAATCCCTGATCGGCGAGCTGACCTCCCTGGGCAAGAAGGGTGCGTTGATCTCCAACGAATCGGCGCTGGGACTTTCAGGAGGTGTGGGCACCCTCGCGGCAGGCACCCGCGCCAAAGACACCGACAACGACGGCATGCCCGACACCTGGGAAGACGCCAACGGACTGAACAAGAACGACGCCACCGACGCGATCAAGAAGGCCGCCTCCGGCTACCTCAACATCGAACTCTACCTCAACGGCCTGGTGGCCCACGTCAAGTCGCCCCTGGTCAGCCTCGCGTCCGGATCCTCCGAACAGACCCTCATCCTGGGCGACACCATCGCCCCCGTCGTCGTCGCCTACACGAACGCCACGGGCGCCACGGTCACCGGACTTCCTGCCGGCGTGACCTCCACCTTGGATGCGACCAAAGGACAGATTCTGGTGCGAGGAAAACCCTCCGCCGTGGGCTCCAGATCGTTCACCGTCACGACCACCGGGGGCACCGGTACTGCGGCCCTTCTGAAGGGAACCATTCAAGTGGTCGCGCCGGCGACCACCGCACCACGCGCCATCCTGGTGCGGTCCTCCCTCAACGCCGCGTTTCCCACCGACGGTGTTGGCATCTACGAGGAGAAGAACACCGGCTGGATCGACAGCGGATACTGGAACTTCATCAACAGCACCGCCAGCTACGCCCAGTGGACACTTGCCTCCAAACAAGCCGGTAGCGCCACGATGGTCCTTCGTTACGCCAACGGCGGCGTGATCTCGCGCAACATGCACCTGGAGATGAACGATCTCGACCTCGGCGCCGTCGCCTTCGCCAGCACGGGAACCTGGGCAACCTGGGACTCTGTGGCCGTCCCCGTCGCCTTGCGTGCGGGTCTGAACACCCTCGTTCTCACCTCGATGAGCGCCGATGGTGGCCCCAACGTCGACCAGTTCCATTTCGACCTGGCCGGCGTGACCCTGGTGCGCGACACCGCGTCCTTGGACACCCTTCCCGACTCCAACGATTCCGACGAAACCGTAGGCATCCGCCACCGCGCGGAACGCGATCCCTCCGCATTCTCCTACCTGGCCCGAGACGGCATCCTCTTCGCACCCCGCGCCGCCGCCATCACCCTCGAGACCTTCGATCTGCGCGGACACTTGTTGACTCGCACCTCTCGCCACGTCCTGGCCGGCGAAACGCGCATCACCGTCCCCCACGCCACCAACACCGGCCTGCACAAGGTGGTCTTGTCGGTCGACGGTGTCCGGGTTCCCGCCACCACGATGGCCGCGGTGCCCTGACGGGATCGCGGCCATCGTGTACCGCTGGTCGAGCCTATCGAGACCAGCCGGGTGGGTCTCGACAGGCTCGACCAGCGGAGCGTGCGACGGCTGGCCCAGTCGCCCGCCCCCATTCCCCCTGGTGACATGGATGTCCGCGCTTTTCCTGCCAACGAACGACCGAACGCGGATGATCTCCGTATTCTGCTAGACGAAGGGGACGGACACCTCCCTGGTCGGAACAACGTGCGCGAGTACCGCCGGTTTCCGGGAAGAGCCGATAGCGGGAAAGCGCCGTCTCCGAATCCCCCTTAAGCATCAATTAAAGTGTCAATTTGATGCCATTTTGCATATTATATCATTCATTATGAAGCGACCAAAGACGCCTCTGCTCCCGAGTCAGGTGCGACTCCTCCATGAGGTGGGCGAGAATCTTCGCCTGGCTCGCTTGCGCCGCGACCTCTCCGCTGCACAAGTCGCCGAACGAGCTGGAATCGCACGGCTCACACTCACGAAACTGGAACAAGGCGATGGCGGATCCTCGCTGGCGAATCTGCTGAAGGTTCTATTCGCCTTGAGCCTGGAGAACGATTTGCATGCCGTCGCCAAGGACGACCCCATGGGCCGCCGTCTCCAGGATCTGGAGCTTGGGGTACAAAGGCGAGCATCCCGGAAACCGGCCTGATCATGGACAAGACAATTTCTGTCTATTTCCAAGACGCTTCCGGAACCGACATTCCGGCAGGAACTCTGCAGACACGTTCGCTGCGCGGCAAAGAGATCTTTTCCTTCGAGGCATCGACACAATGGATTGAACGATCCCTGTTCCGCTTCCTGGACCCGGATCTGGGACAATTCACCGGACCCCAGTACCTGCGTGACGAAAAGCCCAACTTCGGGCTGTTCCTGGATTCGTCTCCGGACCGCTGGGGGCGGATCCTGATGCGCCGCCGTGAAAGCTTGTTGGCCAGGCAGGAAGACCGCCAACCCAGGACCCTTCGCGAAAGCGATTACCTCCTCGGAGTGTTCGACGGCAATCGCATGGGCGCACTCCGCTTTGGAAACGACCAGAGTCCAAGATTTCTCGACGACAACGCAACCTTGGCAGCGCCGCCATTGGCGCAATTGCGACAGCTCCAGCAAGCAAGCCTCCACCTGGAAGGGGATGATGTCGAGACCTCCTCCCAGTACGAAAAATGGCTGATGATGCTGGTCGCCCCCGGATCCTCGCTGGGTGGAGCCCGACCCAAGGCGAATGTCGTGGATCCAACCGGCGAACTGTGGATCGCCAAATTCCCGAGTGCGCGCGATCGCGTGGATCAAGGGGCATGGGAGGTCGTCGCAGCCACACTCGCTCGCAGGTGCGGAATAGCCGTAGCCGACTTCCAAGCCCAACGCTTTGGGCGTGAAGGAACTTCATTCCTCTCCAAGCGCTTCGACCGACGCAGGACACGACGCATCCATTTCGCCTCGGCGATGACCTTGCTGGGAAGAACGGATGGCACCGATGCGGGAAGCGGAGCGAGCTACCTCGACATGGTTGAATTTCTACTTCGCCATGGCGGCACCGTCGAGCGCGACCTGCGTGAATTGTGGACGCGCATCGCTTTCAGCGTGCTGATTTCGAACACGGACGACCATCTGCGCAACCATGGCTTCCTGCTCGGCCCGAATGGCTGGGCGCTGTCCCCTGCTTATGACCTCAACCCCAATCCGGAGGGAGCCGGGCTGACACTGAATATTTCTGAAAACGACAATGCATTGGATACATCGTTGGTCCTGGATGTCGCCCCACATTTTCGCGTTCCCCTTGCCGACGCGAAGCAGACCCTAGCAACCATGGAACGAATCCTTTCTCGTTGGCGGGAGCTCGCCAAGGAATCGGGCATTCCAAGGCGCGAACAAGACGAGATGGCGCCCGCGTTCCGGGTCTGAACACGGACGCCACGTCCATCGTTCGCCCGAGAATCTCAGTCCGGCTTCACCACGAAACGACGGATTCCGACCACTGGTCTCCCGGCGATGTGGATTTGTCCCACCAGGAATCCTGCCCGCCCCGCAGGGGCCGTCGGCGACAGATCGTCCGGATCGAGCCACTGGATCTCGTCTTCGAGTGTTTCACCCCGCACGCCCATCCACACCACCCGCGCGGCGATCCGCGCTCCGACACCCCGCTCCGCACGCACCGGAGCATCCTTCGCAACCGCGACCGTCACAAACTCCGACGTGCTGACCAATCCGCTGTTGTCGGTCGCCACCGCCACGATCGAATGGTTTCCCGCCGGCAGACCGGTCACGGTCACGGAAAATGGCGCGGCCGTTGCGGTGCCCACCAAGCTTCGTCCCACGTAAAACGCCACCGAAGCAACCTTGCCGTCGGCATCGGATGCCGTCGCCGTCAGGACCAAACTCGCCGAAGAGGGGATGGACGTCCCGAGCCCTGGAGCGGTCAGCACCACGGTGGGTGCTTTGTTCGACACGCCGAAGGCCTGGTTGTAGGTGGGCATCTTGCCCCAGCGTCCACCCACACCTGCGTGCAAGGGGTTCTCCGTGGGCAGATTCGCCACCGTCCTCTTGGTGTAGCCGTAGCTGGGCGTGAAGACCGTTTCCAGCGGTGCCGAGGCCAGCACCGCGTTGTTCTCGCCGTAGAACTTCGCGGTCGAGTTGGCCACCGTATTCCCCGACCACCACACGTTGCCGTTGGCGCCCTGGAAGACGAAGGCATGGCTGGCGTGGTTCACGTAGTTGTTCTCGAACCGCACTTGCGAAGGGGCGCTGGCGCTGGTGCCGTCGGCCCCGATCATGTAGTAGGTGTTCGTGTCGATGTAATTGTTGAACAGGTGCGCACGACTGGAGAAGGCGCCACTGCCCACCTTCGGGACTCGGCCCGAGGTCGCGTGCCAGTAGTTGTTGGCGTAGGTGACGTCGGCATCCTGGACCAAAGCGACAAACGGGTCGACCAGGTAGCAGTTGAATTCGTTGCGCCCGTCGTAATCGAGCCACGAGATGGTGGTTTCGGTCGAACTCTCGATGTCCAAGCCATCGGAGACCCATTTGTACGAGATGTGGTCGGCCCAGTACTTACCGGTGCGATCGGTCGCTCCTCCCACGATGGACAGGCCGTCCCCGCCTTCCACCAGATGCGGATTCACATCGTAGATGCCCAGGTTGCGGTAAATCTGGTTCTTCGCTCCCTCGTTGCTGCGCATGTAGATCGAGGCCCCACGGAGATTGGCGCCCCGGCCCATACCCACCAGCGTCTTGTTGGCCTTGGTTGTGATCCAGTGGCTCCACGCCTTCAGATTCTCCGACTCCGCCACGGGCACCGATCCATCACCCAGGGACGCGCAGGAGTTCGCCTCGAACGCCACCCGATAGTAGGTGTTCGAACTGTTGGGATTGGAGGCGCCACACGGCAGCTTGCACCAGGTCCGACTGGCCGCCTTCGCTTCGGTCACGGCGTTTCGGAACCGCCGCAGGTCGTAGGTGCCTTCCGGAACCACGATGATCCGCCGCACCGTGTCCTGGAGCGCCTTCACCAGCGATGTGGAATCGGTCACCACCGTCAGCGTGCCGCCATCGCCGCCGGTGGTCGCCGCCCCGAACCCTTCGGCTTTGATGGTGAAACTGTAGCGCAGGATCGCTTGGGCGCTGGACGCCGTGTTCGCCCAGATCCACTTGGCCGCCGAGCCGACCGCGAATCCACTCATCGCGGCACCACTGGGCATCGTGATCGCGCTTCCACTGGCCGTGGCTGCCGCCCACGAGGCGTCGTTGAAGGTGCGGCTCTTCCAGGAATTGTCCGTCACCGCGGTGGAAACCTTCCATCCGGAACCGCTGACGTAGGTCTTTTCCAGCTCGTCGATCTGGACCATCACCCCCGGGGTCCCGTTGCCATCGACACCCACCACCGAGACGGCGTTGACACCCGGCAGGAATGTCAGGGGAACGAAGGTCACGCGCCCTGCCGCATTGTCCTGTGCCAGCAGTTCGCCGTTGAGGTACAGGCGATACCCGCCATCGGCCACAATCCAGATGCCCGGACCGCTCCCTCCGTTGTAGGTGCGCCCGATCAGGGGCGATCCCACGTCATCCCCTCCGCCCCAGGCGGGGGTCGTGGGCAGAGCCACGGTCTCGATCGCAGACACCTGACCCAGTGCGACCGCCACGGCGCACAGCACCGCACCTCCGATGATTCGTTTTGCCATCAGCCTTCCCCCTTTGGATGGTTTGGATACCGGGAGTATCACTCCCGAGTCGTCGCCTCCACGTGGGAATCGCCCGCAAGCTGTTGTCTAAATTCGCTCACAGTTACGCATATTTGACCTCCAAGAGGTTCAGGAACGAACCCGCCCTCGCAACCATCGGCACTCGCAGCGATCACCAGAAGGTGAACGGTATCCGATGGATAAGGATCGAGACAACGATCATCTGAGGAATATCCCCGTGACTTCGATTTGGAGACGGCCGGCATCTCGTCGGGGATCCGTTGTCTGTATCAGGACCAATCCTTCCGTCGGAAGACTTTCCTTCCCCGCCGCTACAGCACCTACACCGCCCGACTCCACGCCCCCTGAGGGAGCGCAGCCGTCCTGCATACGCCCGCACGAGCCGAGACCACCGATCACGAGGACACGCCAACGTGAGAAAACGCCCTCTCGTTGCGAAGAGGGCGACCTCATGCGGTGCCTTCAGGGATCCTGCAGGCAGCGCAGCGAATAGCCCAGAGGCCCGGATTCTCCGGCGGTCCACAGGACCGAAGACTGGTAGGGCTGCAGGTACAGGGCAGTGTCGCGCGCCGTAGTGCGGAAGGCGGCAATCAGGCCGGAATTATCGAACGAATCGCCATTTTTCATGCCGCCCGGCAGGGCCGCGAACCCGTAGGTGTCCTTGCCCGCGTAGCTCTCCAAGACCACGAACCAACCACTAGCGGCGCGCAGCTTGGTCGCCGCCGAGTCGGGGGACATGGCGTCGGTGGTGAGAGTCGCTTAATCACCGGGCGTGGGCACATGCCATCCAGAGGGACAAGCCCCCCGGTGGATCGGGGCGACCTGCTCGGAGCAGTCGAAGGCGTTGCAGGAATCGTCCAGGCCCATCGCGGCGGCCCAGGTGTACAGCCGACCATACTTCGCGCCGCTGTCGGCGGAGCTGTTGTACCACCAGGAACTGTCCGCCTGGTAGTTCAGGTTCTGCGCTATCCAGGTCTGGCTCCCGATGGTCGCGGTGCGGTAGGCCTGGCCGTCCCGCGCATCCACCAGGCCGGCGGCTATCTGCACCAGAATCGTATCCAGCGCCCACGCCCCGGAGTTGTCGACCACCTTGACCACCACGCGGATGGGGGTCGTGCCCACCGCGGGCACCACGATGGTGGTATCCCGCCTCGCTGCCCGCAACGGGGATCCCGCCACGCTCGAGAGCACCTCCCGGATCATACCTTCGCCCTGGTCGCTCGCCCACGCCCGCAACGGCACCAGGCTCCCCGGCGCACCCGCGGCATCACCCAGCCACACGCTGGGCAGATTGTTCCACGAGCGGAACACTGGCCGCACCAGGGACCCGGTGTCGGCGGGAAACGCCGCCAGGGTGTCGCAGGCCAAGTTGCCGTCGGGGGTCCACCCCTGGATGCGCAGGGTACCAGCCTTGCCCAGAATGGGCAGCAGGCCCGCGAACTGTTCCCGCCCGTCCCATGACAAATTCTGATTGGCCAGGGTGTCCCCAGTCGCACTCAGGGCGACCACACGCACCACGGCGAGCGGGATCGTATCGGTACCCATGATCGCCCCGATCACCTGGCGCCGATCCGGAACCTGAACGACGGTCGAGGTGTCGGGCTTGCGACGCATCCGGGCATCGACCCCGCCCCGATCCTCGCCGATCGCGAGCACCACGCCGGCAACCGAGGTGTCGGCCCAACCGGACTTGGTGAAGCGCACCGTCCAGGTGCGCCCGGGCACGTCCGGAATCCGGTAGCGCCCGAGGCTGTCGGTGATGCTGGTGAAACCCCCGCTGTCGAGGGTGGTGGCCACCCCCGAGATCCCGTTTCCGGCCGAATCCGTCACCCTCCCGGAAATGCTGCCCTTGAGCTGCAGCTCATCGACGGTCCCCGGATCGGTGGCCGAGGGAGACTCGTCGGAGAAACATCTCAGCAGGGCGAAGGACAGGGAGGCGCAAAGCAGGAACGGGGTCTTGGTCATGGACGGGGAACATGCATCCGACGTCCGTGCTCTCCGCCAAGCGCCACTACTCATGTGTGATCCTGCTTACATGCCATGGCCCACCCCGGAGGGGCAGGCCACAAGGTCGGCCATCCAAGCTTTCGGCCCAACCCGCGTCGATGGGGGCTTTCGAAGGCCAAGAAACAGGAAGCTCCCGAGGTCACAAGGACTTCGGGAGCTTCGAGTGGCGATACACGGACTTGAACCGCGGACGCAGGGATTATGATTCCCTCGCTCTAACCAACTGAGCTATACCGCCATTGGAGGGAGAAATATATACCAGCCCCGCCCCGTTGTCACGGGCCGGAGCGGTCTCGTTCCCCCTGATCTTGCCTTAGCGCCCGCCGCGCATCAGCGACTTGAGGCTGATGCTGAGCTTGACGTTGTTCTGCTTCTTCTCGGCCTGGCCGCCGAACTTCTCCATCAGCCCCTCGAGAGTGGCCGGCTGGCGAGGTCCGCGATCCTGGGTCTGCGGGCGGTCGATCCACTCGCGCGGGCCGCGATCCTCGCGGGGGCCGCGGTCGGGACGACCTTCGCCGCGGGGACGATCACCACGCGGGCCGCCGAAATTGCCGCCCTGGCCCTGGCCGGGACGGCCCTGGTCGCGACGCGACGGATCGAAATTGCCGGGTCCGCGTCCTTCGGGTCGGGGTCCACGGTCGCCACCACCCTGGGGGCGGTCGCCGCGGGGAGCCTGTCCTTCGGGGCGAGGGCCGCGCGGCGCACCCCCTTCCGGGCGGGGTCCACGACCTTCACCACGCGGTGCGCGGTCGCCCTGCGGACGACCTTCGCCGCGAGGTTCGCGGGGGGCGCGCTGTTCGCGGGGCGTGGTGCTCGACTGGCGCGCTTCCTGGGCGGCTTCCATGGAGCTCTTCATGGTCAGGGCGATGCGCTTCTGGTGCACGTCGGCTTCCAGCACGCGCACCTTCACGACCTGTCCCACGGACAGGACTTCCTTGGCGTCCTTCACGAAGCGGTCGGAGATCTGCGAGATGTGGACCAGGCCATCCTGGTGCACGCCCACGTCGATGAACGCGCCGAAGTTGGTCACGTTCGTGACCACGCCTTCGAGCTCCATGCCCACCGACAAGTCGGAGATCTTGTTGACCTTCTCGTTGAAGCTGGCGTACACGAACTCGGCACGCGGGTCGCGGGCCGGCTTCTCGAGTTCGGAAAGAATGTCCTTCAGGGTGGGCAGACCCACCTCTTCGGAGACGTACTTGGCGACGTCGATCTGACGGATCTTGTCGACATTGCCGATGAGATCGGCCACCGAGACGCCCAGATCCTTGGCGATGGTCTCCACCAGCGCGTAGCGCTCCGGGTGGACCGCCGACTTGTCCAGGGGGTTCTCGGCGTCGGCCAGGCGCAGGAAGCCCGCGGCCTGTTCGAAGGTCTTGGGGCCGAAGCCCTTCACCTTGCGCAGGTCTTCGCGGCTCTTGAAGGCACCTTCCTTGTCGCGGTGCTGCACGATCTCCTTGGCGGTGTTCTTCGTGATGCCCGAGACGTAGCCGAGGAGAGCCTCGGAGGCCTGGTTCAGGTTCACGCCCACCTGGTTCACGCAGCTTTCGACCACTTCTTCCAGGTTCTTCTTCAGCTCACCCTGGTTGACGTCGTGCTGGTACTGACCCACGCCGATGGCCTTGGCGTCGATCTTCACGAGTTCGGCCAGGGGGTCCTGCAGACGACGGGCGATCGAGATCGCACCGCGGATGGTGACGTCCAGTTCGGGGAACTCCTTGACCGCCAGGGGCGATGCCGAGTACACCGAGGCGCCGGCTTCCGACACCATCACGATGTGGGGGCGTCCCTCTTCTTCGGGGATCTCCTTGACGACCTTGCGCAGGAACGTCTCCATCTCGCGCCCACCGGTGCCGTTGCCCACGGCCACCAGCATGGGCTTGTGGCGCTTGCACAGCGCCAGGAACACCAGCATGGCCTCTTCGAACTGGTTGGCAGGCTCCAGCGCGTGCACGGTGGCGTATTCCAGGTGCTTGCCGGTCTCGTCGACCACGGCCAGTTTCTGTCCGCTGCGGAAACCGGGGTCCACGCCGATCACGGTCTTGGCGCCGGCGGGAGGGTACATGAGCAGGTCGCCCAGGTTCTTTCCGAACACCTGATAGGCCTCGGCCTCGGCGTGCTCCTTGAGCAGCAAGCGGATGTCGGTCTCGATGGACGGGGCCAGCAGGCGCTCGTAGGCGTCGCGGGCGGTGGCGGCCAGGGCCATCCCGATCATGGTCGAAGGATGCGTGACCAGCTTGGACGCCACAAAGGCGGCGGCTTCCTCGACATCGACCTCGACCTGCGAGCGCAGGACTTCTTCCTTCTCGCCGCGACGGATCGCCAGGATGCGGTGGCTGGGAAGGCTTCCCACCTTCTCACGGAAGTCGTAGTACATCTCGAACTTGGAGCGCTTGCCGACATGTTCCTTGCGCGCCTCGCAGCGCATGACGCCGTCGCGCTCGGCCTGGCCACGCAGGGCCTGGCGGATCTCGGGGGTCTCGGAGAGCTCTTCGGCGAGGATATCGCAGGCCATCCGCACGGCGGTGGCCACGTCGGGGACGCCCTTTTCTTCCGAGACGAACTCCGGAGCGAGCTCCTCGGGCGTCTTGCTGGAGGCCTGGTTTTCGACCAGCAGACGGGCCAGCGGCTCCAACCCCGCTTCGCGGGCGATGGTGGCGCGGGTGCGGCGCTTGGGCTTGTAGGGCAGGTAGATGTCTTCCAGCTCGTTCTTCTGCTGGCAGGCTTCGATCTTGGCCTTCAGCTCCGGCGTGAGCTTGCCCTGCTCTTCGATCGACTTCAGGATCGCGGCGCGGCGTTCGTCGAGCTCCTTGAGGTACGTGAACCGGTGGTCCAGTTCGCGCAGCACCGTCTCGTCCATCTCGCCGGTCTGCTCCTTGCGGTAGCGGGCGATGAACGGGATCGTGGCCCCCTCGGAAAGCAGAGCCAGGGTGTTGGCGACCTGCCAGACCTGCAGGTTCAGTTCCTTCGCGATGAGCGCGGCGTAATCCATGCGAACTCCAAACGTGTGGACCAAGGCGGTTCCCTGGCCAGACTCGCAGGATCCGTTCCCCCGCAAGCGGAGGCGTGATCCTTCGAACTCCAATATGTGAGGACTAGAGAGGGCATCCGGCCAGACCCGCCGGTCCCGTTCCTCCGCTACGAGCGAAGCCGTGAACCGTGCGAACTCCAGCAAGGAGGACCGACCAAGGACCGGCGTTCGGTCTATGGCCGATGAAAGATATTCCACCCCGGCCGTTTCCAAGGGCTGGCCCGGTTTCGGAGAACGCCCTATTCCCCTCCGGGACTTTCCGGCACCATCACCGCGGGCCACCGATACGGCCCTCGCGCCATGGCATTGCGGAAGTCCAACTCAGCCAGCATCGGCCATCCCCCCACGCCCAGGCGCACTCCCGCTCCGATTCCCAAGGCGACCGAGGCCAGGACGGCACGTTCCCCGGGACGAAGTCCCGGCTGGAACTGCGGCCCGATCACAGCCCCCCAGGCGAGAACATCCACGAACCACCCGAAGAAGTGGCCCAGCGGCTTGGCCATGGGGCGATCGAGGATAAAGGGGTTGTCCTCCTCGAGATACCCGGTGGCCCAACGCGCCGAGACCGCAAGTCGTCCCAGCAAACCTGCCGAACTGCGGGGGATGGGAGTCACCCAACGCCCTCCTGCGGCCATCGCCGCGGAATCGCTTTCCTGCCACCAGGCCTGCAGGAGGAAACCCGCGAGATTGGGCGAATTGAACATTCCTCCCGATCCGTCCCCTGCACCGTTGAGGAACAGCAACCGACCGGTTGCCAAGTGTGCGGGAATCGTCACGGATCGCGTCTTCCCGTGATCGAGGAACGACACCCGCTCGCGTCCCTCGTGGTTGACGGTCAGGCGCAAACGCGGGCAGGCGATCCAGATCGATCGGCCGCGATCGACGTGCTCCCAGCATTCTTCCCCGTTCCCTCCCGGCCTCCACCCCAGACGCGTGAACACGCGATCGACCGATTCCCACCGAAAACCGGAATCGAGGACCAGCGTGGAGGGCACCTGCTGCCAGATGTCGACGGGAGGCGACGAGCCGGCCATCACCCCGGCCATTGCCGGCTGCGCCCGCACCATCGAAGCCGCCAGAAGGGCTACGAGGACGACAAATCTTCCCGGAGTGGAGCCATTCATGGGTGGAGCCCCGAAGAGGTGACACCTGCCGCCGCCAAGCCCATTTGAACCTCGAAGAACCAGCGCCGGTCGGTGAAGGGGGTGGAGGGGTCGTCCAGAGTGAACCGACGCCCTCCTTGCAGTCGGACCAGGCCGTGGAACGGCCCCTGCGGAGCCGAACGGTACTGGAGCGAGAGCCCTGCGGCCACGTGGTACGGATAGGCCATGATGGAGCGATCCTCCTTGCCCGTGCCATCGCGTCTGGCCACGGACGAGTCCCGGAATTCCGTGACTCCCCAACCGATCATCGGGCCGATCGACACGTGATCCCCCAGGAACCCGGGTGTGAGCGCCCCACGCACCTCGAAGGCGACACGATCGAGGTCGTCGCCCGGATTCCAGGTATGGCCACGCCATGCCACCGGCCTGCGAAGGTCTCCCCATGTCGGGAGGACGCACAGCTCCGCCCAGAAATCACGGCGCATCCAGCCGAACTGGATCGTCATGGCGGGTCCGGACTCGAAGGTCCGATCCACGGCCGACGCACCGGCATATCCGCCCACGCCCACCAGAAAGCTCACGGCATTCTGCCCCTTGGGCGCCGCCTGCCCGATCCATGCGTCCACGAACGCGGGCATCACGACACCCTGGCGCGCCAGGGAATCTCTCCGCGGTCGCAGCGCGGCAAGCTCCGGACCATCCAAAATCACGGCATCCAGGAGCAGGAGGGCCCGCTCCCGCTCCCGACCGGCCAACCCAGCCAGGATCCCCGCACGCAGCTCGTTGCGTCGCTCCAGAGTCAATGAGGCCAAGCTGCGGAAGAACACATCGGCCCGGGGCATGACCCGCCCGACATTGCGGCGCCCAAGCTCCCTGGCCGAGAGTTCGAAACGCGGATCCGAAAGTCCGGACCAGTCGTGCGACAACAGACGGACCACAACCTCTTCCGGGGTCGTCACCAATCCCAGGTCGATGCCCGGAAACTGTTTGCGCAATCGCTCACGCTCCTGCTCGACATCGACGGGAGCACCCTCGATCAGACTCTGGAGAATCCGATCCCTGACCGCACCGAGGCTGTCACAGGCCTCGCCGGTCCTGGCCGCGAGTGCGGGCGGAAGCGGATCAGGCGAAGGAAATCCCTCAGCCCAACCTTGGCGGCAAAGACCTAGAAGAAGAAACCATGGCAGGATGGGGGGGCGTCGGAAGGGCACGAACAAAAAGTGCATCGCCATGCAGGTCACCTCGTGCCCGGCTCCCGCCGATTGCCGACGTGCACGCCGAGAGGGTATCCTCTGGTGGTGAAACATCCCCTCGCCCTGCTCAGCTTCTTGGCCCTGCGCATCAGCATTTCCGCCCAAGAGATTCTGCCCGCTCCCGGCTTCGAGTCCGGACTCTCGACCTGGACCACCTACTCCAAGGCCCCGGATTCCGCCGCGTTCACGCTGGAACACACAGGATGTCATAGCGGCACCGCATGCCTGAGGGCCACCCACCGCGGCGAGCGCGACTGGGGGGTGTGGCCAAACGGGCAAACCCTCGCCGTCCAGCCCGGGCAGGTCTGGCAGTTCACGGCTTGGGCGCGTGTCGACAGCCTGCCGGGATCGCTCACCGTAGGCTTCGTCACCCGCGATTCCTCGGGGGGCGTGATTTCCTGGACCTACGCCCCTTCCCGCTTCGATCGTGGCCTCTCGGGGTGGCAATCGGCTTCGGCGGTGATTTCCGTGCCCACCGGATGCGCCTCCATCCAGCCCCGCGTCACGGGCTGGGGCCGCGCCGACGTCGTCCTGGACGACCTTTCCTTCCGCAAGCTCTCCGATCCACCTCAACTGGATCAACCCTTGTCTCTTGCCTCCGACTCGCTCGAGGTCTCCATCGACCCCTCGAACCTGTCGCTTCGCCTGTTCGATCGCGTCGGGCTGGACACCGTCCGCGCCGGTGCCATGCCCGACTTCGCCCTGGATTCCGCGCGCCAGGCGGGCGACACGTTGCGCATGTATGTCCACCACCTGCGTCAGGGATGGCCGGCGCTCCTGCGAGCTCGCGTCTCGGGGGGCAGGCTTATGCTTCACCTGTCCGCAGACTCCGCGGCGCCCCTGGCCGAATCGTTTCTGTTTCCTGGCCCGTTCACCACCCGTGTCGGCCAACGGCTGGCCATCCCGCGTGGCACCGGTCTGGCCTGGCCCGTCGACAAATCCCCCACCCAGTATTCCTTCTGGGCCGCGGACTTCTGGGACTGGCAGGTCAGTCAAGGACTCACCGGGGCCACGGACGGCCGGTCGGGCTTCGTGCTCTCCGTCGACGAGCCGTGGGATGCCGCGGTGCGATGGAACAAGGGAGCCACGGGCCTGCTCGAGCCGCATCTGACCCAGGCCCCGGCCCGGCACAGGTTCGGACATGGTCGCGGCGTGGTGGTAGCCCCCGTCCGCGACGGATGGGCAGGGATCGCCCGCGTGCATCGGCAGCGCCTCACGGAACTGGGCCGAGTCCGCACCTGGACCGAGAAGATCCGCCAGAACCCGCGCACGGAGCGGTTGCGTGGTGCCGTGGACATCTGGATTCGCAGCAACGGCTGGCGCGGACTTTCTCCTGCGTTCTTCGATACCCTCCGGCGCCAAGGGATCGACCGGGCCATCGTGAACTGGACCTCCTTGTCGTCGGCCGCCAAGATCGACTCGCTGCAGGCGATGGGTTTTGTGGCTTCGGCGTACAAGAGCTTCGCCGGCGCCGTCCCCGACGCCCGGTACGGAGACACGGCCGGGTACGGATGGGGAACCCTGGTGGAAGAAGACGGCACCTTGGTCAAGGGCTTCGACAACCGCCTTCCCGACGGCTCCATCGTCTGGTCCATGCTGAACTGTCCAGCCATCCAGGGACCCATCGCCCGTGCGTGGTTCTCCAAGGATCTCGCGAGCCGCGCGCGTCATGGACAATTTCTGGACGTCACCCTGGCGGGCAAGGTGCGCGAGTGCTGGTCCGCGGCCCACCCCATGGACCGCAGCCAGGATGCGGCCCACCGGGTCGCCCTTTTGGGATTGGCGCATGACTCCTTCGGTCTGCTCGTGGGCAGCGAGCAGACCCGCGATCTGGCCCACGCCGTGGTCGACTGGGGCGAGGGCCCCATGAGCATCAACTACACAGAGAATGCGCCCTGGGACTGGAGCTCCCCCGTGCCACCCGAACCGAAGATGGACGAGCTGAGCATGGACCCTGCGGTGCGGATCCCGCTGCTTCCGCTCACCGACCACGATGCCTTCGCGTCCACGTGGTATTCCGGCGACGGCCAGTCCAAGGTTCCCGCGCGGTGGGACCGCAAAGACGCCTGGAACGCCCTATACGCCACCATGCCCCTCATCCAGCCCGTGGATCGCGCCATGTGGGACAGCCTGCGTCCGCGCTACCTGCGGTCGGGGATCGTCCTGGGAGCCATCCACTCGCGCTGCGGCTTCGCCGCCATGACACGCTACGAGGAACTGACCGCAGACCGCACCCTGCAGCGAACAACCTTCGACAATGGCTGGACCGTGGCCGCGAACTTCGCCGACCGCATCCAGGATGTCGACGGTCTTTCCCTGCCGCCCGACGGCTTCCTGGCTTCGGGACCTGGCGGGCGGATTTCAAGACAGATTTTGTTCGGATCGGAGGTTTGGACGGTCCGTCTGGACGACCGCTGGTACCTCGACCCCGCCGGCCGGAGCACCGAACTCGACGGCATCCGGACTTCGGGCCCCGTCTTCCTGCGCCGCACGTCCGATTCCACGCTGGATTTGGCCATCGTGGGCGATCAGGAATCCATCGACCTTTTGCCCTCGGCGCTTCCGTGGTCGTCGCCCTTCCTGGCCGCTGCCCCCAACCTGGAATCCCTTCCCGACGGTTGGCTGCGCCTTCGCCGCAACCCTTCGGGCCTGGACGTGCTGCGCGGAAAATTCGACACCAGCGCCAAGGCTGGCCCGCGCACCTCACCCGGCCCCGCTATCCGATTGGTGGCGCGTCCAGGCGGCATGGGCTTGCGCTGGTTCCAGCCCCAAGCAGGCGTGGTGCACGTGCAGGTCCGCGCCGTGGACGGCTCCTTGGTCTGGTCGGATCGGATCGCGGGCCGCCAGGGCGCCAACGACATGGACATCCCCGTGGCGCTGGGAGTGTACCGAGCCAAGCTCTCCCCTCTCGCCCCATAAGAGGTCCCGATGCACATTCGCACCTTCGTCGCCCTCGTCTCCATCCTCGTATCTGCTCCGTGGGCCGCGCGCTACCACGTCGCCCCCTCCGGCGACGATAGCCGCAGTCCTTTGGATGCCAGCTCCCCGCAGACACCCTGGCGCACGCTCGAACGACTCGACTCCGTGATCCTCTACCCTGGAGACTCCATCCTGCTTCGGCGCGGCGACACCCTCCGTGGCCGTCTGAAACCACGCCTGAAAGCTGACATTTCCTGGCCAACCCCGGTGGTGGTGACGGGGTACGGATCGTCGAGCCGCCGACCCGTCGTCTCCGGCACAACCAGCCTCGGCACGTGGCAACCAGATCCGTCCCGCTCGGGTGTCTGGAGGATCGACTTCCCCGGGTCCACGGCAGTCGCACGTCTGTTCCTGGACGGCCGCACCATCCCTGCCGCCCGCTACCCCGCAACCGGATGGCTGCCCATGCGCCAGCCCGAGGGAGACTCGGTCTTCGCCTTGCCCGGGCTCCCGTCAGGATCGTGGTCGGGAGCCACCGCGCATATCAAGTCGACCCCCTGGAACATCGACGCACGGCGCGTGGTTGCCATGGCCGGACCACGACTCTCGCTCTCGGCCAAAGCGTTCGCGAACCTCCGCGAAGGCTGGGGAGCCTTTCTCACCGGAGTTCCCGAAGCCCTGGTCGCCGACGGCCGCTGGGTCCAGGACAGTTCCGGGAACGCGCTGCTGTGGCGCCCCCTTCCCGGACAGGATCCGTCATCCATGGTCGTCGAGGCGTCCATCCGCCCCGTCGGGATCGATCTTCTCGGCAAACACGACATCCTGGTGTCCGACATCGAGGTCTTCGGGCAGACGGACATGGGCATCGACGCGCGCGGCACCCAAAGGGTCGGGCTCCAACGCTGCCAGGCCACAGGTGTAGATCAGTGGGGCATCCAGATCTCCGGCACCGGGGCCCGCGTGGAGGACTCCCGTGCCGTCCGATCCTCCACGGGCGGGATCGGAGTGCTCGGCAAAGGCGCACGGGTGATCCGCGACACCGCCGAGCACATCGGCGACACCCTGGATCTGGGGCCTCGGGGCCATGGTGGCGTCTGCTGCGGCGGCCGCGGGATCGAAACCGGCGGCGACTCGCTCGTGGCTCGCGACAACTTCGTCCGCTGGAGCGGTTGGAGTGGTCTCACCTTCCGGGGCATCGGACTGCGCATCGAAGGCAATCACATCGACTCCGCTCTGCAGGTCAGCAACGACGGCGGTGGACTGTATTCCTTCGGCTCGGCCTGGGGTGTCAACGGCCCCGGCACGTTGGTCCTCGGCAATCTGGTGACGGCCACCGGCGGCAATGTCCAAGGCATCGCCTCGTCGTTCCCGCGCATCGGGGTCGGCCTGTACTTCGACAACATGGTCGAGGGGCTCCGCGCCACCGGCAACGCTCTTCTGGGCGGAAGCTGGGGCGTGCTGGTCCACAACAATCGCGACCTCACCATCGCGGGCAACCGCATCGCCGCCGACTCTGCGGGTGTGGTCGTCTCTCGCGACGCCTTGACTCCCGACGACGCCTGGGGCAACCGCATCGATTCCAACGAGATCCTCGCCATCCACCCTGGCACCCCGTTTCGCGAATCCTCCACGGCGGACAACCACGGCTTCGTCGTCGCCACCTTCCGTGCCAACCTCTCCTGCCTGGATCACCCCCTGGAAAGCCTCTGCCGGCGGGACTCGATTCTGCTGTGGAGCAAGCCCCGCGGCGTGCTTCCGGCACGCGCCACCCTGCCCGAGCGCTTTCCGCCTCTGGCCAGTGGCATCCAGGGGTGGCGAGGCTGGCCAAGCTCCGTGACGGTCCAAAGGCTCGACGGCGTCGCCACCGATTCCCTGGGTTTCCGCGTGCGATATCCGGGAGACTCCGAGGTTGGTTACGGACTCCTGCTGCGCGACCGGGGAGTCCCCATCGATTCGGGCGAACTGTCCCTGCTGCGCTTTCGGGCCCGCGGTGCGAGCCACGGGATGCGAGTGCAGGTCAACGCCCTCCAGGCCCACGCCCCCTACCGCGTTTCATCGCCTTCCGTCGTGCTCGACCTCGACACCGTATGGACGGAATTTGGCATTCCTTTCCGCTCCACCTTCCGCGACACGTCCGTCCGCGTCGATTTCCGACTTCGCCCGGCGGATTCCCTCGTGGACATCGCGGGAATCTCCTGGCGCGGGATCGACACGTCCGGGATGGGCAGCCTCCGCTTCTCGAAGGTGATCTGGAATCCCGATACGGTGCCCGCGGTGTACACGCTGGGCTCCGGCACATGGCTCTCTCTCCGGGGGTCGCCCCTGCCGACCGAGGGAATCCTTCCCCCTCGATCCGGCTTGCAGGCTCTGTTGGACGCGCTGCCCGGATCGACGTCCCACCGCAGCCCGGCTCGGGCTGGAATCTCCGTGCACGTGCGCTCGGGGGCACTTGTGATTCGAACCCCCGAGGGAGCCACGCACCTGGCCATGGAAGCCCGAACCCTCGATGGCCGCCTGGTCGCGCATCGCGCCACCGACACTCCCGATGGCTCGGCGGAGCTCGTGTTGCCGAGGGGACTCCGGCGCAAGATCCTGTTCGTCCGCGTGCGAGGCTCTACCGGAGCACCACCATGGAGCACACGAGTCTTCGTGCCCTGACCGCCCTCGCCGCCTTCGCTTCGGCGGCAGCGTATGGGCCCTAGTGGCGCCCGATCTTGCGCAAGGCGTGCCGGTAGACCTCTTCGTAGCGGGACACCGAAGCGTCCCACGAGAAGTCGCGGCCCATCACGCGATGGCGCATCTGCTCGAAATGCTGCGGCCGATCGAAGTACGTGCTGACCGCCCAGCCCAGCGTGTAGTAGAGGGAATCCACCCGGTATTCGTCGAAGACGAAGCCGTCGCCGCCGCCGTCGTGCTCGATGTAGTTCCACACCGTGTCGGCCAGACCTCCGGTACGGCGCACCACGGGCAGGGTGCCGTAACGCATGGCGTACATCTGCGAAAGGCCGCAGGGCTCGAAGAGGCTGGGCATCAGGTACAGATCGGAGCCTGCGTACACCTTGTGCGCCAGGTCTTCGCGGTACCCGATCCAGTTGCCCACCCGTCCCGGGTAGCGTTTCTGGAGGTCCCCCACCCACCATTCGTAGTGGGGATCACCCGATCCCACCAACACGAACTGGATGTGCATCTCGCGCATGGCCTTCTCGATCACCGGCTCGATGAGGTCGAACCCTTTGCCCGGCGCGATGCGGGAAACGATCGAGATGATGCAGCGCGTGTCATCTTCCGCCATGCCCAGCTCGCGTTGCAGTGCACGGCGGCATTCCTGGCGTCCCGAGAGATCGGTGGCCGAAAAATTGCGAGCGATGGCCGCGTCGGTGGCGGGATCGTAGTGGTCCTGATCGATGCCGTTGAGGATCCCGAAGAGATCGTTGGCCCGGTGCGCCAACACCTGATGCAACCCCTGGCCGCCGATGGGCCCCTGGATTTCGCGGGCGTAGGCGGGGCTGACGGTGGTGATGGCGTCGGCGAAGTGGATGCCGCCCTTGAGCAGGTTCACGCCGCCGTGGTCTTCGAACTTGGCGGCGGTGAAATGCTCGGGCCCCATGCCCATCCATTTCATCACGCCGGCATCTCCTTGGCCCTGGTAGGCGAGGTTGTGCAGGGTGAGCACCGTGGCCATGCCGGACAAAGGCGAACCCCACGCGTCCCAGGTCTTGCGGAAAGCCACCCCGGGGGCGCCTTGCCAGTCGTGGGCGTGCAGGATGTCGGGAATCCAGCCGGTGTCCTTGCAGGCCTGCAACGCGGCCTTGCAGTGGAAGGCGAAACGCCCGTTGTTGTCGTGGTAGGCGTGGCCAGCGTGATCGTATACGCCGGGACGCCCGAACATGGAGGCATGATCGATGAACCAGGCTTCCACTCCGTGGGCGTGGTCACATTCATGCAAACCGCACCAGACTTCCTGGGTGCCCATGTGCACGCCCAGCGTCTGGCGGAATTCGATCCCGAACTGCGCCCGATTGATCCGGGAATACAGCGGAATGCAGATCCGGACCTCGTGTCCGGCCCGTGCCAGCGCCTTGGGGAGAGAGCCCACCACCCCGGCGAGCCCGCCGGTGGTGACGTAGGGATGGGATTCGGAAGCGAGAAACAGGATCTTCATGCGGAACTTGCAAAGGTAGCCCTGACAATGAGATAATGGTGTCATGCCTAGGCCGTGTTCCACACATGGAGCGGGGCGCCCTCACCCAGGGTTCACCATCATCGAAGTCCTGATCGTCGTGGTGCTCATCGGCATCGTGTCGGCGATGGCCTACGGAGGATGGAAACGGGTGATGTGGCGCGTCCATGCTCTTGGCGCCGTCGACGAATTCCGTGGCGCCCTCATGCTGGCACGCTCCGACGCCACCACCCGCCAGCGCTTCAGCGGCGTATTGCTCGATCTCCCCGGCCGTCGTTATCTGCGTTTCGTCGACTCCACCACCGGAGATGTCCACGACGGACGCTACTCCGTGGGCGAACGCGTCATCCAGAGCTGGGCGGAACTTCCCCGGCACATGGTCGTCCACTCCCTCACCTCGTCGCTGGCCGCACCTCCCACGGTGCGCTCCTGCGGCACCGCGGCGGTCTCCACCCCCGTCACCCCGCAAGCCGCGTTGTACTCCCTGGTCTTCACCCCCGAGGGGCGTTCCATGGCCACATTCCGTGTCCGCTTCGGCATCGAGTCCTTTCCCGGAGACACCCTGGGGCTAGACATATTGCCCGCCACCGGGCTTGTTCTCATGGAGCGTTGACATGCCAAACTCGTTCCGTTCCGCCGCGCGCGGGCTCAGCATCCTCGAAGTCCTGATCGCCCTGGCCATCCTGGGCATCGTCTCGGTGGCCTACATGCAGACCACCCGCTTCGCGCAACAGAACACCACCAAGTCCATCGACTGGCAGGCGGAAGCCTCCGCCGTCGAGAAAGCCATCGAGAATCTGCGCACGGGCCACACCGTGGCACAGCTCCAGATGCTCGACTCCTCCTGGACCGACACCACCCAGGGCACGATTCGCGTCCAGGTCCGGGCCCGGGGCGGCATCCCTCCGGCATCGGTGGCCAACGGTTTTCCCGCCGACCGACTCGCCCAGATCACCGTCGTCGCCAAACGCACCACCTACCAGGATTCCATGTCCGTCACCACCTACCTGTGGGTGAACTGACCATGGGGCGCCGGGGATTCACACTCGTCGAGATCCTGGTCTCCCTTGTGATCCTTGGCGTGGTCACCGGCATCGCGATGACCATGTTCCAGTTCCAGAACCGCAATTGGAAGACCACCTCCGACAAGGCCGAGACGGTGATGATGGCCCGCGGCACCCTCGACGAGATCGCCCGTTCCATCCGCATGACCGGCGGCTGGCTCCCCGACAAGTCGGCGGGCATCAAGGTCTGGGGATCCGGCCCGGAACGCATCACGTTCGTTCTCAACAACACGCAATGGATCGACACCCTCCGCGACCTCGACTACCTGCCCGCCACGCGCCAACTGCGCATCCAGATCGATTCGGCCGCCAATTTCTCGCAAGGTGGCCAGGTGATGCTCACCGTCCTGGTCCCTCCGACCGGGGCCACCAGCGGCACCACCGGCAACACGCCGCGTACCCTGCAGTTGCCCATCCAGGAGCGGATCGCCTCGACAGGCGGCTGCGGGGATTCCCTCCTGCTGGACGCGTCCATCCTCTACAACGCGCCCAATTCCTGGACCTGGGCCAACGCCATCGACCGTGTGGTCAACTCCCCGGTCTACAATTTCGACTCCGTCACATATCGTCAGGTGCAGGACACGCTGATGGTGAAGTGGAACACCTTGCCCGAAACCCCGTTCGCGCTGGGCATCGAGACCTTTTCCCTGAAATACTGGCATCCCGTGTCCGGCTGGCTCGACTCCCTCTCGGGTACCGCGCCGGCCAACCGCATCGAGAAGGTGCGCATCCGCGTGGTCTCCCGATCCCGCAAACCCGACAGCAAGCTGCTGGCCCAGCAACCATCCAGCGGCGGCTACCATCGCTCCGTCCTAGAGACGGAAGTTTCGCTGCGCAACGACAGTCTCGTCAACCGATAAAGGGGACCTCCCATGAAGTCCTTCCGACCGCGCTCCCATCGCCGGGGCATCGCGATGATCCTCGTGCTGGGCATATCCATGGTGCTCCTGGCCCTGGGCGCCGCCATGCTCACCACGTCCGGACAGATGTTGTCGGGCTCCGTCGATGCCCGTCAGCAGATCCGAGCCCGCTATGCGGCCGAGTCGATGGTGTCGCTGTCCATCGCCCAAGCCGTCGAGAAGGCCAACGAATTCTTCGGAGCCGCCCTGGAGGTCGACGAAGTCCCCATGGGCAGCCTGGGAACGCCCAACGGCGAACGAGGCGAATCCGAAGTGAAGAACCGAGTGGATCCCTCGGCCAAGCTGGTCCAGGAAAAGATCACCAGTGGCCGTCTCATGGGCATGATGGGCCTGAAGATCCCTCTGCTCATCAATGCGACGGGAATCGCCCCGGGAGGTGCCAAGTCCCGGGTGGATGCCGACGTGCGGCTGTACCAGGTTCCCATCTTCCAGTTCGGCGTCTTCTACGAGGGCAACCTCGAAATCACCCCAGGTCCGGACATGTACGTGGCCGGCCCGGTCCACACCAACTCCAATGCGCATTTCCGCAGCATGGGGACGCTCACGTTCCAGGGCCCGGTCTCCGCATCGGGAACCATCTACCATTGGCGCAACGGCGGATCCATCCGTTATCTGCTGAAACCCGACACCGTGTCCACGGCCTATCGCAGCCCCACTCTCAACACCTCCTTGACCGCCATCGACACCTCCACGCAACCATGGCCCATCGCAGGTGTCCGCAACGTCGAGGACCATCGGGAAAAACTGGTGTTGCCCATCGGTGGATCCCAGCCTCGCAATCTGCTGGCCATCCGCGATCCCTCCGACCCCCCGTCCCTGCGCTTCCAGAAGTTCGACTGGAAGGTTCCCGAAACCTCCCCCGCCCGTTTCGTCAACGGAGTCACCCCTTCCCGGCCGGCGTGGATCACCGGTCCTCGGGTCTTCTTCGATCGGCGCGAAGACCGCTGGGTGAAGGTGTGGGATTTCGACATGGCCCTGTTCATCGCCAGCGGCCGGTCGGACTCAATCTTCTATCTGGCCGACTCCGTCCTGATGCCCACCGACACCGGCAACACGCGCAAGTACCTCCTCAACGCCTTCCGCATCGTCAACGCCACCTACCTCCCGCGGAACATGAGCATTGCCTCGGCCAATCCCATCTACATCCAAGGGAACTTCAATCTGGCCAACCCCTCGGGGACCTGCAGGCGTGCGCAGGACACTCCGGGATCCGTTCCTGCCGACCAGAAATACTGCAACGCCCAGATCGCCGCCGATGCCGTCACGTTGCTGAGCCCCAACTGGCCCAACCTCTCGCGCAAGGCGATGGGAGCCCACACGAATGCGACGATGAGCGGATCCTTGGAGCAGTCCATCGACACCAACGCCTACCGTTGGACCAACTACCGCTACAATAGTGGCTGGGACACCACCTATTCCAACGAGCCCACCACCGGATCTGCCGGCAGCTATTCCGGTTCCATCCGGGTCAATGCCGCGATCTTCACCGGCAACAAACCATCCAAGGCGTCCGCCTTGCCTCCGATCAACTATTCGCAAAGCGTCTACGAAGACCGCTACGAAGGCGGCTGGCACAACACCATCCGCTTCCTGGAAGACCTCAGCGCCAGCACGGTCACGTTCAACGGAAGTTTCGTGTGCATGTGGAAGGCCGCGACGCGGGGCCTGGACACGTCTTCCAGCACCATCTCCATCAAGGGTGGACACTACAACCCGCCCGCCCGCAACTGGGGTTTCGATCCGCGTTTCAAGGACCTCAACAACATGCCCCCGGGCACGCCGTTTCTTGCCACAGCGATCTTCACCAACTGGATCGAGAGGCGCTAAGAAGGTGTTTACGAATGATCGAGCAAATCATCCCGCTCGTCCTGAGGAGCGCCGAAGGCGCGTCTCGAAGGGCGTGCGGCTTCGTTCGCGAATTCCGGAATTCGTAAACACGCTTTAAGACTAGGTCCGACACCGGATTCCGTCGATTCCGCGTGACAATTCTCGCGCAAGGAATGGTACACTCGCCCCATGCTCTCCCTCATCGGCGTCATCGTCGTCACTGTCGGCGTCTTCGGCGGATTCCTCCTGGCCGGCGGCAACCTCCTGGTGCTCATCGTTCCGGCCGAGTACATCACGCTCGGCGGCGCGGCCATCGGCGGCGTGCTGATCTGCACGCCCTCGTATGTGCTGCAAGCCGCGCTGAAGAGCGTGGGCAAGGCCTTCAAGAACGGCTACACCAGCCAGGACTTCCTGGACATCCTGGTCATGCAGTACGAGCTGTACAACAAGGTCCGCAAGGAAGGCATCCTGTCCATCGAGCAGGACGTCAACGCCCCCGACAACAGCCAGGTCTTCAAGAAGTACCCCAAGTTCCTGGCCAACCACGAAGCCACCGACTTCTACTGCGACGCCCTGCGCCAGCTCGTCAACGGCATCGATGCCACCGCCATCGACCTGTCCATCGAAACCGACATGGAAACCCACGAAAAGGAGATCAAGCAGATCCCCCAGGTGTTCAGCCGCATGGCCGATGCCTTTCCCGGCCTGGGTATCGTGGCGGCGGTGCTGGGCATCATCATCACGATGGGCAGCTTGAGCGAGCCTCCCGAAGTCCTGGGGCACCACATCGGCGCGGCGCTCGTGGGAACCATGTTCGGCGTGCTCATGGCCTACGGCTACATCAACCCGCTCTCCCAGAAACTCGAATCCGTGAACGTCGAGGAAGAGATGTACCTGGCCTGCCTGGCTTCAGGATTCCGCGCGTTCAGCCAAGGGTTGGCGCCCATGGTGGCCATCGAGGTGGCCCGCAAATCCCTGTTCCACCACTTCCGCCCCGATACCAACGCGCTGAACGCGGCCGCGAAGAAGGGCTGAACGCGCCATGGCAGAAAACGGCGACAAGGCTCCTCCTCCGCGCAAGAAGAAAAAGCACGACCATGGCCACCATGGCGGCGCCTGGAAGGTGGCCTTCGCCGACTTCATGACCTCGATGTTCGCCCTGTTCCTGGTGCTGTGGATCATCTCGTCCACGTCGGCCGAACAGAAGGAGGCCATCGCGCAGTATTTCCAGAATCCCACCATCTTCAAGTCGGGTTCTTCAAGCCCCATGAACATGGGCGGCGCCACCGCGACCAAGGAAAAACAGGAGGGCGGAAGCAACGTCACCAGCGAGGAAGGGCAAGACGACCAGACCCTCAAGACCCTCGATTCCGTCCTGGCTTCGGACTCCGCTCTGGCCAGTCTGGGCGAGCAGTTCCAGACCCGCATGACCGAGAAGGGACTGGAAATCGAGATCTCCGACGCCGCGGGGCTGGGCACCTTCGAGATCGGTTCCGCGGCCATCAACCCGAAGATGTACCAGGCCCTCGAGGAACTGGGCAACTCCTTGGGGGGCATCGACAACCGATTGGTCATCAGCGGCCACACCGACGCCTACGAATACACCAACGGCTACTCCAACTGGCAGCTTTCCGCCGACCGCGCGAATTCCGTTAGACAATATCTGGCATCCAAGGGCGTCGATCCGCAACGGGTGAATTCCGTCATCGGCAGCGGCGATCGGGAGCCGAAGAACTCCCAGAATCCCTACGCTCCGGAGAACCGGCGCGTCACTCTGCTGATTCTCAAGAAGGGCGAGAGCCTGACCCCGAAGGATGCCCCCGCGGAATCCGAAGCCCCCGTGAAGAAGTCTTCGGGCAGCACCGGATTCCGCCCCCTCGGCGAAATCCGCGAACGTCCCGCCAAGGAGACGGCCCCGGCACACTGACGTCACCGACTCTTCGTCGGTTATTGTCAAGTTTTGGCAGTCCTGGCACATGCAATCCCCGCACCCGCTGTTCTGCAGGTCTGGCACGGGGATCGCTTACCTCCCCGGCTCACGGAGGTTGATCCATGAGCTCGAATCTCGCCCAGGACGTCTGGATGCTGTTGTGCATCGGGCTGGTCTTTTTCATGCAACCTGGCTTTCTCTGCCTGGAGGCAGGTGCCGTCCGTCGCAAGAACGCGGTGAACGTCGCGATGAAGAACTTCTCGGTGGAGCTCGTCTCCACCATCGGTTTCCTGGTCCTGGGATACGGCCTGATGTTCGGCGCCTCCAACTTCGGCCTGTTCGGCACCCCTCGGCCGTTGCTGGCCGGGGCGACCGACCGCGAATTCCTGCACTTCCTCTTCCAGGCGGTCTTCTGCGGCACGGCCGCCACCATCGTCTCCGGGGCCGTTGCCGAACGCCTCCGATTCTTCCCCTTCGTTCTCGAAAGCACCTTGCTGTGCGCGGTACTGTACCCCTTGTTCGGCCACTGGGTCTGGGGAGGAGGCTGGTTGGCACAGCGGGGCTTCCACGACTTCGCCGGATCGTCCGTCGTCCACCTGATGGGTGCGGGAGTCTCGTTGGCGGGTGTGATCCTCCTGGGGCCTCGGATCGGACGCTTCGACGCCGCCGGCAAGCCTGTCGACTTCCCCGCCTCCGACCTGGTCCTCTCGTCGCTGGGCACCTTCATCCTGGTGTTCGGCTGGATCGGTTTCAACGGTGGCTCCGCCCCTCTGGGAGACCAGACCGCTCGCATCGTGGCCTCCACCCTGGTGGCGGCGTGTTTCGGAGGTGTGACCACCATGCTCACCAGTTGGGCCGTGCGCGGCGTCTCCGAGATCGGGTTGGTCCTCAACGGAACCTTGGGTGGACTGGTCGCCGTGACCGCCTGCGCCGACATCATCCCCTTCGCGGCCGCCCCCCTGGTGGGCATCCTCGCCGGGGTCGCGGTGCACCTGGCCACCCGCGCCCTGGAGCGGCTGCGCCTCGACGACGCCGTCGGTGCGATCCCGGTCCACGGCGCCTGCGGTGTGCTCGGCATCCTCCTGGCGCCCCTGCTCTCCACGACGGATTCCGTCTTGGCGCGGGCCGTGCGGCTCGGCGAAGACCCATCCCGGCTGTCGTGGTTCGGCGTCCAGGCCGCAGGCACCGCGGCTTGCCTGGTGGTGTCGGTGGGAGGCGGATTCCTGGTGTGGAAATTCGTTTCGATCTTCACGGTCCTGCGCGTTTCGCCGGAAGGCGAGGCGGCGGGAATGAACTACTCCGAGCACCGGCTGTCCGATCCCGTCATGGATCTGCTGGCCGCCTCGCGCCGGGGTGGCGGCGCGGGATTCGACCTTGCCGCCCTGAAGGGGAGCGAACTCGAGCCCCTGGGGCAGGCCCTCGACCGCCTGTTGCGCGAGCTG
>JAMIIV010000185.1:0-5241 GCA_035913415.1 Fibrobacteria bacterium | reverse complement strand
AGGTCTTCCAGGGCCTTGGGGACCACCATGTAATGGTCGAGGTTGGGCCAAGAGCGGGAGGAGGGCGAGCGGCCCAGCGCCTGGGATGCCTGTACGAGGCGCTCCATCTCGGCGTGCGGGACCGTGATGTCGGTCATGCCGTGGTGGAGCTGGAGATGGTCCGGAAGGCGCCGTGCCCAGGTGGTGGCCGAGCGGCGGATGAGCTCGCGACGGGCCGAATCCAGAGACAACCGCCCCTGCTGGTAGGGGAGAAGGACCGTGGTGGCGATGTGGTCCACTCCGGGGAGGTTCACCCCGGTGCCGGACAGGATGGAATCGGCCAGGGCGCGCACCCATGGACCTTGGAACGTGGTGGGGGCGGCGATGGTGGCCACGCTGGTGAAAAGAGGGTCGCGTTCGGAGGTCAGGAGGGCCACACCTCCACCGCGGGAATACCCCACCAGGCAGATGCGGGTGGTGTCCAGACGGGAGTCCAGGGAGACGGCGGCGCGCACGAAGGAGCGCAGGTCCTCGATGTCACGGTCCCAGGGGCTGGGGTCGCCTTCGGAACGGGGGCGGGTGAGGAAACCCACGGGTTCGGAGCGGAAAGAGGGGGCGAGGATGGCGATGGAATCCCGCAAGGTGCGGGTGGTCTGCAGGACGGCCCGCCACTGGATCGAGTCGATGCCGTCGTCGCCACCGTGGGCGAAGACCAGGATGGGCAGCTTGGCCGTCCCCGAGGGGGTCCAGAGCGCGCCATGATGACGGAATCCGTCTACGACGTGCGACATCAGCCGCACGGGCACGGTGTCGGGGACCGACCAGGCGCTGGGGGCCTTGAGGTACGACACCACCAGGAACGGAAGTTCGGCCGCGAAGCGGGATTCCAGGTCGATGCGCGCGCCGTTCACCTCCGGCCGCCGGGCAGCCCATTCGGCGGCCACCGCGGTGGTTTCGGCCGTGGTGGCGGGTGCGAACAGGGCGTCCAGGAGCGCTTGGTGTGGCGATGCCGGCGGCGGCAGGTTGGGGGAGGAGGAATCGTCGCAGGCCCCCAGCAGGAGCGAGGTGGCCAGAAGGGTGCCCAGCAGGGTGCGGCGCATGCGGAGTCCTCGCGCGAAGGGGGTCGGTTGGGGGCGGTCAGTCCGCCGGAGTGCCAGTTGTGGAAAAGGAACAAAAAACGCCTCCGGAGAGGGCTCCCGGAGGCGTTGGAGTCACGGACGCCCGAAAGCGTCGGGAAGGATCAGCCCTTGATCTCGCAGAGACTGGCGGCCTTGGCCGACAGGAACGACGAGCCGTCGTTGAGCCAGGCGTCCACGGCGCGAGCGCATTCGCGCCCCTCCGAGATGGCCCAGACCACCAGGGACTGGCCGCGGCGCATGTCGCCGCAGGCGAAGACGCCGTCGACGGAGGTGGCGTGTTCCTTGGCCTTCACGTTGCCGCGTTCGTCCTTTTCCACACCCAGGTCGGCCAAAAGGCCGGTGGGCTCGGGGTGCAGGAAGCCCATGGCCAGAAGCACGAGTTCGCACTCGATGACGTATTCGGATCCGGGAACTTCTTCCGGTTTGCCCTTCGACCAGTCGAGCTTGCAGGCGCGTACGCCCTTCACGTTGCCCTTCTCGTCGCGCAGGATCTCCTTGGACTGCACGGACCAGTCGCGCTCGCAGCCTTCGGCTTGCGAGGTGCTAGTGCTCAACGAGGCCGGGCCCGGGTGGGTGGGCCAGGGCGTCTTGTCGGTGCGGCCTTCGGGAGGCTTGGGCAGAAGTTCGACCTGCAGGACGGACTTGGCGCCCTGGCGGATGGAGGTGCCCACGCAGTCGGAACCGGTGTCGCCGCCGCCGATGACCAGCACGCGCTTGCCCGTGGCCAGGATCTCCTGGATCTCCTGGCCGCGCTGGTTGCGGGTACCCGCGAGCTTGGCCACGCGGTGGTTGCTCTGCGACAGGAACTCCATGGCGGGGTAGACGCCTTCACCGTCGCGGCCCGGGATGGGCAGGTCGCGGGGGGCGGTGGAGCCGCCCGCCAGCACGATGGCGTCGAAGCCGTTCTTGACCTCGGCGGTGGGCACGTTGCCACCGACGTTGGCCAAGGTGCGGAAGACCACACCCTCTTCGGCCATGAGGTCGGCGCGGCGCTGGACCACGTTCTTGTCGAGCTTGAAGTCGGGGATGCCGTAGCGCAGCAGTCCACCCACCTTCTCGGCGCGTTCGAACACGGTCACGGAGTGGCCGGCCTTGTTCAATTGGTCAGCGGCGGCCAGGCCCGCAGGGCCCGATCCGATGACCGCGACGGTCTTGCCGGTGCGCTTGCGCGGCGGTTTGGCCACCATCATCCCGTTGGCCCAGGCGTGTTCGATGATCGACATCTCGACGGTCTTGATGGCCACGGCGGGCTTGACGAGCCCCACCACACAAGCCGACTCGCAGGGAGCCGGGCAGATGCGCCCCGTGAATTCGGGGAAGTTGTTGGTGGAGCGCAGCGACTCGAGGGCCTTGTCCCACTTGTGGCGGTAGACGTGGTCGTTGAAGTCGGGGATGATGTTGCCCAGGGGGCAGCCGGAGTGGCAGAACGGCACGCCGCAATTCATGCAGCGGGCGCCCTGCGTCTCGACCTCGGCCTGGGTGAGCGGCACCAGGAATTCCTGGTAGCCCTTCACGCGCTCGTCGACCGGCTTGTAGCCGATGGTCTTGCGCTCGAACTCCTTGAAACCGGTTTCCTTGCCCATCAGCCCTTGCTCCCTTCGGCGGCGGCCTCGAGGGCCATTTCGCGCAGCGCGCGCTTGTAGTCCACAGGCATCACCTTCACGAACTTCTTGACGGATTCCGACCAGTTGGAAAGCAGGGCCTTGGCCCGCTTCGAACCGGTGTAGTCCGCCTGGCGTTCGATCAGGCTCTTCAGCTCGGCCAGATCGGCCGCGTCGATGACCTCTTCCAGAGCGACCATCGCCTTGTTCACGCGGCTCCTGGTCTTGCCGTCGTCGAACAGGTAGGCCACGCCGCCGGACATGCCGGCCGCGAAGTTGCGGCCGATCTCGCCCAACACGACCAGGCGTCCGCCGGTCATGTACTCGGCGCCGTGGTCACCGATGGATTCCACGACCACGTGGGCGCCGGAGTTGCGCACGCAGAAGCGCTCGCCCGCCTTGCCCATGATGAAGGCCTCGCCCGAGGTGGCTCCGTAGAAGCCCACGTTGCCCACGATGACGTTGTCGGCGGGCTCGAAGGTGGAGTTGCGCGGCGGGTAGAGGATGGCGCGACCGCCCGACAGACCCTTGCAGAAGTAGTCGTTGGCCTCGCCCTCGATCTCCATCGTGACGCCCTTGACGCCGAAGGCCAGGAACGACTGGCCGGCGGTGCCGGTGCACTTGAGATGGATGGTGTCGGGCTCGAGTGCGTCCGGACCCAGCTTGCGGGTGATCTGCGAGCTCAGGATGGTGCCGACCGTGCGGTTGACGTTCTTGAGGCGGATCTCGCCGCGGACCTTCTCCTTGCGCTCGATGGCGGGGGCGCAGAGCTTGAGCAGCTCGTTGTCCAGTGCGGTGTCGATGCCGTGGTCCTGCGTGGTGGTGCAGTACTGCGGGCCGTTGTCGGCGGTGGTCATGCGGTGCAGAAGGTTCTCGAGCTTGAGGTGCTTGGCCTTCCAGTGGGTCACGCCCTTGCGGGGCGCGAGCTTGTCCACGCGGCCGATCATCTCGTTGACGGTGCGGAAGCCCAACTGGGCCATGTGTTCGCGCAGGTCCTGGGCCAGGTACTTGAAGAAGGTCTCCACGTATTCCGGCTTGCCGTGGAAGTTCTTCCGCAGCTCGGGGTCCTGGGTGGCGACGCCCACGGGGCAGGTGTTCAGGTGGCACTTGCGCATCATGATGCAACCCATGACCACCAACGCGGCCGTGGCCACGCCCCATTCCTCGGCGCCCAGCATCGCGGCGATCGCGACGTCGCGGCCGGTGCGCAGCATGCCGTCGGTCTGCAGGACCACGCGGTCGCGCAGACCGTTGCGCACCAGCACCTGGTGGGCTTCGGCGAGGCCGAGTTCCCAGGGTAGACCGGCGTGCTTGATCGAGGTGACCGGCGATGCACCCGTGCCGCCGTCGAAGCCCGAG
This sequence comes from Fibrobacteria bacterium, assembly GCA_035913415.1. Lineage (GTDB taxonomy): Bacteria > Fibrobacterota > Fibrobacteria > UBA5070 > UBA5070 > UBA5070. The sequence goes on along the minus strand of JAMIIV010000185.1, from coordinate 1,163 downwards.
ATGAGCACGACGTCGGAGTGGGCCTTCGCCACACCCGCCGCCACGGTACCCACGCCCACTTCGGCCACGAGCTTCACGTTGATGCGTGCGTGGACGTTGGCGTTCTTGAGGTCGTAGATGAGCTGCGCGAGGTCTTCGATGGAGTAGATGTCGTGGTGCGGAGGAGGCGAGATCAGGCCCACGCCGGGAGTGGAGTGGCGCGTGGCGCCGATCCAGGCATCGACCTTGTGGCCGGGCAACTGGCCGCCTTCGCCGGGCTTGGCGCCCTGGGCCATCTTGATCTGCAACTCGTCGGAGTTCACCAGGTAGTTGCTCGTGACGCCGAAACGGCCCGAAGCGACCTGCTTGATGGACGAGCGGAGGCTGTCGCCTTCCTTCATCTGGTAGTCGACCAGGGCGTACTTGGCACCGACGATGTCGGAGACCTTCGTGCCTTCCTTGACCGTCTGGAAACGACGGGCGTCTTCGCCGCCTTCGCCGGTGTTGGAGCGTCCGCCCAGGCGGTTCATGGCGATGGCCATGGTCGTGTGGGCTTCCCACGAGATGGAGCCGAACGACATCGCGCCGGTGGCGAAACGCTTGACGATGCTCTCGACCGATTCGACCTCGTCGAGGGGAATGGGCGACAGATTCTGGAAGTCGAGCAGGCCGCGCAGGGTGATGGGAGCCTTGGCCTGGTCGTCGATCAGGCGGGTGTACTCCTTCCACTGGTTCCAGTCGTTCTTCCAGCAGGCCTGCTGCAGCTTGTGGATGGTCTCGGGGTTGAGCTGGTGGCGTTCGCCGCGCTGGCGCCAGGCGTACACGCCGCCCACCTCGAGGTCGTCGTCGCCGTCTTCGAGCTCGATGGCCTCGAAGGCGAAGCGGTGGCGCAGGAGGGTCTCCTTCTCGATGGTCTCGAGATCGATGCCGCCCACGCGCGAGGGGGTCTTGGTGAAGTATTCGTCGACCACTTCCTGGGAGAGGCCGACGGCTTCGAAGATCTGGGCGCCGATGTACGACGGGATGGTCGAGATGCCCATCTTCGACATGATCTTCAGCAGGCCCTTGTCGACGGCCTTGATGTAGTGGTACTCGGCCTTCTCCTGGGTGATGTCCTCGGAGATCAGCTTGCGCGAACGCATGTCCTCGATGGTCTGGAAGGCGAGGTACGGGTTGATGGCCGA
>JAMIIV010000184.1:0-2086 GCA_035913415.1 Fibrobacteria bacterium | reverse complement strand
AGTTGGGTGAGGACCTCGTGTCCGTCGGCCTCGAGGACCAGCGCGATCACCTTGGCCATGTCTTCTTCGTCGTCGACAATCAGGATTTTCGCCATGATCTCATCCTCCCTTGCGTCCGCGTGCGAGTTCCGAAGGGATCCAGCCCCAGGTCTTCCAGCCGGCCCAACCCGCCAGGCCGAAGCCGAGCAGTCCGAAGGCGGCGCCGAACCAGGAGGCGAGCTCCCAGAAGGGGGCCGTGGCGTGCAGGAATCCCGAGGCGGCCACGAGTGTGGCGGCCCAGGTGAAGAAGCGCACGTCGCCGATGTCGTCGCGCATGGCCTTGCCCAGACGGGACGAGAGAGCGCGGATGAGCACCAGGAATGCGGCCAAGGCGATGTGCCACAGGAGCGGGCCGTAGAGGATCATCTGCGGGGTCCCATCATGACGAACCAGAGCCAGAACACGCCCACGGCCAGGAACAGGGCTCCGGGGACGTAGACCAGGTCGGGCAGACCCGTGGGCAGACCCGGCAACAACGTCAGGAACTGTCCGATCACGCCCAGCACGGCGCCCACGCCCAGCAACCAGCACTGGGTGGATTCACCGAATTTCATGCGGTAGAAACGTCCGATCCCGATGCCGATGAGGCTCAGGGACGCGACGGCCGTGATCTGGGCGAGGACGATCAGCGAGAGGATCATCGGCGGCGTCCGAACGCCTCCACGAAGGCCTGTGCCCGGCTCTTGCGCGGCGAACCACCCAGGATGCCTTCCTGGCCTTCGAACTTGGCTTCGACGCGGATGCCGCCCTGGGCGATGGAGTAGCGCCGAATGTCGGTGGCGTGAGCCGAGCCGCGCATCTTGAGCACCAGCATGGCCTTGGAGACGGCGGATTCGATCTCGACGTAGCGCAGGATCAGGAAACTGTCGACCACGAAGGGCGAGCGGGAGAGCGAGTTGGTTTCGCCCAGCAGGTTGCCGTTTTCGCGCAGCAACACCGAGGTGCAGCCTTCGCGCTTGAGCGCCGAGATGAGCCGGAACTCCATGTCGCGCAGTTGGAACGGATCTTCGGAGAGGAATTCGAAGTGCGAGAGGCTGTCGATGACCACGCGCTTGATGCAGAATTCCTCGATCAGGCGCTCTAGGGGGCCGTCAACCTGCTCGAGGTCTGCCAGAAGCGACATGGGATCGGTGAAGACCACCCGCAGGCGGCCTTCGGATTCGTGTTTCTTGAGGTCCCAACCCAACTTCAGCGCATCCGCGTAGAGCTGGGCGGGGAATTCCTCGAAACTGATGTAGAGACCCGCTTCACCGCGGTTCTCGATGCCTTCCAGCAGGAATTGGAGTCCCAGTGTGGTCTTGCCGGTGCCCGGGGCGCCTTCGATGAGGTTCGCGGAGCGCTCCACGAAACCACCGGAGGTCATCCGGTCCAGTCCTTCGATTCCCGTTGCGACTCGTGCAAGAGCCATGTTCAAATCCTCCCGGTGGCCTGGAACAACCTGCGGATCACGGCCTTCTGGGCGTGCAGGCGATTTTCGGCTTCGTCGAAGCATACCGCTTTTTCGCTGTCCATGACAGCATCGGTGATTTCCTCGCCACGATGGGCGGGCAGGCAATGCGTGACCAAAGCCTGCGACCCGGCCGAATCCAGCAGGGCGTCGTTGATTTGGAACGGCACAAAATGGCCGGTCTTGGAATCCTTCTGCGACTCCTGGCCCATGGAGACCCACACGTCGCCGTACAGAAAGTCGGCGCCTTTGACGGCTGCGTGGGCGTCGTGGGAGGTCTCGAACCGAGTGCCGCGGTGGGCGAACTCGGGGGCGATCTGCGCGCAGAACTCCGAGGGCAGTTCGAAGCCTTCGGGGCAGGCCAGCACGAAGTGCATGCCGGTGAGGGCGGCCAGCTCGGCGAGCGAGCGCGCCACGTTGTTGCCGTCGCCCACGAAGACCAGCGTCTGGCCCTTGAGGGGGCCCTTGTGTTCGCGTGCGGTCAGGCCGAAGGCCAGCGCCTGGCAGGGGTGCGAGACGTCCGTGAGCGCGTTCACCACGGGAATGCGCGCCAGACGGGCCAGCTCGGACACCAGCGTGTGCGAGAACGTGCGGCAGACC
>JAMIIV010000183.1:0-30069 GCA_035913415.1 Fibrobacteria bacterium | reverse complement strand
CAAACTCGCCGAAGAGGCGCTCCGGTTCGCCGAGGAGAAGTACCGCGGCATCTTCGAAAACGCCGTCGAGGGCATCTTCCAGTCCAGTCCCGAAGGCCGGTACCTCTCGGCCAATCCGGCCATGGCGCGCCTGTACGGCTACGATTCCCCCAGCCACCTGATCCACTCCGTACGCGACATCGCCCGCGACGTCTACGTGGGGGAAGACACTCGGCACGAGTTCCTGGAGCGCATGCTGCGCGAAGGAAGTGTGCAGGGCTTCGAGGCGCAAGTGCGCCGCCTCGACGGCACCATCCTGTGGATTGCGGAAAACGCCCGCGTGGTGCGCGGAACGGACGGACGCATTCTGTACTTCGAGGGCACCGTCGAGGACATCACCGCCCGTCGCGAGGCCGAAGAGGCCCTGCGGCGCTCGCAGGAGCGCTACGCCCTGGCCGCACAGGGATCCAACGGCGGTCTTTGGGAGTGGGATGTGGTCGCCGATCGCTTCTACTACTCGCCGCGCTGGGCCGCCCTGGTGGGTGTGGACGAGGCCGATCTCACGGACAGCCCGGAGGAATGGTGGGAACGCGTGCATCCGCGCGACTCCGATCTGCTGCGCCAGGAGATCCAGTCGCACCTCAAGGGGCAGGCGCCGCACTTCGAATGCGAGTTCCGCATCCTGCACAAGGACGGGACGTGGCGCTGGGTCCTCTCGCGCGGCATGGCCCATTTCGACGCGCAGGGCAGACCCGTGCGCATGGCCGGCTCCGTCGAGGAGGTCACGGCCCGCAAGAGGGTCGAGGAGCAGCTCATGCAGGGGGCCCTCTACGACGGTCTCACGGGCTTCCCCAACCGCGCCCTGCTGCTGGATCGGGCCCGACGAGCGCTCATGCGTTCGCGCAAGACCAGCGGTGTCCACTACGTGGGCGTGATCCTTCTGGACATCGACCGCTTCAAGATCGTCAACGATTCCCTGGGCCACGAGGCGGGCGACGAACTCGTCGTCGTGGTCGGGCAAGCCATCGAGGAGTCCCTCAACGCCCGCGACACCGTCGCGCGCCTGGGGGGCGACGAATTCGCCATCCTGATGGAAGGCTACACGGACCTGTCCGTGTTCACCCGCATGGCGGAGCACGTCCTGGCCCGCGTCGCGCATCCCATCCGGTTGCGTGGACAGGAACTGTACATCACGATGTCGGCGGGCATCGCCATCTCCGAACGTGCCCAGGACCAGCCGGAAGACCTGCTGCGAGACGCCGAAGCGGCGATGTACAAGGCCAAGGGGCAGGGCAAGGGCCGCCACATGCTCTACAATCCGGGTATGCACGACTACGCCGTCGCGCACCTGGAGATGGAGAGCGCCTTGCGTCGCGCCGTCGAGCGCGAAGAGTTCCGCGTCTACTACCAGCCCATCCTGGAACTCGACGACGGCCGATTGGCCGGCTACGAGGCCCTGGCGCGCTGGCAGCATCCCGAAAAGGGCATCGTGTCGCCGGCGGTATTCATCCCGCTGGCGGAAGAATCGGGCCTCATCGTCGACATCGGGCGCATCGTGCTGCGCGATTCGTGCAAGCAGATGGCGCATTGGCGTCGCGAGCACCCCGCCGGCGAAGAGCTCTGGATCTCGGTGAACCTTTCGGTGAAGCAGTTCGCGATGCCCGACATCGTCGACCAGGTGCGGTCCATCCTCTTCGAGACCGGACTCCCCGGCGAGAACCTCAAACTCGAGATCACCGAGTCGGTGATCATGGACAATTCCTCCGACGCCTCGCAGAAGGTCCTGGGTCTCAAGGACCTGGGCATCCGCCTGTCCATCGACGATTTCGGCACCGGCTATTCGTCGCTGGCCTACCTGCACCAGTTCCCCTTCGATACCCTCAAGATCGATCGCTCCTTCGTGATGCGCCTGGGCGACGCCCCCGAGCGCGCGGCGATCGTGCGCACCATCATCCAACTGGCGCAGAACCTGAGCATGGAGACCGTGGCCGAAGGTGTCGAGACCCGCCTGCAGTTGGGAGGCCTGCGGTCCATGGGATGCCGTTACGGCCAGGGATTCCTCTTCGGCAAGCCCGTCCCGCCCGCCGAGGCCGAAAAATGGCTGGGCGCCACCTTTCCCATGCCAGGATCCGTCATCCTCTGAGAGAGTGAGAAAAAGCCTCCGAGCGGCCAAAATCCGCCGCTCGTCCTGAGGAGCGAAGCGCCCTTCGACAGGCTCAGGAGAGCTCTCGAGGGCGGGCGGTGGGTTCGCGAGTACAAGATGTTGTGCCCAGTGCTACGCCGCTGCCCTTCGAGACAGGGCGTCGCCCTTCCTCAGGACGAGCGGCTTTCTGGTGCACCGGTTTTTTCTCAGGCTCTGAGGGGGGTCTCGGGGCGAGGGTTCAGCGGGGGTGGAGGGCTTTTTCGGTCCAGGCCACGTCGAAACGGACTTCGGCGCGCGAGCCTTCGTCGTCCAGGCAGACCACGCGGTGGGGGCCGGGTTGGGGCTGCACCAGGAAATCGCGGAATCGGACGCTGACGCCCAGGTCCTCGTCGTCGAGGTAGCAGCGCACCGAGGCGTCGCGACGCCGATGCCCCACCTGGATCGCCAATTTCTGCACCGACCCGTCGATGTCGCGCGGCAGCAGCACGCGATCGCCGTTTTCCGGCACGACGATCTGGATGTCCCCCCCCAGGTCGGAGGGATCGCATCCCGCCCTCCAGGGAGGGGAGGAAGGGAGCCGCTGGGGCGCAGCTTCGCGCATCAGGGCCTCGACCGCGGGTGGCAGTTCCAGGACGGGCCGCTGCACGGTCTTGTGCGGATCTTCGCAGGTGGACCGCACGCGCCAGGTGCCCGAGGCGTCGAACGGGCGCAGGTGGTGCCATGGGTCCATCGGCGCCAGCCGGCCGGCGGGTGGGGCGAGCACGGTGCCTCCCGCCGGGCAGGCGAGGGAGCGTCGGAAGCCGGTGGTGGGGCAGGTCGGGACGGACACCATCCCCAGTGGGGGGGCGAACCACGACGGGGCGCCGCGATGGGGGAGCACGGGCTGGATGCGGAAGGCCAGCGGCGCGGCGGCGGTGGAGCCCCAGAGTCCGGGATGGCCTCCTCCCGCGGCGTCGCCCGCCCAGACCGCCACCACCCAGCGCGGGCGCACCGCGATGGTCCAGGCGTCGCGGAAGCCGTAGCTCGTGCCGGTCTTCCAGGCCAGCGGACGCGCTCCGGCGAAGGCCTTCCACGCGACCTCCTCCTCGATGCGCCCGGGGCGGCGCATCGCCTCGAGCACCAGCCACGAGGCCGCTGAAGTCAGGAATTGCCCGCGCCGGGGCGGCTGGAGCATGGAGGCGTCGGAGAGGGCGACGGCTTCGCGAGGGGAGCGAGGGGGGAGCTGGCCCGATTGGGGCGGGCCGCCCAGGTGGATCTCGCGGTCGCCGCTGCGGGCCAGCGCGAAGGATGCCGCCGATCCGCCGCGCGCCAGTCCGGCGTAGGCGACGGCCAGGTCGGCCAGACTGGCTTCGGCTCCCCCCAGCACCAGGGACAGGCCGTAGCCCTCGGCGTCCCGGTGGAGCCGCGTGAACCCGGCGCGGCGCAGCAGACCCAGGAACGGCTCGATGCCCAGGTCGTGCAGTTCGCGCACCCAGGGCACGTTCAGGGAACGGGCCAGCGCCTCGTCGGCGGGCACGGCGCCCTCGAAGGTGCCCGAAGCGTTCTGGGGGCGGTAGTCCCCCCAGCGCGAGGGGATGTCCAGCAGGAGCTGCTGGGGCAGGATCCGTCCGGCATCCAGGAGTTGTCCGTACAGGAAGGGTTTGAGCGTGCTGGCGGTCGAGCGCGGCGCCAGGGCGAGATCGACGGGTCTGCCCCCGGCGTCGCCGATCCAGGCTCGTATCTGGGGCAGACTGTCGCCGCCGGGGATCTCACCGACCAGCACGGAGAGGCCGTCGACCCCCAGGAGCCCGAGTTCGCGCAGGTGGGCCTGCGACAGGCGCAGGATCTCCGATTGCAGGTCCAGATCGAGGGTGGTGGTCCAGCGGTGCCCCGGGGCCACCCGGGCCAGGCGGGCCAACGCGTGGGGCGCGTGATCGGGCAGGCGGTGCGGTTGCACGGGCAGGGGCTCCGCGCGCGCCAGCGAGGCTTCGGTGCTGTCGAGCACCCCGCGGGCCGTCAAGTTGGCCAGGATGCGATCGCGTCGGCGCAGCAGCGCCTGGCGACCGGCCTCGGTGCCCAGTAGCCGCGAGGGGGCGTTGGGAAGCGAGGCCAGCACCGCGCACTGTCCCCAGGTGAGGTCTTCCGGGGCGGTCCCGTACCAGCGCCACGCCGCGGCCTCCAGGCCCACGACGTTGCCGCCGAACGGAGCGTTGGCGCACCACAGGGCCAGGATCGCTTGTTTGCGGTGCCACATTTCCAGGCGCAGGGCCAGCCATGCTTCGGATGCCTTGGCCCACAGTGAGCGCCGGGGCCAAGCGCCCTGCGCACGGCGCAGCAGACGGGCGACCTGCATGGTCAGGGTGGACGCCCCCTGGATGCGCCGGTGGGGACGGAAATTGTCGCGCGCGGCGCGCCCGATCGCGCAAGGGTCGATGCCCGGATGGGCGAAGAAACGCCGGTCTTCGGCCTCCAGCAGGGCGGAGCGAAAGCGCCACGGGACGGAATCGGAAGTGGGAAACCGCCATTGCCCGTCGGCGGCCACGGTGGCCCCCAACAGGCGCCCTTGGGTATCCAGGATGGCGGTGGAACGCGGTTGGGGGAAATCCCCCGGAGGAAGGAGCAGAGCTCCTGCCGCCAGCGCCGCGGAAAGCGGAAGGAGGAGCCTTCGCCTCCGCGGGCCGGCGGAGGTGGTCAACGGGCGACGATCTCGCTACGACCGGAGGTTTGGGTGGCCTGCCAGGTGGCGTCGTAGAGGTTCTCCACTTGCGCGCCGGGACGGATGTACGAGCCCACGTAGGCGGCTCGGATGCCCACCACCACGCGTGCGACTCCGTCGTAGGGGAGGTCCAGGTAATGCAGGGCGCGATCGTCGCGGATCTCGATCCGGCGCGGCGTGGTGGTCGATCCCCACCAGTGGGTCGGTTTGGGAGCATCGGCCGGGGTCTCGCCGCCTTCGATGTTCTCGTTGCGGATCTCCCAGCCACCCGGGAAGATCTGGGTGAGCGCCAGGTTGGGCTGGTAGCGACCCGAACGGTTGCGCACGGTGGTGACCACCCGGAAGTCCTCGCCCTGTTCCAATCGCGACGGATCGATGCTGGAACCGTCGGCGCGTTCATAGGTCACGGTCAGATCCAGTCCGTTGGGTGCCGGGACGGGTTCTTCCGGACCCGGGATGGCGCGCAGGGACAGGAACGCCTCGGCGGCCACGCGGTTCTCGACCTTCACCTCGAGGGTGCCCGTGACATCGGCGGGCAGATCCACCCGACCCGAACCACCTGCCACCTTGAACGTCTTCCAGGGGCCCTGGTCCAGGCGCCAGCGCACCCCGAAGGCGTCCTTGGTGCTGGCCTTGCCTTGCAGGCGAGCCAAGGCGTAGAAGGCCGCTCCCAGCTCCTGGGTGGAATACCAGTAGTTGCGGCGCAGATCGTCGCGAACCAGGCGCGTCTGTTCCAGGGCCTTGGCGCGGGCACCGGCGCGCGACATGGCTTCGGCCAGCAGGGCGCGATCGCGCATGGGACTGTTCAGCCAGTGGTCGGTCATGCGCACCTGCGAGACCGCGAAGCCCGCCTTGCTGGTGAGCTTGGTGGCCACGTCGGCACGGCCGGCCGTCGCGTAGGCCGCGGCGAGGGTCCAGCGTTCCAGGTCGGCCAGAGGTGCCTCGCGGAGCCGGTTCATGGCGGCCAGGTCGGGTTTGCCGGCCAGGGCCAACAAGTCCAGGCGAGTCACCTGCGCGAGGGTATCGCCCCGCACGGCTTCGGAGCCGGGACGGAAAGCGGCGGCCTTCGAGGCGATCCAGGCCACGACCGGGTCGAGCAGACTGGAGGGAACGTCGAATCCGGCTTCCCGTGCGGCCAGCATGCCACGCACGGCCCAGAGGGTTCCCCAGGGGTAGGGTTCACCTTCGCCGGGCCACAAGGACAGGCCGCCCGAAGGCGTCTGGAACAGGCGCAGGCGGTCGAGTCCGGCGCGTACGTTGGCATCGGCGGTCTTGAGCTGGGCTTCGGGGCTCCAGGGGACAAGCGTGCGCAGGAAGATCTGCGGGACCAAGCCCGAAAGCGTCTGTTCCAGGCACCCGTGGGGGTAGGTGATCAGATCCTGCACGCGATCGTTCAGGCCGATCAATCCGGTGGAGGAAATCTCCAGGCGCGCGGTGCGGGTGCCCTGCAGGCCCCAGGGCGTCAGCGGCACGGCCCAGCCCAACGAGTCGTTGGCGGCCATCAGGATGCTGCGGGTGCCGGGAACACCGGGCTGGCGCACCTGGAAGGCCTGGGCGTCCGAACCCGTGCCAGCAGGAGAACTGGCCTCCACCGTTATGGTGGCTTGTCCGGTGCCGTTGGCGGCGCGCACGGCGAAGTTCACGATCTGGTCGCCGGCTTCGCGGAAGTCCACCCATTGCGTGGTGTTCCCTTCGGCGGCGATGGGACCCGTGAGCTTGGCCTTGACCTGCACGCGCCCCGGTTTGCTCGCGAAGACCGTCACGGGAATCACCGAGCGATCGGAGGGCGACAGCGCACGCGGCACCGTCAGAAGCGCCATCACCGGCGCCCGCACCGTCACCGCCTTTTCGGCGCTGCCGAAGGCCTCGTCCTTCGCGGCGATCACCATCATGCGCACGCTGCCGGTGTACCGGGGAATGTCCACCTCGACATCCGCGCCCTTGGCGGGGACGTCGAAGGGCCCCTTGACCAGCACCATGGGGGGGAAGGGATTGCCCTTGGCCTGCGCGGCTTTCTTGCGGGCGTCCTCGGAGCCACCCACGGCGAACAGGCGGTCGGTGCGTCCGGCCCAGGCGCCCACCACCTGGTCGAACAGGTCCCAGCCCTGGATCTGCAACGCCTCGCGGCCGTGGAAGGTCTGCCAGGGGTCGGGGGTCTTGAACCGGGTGAGATCGAGCAGGCCTTCGTCGACGATGGCCAGCATCACCCGCATGGGTTTGCCGCCGGCCTCGCGGATGCGGACCTTCGCCTTGGTCTGAGGACGGATTTCGGCGGGGCTTTCGATGACCGGAGCCAGCCGGGTGGAGGCGTCGGAAACCACGAGGGGCACGACGCCCCACATGCGCAGCGGACGGTCGGACGACGGCGGATAGGGCTGCAGCAGCGAAACCTGCACGTAGAGTCCGCCGCGAACGCCCTTGGGCGCCTTGCCCTTCCAGACGGTCTGTTCATCCTTTGTGGCCACCCACTCCTGCGACAGGATCCGTCTGCCGTCGAGGACCTGCACCAGGGCCTTGGCGCCCTTGCTGGAGGGGAAGCTGACCGACATGGGGCCATCGGGGGAGACCGTGTCGCGTTCGGCCTTGAGCGTGAGCTGCGAGGGCGAGGCGCTGCCTCCGGAGGGAGCGGACCCCCATCCGTCCCAGGCGTTCACGAATTGTCCCGCGGCGTGGCCCGAGGGATCCTTCACCAGGATCGCGTAGCGGCCCGAGGTGGAAGGCGAGAATTCGGTGGTGCTGCCGGAAAGGGCCTCGCCCGACCAGACCTTCTCGACGCCACTGCGGGAAAGGAAGTTGCGCATGTTGTCGCCGTCTTCCCACCACCACGTTTCGGGATGGCGCCAGACCTCGATCTGCAGGCGGTTCTTGGCCACCTTGGTGCCCTGGGGGGTGACCGAGACCACCTCGATGCCCACCTTCGATCCGGTCTGGACCCAACTGTCGGAGGTGCGCAGGTGCAAGCCGGCATAGGAAGCGTAAGGCGACAGCAGCACCGTGAAGCGGTCGACCGAGGCCTGGCCTCCGGGTTCGAACACGCGGGTGCGCAGCGAGGCCTGCAGCAGGCCGGGGGCATTTGTCGACGAGGGCGTGCCGACCACGAATTCGGCTTCCCCCTCGGCGTCGAGCTGGCCTTCCCAGGCGACTTCTTCGGCGGGTTCGTCGGAGTCTTCGGGGCGGGTGGGGTCGGTGAAGGTGAACTCGGAAAGCCCCTTGGGGCTGAAGGGGGCGGGGGAGGTCTGAACCTGGACCTCGGCGCGCAGGCCGGCGGCCGAGCCTCCCGAAAGCCAGTGGGACGAGAGCTTCACCCGACCTTCACCGGTGGCTCCTTCGCCCACGACGGGCGGTGCGTCGACCTTGATCTTGAGGCGGTTGGGGCGGATGGTTTCGACCAGGATGGGCAGTTCGCTGGTGGCCGGCCCGGCCTCGGCGGTGAGGGTCCAACGGCCGGTGGGATCTTCCACCCGGGTGGCGGTGCGCCACGAGAACATGGCCTCGGGGGCGGCGCGGACCACGGTGGTGCCGGCCACGCGACCGCGCGGGTCGCGCAGGGTCAGGCGCAGCGGGAGCCGGTCGATCTTGCGTCCGTCGGGGCCGCGGACCAGGCAGCCGATGAACAGGGAGTCGCCGGGGCGGTACACGCCGCGTTCGGACCAGGGAAACAGTCGGATTCCGTCGGGACGGGTCTGTCCGCCGACGTCGAAACGTGACAGATTCCGGGCCTCGCCGTCGCGCAGCCGCAGCCAGGCGTGCATCTGTCGTCCATCGCGTTCACCCTGGGCGTGCAGCACCACGGCCGATTTCGCGCCGGGCAGCTCCACGAAACCTTCCGACGTGGTCTTGCCGGTGGCCTGCACGCCGTCGTCGATGCCCAGGGCCTCGATCTCGACGTTCTTCCAGGGCTCGGCGGTGAGCAGGTCGGAGGCCACGGCCACCACGCGCCCGGTGGGTTCGCGCCAGGCCATCAGGCCCAGATCGGAGACCACCACGTTGCGGCGCGCGGTGGGCAGTCCCCACGAATTCCAATAGGCGTCCTTGCAGGGGTTGTCGCGGTTGGACCAGTTGTCCTCGTAATCACCCTCGCCCTCCTCGTCCCCCTCGGAGGACTCCGAGGAGGACTCCGAGGAGGATTCGTCGACGGCGGAATCGTCGCACCGGTAGAGCATGCCGTCGCGGACGCGCTCCAGCTCGATCGTGTACATGCCGGCGCCCTGCGATTCCAGGATGCGGCCCAGGTCGAGACTTCCTTCCAGAGGTTCGTCGGGGCGCGCCTGGAGGCTGAGGATGCGGTCCCACACGATGCGACCCGGTCGGCGGCGCCCTTCGCGGGGTTCGTCGAGTTTGTTGTCGTCCAGGAATTCCGGGACGTTGCCGGGGGCGACCCGGGCCACCCGCACGCGCACCTTCTCGAGATTGATCGCCTTGAAATGGATCTGGTCATCGGCCTTGCTGGTCAGGATGGCTCCGGACTCGTTCCAGTCGACCGAGGGTTTGAGGCCGGAGAAAACCCACGAGAACCGCTCTTCCTGGGAGCCGGTGGTCACGACCAACGTGGCGTTTTCGCCCTTGGCGGGCCAGGAGACCTTCGCGATCTGGCCGTCCAGCTCGAAGTCGGGGCTCACCGAGGTGCCCTGGATCTCCAGCAGGCCGCGCAGGTCGGAGGCGTTTTCGGGGGCGTTGGCCAACAGGACGCGGAACCCGTCGCGGCCGTTGTTAGTGAAGCCTTCGACCCACACGGGGGCGGTGGTCTTGGCGGTCTTCGGCGGGGACATCGAGCCCTTGACCTGATCGTCGATGCCGCCGTCGGAGTTGTCCAGTTCAAGCTCAAGGTTGGGGCCACCGATCCGGACGCCCTCGATCTCGACGCGTGCCGAGGCGGGTCCGGTCCAGGTCCAGCGCGTCTTCAGTTCGTCGCCGTCCTGCTTGGCTTCGAAGGCCTTGGCGGTGGAGGCCGTGTCGGAGGGGGCTTCGGAGAAGCTCACGGTGGCCACGGCGGTGGCGGTGGTTCCGCTTTCCTTCCAGCCGGCACCAGCGAAGGTGGCGGTACGCATGGCCGCCGCGAACGAGAACGGGTAGGCGGGCAAGGTGGGGTCACCCGTCAGACCGGGGAGGTCGAGGGTGGCGTCGTAGATCTTGCCCGGTTTCAGATCGTCTTCGGGGTCGAAGACCAGGGTGTGGTTGTCCTTCCACCAGAGCCTGCCGTCCAGGCCGTCGACATCGATCCACTTCCCGTCGGCGTCCTTGCCGACTTCGTCGTCGGCCGCCCATGGCTTCACGAACTTGACTTCCACGCGACCGCTGCGGGGCACGGCGCCCTGCGAAGTCCATTCGATCACTTCCGCGGAGCGGTCCTCCTGTTCGGGAGTGAGCGCGCGCGGGGTGGATCCGGGTGTCTTGCAACCGTACAGGGCGAAGCCTGCGGCCAAGGCGAGGGAGCAGAGGGTGCGGGCGATGCGCATAGGGGGGAGCTCTCCGTATTCGGGGCCATGCCGGGACGAGAACTGTACAGAGCCGTCACCGGAGTCGGCACAAGAATAACATGGCCGCGCAGGTCCCGAGGACCGGATGTGACGGGGGCTACAGGGGGCCGGATCGGACTCCTTGGCCGCGCACCGATCCGGTCTGCGGATCTGGACCGCCGCATCGGGGGCCTTGATGCGGTGGAGGACGACGGCTCGGTCGTCGACGTCCTCCCCGGGGACGGGGTCCCGCCTGCCGGCAAGCGGGGGAAACGCCTGCTCCCGCCCCCTCACAACCCATTCAGGAACTTCTGCTCGGTGCGGGTGTAGAAACTGTCGCGGGGGGGGATGAGGTCGTGCAGGATGCGGTGGGACAGGCGGTTGTCGCCCACGGCCTTGGAGGCCAGGGCGAGGTCGCGCAACTGGTCGGAGTTCACGTTCGCAGGCAGTTGCGTCAGGGCCTCCAGACGGGCCTGACGGAATCCGTCGGAATCGCCGCGCCCGACCAGGTACTGGAAGCGGAACAGGTTGGCCTCGGGGGTGGCCAGACCCGAATGGACGGTCTCTTCGAACAGGGCATCGGCCACGCGGCCGAAGGGACCACCGAGGGCCCAGGTCCAGGGCGGGGCGCATGTGGGCAACCACCCGGACAAGGCCATCTGGAGATCGGCCGAATCCAGCGGACGGCGGCATTCCAGCCACTGCTCGAGGGGCTTGACGGCGGTGGAATCGGCGACCAGGCGTGCGCGCAGATCGAGGATGGCGTGTTTGCGAAGCTGGAAAGCGGGGCCTTCGAGGATCTCCTGCGGAAAGAGCGCATGCCCGTAGGTGCGCGGGACCAGGCGCGAATTCTTCTTGGCGAAGAAGGCCTTTTCGGCTTGGCCGTCGACGATGGGGCGGAATTCGGAATTGGGCTCGCGCCCCTCGACCAGGCGTGTGATGGTCGCTTCGGTCCACAGCAGCGTTCCGGTCGAGACGTCGACGGCCTTCATGCGGAAGCGGGAGAGTTCCAGGGAGTCTTCCGGGTTGCGCAAGTGGGCGTCGTCGGCCCGCAACGGGGCGCGACTGGCCACGATCACCATGTCCTGCGTGTAGGGCACGAAATGCAGGCGAAGATGGGGGAACTCCTCGTGCAGGGCTGCCAGGATGGACAGCAGGAGGGCGTCTTCGAACTCGTAGGTGTGGATCCACTGCACGAAGACACCCTGTTTGGACAGGTGCGCGCGCACCTCGCGGTAGAATTCGCGCGTGAACAGGCTCGAGACACCCGCGACCCAGGGGTTGGACGGCTCGGAGACGATCAGGTCGTAGGGGGCGGGGCGGGTGGCGAAGAAGATGCGCGCGTCCAGGAAATGGATCGCGTAGCGGGGGTCCTCGAAGGTGCGGCGATTGAAGGGCATGAAGTAGCGCGATTGTTGCCACATCGCCTTCTCGATCTCGATGGCGTCCAGGTGGGTGCCGCGCGGGTCGCCGAGCATGCGGTGGGCGGTCATGCCGCTGCCCAGGCCGATCAAGGCGCCTTCCCAGGGCTGGTGCATGTACGAGCGCGCGATCCAGGCGGCCAGATTCTGGGTGAGTTCGTCGGAAAGTCGGGCGTCGGCGGGCTGCGCGCGATCGAGTGAGGCGTCGGGTTTGCCATTGGTCCGCACCGAGACAAGGGTGCCGACCTCCTGGACGGACACCGTGGTGGTGCGGCCATCAAGCCGGTGGACCTTGGCCGTTTCGGCGATCACGTGCCGACCCCGGTAGACCCCGGCCACCAGGATGTGGTTGTCTGGCTGCAGGAACCAGCAGGCGACCACCAGGCCGGTCGCCACCACCGCACCCAGGCGAGGCAGCAGACGGCCCTGCAGGAGGAAGGGCAATAGCGCCAGGGCCAAGGCCAGGTCGATCAGGCCGCCCAGCGCCACCAGACGCGTGAGCCCCACCCAGGGCATGAGCACGAGGCTGCCTGCCGCCGCCCCGAGGATGGCGCCGAAGGTGTTCCAGGCGTAGACCCGTCCCGTGAAGGTTTCGTCGCGATGCCGTTCGCAGAGAAAGCGTGTGGCCAAAGGCAGCGTCATGCCCGCGAAGAAGGCTGCGGGGATCATGACCACGGCGGCGAACAGGAATTGGGTGAAGGCGTGGAACGGCCAGGCCTCCATCGTGCGCATCAGGATGCGGTTGAGGGTTTCGGAGGCGCCGAAGAGGGGGCGGTACAGCAGGATGGGCACCACGGCGCTGCCGGCCATGGCCGCCTGCGCCAGCAGCAGGGCCCGCAGGGCATCCTTGGGAGGATGACGGTGGATGTACAACGCCCCCAGGGCCAGCCCGAAGACGAAGGCGCCGATCATGAGATCGAAGGCATGGGTACTGGAGCCCAGCAGGAGGGCCAGGAAACGGATCCATCCGATTTCGTAGAGAAACGACGACAGACCCGTGCCGAAAGCCACGCCCAGCACCACCCACGTGAGGCGGTCCCTGGGCATGCCGGCGGGGGCCGGGGAGGCCGAATCCGTCGGGCCGACGGCGGATGGGCGAGCCAGGCTTCGGACCACCCACCAGGCTCCCAGGGCGGCGAGCAGGTTCATGGCGCCCGCAAACCACAGACTGCCGCGGGTCCCCAGGTTGGGAATCAGCAGGTACGAGGCGGTGATGGCCCCCAGCGAAGCCCCCAGGGAATTGCCGAAGTACAGACGGGCGATGGAGTCTCGTCCGCCATCCTGGGCCAGGCGCATCAGGCCTCCTGCCGCCAGGGGAAAGGTCATGCCCAGCAGGATGGCGGGAGGCAGGGTGGCCAATCCGCCCGTGAGGATGGCGGCCACGGTGGAAAAACCCAGGCTCCGGCCCGCCAGGATGCCCGAGTCGAGGAGTCCGTCGCGCAACAGCAGGAACAACGGATGGAAGAGAAATCCGAAGAGGGCGATGCCCAACTCGACATGCACATACGTGCGCAGGGGGGCGCGAAGTCGGGCCAGGAGCCGGGCCGCGAGGTGGCTTCCCAGCCCGATGCCGCCCATGTAGACCACCAGCGTGAGCACTTGCCCGTAGGCGGCGTGGCCCAGCAACAGCCCCAGATAGCGAGCCCAGAGGGATTCGTGGATCAGGCCGGCGATTCCCGACAGGAGGAACAGGACCTGGAAGACGGCGGCAGGCGTGAAGGGCATAGGAGGGGAAAAGTGCGTTCTCGCTCCGTTGCGTGGTGAGTCGCCGTTCAGGGGCTCGAGGCCCTTGTGGTTTTGTCCACGCCATTTCCCCAGGATGGGGAGACATTCCCGTCGCCGGACCGTAAGCTAGGGGAGTAACAGCAAATCGGCCCCACCCCTCCCGCCGCGGGGGGGAGGGGCCCTCCAACGTGGGAAAGTGACCGTCATGAAGAATGCTCTGGTGTCGATCGGGTGCGTACTCCTTGGCATGTCGGCCGCAGGTGCCGAAAACCCCATCATTTCCCACCGGTACCTCGCCGACCCCAACGGGTTCGTCTACAACAACCGTTTGTACGCGATCTGTTCCAACGACGACGACAACGGGGCGGGATACGACATGAAGGGGTCTGTTCTGATCTCCACCAAGGACATGCGGAACTGGACCGACCATGGTGTGGTCTACTACGCGCCCAAGGATGCCGGGTGGTTCACCATCGCGTATGCCCCCACGGCCGTGGTGCGCAACGGCAAGATCTACTACTACGTCCCCAATGCCGGCAGCGGCATCGGCGTGTTCGTGGCCGACCGGCCGGAAGGGCCGCTCAGCGACCCCCTCGGGAAAGCTCTTATCACGGGAAGCCTGTGCGACGGCGTGTCGTGGTGTTTCGATCCGGGCGCGTTCGTGGACGACAACGGCCAGGCCTACCTGGTCTACGGGGGCGGCAGCAACACCACCTACCCCAACGGTCGGAACATCCGCATCATCAAGCTCAACAACGACATGGTCTCGGTGAACGGGTCGCCCGTGCGGTTGCAGTTGGAGAATTCCTTCGAAGGGCCGTTCCTGCACAAATACAAGGGCAACTACTACCTGCAGTACCCCATGGCCGGGAATTCCAACATCGGCCTCTCGATGAGCGCCAACCCCACTGCCGGATGGACCTACAAGGGATCGATCCTCGACAATCCGAGCCTCAACGGCAGCAATATCAACGGGTACAACAACAGCCACACCTCGACCATGGAGTACGACGGCCAGTGGTACATGTTCTACCACGACCGTCGACTGTCGGGCGGGCAATCCCACAAGCGGAATGTCTCCATCGAAAAGATGTCGTACAACACCGACGGAGCGATCAACAAGGTGGTCGTGACAACCGGGATCGCGCAGACGCGGAACTTCAATCCGTACGATTCCATCCCGGCAGTCACCTACTCCAAACAGAGTCTCATCAGCGCCTATACGGACGTGAACAACAAAGGCGTGCGGCGCGTGAACCTCCTGGTCCCGCGCAAGTCGGGCGCCTGGATGCGCATCTCCAGCGTGGATTTCGGCGCGGGGGCCAAATCGTTCCAGATCCAGGGAGGTGGGACGGCCACGGCGGCCAAGATCGAGATTCGCACCGGGTCCGAAACCGGAGCGCTCGCCGGAACCTGCAGCATGGCGCGCACGGCCTCCTGGACCAGTCTGACCACCAACACCTGCGACGTCACGGGGCTGACGGAAGTCAAGGACCTGTTCCTGAAATTCACGGGCACCGACTCCAACGCGGTGTTCACCTGGTTCAAGTTCGTCCCGACAAGCACCGCGGTGACACCGTCCGTCGATGCGTCGCCCATCCCCGCCGGGGTATCGTACGCGGTCCACGATCTGCGCGGCACCCTCCTGCGCACCTTCCAGGCCGACCCCGGAATCAGCATCCAGTCGGCCTGGCAAGACCACAGCCACGGGTTGGCGGACGGGCCCTACATCCTCCGGTCCACCACGCCCCAAGGTCCATCATCGAAGCTCGTGATGCGGACCCGCGGCATGTGAGTTCCTCCGTCGGGAGGGTGGCAATCATGCCCAGAGTGCCCGGCATTTGTCACGGTTGCTTCCCGGTGGTCGAGCCTATCGTCCGGTGGTCGAGCTTGTCGAGACCCACCCGGCTGGTCTCGACAATCTCGACCACCGGTCAGCAGAGGCTCGACCACCGGATTTGTTTGGCCTCCGAAGCTGATCTCAACGGGATTGCCGCTACTTGCAGACGCAGCCGTGGGCGCGGCCTTGGCGTGGCTCCAGGATCCAGCTCTCGTACGCCCAGTGGTACCACAGGCACAGGTCGGCGGAACCGTGCGACGCGAAGCGGAAGGGAAACGACGCGACGGCGCGCCCGTCGAAGGTGACCGCGACACGGTGCCGGGATTTGGTGCCCAGGGGGCCGATGGCCATGGCCGAATCGGTGCGAACCGGCACCGGGGCCAGGGAGTCGATGCGGATCCGGAACTGGCCCGTGCGCACCGGGGGACGAGTGTCGTCCGTCTCCACGCTCGTGGGGACGGTTCCTGTCAGCGGGTGCCAGGAGCCCTGGCTGATGGCCTTGGGCAGAGGGGCGACGCAGACCGAGCCCGTGTCCGGCAGGGCCGTAGCGGCCCCCGCCAGGGCCAGGCCGCACACAAGGGTGCGGACGGGAAACGTCATGGCCCGGCTCAGAAGGTCAGGACGGTTTCAATGCGCATCTGGGGCATCGCCTGCAGGGTGCCGTCGTCCTGGCGCAGGTAGGTGGTGGCGCGGTCGACCACGAGGGTGAGCCCTTCGGAGAGGTTGCTGCCCACACGCACACCGTGGACGACGTAGATGCTGTTGTCGAAGAATCCGTCGCGGCCTTGCGGGTCGGTGGCGTCGAGTCCCACGCGTTCCTTCTGCCAGTAGACTTCGGCGAGCGAGATCTTGCGCAGGAGTCCTGTGACCACCGATCCGAGCGCCAGGCGCCCGCCCAGGGAACGCTGGTCGTGGGCCCCGGCCTGGGAGGCGAACAGGTGGGAGTACCAACCGGAAGCGTCGACGATATTGAAGGCGTTCCACCCCGCGCGTGCGAAGTAGCCCTGCAGCAAGGTGCGCTCGGCGGTGTGTTTGTCGTAGACGAACTGCTCCTTGGTGATGGCGCGTCCACCCAGGAAGCGCGCGCGCTCGATGTCGTAGGTGGCGTTGAACCAGCCCGGCTGGAAGGGCCCCTGGAAGACGCGGTACTCGGCCCCCAGGCGCACGGGGCCCACGGTGGCCGCGGCTCCAGCGGGAATCCAGCCCCAGCCCGAGGCGTCCACCACATGGTCTTCTTCGCCGGCCAGGGGTTTGGCCCAGGCGGTGTAGGCCGACAGGCTTACCAGTCCGCTGTCGAGGATCGGCTGGTCGGCCTGCAACCAGATCATGGTGAAGGGCTTGCGTGCCCCGTAGGTGGCCGAGACCGAATCGATGGCGCGGTTTTGGAGGGAGTCTTCGATGTGGGCGTATTCGCCGCGGCTCAGCGAGGCGAACATCGAGGCGTCGTAGACCTGCTCGGGGCTGGGGCGCGGAACGCACACCGAGGCGCGCGAGGCGTCGAAGTCGATGGCATCGGGGCAGCCGTCGTCGTCGCGGTCGCGCAGGCCGGCATACTGGTTCTGGTCGCGCATGATGCCGGCGGAGACCGACAGTCGCGAGAGGAACGGCAGCTTGGTGGTGGCCAAAGGGTCCGCCCCGGCGCGCAGGGCCCAGACGGGGCCACCGTGGGCGAAGTCCTGCACCGATCCGACGACGGCTTCCACGTCTGCCCCGAAGGCCCCGAAGTCGTTGATCTGGACGTGCCCACCCAGCAGCTTGTGGTCGGGGTACAGCGAGGCGTTGCCGTAGTTGGAGGCCACCAGGCCGTGCCCGAGGTCGATTCCCTCCAAGGTTCCGGCGCGCGCGTACAGGGGCGCTCCCGGGTGGTCCCAGCGCACATGGTGGATCTTGCGCAAGACACTTTCCGTCGTGTTGCGGGGATTGTCGAAGTCCCATCCGCGGGAAGACAGATTCTGGGATCCGTCGAGGAACAGCTCCAGGTCGAAGACCACGCCCAGCTTTCCGAACGCGACTTCCGGCTGGAAGGAAAGGCGCGTCCAGGTCTGGCCATCCATGGTCACCGTGCCGAACGAGAGGCCCGAGCGGAAGACGGGGCCCGATCCCCCGGACGGGGCGGGGGAAGAGGCCGCGGGAGCATCGGTGGGAGCGGTGGCAGGGGCTTCGGGCGAGCTCGGGGCGGGTGAGGCGGGTTCTGCCAGCGGTGCCGGAGCGGAGGGCTCCGACGGGGGGAGTGCGACGGGCTCTTCGGCGGCGGCCATGCCGGAAACGAGCAGAAGGGAGGCGAGGGCGAGGTTCATGGGGTGTCCTGGGCGGGCGATAGGAGGACCTGGCAGTGGACGGAAAGATCAGAAATTCGCTACGCTTTGCATGTGACGGAAAACACAGGCAACGATCCCATCCGCCAGCTCGCCGAGCAGGTGGATCTTTACACCCGCCAGGCCGAGGAGGTCGCGCGCATGGTCGTGGGCCACCACCTGCTGGAGTGTCCCGGCTGCGGTCTGGCGGAAGATGCGATGGCCGACCTCACGGTGCGGGTGGTCCATCCCGACCATCCAGGGCAAGATACGGGGCTGCGGTTCGAGTCTCTGGATGATGACGCCGAGTCGTGGTCGTGCCCCAATTGCGGGATGATCTTTTCCACCCAAGCGGACTGAGCCATCCGGACCATGGACGGGTGGTGGCCGCGTATTGTGGTCGAGCCCGGTGGTCGAGCTTGTCGAGACCAGCCGAGTGGGTCTCGACAACCTCGACCACCGGACGACAAGCTCGACCATCGGGAGTCAGCTTGACCACCGGAAACCGGCTCGGGGATCCCGAGCGGCCGTTCAGCCCTGTTTCGCGGCCGCCTCGACGCCGTTGCGCAGGATCTTCAGGCCCATTCCCTCGGCCTCGGCGGCGTAGTCGCCACGGGTCCAGCGGGGGTGTTGTACGCCGCGCAGGAACACTTCGGGGTGGGGCATCAGGCCGAACAGGCGCCCGGTGGGGTCGCACACACCGGCGATGTCGTCCATGGAGCCGTTGGGGTTCTCGGGGAATTCGGACCCGCCGTACTTGAGGCAAGCCAGGTGACCCTCCAGGATGGCCTGGCGCACGGACTCGTCGCGGTGAATCCATTTCCCTTCGCCGTGGCGCACGGGAAGCTCGAAGCGGTCCAGGCCGCGGGTCCAGACGCAGGGGCTCATGGGGTCAGCTACCATGGGGCACCAGCGGTCTTCGAACTTGCCGGAGTCGTTGAACGTCAGGGTGGCTTCCTGCTCGAACTCGGCTCCGGGTGCGGGCACACCCTTTAGCAGCGGTAGCAGTCCCAGCTTGGTGACCACCTGGAATCCGTTGCAGATGCCGATCACATGGGCGCCACCGGCGACGGCCTCGCGCAACTGCTCACCCAGGTGGGCCTGGATCTTGACGGCCAAAACGCGGCCTGACGCGATGTGGTCGCCGAAGGAGAATCCGCCGGGGAAGGCCAGAATACGATAGTCGGCAAGCTTCACGCGCCCGTCGACGATGTCGGAGAGATGCACGCGATGTGGCGCGGCCCCGGCCAGCTCGAACCCGTGCACGAGTTCGACTTCGGAATTGATGCCGTAACCGGCGATGACCAGGACTGGGACCTTGCTCATGGATTCCTCGCGTGGGGGAGGGCGTCGTGCCCCCCGAGAGACCCCAAAGGTATCAACCCGGACCGGTCCTCGACAGGCGGACTAGGCCTCGAGGGAGAGCAAGACCACCCCGTCCGTCTCGGCCACGGCTTGTGCCAGCAGCGCGCAATCCTTGTCCTGACGCAGGCCCGAAAGGGCCAAGGCCACAAACGTGCCGTCGTCCAGGACTGCAGGCAGACCTCCTTCCCACCCGATGAACTCGGGCAGGGGAATGCCGAACTCCCACCAGTTTTTCTGCCCGGTGTAGACGAGTTTTTCGTACAGCCCAGTGGCGGTGCGGGTGAGCTTCACCTGGTTGGCCTTGGTCCAAGCCACCATGGCGCTTTCCCGTTGTCGGACGGGATCTGTACCCCAGAACTGTCCGAAGACATGGCCAGCCTCGTCGATGGCGACGAACACAAGATTGCCTTGGGCGATCGCGAGGTCGTCGGGGTCGGCCAAAAAGGCGGGGGTGTGGCGCTCGATGGCCGTAGCCAACGACGAGAGAATGGTCTGGAAGCGGTCGGTGTCCATCGGAGGTCTCCAGGGGCGTGGAAGGGGAGCAGGACTCACCAGTCGGCCTCGATGTCGCCACCGGTGAGCTGGCGCGAGGTGGGTGTGTACTGGTGCACCTCGAAGTCGTTGCCGTCGGGATCGCGCAGCCAGATCTGCCAGGTGTCGTCGCAACCTTGTTTGTTGGGTGTGTAGGCCACACCTTCGGCATCCAGGCGGGCCATGACCACACCCATGTCGGAGGTCTCCAGGCAGAAGTGGCGCAGACTGCCTTGGGCGGTGGGGGTGCGGGCGGGGTCTTCGAACAGCTCCAGAAAATTCCCCGGAGCGATCTCGAGGTAGGCCCCGAACAGGCGGCCTTCCCGGGTGAAGCGGAACCGGGTCGTCAGCCCGAGTTTGCCATAGAAGGCGCAGGAGGTTTCGAGGTTGGAGACGTGCAGACAGACATGGGCCAGGCGGGTGAACATGGGCCAGGAAACTAGGCCAACGGAGGGCCTTTGCGCGGGGCAGCCGGCATTGGCCGCAATCGGGATCTCCTCACGGGGGGCGTTCCCCTCGAAATGCTCCCGACACCGCCCGGGCAATCGCCGTGGAAGTCCCTTCAGATGTCCGGGCTTCCGCTGCGCGGGGAAAAGCCGATCATCGTCCGCAGGATGTGGAAGTGGTCCCCGAAGAACCGGTCTTCCATGTTCGGCAATTCCGCGCACCGGACCCATCGAGCTTCCAGCGCATCGTCCGAGCCCCTCACCGAGGGAAGACTGGTCCAGTCGGGTCGGAACAAGGAAACCTGGGTGACGATCCGCGCCCGCAGGGAGCGTCCGGGATGGGCGAATTGAGCCGACCCGACGACGGGGATCTCCGCCAGATCCAACTGGGTTTCTTCGTGCAGTTCCCTTCGGGCGCCTTGTTCGAACGTCTCCTCCGGCTCCAGGAAACCACCGGGCAGGGCGACCAGGCCTCGCCCGGGTCTGGCACCTCTGCGGATCAGAAGCACGTGGTCCAAGACCTGGACCACGGCATCGACGGTGAGGAATGGTCCCTTCCCCCAGCGCGCCTGGTACTCCCGGATGGCCTTCAGGTCGGCGGCCAGTTCGGTGCGCACAGGCGAGTTCGCCCAGGCGTCCAGGAGCGGAAGCGCCCCCTCCGGGACCTTTCCCACCAGCTCGGTCCGCACCTGTTCCCACGGATCCTCGGACAGAATCCGCTCGCGAAGCGGGGTTGCGTCCAGCGAGCCCTGCCGACCCGCATCCACAAGATCCCACTTGGGAAAGGTTCCGAGGTACTCGCTCGAGGAGTCCTTCTGGTACCCCACCAGGGCTGTCCGGCCCGGAGCGATCCGGTGCACGGCGGTTTCGACCTCCATCGCCCACTCGGCGCCGTTCCAGACGTCTCGCTGGAAATGGAATCGGAGACGATCGCCGTCGACTCCCGGAATGGAGCGCAGCATGGCCTCGCGCTGGGAGGCCGAGAACGGATTGCGGGGCGTGGGGGCGGAGAATGCCGATCCGAGCACCACCACCACGCGTGGAGCGGTCTGCAAGGCCACGCGCAGCAGGCCCACGTGGCCATCGTGCAGCGGCTGAAAACGTCCGATGAGCACCGCTGTGTCGTGGATCACGATTCCTCCGATTTGGCCGCTTCGGGCGGTTCCATGGCAAAGACCTGCCGCAGGTAGGCGAGGTACCCCTGGTCGTCGCACAGGGTCTTTCCCGGACTGTCCGACAACTTGGCCACCGGGTGACCTTCGCACGCGAGCATTTTCATCACGATGTTCAGGGGCTTGTGGAGGGTGTCGTTGGTGAGGTTGGTGCCGATTCCGAAGGCGGTCTGGATGCGGTCGCCGAACACGCCGTGGAGTTCCAGGGCCAGGCGCAGATCCAACCCGTCCGAGAAGACCAGGCGTTTGCCATGGGGGTCGATTCCCTGCATCCGGTAGTGGCGCAAGGCTTTCTCGCCCCACACGATCGGGTCCCCGGAGTCGTGACGCAGACCATCGAAGAGTTTGGCGAAGTACAGGTCGAAATCGCGCAGGAACGCATCCATGCCCACGACATCCGTCAGGGCCACCCCGAGATCGCCCCGGTATTCCTGGACCCAGCCTTCCAGGGCGGCTTTCTGGAAGTCTCCCAGCCGGACACCCAGGGCCTGATGGGCCTGCAGGTATTCGTGCGCCATGGTGCCGATGGGATGGAGCCCACGGACGCGTGCCAGGTGGACATTCGATGTCCCCCCGAGCAGATCGGGCACCTCGCAGGCCAGCCGACCCAGGACTTCGTCCTGCCACGCGGCCGAAAACCGCCGCCGCAATCCGAACTCGAAGAACGTGAAGGGGTGTCGGCGGGTCTCCATGGCCGTTTTTTGTCCGCGAAGGAATTCGAGCTTGGCGTCCAGTCGGCGCCGCCCCTCCTCGAGCGCATGCTCCGTGTTCCCGAGCCGGCGGAAGTAGAGCTCGTTGACGATGTACAGGATGAAGATCTCGAATCCCATGACATGGGCGATGGGGCCTTTCGCGCGGATTCTGAGGTGTTCCCCCTCGGTTTCCACCTCGATGAAGCGTTTCTGGAAGTGGAACACCGAAAGGAAGTCGACGAAGTCCCCTTTCAGGAACCGCAGCCTCCTCAGGTAGTCCAGCTCTTCCGGCAGGAAGCGCAGCTCGCACAGGTGGTCGATTTCCTGCACGACTTCGTCACGCAGGTCGGCAAGGGGGAAGGCCGTGTGGTTGCGGCAGAAGAAGCCGTATTCGGCCCGGGCTCCAGGATGGCGATGGAGGAACGCCTGCCACATGGTGAACTTGTAGAGATCGGTTTCCAGAAGACTGCGGACGATGGGCATCGGAGGCTCCGGTTCGAAACGTTGGTCGCGGCTGGGCGGATGGCTGGCGATGGAAGGGGGCTCAGAGCGTCAGGCCGGAGGTCGTGGCCAGCCGGACGCCACACGCGGCGACTTCCTGACGGAAAATGTCCCAGGACTCCTCGAACCCGGTCACGGCGCTCATGGCGTCGGTGAGCAGGACGATCCGCGAGGGATCGCCATCCCAGGCGCCGACCAGGTGTTCCAGCGTGGCGCGGACGCAGTGGCTGGCGGCTTCGCCGGCGACCACGACCAGATCGGAAGCGGCGAGACGGGTCAGGAGCGCATGATCCATTCCGGTGGCGGAATCCGTCGGATCGGGGATCTCGGCGCTCAGGGCGCTGTAGTGCTCCGTCCAGGGGTTTTCGCCCTTCCGGATGTGCTTGACGGTGCCTGCCGCGCCATCTTCCCAGCGATCGAGCGCCCCCTGCAGGACGGAATGCACACAGGCGCCCCAGGTCCCGATCTGGCAATGGATGGGCCAGACCATGTGGCTGAATCGCCCCGCGCTCTCCAGTGCGGCCAGGTAGGCGCGTATGCGGTCGGGATCCAGGCCCGGCGCCGGGAGGAATTCGGAGCGGTCCATCTGGGCGAGGGAGATCGGGGTCAACGGGGCGACGACGTCACCCGTTCCCGTGCGCCAGAACGTGGGATGGGCGATGTCCAGGCGATGGTGATGATCGAGGGTCACCGTCACCTCGGACACCGCGGACCGGTGGACATCCAGCCACGCGGCGAGTCGGAGCATGTCCTGGTGCGCTCCGGCCACGGGAAGTGCGGGGGTGCATCGATCCTCAGGATGCCCACCGCATGCCGGGCGGAAGCCATCGGGAAGATCCATGAAATCGTTCTGCGGGTCGATGACCAGGAGGTGGACACTCATGACGAAGGCTCCTTGCGTTGCCCCTCGAAACTAAGATGCCGCAGGCTTTCTCCACGGGAAGATCGACCGCAACGCCAGGGCCCCTGCTAACCGCCTTGCTGGGCTGGCGTGGAGGAGCTGGCCGGGAGGTGAATCGATGCGGTCAGAGCAGTTCTGCCGCTCCGATGCCGTGAAGGCGGATGTCGTCGATCCACAGCGCCGAACCGTCTTTGCCGAAGACGGTGAAGGTGTTCACGCGGGTGCGGATGGATTCCCAGGTGAGGTTGTAGGGCCCCTCGGGATCGAAATCGGAAGGACGGATGGTGTAGTTCTTCCAATTGGCGCCCAACTGCACCGTGGCCCAGGCCTTGGATCGGTCCGAGGTGTCGCGGCTGTCCTCCAGGGCGATCTGCAGTTTGCTGTTGCCGCGAGCCCGGAAGGTGATGGAGTCGAGCAGGGTGAAGCGCTGCAACCGCGTGCCCAGACGCGTGCCGGCCAGCATCCACTGGCCAGGAGCCGATTGGACCCAGGACAGGTGGAGAACCTTCGAGCGCGGCCCGAGGGTGTCGAGGCGGATGGTGGATTCCATGGGGGAGCCGAAGGCGGGTGTGAGCCAGGTGACCCCCTGTTCGCTCCCTGGGTACCAAGGGTTGCATCCGCAGGGCAGCAGGGCGCGGAGGGTGTCTTGTTCGAAGTCGGCCAACAGCACCGAGGTCAGTCGCGAGGTCAGGGCGGCCGATACGCCGTTCCACGTGGAAAGCGAATCGGAGAGGCCGTAGCGAACCCCGCCTCCGTGCGAGAGAAGGATGTCTCGGGACTTCCAGAGCGCTTTGCGGGGAATGCGCACCCAGATGCTTCCGACGCGTTCCTTGCGATTCCATTCCCGCACTTCGAAGGGCAATGCCGAGGAATCATCGAGCTGCACGCGCAGGTCTCCGCCGTCGGGGAGAGTGCGGTCGAAGTCGATGCGCGAAGCGGAAAAACGCAGCAACAGCGGATAGGCGCCGGTATCGGGGCGTTCCTGACCGAAGGTCGCCGAATCGATGCTCAAGGCCACGGTGATCACGTTGTCGGTGGATGTGCCGTTGTTGCCGGCCACGCGCTCCGAGCCGCAAGCGGCAAGTAACGCCAGAGGAAGGAGGCAAAGGAGGCGATTCATCGGCGTACCCCGCGGCGGCGCAGGTGGGAGAGCGACACCTGGGTGAGGGGGAACAACACGGCCTGGAACTGGTAGAGCTGGTCGGCTTGGCGGCTTTCGGACGACAGGCGCAGGAGCGAGTCGCGCAAGGCGCGGATGCGGGAGCGGGCCTCGGGAATGTCCGATAGAGCCAGGGTGATGGTGGCCGACGACACCTGCCGATGTTCGGGGGGGAAGCGATCGATGGCCTCCGAGGCCAGTCGGAGCATTTCCTGCTGGTGGGCGCGGATGTTCTTGGGATCGAGTTCGGGGCCGGCCTCGATGTAGTCGTCGACCAGACTCCAGCGGCCATCCTCCTCCCGGCGAATCAGATGCAGACGCTCCAGGAGGGCGAGGGATTCCAGGGCCGTTTCGGCGGAGATGGCGGGATTTAGGCGCGTGGCGGCTTCCGCAGCCTCCAGATGGCCGTCCAGCCCAAGCAGGCCGCGCAAGGCCACGTGGTGCCAGGATCGGAAGTACTCGCTTTGGTCGGCCGCCACAGGTTGGCCTCGAGTGCCCTGCAGCGACAGGAGGTGCTCCAGGCATTGGGTGCGCTCACGGGTGGAACGGGTCTTTCCAAAGCGCACGAGGGTTCGGAAGTAGTCCTCCTCGCGGCCCTCGAGCTTGAGGTAGGTGACCCAGGCATCCACGGAGGCATCGGAGAGGTGGCGTTCGCCTTGCATCACCTTGATGAGCAGCGAGTGGTCCATGCCGGTGCGCTCGGCGAGAAATCGATACGACACGAAGGCGTCCAACGCCTTGCGCTCTTCGTAAACCTTCCGGAGCCAGTCCCGGTAGTCGAGTTCCCCGATCAATTGCGGCATACCCTTCAGGATACGTATCCGCGGCTCGACCTGCATGGGGTGGGGGT
Organism: Fibrobacteria bacterium; assembly: GCA_035913415.1. Taxonomy (GTDB): domain Bacteria; phylum Fibrobacterota; class Fibrobacteria; order UBA5070; family UBA5070; genus UBA5070. The sequence continues at coordinate 4,899 of JAMIIV010000183.1, read as the reverse complement.
GTCCAACCGGAGACAGCCTGTCACCAGGGGTGCCAAATCGGGGGGGGGGATGGTAGCATCTTCCTCCATGCATCGGTACATCACCTGTTTCCTGCTGTGCCTGGTCTCCTCGAGTGGGGCTGCCACCCGTTTCGTGGATTCGCGATCCGGAAACGACCTCGCGTCCGGCCTGGACCCTGCCTCCGCCTGGCGCTCCCTAGCGCGGGTGCAACGCGGGTCCTACGGACCTGGGGATTCGGTCCTGCTCCGCCGGGGGGAGGTGTGGTCGGGGGAATCGCTTCTGGTCTCCGGGGTGCACGGTGCATCTGGGTCCCCCGTGGTCCTGTCTTCCTACGGGGATCCCCTCGCCGCGCGTCCCCGGGTGGTGTCCAGCGGTCGCCTCCTGGACGTCCGCTCCTCGAGTTGGCTCGTCCTGGAGCACCTCGATCTTTCCGGGGCCCGGTACGGATGCCTGGAGCTCCTGGATTCCACCGTCTCCCACGTCCTGGTGCAGGACATCGAGGCCCACGGGTGCGGATCGGGCGTGGTCGCCACTGGACACGACATCGAGATGCGGCGGTTGCTGGTGCGCGACGGGAAGATGATCGTGAACACCCCCGACATCGAGGACGACGACCACGGGGCCACCGGCGTGGTGTTGTCGCGCATCGACGGGTGCCGGGTGTCGCAGAGCCGTTTCCTGGACCTCTCCGCCCCGTCCTTCGACTACGGCGCCGACGGCGGTGCGGTCGAATTCTGGCGCGATGTCGGAAACTGTCGGATCGAAGGGAATCTCGCCTGGCGCAGCAACGGGTTCGCCGAATTCGGGGGGCTATCCTCCGACACGGCCAGGGACGTGGCGATCCACCACAACATCGTCCTGGCCTCCGGGGTACTGGCCGTGTTCCACTACCGCGCGGCGGACCGGAAGTTCGGGATCGGATACGACCGCGTGCGACTGGATCACAACCTGGTGGTGCAGATCGGCGGCAAACCGTACGGGTACTTCCTGGTGGCCGACGGGGATCGTCCCGACCGGCCCGATCGGATCCGCGTGCGCAACAACATCTTCGTCTCGGACACCACGACCTACTACGCCTACGAGGCGACCGACCCGTGGAATGTCCCGGCCTGGGAACACACCCACAACCTCCTGTGGAATCCGCGCCTGGATCCGTTCACCAAGGGATGGCCGCGCGGCGAGGGTGAACTCTTCGCCGACCCCCTGCTGGCCTCCTCGACCTGGAAAACAGATTCCGTCCTGGATACGGCGGTCGCTTCGTGGCGGCCGCGCGCGGGAAGTCCGGCACGGGCGGGAGGCCCCGATCTGGGGTACGCGTCCGACTATCTGGGCGCGGCGCGTGCGCCGGGAGGGGCCGTCGATCTCGGGCCCCTGGGTGTGGAGGATGCGGCGCGCCTGTTCGATCGCCGGGATTCCCCGCCCGTCTTCCGCCTGCGAGGGGGTGGTTCCACGGCGGTCGTGGAGGTGGTGCTCGCCGGACCCCTGCGGCTGGAATTCCGGATCCTGGATCTCCGTGGTCGAGCCCTCGCCGCCCCGACGGCGCATGACCTTCCCGCGGGGGTGTCGCACCTGTCGCTCCCCGATGGGCTCCGGGGGGGGCTGGCCTTGTTGCGGCTTTCCGCGGGGCCGCACACGACGACCCTGCTTCTGGCCCCCTGATCCCTCCTGCCTGCCGTCCCGGCGGGCGGTGCCGGGTGCGGATCCCGGGCGCGTGTTGATGTTTTTACAACGTGGGGGCGCAGGATTCTCCGGCCGGGCGGACCCATGGGGCGCGAAGTTGCAGGTACCGGAACCACGGCCAGGTCGCAAATCCCCCGATGATGGGCTGCGACAAGGGGTGGTCGAAGGGGAATGTGACCGAAGGAGCGAACCATGCGCGCATCATCCAAACTGTTGTTCTCCATGATCGTGGGGGCGTGTCTTGGGTTCCCGACCGCCAACGCCGCCACCGTCTCCAATCCCTTCCTGTGGGCCGACGTCCCCGATCCTTCGATCGTCCGGGTCGGGACCAACTATTACATGAGCCACACGACCATGCACATGGCTCCGGGTGTGCCCATCATGAAGTCCACCGACCTGGCCAACTGGAAGACCGTGGGATACTGCTACTCCACCTTGGCCAGCAACGACAACATGAATATGGCCAACGGAAAGGCCGCCTACGGCAAAGGGTCGTGGGCCAGCAGCATCCGCTACAAGAATGGAACCTTCCACGTCCTGGTGCCGTCTTACACCACAGGCAAAACCCACCTGTACACCGCCACGGACGCCGAGAAGGGGCCCTGGAAGGAAACACAGTTTTCCTTTTACCACGACCCCTCCCTCCACTTGGACGATGATGGCCGGAATTTCGTTGTGTACGGCTCCGGGGACATCAAACTGATCCAGTTGAACTCGACCCTCACCGGGGTCCAGTCCGGCGGCATCAACAAGACGCTCATCTCGGCGAACACGATCAAGAGCCTGCTGGGCGTCACAAGTCCGATCCTCGTGGCCGAAGGCGCGCATGTCCACAGGATCAACGGCTACTACTACATCTTCCTGATCTCCTGGCCCAACGCCAGCGGGTACGATGGCCGCACGGTCCTGGTCTACCGCTCCAAGACCATCGACGGCACCTACGAGGGCAAGGTGGTCCATTCCAGCCGCGGTGTGGCCCAGGGCTCCGTGGTGCAGGATGCCAGCGGCAATTGGTGGGGATACCTGTTCCAGGACAACGGATCGGTGGGTCGCAGCCCCTGGATCATGCCGGTGACCTGGGTCAACGACTGGCCCGTCTTCAATGGAGGCACATCCCCTCTTTCGGTGACCATGAACACCAGTTCCTCCAGCGGCACGGGCATCGTGACCTCCGACGACTTCTCGTCGGCGACCCCGAAGCTGGAGTGGCAGTGGAACCACAATCCCGACAACGCCAACTGGTCGCTGACCCAGCGCCCGGGTTGGTACCGGATCAAGACCGCGCGTGTGGATGCCCAGGTGGTGAACGCAAAGAACACCTATACCCAGAGGTCTTTCGGGCCCAAGTCCTCGGGACGCACCGTCGTCGATGTGGCGGGGCTCAAGGATGGCGATGTCGCGGGCCTGGTGGCGCTGCAGTACGACTACGGCTACGTGGGAGTCAAGAAGTCCGGAACGAGCCGTTCCGTGGTGATGGTCAAGGCGGCCAACGCGACGCCCACCGAAGTGGCGACCGTGGCCATCAACCAGGATCGTGTGTATCTGCGCATCGATATGGATTTCACCAACCGGACGGACAAGGCGACGTTCTGGTACAGCCTGGACAGCACGAACTGGAAGCAGATCGGCAATACCCTCCAGATGTCGTACAAACTGGAGCATTTCATGGGCTACCGCTTCGGACTGTTCAACTACTCCACCAAGGCGGCCGGTGGTGTGGCCGATTTCGATTGGTTCCAGATCGGAGCTTCCGCCACCCAGGTCGTGGATCTATACCCCAAGCCGGTTTCGGTCGAGCGCGAGCGTGGTGCGCAGTTGTCGTTGAGTACCTATCGCTGGCAGGATGCGAATCTGTCGGTTCGGTATCTGATGCCCCGCGCCGGAATGGTCTCGTTCCACCTCCGGGACGCCCGGGGCCGAATCGTGGCGCAGCTCGGCGAGCGTTTCCAAGCGGCGGGTGACCAGTTCGCGAGCCTTCCCGCTGCGGGTCTTCCCGACGGACAGTATGTGCTGGTCGGAAGACTCGACGGGGAAGAGCTCTCCTCGTGGTCGGTGGCCCTGCACAACTGAAACTTCGAGCTGCGCACCCCTTCGACAAACAAGGCGGAGAACCGATGACCATCCTGCGCCGCCCCTGGAGCTTGATTCTGCCGCTGCTGTTGCCCTTGGGCAGCTTCGCGGCGGAGTCCCGCCCCTGGCAGATCTACCTGCTTTTCGGGCAGTCGAACATGGCCGGAGGGGCGACCGCCGAGGCCCAGGACAAGATCGTGCATCCGCGGGTGAAGGTGCTCGCCTACGACAATTGTTCGGGCCAGGGGCGAACGCACAACCAGTGGTACCAGGCATCGCCGTCGCTGCATCAGTGCGGGACGGGCATGGGGCTGGGGGATTGGTTCGGCCGCATCGTCGCCGACTCGATGACCCAGGACACCATCGCGTTGATCCCCTGCGCCATCCCGGGGGTCGACATCGACTTTTTCCGCAAGGACGTGGTGTCGGCCCGCCGCAGTGAATTCCGGATTCCTCCCGACAACCATTGGGCCGGCGCGTATCCCTGGATGTTGGAACGCCTGAAACTCGCCCAGAAGAAGGGGGTGATCAAGGGAGTGCTCCTGCACCAGGGCGAGGCGGATTGGCAAACCGACGCCCGCAAGGCCTGGCCCACCAAGGTGGCGGGCATCCTCGTCGACCTCAAGAAGGATCTCGGCATGGGGGATGTCCCGTTGCTGGTGGGCGAACTGCGGCGCGATGGTTGCTGCGGTGCCCACAATCCGTATGTCGCCACCTTGGCAAAATCCGTCCCGAACGGACATGTCATCTCGTCCGAGGGACTGGCCGTGGTGACCACCGACGCCTACCACTTCAATGCTGCGGGTCTGCGCGAATTCGGCAAGCGCTACGCGACCACGATGGTGAAGCAGTTGCGGATCCCGACGTCGGTCGATCCGATCGACGTCGCCTCGGGACGGACCTGGCGCGTTGCTGGACCTGCGGACACCCGGGGCGTGGAGTTCGATCGCCCCCAGATGCGCATTTCCTTGCGGGACGCCGAGGGGCGCCTGGTGGCCAGTGGATCGGGTACGCGCCTGCGGATTCCCGCGTCCATCCGCCGGGGCATGTTGTTCGTGCATGCCGACGACGGCACCCGTAGTTCATCGGGGGCGTTCCTCCACATGCCGTGAGGTCCGGTGGTCGAGCTTGTCGAGACCAGCCGGGTG
>JAMIIV010000182.1:0-6582 GCA_035913415.1 Fibrobacteria bacterium | reverse complement strand
ACATCACCGACGAAGACTACGAGTCCGTCGCCATCTTGATGCGCGATCATGGCATCGGGAACCACAACGACGAGAGCGAGGAGTTCCGCCGAATCGTTGCGGCAACGTGGCAGTGCTGTCAAGCCTACGCCGTTGACTCCGCTCGCGCCGCCTCCCGCCTCCCCGCCCTCAAGCCGGGGGAGGTGGTGGTGCAGAGCGAATACCTCGCGATGCTGGAGAGTGCGGCGAACCGCTTCTGCTCCTCCTGCCGCGACATCGAGGGATGCACCATGACCACGCGACACCTGGGCGGTCTCGGGTGCGGCGCATGGAAGCTCGACGGCGCACGAATCAACGCCCTCCGCGCCCAGGCCACCACCACCGAGAAGGAGGGCTGAGGGATGGTCATCTTGCAAATACGCATGAGCGAGGATGTCGAGGCCAAGCGGTTCCACGTCGAAGTGGATCGGCTCCTCCGTGAGGACGCCACCGAGCGCGAATGCATGGCCGTCGACAGCATCCACGACATCCTCAAGGCATCGCTTGAGAAGAATCCAGCGAGAAGCGCCGAACTGGACGCCGCGCACGATGGCGAGGATGCGTTGCGATCCGAGGTCGCCAGGCTCCGCGCACAGGTCGCCGCCCTCCAGTGCGTGGGGCTGACCGACGATGAACTTGATGCCATCTATCCAGAGGGGCGCAGTCTTGGGACGTACCACCACGAGATACACCGACTACTGTTGCGTAGGGTAATTGCGGCAGGTATTAAAAAACGCTTCTCCGCACAGGCCCAGCCCACCAACAACGAAACGAGGGGATGATGAGAATCGAAGCGCAAATCGTCGGGAGCCGGGACGTTGAGGTCGAGATTGACTTCGACGAATTTCTCGAGTTCGCTTTCGCGGGCAAGGACGGCGACAAGAACTACCTCGGGAAAATCAACTCTATCGGCATGCTCCTCCAAAGAATCCCTGACGGCGTAATTACGGAGTTGACGCAGGGCCAACGTGACATCGTGGCAAAGTTCCTCCACAAGCAGGCAAATCGCTTTGTCGTGGCTCTGGCCGCAGGGGGTGAGGGGTGATCTGCACCGACTGCCAACAGCGCGACGTTTGCAACCTCGCCGGGAAGGACGATCCACTCCTGACAGGATGCGACGCCAGCCACGGGACATGGGCATTTGACCGACTCCGCCTGGATCGCATGACCGCCGACCGCGACGCCCTCCTCCGCGCTCTGGCCGCAGGGGGTGAGGGGTGAGCCTGACAATCGCGAGCGGGAAGCTCTACGTCAAGTTCGGGCGCAAGTTCGTCCCGGTGGAATGTACGGTCGAGCAGGTTGACGCGCTGACCGCCGACCGCGACGCCCTCCGCGCCGAGCTGGAGCGCACCAAGGAGGAGCTGGAGAGGGTGCGGCCTGCAATGGAGCTTGCCGACAAGGCTCTCGAATGCTCGAACTACGCAGAAGACCATCCAGCACGCGCCGGACTCCGCGCCGCCCTCGAACGGAAGGATGGGGCCTAGAGCGACAGAATGCAGGCCGCAGCCGCGCCCGCAGCACCGACGCCGACGCCGGCCACGAACGCCGACCAGGACCACCCTGCACGTGCAGCCGTGGCCTCGTTGAGGTCGTATGCGCATTGGTCAAGCTCCCCCTGCAACGAATCTCCGCGCACCCGCTGGGCAGAGTCGACCACCAGCACGGCGCGGAGATCGGCCCCGGCCACGCAGACGGTGTCACGGAGCGTGTCCAGGCGGATCAACGTGTCCAGCCGGGCAGGCAGGTACACCCACCGCCTCGAGACCTGCGCACGGCCCGCGAACGCCTGCGCCAAGGAATCACCTCGGAGCGCGACCACCCGGTCAGCCCAGGCCACCAGGCGGGCGGAGTCGGCGGCGTACCGTGCCGCGTGGTGCGCGACCATGGAATCCCGCGTCGCCTGCGCCTTGGCGTCCATGCGCCGCTGGTGGTCGCCGGACCATTGCCACGAGAACCACAGGAGCGGGACGCAGACGACGACCGACAGCCAGAACTGCCACGACCTCACAGGCGCCACCACGGGGCCGTGAGCAGGGCCAGGAGGCCGAGGATGGGAGGCACGGCGACGAGCCAAGTCATCGGCGCCAACCGTGTTTGCGGACGTTGCGGGCCCACTCCATTGCGGACCCGATGCAGGCGGCGAAGAAGAGCGCCACCTCGCCGGGAATCTCGACGTGGAGGAACTCGCGAGCCGCCCAAACGACGACAGCCGCGGGGATGGCAGGCAGGGCCACGCGGGCGGCCTTGGACCGGGAGATGCCGGGGTTGTAGGTCATCGGGAATCCCTCCATGCGTCGATGCCGCGGATCAGGGCACTGGCGATGTCGGCGCGGTGCGCGGGCGTGGCCAGCAGTTTCTCCGACGGCGGGTGAGAGACAAAACCGACCTCCACAAGCACGGCGGGCGCCTTCGTGTGGACCAGGACGAAGAACCTGGATTCCTTGTCGGCGTCGCCGTCCGAGAAGTCGGCACGCATCACGTCGACCGGGAAGTCATCGCGCCACGCCGTTGCCATCGCGTCGGCCACGCGGTCGGATTCTGTTTGGCCGGGAGAGGTCCACACCTCGAAGCCGTGCGCCTTGGGACTCGCCGCCCCGTTGCCGTGGATCGAGACAAACAGGTCGGCGCCCCATGCGTTTGCGGCGGCCGTGCGGGAGGTCAGGGAAACGAACTCGTCGCCGGAGCGGGTCAACTGCACGTCCCACCCCGACGCCATCGCGAGAGACGCGAGGCGCCCCGCAACGTCGACCGTCAGTGCGGACTCTTTGAGTCCACCGGCACCGACCACGCCGGGGTCGCTGCCGCCATGGCCTGCGTCGATCCAGAGGCGTGGGGTTCGGGCGGGCGCTGTCACGCCGTCCACTCCCACCACGCGCAGAGGGCCAGCCAGCAGAGGCAGAGGAGGCAGAGGAGGCGGAGGCGGAGGGAGGGTGTCATGGGGTGTACCCCTTGCCCGTCAGCACATCGGCCAACGTGGGCCACATGGCACCCCCCCAAATGGCCTGGGCCGCCACGGTCGGATGCGCGCCGTCGCTCTCGGCGTACCCCGCCTTGTACGATCCGTCTGCGGCGAGAATCGACAAGTGCTCATACACCACTCCAACGCCGTTTGCGCCGAATGTCGCGATCTCGTCGGAAACGTGGGCGGTGAACCGCTCGAACCATCCGGACGCCCATCCATTTGCGCCAGCAGGTGAGAACGGAATAAACAGTTTCCCGAGCGCCGCCGCCGCCGCCGCATCGGCCTGGAGAGTCGACCAGGACGCATCGGCGGTCTCGGTGGGGACATCGAAATTGTCGTCGTGATCGTTGATCGACGCCCGTTGCCGTAGCACTCCGCCGAAATCCATTTGGGCCAGAGCCGAGGTCATACGCGCTGATATCTGCGCCGTCGTGTGGCCCATGCGGCCGAAATTGACGATGTTGATGTTTGGGCGGGTTGCCCACAACGCCGAATCCTCCAGCGCCCCAAACGGGCCTCGGTTGCCATTCGAGCCGACCGAAGCGTACCCCTGTAGGTGGGAGTCGCCAACCGCCAGAAGGGACAGCACGGGGGAGGACAGGCCAACATATTCGACGAGGTACCACGGGCAATTCCCAAATGCCTCGCCCCAGCCCGACTCGTCGGTCAGATCGCCAGACGTTTTGGTCTTCGGGGCGGAGACCCCAACGGGATAGAGGTCAGTATTTGTCCCGACTCCGCCACCATTGACGCCTGCTCCCGTATGAGCCCCGGCAGGCATCCGGAGACGGACGCATACGCTCCTGGCTCCAGCCTGTGACGGCGCGGCCAGCGTGGCGCAAACGGCGCCCAGCGCCGGCTCATCGTCGGTGCCAGCAGGAGGGGCCGCCAGCGATGTCCCGGTGATCCATGCCACGGGGCCATCGTTGAGCGTTGGGGCGTTTTGGTTTCCCCCGTTGCAGATCGCGACCGCGACGCCAGTAGGTGCCACGGGAGAGCCGATGCGCCCAGCCATGCGGACGCGGATGCCTGTCCAGGTGGTCCCTGCCGGGATCGGTGGGAGGTCGAGCAACATGGTGTAGTCGGTCGTGGCCTCTAGGGTCAGATCGCCCATGTTTGCCGCAAACGGGGCGAGGACGGCGAAATCGCGGTAGGGGTCGATGTCGGGGGCCGCTGCCATCGTTGCTGTTCCAGCGGTGGATGTGGTACGCTCCAGCCTGGCATCAACTCTGTACTGGTAACGGTGCGGGTCCGGGTCGAGCCCTTGGATGTCCTGCGACGTCCCGACAATCCCCGTCGCAACCTCGGTCCACTCCTCCACCGGATCCGGGTAGATCTCCCGGACATAGACGGAGTAATCAAGCGCCCCATCGACAGCGCCCCAGGATAGCGGGATCACGGAGGCCGTGACGACTCCCACCGTGACCTGCGGGGCGGGGAGGGAGGAGCCGCCGCCCGCGCCCTTGAGCCCAGGCGTCGACGTGCCGAGGCTCATCGGTCAGCCTCGGAGCCCCAGCAGCGGAACGATGTGCAGGAGCAGGCCGTCAGGTCGGCGATGAGCTGGGATGCCCCGAGGTCGGTGAGCGTGACGGAGCCGCTGGCCGAGCCGGAGCCCGAGAGCGTCAGCGGGTCGCCGATAGCCTCCCACGGTCCACCAGGGATCACGCGGCCCTTGGGCTGGACGGTGGCCGTTGCGGTGCCGGGGCCGGTCACCTCGGCCTGGATCGTGACGAGGTTCGTGCGGGGCTCCATCACGTCGCCGTCAGCGGGGGCGGATGCGCCATTGTGGAAGGGGAAAAGTCGCATGGTCTGGGCTCCTTATTCTGCGGTCGCCACGGTGGGCGCGCATCCTGGACAGGCGGGGTCTTTGGGGGCTTTGCGTGGCTCAAGAGCAAGCGATAGCTCGTCGCGAGCCTCGCGGATCTCCTGGCGGATGGCGCCCTGGAATCCGAGCTTGAGCAGGATGACGAGACCGGAGACGACGATCCCGAGGATGAGTGCGTCGACGACTTTTGTCCCGCGCTCGGACCACCATGCGACCCTAGATTTCGACTCAAGGGCCGACACGCGATGCGCCAGGCCTGGCTTGTCGAGCGTTCCGACAAGATGATCCTTGAGCGTCTCCAGCGTGACCTGCATGGCGCCCATCGATCGGGCGATGTCGTTTTGGCCTCGGTGGTACCTGTCGGCCTGGGCCTGAAGGTCTTCTTTTGTTGCGCATCCGTCATGCATGGGGAGCTCCTTGCGTCAATGCCCAGCACAGCCCCACCCACAGGAGGCCGAGGGCGCGGAGGGGGATGGAGGGGGTCATAGCTCACCAGCCGCGACCAAAATCGCCTTGACCTGCACGGTCGCCGTGACTGCTCCGGCGCCCAAGGCGGAGACCTGGAGGGAGACTTGGTTGGTCTTCGGCTGCATGGCCTCGCCCAGCTTCGGGGCCGTCGTCTCGGATCCAGTTTCTTCGCCGTGGAAGACGTGGCGGGGGGGCGAAAGTCTCATGGTTTCCTCGATTGGTTATGGATGGAAAGATACACAGGGCTCCGGCTCTCACGGGGCCTGTGGACGCCAGATGCCGTCCGACTGCAGGACCAGAATGTCCCCCGTGACTGCGCCAGCGGTATCCACGTCTGTCAGGTCGTTCAAAGCCAGCGATGGAGCTTCTGCACGGACAAATGTGGCAGGCTGGTACGGCCCGAAGATCCCTGTTGCCGAAGACTTCTGAAACAAGATTCGACCCACCAACATTGAATGCCACTGCACAAGAGCTGGAGTTGGAGGAATCCCGATCAGCCGAGCCGACTCAAGCGTATTTGCCTCGCCCTGAGCGTAGACCACGAACAACTCTTTGTCGTCTCCGATGGAGCGATAGACGTACAAGGCGCTCCACTTGTTATTTCCCATCGTCACAAGATTTGTGCCGTCGTCATACTGCGTGTTGGGCCATGCCCACCCGCCGACCGTCTCCGTGTCATCCCAGACGCCAGCGACGTGGAAGAAATCGTGAACGGTGTCAGTCGCGGAGTCAAACGCCAGCACGGAAATCCGGTGGTGCCCAAAGAACACCTCTGCTCCGGTCATCGTGAGCGACCGGCCAGCCCCAAGCGTCACAGAAAACCCGCCCTCGACCGCCATGCGGTAGGGCTCGGTGCGGAGTTGAGCGAACTCCTGCTTGTTGGGCAGTCCATCGCCCATGTTGTCGTAGCTGATCTGGTGCAGCTCCGTCCCGTGGATCTCGAAGCGCCACAGCGGGACGATGTTGCTCATGTTGATCGTGTAGACGTCGGGCTGTGGTACGGAGACGAGCGTTACCGTATCGCCGGAGCGTTGGGCGCAGAGGTAGTACCGCTGATCGTAGCCGGGGACGGGGATCTCCTGCGCTGGAATGTCGAACTCCTCGGCCAGCGTCAGGAAGGCGGCGTCGTCGAATAGGCGGACGCGGAAGGCGGGGACGGATATTGATCGCTGCTCCAAGTATGACCCATCGCGCACAAGGCGCATTGACCACCTTAGCGTTTTGTTGTTGCCTGAAAATCCAGCATTAGCGCTGTCATGATTGGCGGAGGCCGTTATTGCGATATCTGTTTCTGATATGTCGGATGTCC
>JAMIIV010000181.1:0-6314 GCA_035913415.1 Fibrobacteria bacterium | reverse complement strand
CCACGGCCCGAACCATCCCTGTTGCCCCCAGACCAGCACCAGCAGGAGTCCCGCCACCACCGGCGAGACGGAAAACGGCAAGTCGATGAGCGTGAGCAGGAGCTGCCGGCCCCGGAATCGGAAGCGGGCCAGAAGCCAGGCCGCGGCCAGACCGAAGATGGCGTTGAGGGGCACGGCGCACAGGGCCGCCAGCAGCGTCAGGCGCAGGGCCGAGAGGGTGTCCGTGTCGAAGACGGCTTGCGCCCAGGGGCCCAGGCCGCGACGCAGCGCGCCGGCGAAGACCGCGACGATGGGCGCGGCCACCAGCAGGCCGAGCCATCCCAGCCCCAGGGTGAGCAGAGTCCAGCGGATCCAGCGAGGATCCTTCCGGGCGGCGGCGGACGCGCTCATGACCGCCCCTTCCGCAGGCGCGCCTGCAGCAGGTTGATGGGAAGGAGCAGGGCGAAGGACAGGACCAGCATGGCGGCGCCCAGGGCGGCGGCCTCGCCGGTGCGGAACTCCTCGAGTTTCTGCATGACCAGAAGCGGGACAATTTCCGTCTTCCCGGGCAGGTTGCCGGCGATGAAGACCACCGAACCGAACTCGCCCAGGCCACGGGCGAAAGAGAGCGCAAAGCCGGCGAGCACGGCGGGGCGGATGGCGGGCAACACGATGCGGACAATGACCTGCAGGCGCGAGGCGCCCAGGAGGGTGGCAGCCTCCTCGACGTCGGCGGGGAGTTCCTCCAGGACAGGCTGGACCGTGCGCACCGCGAAGGGCAGTCCCACGAACGCCAGCGCCAGGATAATCCCCAGCGGGGTGTAGGCCACCCGCAGCCCCAGTTCAGCCAGAGGGGCACCGAACCAGCCGCGCGGGGCCCACAGGGCCGACAGGGTGATTCCGGCCACGGCGGTGGGCAGGGCGAAAGGCATGTCGACCAAGGCGTCGGCGAGTTTGCGCCCGGGGAACGGATACCGGACCAGGATCCAGGCCACCACGGGACCGAAGAACGCGTTGAGGGTGGCCGCGGCCAGCGAGCACAGGAGCGAGACGCGGAAGGCCGCCAGCACGCGGGCGTCGGTGAGGATGGCGCCCCATTGTTGCCAGGAAAGGTCGGCCGAGCGGATGGCCAAGGCCACCAGCGGGATCAGCACCACGAAGGAAATCCAGACGACCACGATCCCCATGGACAGTCCGAATCCGGGAAGGGCGCGGCGGCTCATCGAAGATCCTCCAGGACCAGTCGGGTGAACAGGCCTTTCTCGCCGAAGTGTTCCTTTTGGACCTTGGTCCAGCCTCCGAACACGGAGTCGACGGTGAATTGGCGGAGGGCCGGGAACCGCGCCGATTCGCGGGCCAGGATGACGGAATCTGTGGGACGGAAACCGTTGCGCGCGGCCGATTCCTGGGAGCGTCTGGTCCACAGGTTGGCCAACCAGGCGCGGGCCACGGTGCAGGTGCCGCGCCGGGCGCAGACGGAATCGACCACCGCCACCGGGGGTTCGGCGCGTACGGAGACCTTCGGATGGATCACTTCGAAATGCTCTTCGTCGATTTCCCGAGCGGCCAGGAGGGCCTCGTTCTCCCAGGTGATCAGCACGTCGCCGATGCCGCGCATGGCGAAGGTGGTGGTGGCCGCGCGTGCCCCGGCATCCTGCACGGGTACGTTGCGCCAAATGTCGCGGCAGCGCTGGGCGGCTTGTGCCGAATCGAGGCCTTCCAGAAGGGCTGATCCCCAGGCGGCCAGCCAATTCCAGCGTGCCCCGCCGGAGGTCAGGGGATTGGGTGTGACAACGGAAACTCCTGGACGCGCCAGGTCGGCCCAATCGTGGATGCCCTTGGGGTTGCCGCTGCGGACCAGGAAGACGATGGTGCTGGAAAAGGGGACGGAACGGCCTGGGGCGTTGTCAGCCCAATCTTCGGGAAGGAGCTTGGCTTTGCGGGAGATCTGGTCGATGTCGTACGACAGGGCCAGCGACACCATGTCGGCCTGCAGGCCATCGATCACGGCGCGTGCCTGTTTGCCCGAGCCTCCGTGGCTCTGGAGGATCAAAACCTCTTGGCCCGTGGAGTCCTTCCATGACTGGGCGAAGTCGGCGTTGATCTCCTCGTAGAGTTCCCGGGTAGGATCGAAGGAGGCGTTCCGCAGGCGGATTTCCGGAGACGCGCCGCATCCGGCGAGCAGGGCGGTCAGCCCGATGGATGGAATAATACCCCTCATTCTGATATGAATAGTAGGATAAAGGGCGTCAAACGGCAAGAGCCCTCGGTTCGATCCCGGAGCGGGGAGAGAACCGAGGGCTCTTGGGAAGCTCCCGAAACCGTCGGAAGTTTATTGGGGCTTTTCGAGCTCTGGCCGCGGGGGAGGGCAGCACTGGGTGGAGGTGGGAACCTGTTTGGGCTGTTCTTCCTGGGTCCGCCGTACGGTCTCGAGCCAGGAACGGTCTTCGAGGTCGGAGTTGTCGGTTTCGAGTTCAAGCCTATCGATGATGTCCTGGCGGGCCGGCGAGGCTTCACTCTGGGGTTTGCCCAAAAGCCCCGATGCGGTGGCGACCACTTTCTGTCCTGCGCGCAACCGGATCTCTCGTCCGCCGTCGCGCAGTTCGGTGACCGAGACCTCGCCTTCGCGAACGGATACGGTCTGGGTGGAGTCCGCACCGACGATGGTTTCGAAGATGGTGCCGTGTACACCTGCGATGGTGGAGGGAAGTCGAACCTGGAAGCCGACCAACGGTCCGGCCCACTTGCGCACCTTCACCCACAGGGCGCCTTGATCGAGCGCCACGCGTGTGCCGGCCTTGCGGCCTTTCGCGGCGGTGGGCCCCTGGATGTCCAGGAGTCGAAGGCGGGAGTGTTCGCGCAGCCGCAGGATGCTCTGGTTGTCGATCACCAGTTCGGCGACCGAGCCTGCACCCAGGCGGATTTCGTCACCACTGGCCAGGAACGTGTTGGCGGTGAGAGGTAGAAGCTGGCCGGACTTGAGGCGGACCTCACCCGTGCCTTTCACCGTGGTGACAACCGCTTGGCGCGACGCCATGGCGATCTGGCGTTCCGGTGGCAACGGACGCCGGTCCATCGAGCGGCGCAGGCGCAAGGTTTGGCCGACAGCCACCTTGTCGAGGTCCGGAATGGAGGGGTTGTCCAGCTTCAGCGTGTCCCGGACGGGCTGGTCGTAGGCGCCGAGGTGGCGGATGGCGATCCACGACACCGTTTCACGCGCGCGCACCACCACGTTCGAGTAGAGGGAGTCCGGGGACGAGGCGGCTCCGGAGAGAAGCGTCAAGGCGAGGGCGAAACTGATCATGCGCTCGATTATACGCACCGGGGGGGCGGGTTGGCCAGTCGGAACGGAGGAAGTGTTGTCGTTTTGCGAAACGTGTATCTTGGTGAACAGATGAGCAGGTGATGCCATCTTCGTCCAGGACCATCGGAGCAGGAACAGGATCATGGGACAGACCCTTCGCGTCGTCGGGGCGCACGAACACAATCTGAAGAACGTGTCCGTCGATCTCCCGCGAGACCAACTGGTGGTGCTCACCGGAGTTTCGGGCTCGGGAAAGTCCAGCCTCGCCTTCGACACCATCTTTCGGGAGGGGCAGCGTCGCTACGTGGAAAGCCTTTCCTCGTACGCGCGCCAGTTCATCGGCCAGATGGGCAAACCCGCGGTGGAACGCATCGAGGGCTTGAGTCCCGCGATCTGCATCGACCAGAAGACCGTCAACCGCAATCCCAGGTCGACCGTCGGGACCACCACGGAAATCCTCGATCATCTGCGTCTGCTCTTCGCGCGCCTGGGCGAGGCGAAATGTCCCGAGTGCGGCGAGCCCATCGAGGCGCGCACTCCGGGCCAGATCGCGGAACGTCTCCTGTTCGATCGGCCGGGGGAAGCCTGCCTCCTCATGGCCCCGGTGGTGCGGAGGCGCAAAGGCGAATACCGCGCCGAGCAGGAGGAATGGCGCACGGCGGGATGGCGACAGGCACGCATCGATGGCGAGCTCTGGGATCTCGAGACCACCAAGGAGCTGGCCCGCTACGAGATCCACACGTTGGAACTGGTGGTCGACCGTCTCGTCATCGAGGAGAAGACCCAGCCGCGCTTGCGTGAAGCGATCGCCAAGGCCCTCCAGATGGCCGAAGGCGTCGTGTCGGTGCTCACCGGCCCCGAAGCCTTCCAGGGCAAGGGGAAAGAAGGGCAGTTTTCGGCCTTGCGCGCCTGCCCCAATGGCCACGTGGAACTCCCCGAACTGGAGCCTCGCTGCTTCTCGTTCAACCACCCGCTCGGTTCCTGCCCCGATTGCAAGGGGTTGGGGGTTTTGCGCACCTTCGACGAAGACCTCCTGGTCCCGGATCGGAATCTGTCCCTGGCCGACCGCGCCTTCCGCGCGATCACCGACAAGGGCACGATCATGTTCTCCGACTGGGGGCCGCGGGAGATTCGCCTGTTGGGCAAGGCCCACGGGTTCCACGAATACACGCCCTGGAAGGACATCTCGCCGGCCGGGCGTCGAGCCTTTCTACGCGAGGGTCTGCCGGCCAAGGGGGTCAAGCCCGCGTTGGTGGTGCTGCAGGAGATATGGGACACCTGGCACATCTCGTTCCTCGAAAAATACCAGCGCGTCTCGGAATGCCACGGTTGCCACGGCACCCGCCTGGGAGTGGTCAGTCGCACGGTCAAGTTCCGCGGCAAAGGCATCCACGAACTCACCAACATGACCATCGCCGACCTCGCCTCGTTCTTCGAGGGTGTGGTCCCCACCGACTTCGAGACCCGCGTGGGGCGCGAGATGTTCCGCGAGATCCGCTCGCGCCTGTTGTTCCTGGACGCCGTGGGTCTGGGGTACGTGTCGCTCGATCGGTCCGCCGCCACGCTGTCCGGCGGCGAAGCCCAGCGCATCCGTCTGGCCGCCCAGGTGGGCGCCGGCTTGCAGGGCGTGCTGTACGTGCTCGACGAACCGTCCATCGGGCTCCACCCACGCGACAACCGCCGCCTGCTGGACACGTTGCGCCGTCTGCGCGACCAGGGCAACTCGGTGCTGGTGGTGGAACACGACCAGGAGACCATGCAGGCCGCCGACCATGTGGTGGACATCGGACCCGGAGCGGGATCGCTGGGCGGCAACGTGGTCGGATACGGACGCTGGAACGAACTCGCGGGTTTTCCGGATTCGCCGACGGGACAATTCTTGTCTGGTCGGGCCGGGGTCCCCATGCCCGAAAGCCGCAGACCCTGCGAGCCAGGCGTTCCCCGGCTTCGCGTGCTGGGCTGTCGTGCGCACAACCTCAAGAACCTGGATGTCGCGATTCCCCTGGGCCGGTTTGTCGCCCTCGCAGGCGTTTCCGGATCGGGCAAGAGCACGTTCCTGGACCACATTCTCGCTCCCGCCCTGGCCAACGCGTTCCAACGCGCCGAACGCGAGGTGGGGGAACACGGATCCATCGAGGGGCTCGAACATCTCGACAAGGTCGTGGAGATCGACCAGGCCCCCATCGGTCGCACCCCGCGCTCCAACCCCGCCACCTACACCGGAGTCTTCGACGAGATCCGCAACCTCTTCGCCGCCCTGCCCGAATCCAAGGCGCGCGGCTACAAGGCCGGGCGGTTCAGCTTCAACGTGACCGGCGGGCGTTGCGAGGAGTGCCAGGGCGCGGGGATCAAGACCGTCGAGATGCAACTGCTCAACGACGTCGAGGTCCAGTGCGAGGAGTGCGGCGGCAAGCGTTTCAACGCGCCCACCCTGGAGGTTCACTTCAAGGGTCGCACCATCTCCGACGTCCTGGAAATGACCATCGACGAGGCCCTGGAGTTCTTCGCGGCGGTCCCCAAGATCGCCCGTGGCCTGCAGGCCCTGCAGGACATCGGCCTGGGGTACGTCAAGATCGGGCAGCCCTCCACCACGCTCTCCGGCGGGGAAGCCCAGCGCATCAAGTTGGCCACCGAGCTGCAGAAACCCGCCACGGGAAGGACTCTCTACCTGCTGGACGAGCCCACCACGGGTCTGCACTTCCAGGACGTCACCCGCCTGGTCTTGGCTTTGCAGCAACTCGTCGAGCGCGGCAATTCCGTGCTGGTGATCGAACACAACCTGGACCTCGTGCGCGCCGCCGACTGGGTGCTGGACCTCGGTCCCGAAGGGGGCGCCGCAGGTGGTCGTCTCATGGCCGAGGGAACCCCGGAGCAGGTCGCGAACGTGGAGGGAAGCCCGACGGGGCCCTTTCTCGCCAAGGCCTTGGAAGAAGGACGGGCCTTGAACGCCCGCCTGGCCGCCCTTGGTCTGGCAGGTCTCGACAAGCGATGTCCTGAGCTTGTCGAAGGGCTCGACCAGTACCCAGGATCG
>JAMIIV010000180.1:0-2127 GCA_035913415.1 Fibrobacteria bacterium | reverse complement strand
CCCACTCCACTGCGATCTCCACCTTGCTGGCCAGCAGATCGAGCCGGGCCGATTGCACGCGCCACGGCGCCTTTATCCCCAACAGCAGCGCATAGTGCGCACTCACCGTCTCTTCTTCAGCGGTTCCTTGGGTTCGCTTTTCAAGCATCTCCCCGTTTGCCACATCCACCTCGGTCAGCCACTAAGAAACCGGAAGAGCCTTCGCCCAGGGGGTATGGCATTCGAATGGAGGGCGAGGCTCCGGCCGAGCCGGATCGGGAATCGGTGCGGCTCACGCGGAGGTTCGCCCTCCAGGGGGATTATGTTCGAATGGAGGGCGAGGCTCTGCCGAGCCGGGGGCGGGATCGAAACGGCTCACCGGGAGGTTCGCCCTCCAATCGGACCGACGACCTTGTCGCGGTGGCTTACACGACGGACGACGCTCTAGCGAACGTCGCTACGTACGGAGGACGGGCTGGCCACGGCGCCCCGGTGCGGCTCGCCGGGAGGCTCGCCCTCCAGCGCGGGACACGACCCAAAATAAAACGCCGGGCCTTGGGAGGCCCGGCGTCGGAAGAGGGTTTTTCGGTAGCGGTCCGGACGCGACGTCCGACCCTGCGAGAAACTCAGCGGTATTCTTCGCCGGTTATGGCGTTGAGCACCTTCGAGTTCTCGACGTGGTAGCTCGGATCCGCGCGGAACGAGAGCTTCACGCCATAGAGTTTTTCCATGCGCACGAGTAGGTCGGCATCCTCGATCTTGAGTCGTTCGAGAACGCTGGGATGCACGAGCACGCGCAGGGAGAGCTCCTTGCCGGGACTGCGCAGTTGGAGGCGACGCACGATCGAGCCCAGGCGGCGTTGCAGCTCGACGGACATCGTCGTGGCCGACTTCACGATCCCGCGACCGCGGCAGTACGGGCAGTCGGTATAGAGATTGGAGGCGAGCGACTCCTGCTGGCGCTGGCGGGTCATTTGCATGATGCCCAGCGTGGAGATGGGGAGGATGTGGTTCTTGGCCTTGTCCTCCGCCATGGCGGCTTCCATCCGGTCGAAGACCTGGTTGCGATGGCGGCGCTCCTTCATGTCGATGAAGTCCATGATGATCAGGCCGCCCATGTTGCGGAGCCGGATCTGCCGGGCGATCTCGGTGGCCGCTTCCATGTTCACCTGGAAGATCGTGTTCTTCTCTTCGCCGGAACGGGCCTTGTGGGAGCCGGTGTTCACGTCGATGGCCACGAGGGCCTCGGTCTCATCGATGACGATCTGGCCACCGGAGGGCAGCGGAACGTAGCGATTGAAGGTCTGCTCGATCTGGCGCTCGATATTGAAGCGTTCGAAGATCGGGATGCTGTCGTTGTAGTGATGGATCTTGGAGCGCGAGCGCTTGGAGATGAGGCCGACGATCTCCTGCACGCGCTCGAAGTCTTGCGGGTTGTCGATGAGCACGCGGTCGACGTCCTCGGTGAGGAAGTCGCGCACGGTGCGCTCGACGATATCCGGTTCCTGGTAGAGGCAGGAGGGCGGGCGGTCGGTCTCCATGCGGCGGGAGATGTCCTCCCACTTCTTGAGCAGGATGTGGAGGTCGCGCACGAAGTAGCGGGGCTTTTTGCCCTCGCCGGCGGTGCGTACGATGATGCCCATGCCCTCGGGAATGGTGAGTTCCTGGAGCATCTTTTTAAGGCGCAGGCGCTCCTTGGGATCCTCGATCTTGCGGGAGATGCCGCACTGATCGGAGTAGGGCATCAGCACGAGGAAGCGGCCGGCCAGGGAGAGATTGGTGGTGGTGCGGGGACCCTTGGTGCCGATGGGACCCTTGGTGACCTGCACGACGATCTCGGTGCCCGGCGGATAGAGGCCGGGGATGTCCTTGACGGTGAGCTTGGCCTTGTCCTGAGCCTTCGACGACCGGTTGACGCGCACGACTTCCACGGAGGAGTCGGCGGCCGCCGGGAGGATGTCCCAGTAGTGGAGGAAGGCGTTCTTGGTGAAACCGATGTCGACGAAGGCGGCCTTGAGGCCGGGATCGAGGTTCTTGACGCGGCCCTTGAAGATGCCGCCGACCATGCGGTCGTCGGATTCGCGCTCGATTTCGAACTTGTCGAGGATGCCGTCGACCAAGAGGGCGACGCGTTTCTCGAGGGGCTCG
>JAMIIV010000179.1:0-29317 GCA_035913415.1 Fibrobacteria bacterium | reverse complement strand
CTTCGGCAAGCGCAACTTCGACCAGGCCTATCCCGACAATGTCGGGATCCTGATCCTGCCGCCTTCCCCCGAAGAGCTGGAGCGGCGTCTTCGCGGTCGCGGAACCGACAGTGAAGAGGTCATCCAGGTTCGTCTGCGCAACGCGCGGTCCGAATTGGAGGCCGCCGAAGCCGGGCGCTTCTCCTATCGCATCGTCAACGACGACTTCCAGGCGGCGCGCGCCGAACTTCTGGGCATCCTTCAAAGGGAGTTGCTGGCCGAAAACTGACCGTTCCCGGCCTGGGATGCCGCGTGTGTGTTCCATCCGGATTCCAGGCTCCGGAAATCCTGGCATCCCCCCGGTGTGATCTGCTATACTTGGACGCCCGGTCCGACAGACCGCGCAGGAGGATGTACCCGTGCAACGCAAGACTCTGGGAATGATCATGGCCGGCGGACAGGGATCCCGCCTTCAGCCCCTCACCTCCGAGCGCGCCAAGCCGGCCGTCCACTTCGGCGGCAAGTACCGCATCATCGATTTTGTCCTGAACAACTTCGTCAACTCCGGCATCCACAAGATCAAGTTGTTGACCCAGTTCAAGAGCGATTCCCTCAACCGGCACGTCCAGACCGCGTGGGCCCTCAATCGCACTCTTGACCAGTACGTCGATCTCGTGCCCGCCCAGATGCGTACGGGCATCGACTGGTACCGCGGCACCGCCGACGCCATCTACCAGAACGTGAACCTCATCACCGACGAACGCCCCGACCTCGTGGCCGTCTTCGGCGGAGATCACATCTACAAGATGGATCTCACCCAGATGATCGACTTCCATCTGGCCAAAGGCGCCCTGTGCTCGGTGTCGGCGTTCCCGGTGCCGGTGGCCGAAGCGACGGAATTCGGCGTCATCGAGGTGGACGAAGACGGACGCATGATCGGTTTCGAAGAGAAGCCCGCTTGTCCCAAGCAGATGCCCGGCCGTCCCGGCTGGAGCCTGTGTTCCATGGGCAACTACCTGTTCCACTCCAAGTTCCTGGTCCGCGAGCTTTTGGCCGATGCCCAGAAGACCTCCGCCCACGACTTCGGCAAGGACATCATTCCGGCCATCTACCACAACTACCCGGTCTACGTGTACGACTACACGCAAAACCGCATCGCCGGCGAAAACGGCTCGTACTGGCGCGACGTCGGCACCCTCGAGGCCTTCTTCGAGGCCAACATGGACCTCATCAAGGTCACGCCGGAATTCAACCTCTACAATCCCAAGTGGCCGCTGCGCACCCTGAACCTCAACGCGCCGCCGGCCAAGTTCGTCTTTTCCGAAGAGACCGGCGAGAACCCCCGTCGCGGTCATGCCCTCGATTCCATCATCTCCGATGGTTGCATCGTTTCGGGCGGCACGGTCGACCACTCCGTGCTGGCACCCCACTGCGTGATCCATTCCTGGGCGAACGTCGAGGAAGCCATCCTGTTCCCGGGAGTCGAAGTCGGCCGCCACGCGAAGGTCCGCAAGGCCATCGTCGAAAAGGGCGTCAAGATCCCGGAAGGCGCACGCATCGGGTTCGACCTGGCCCGCGACGCCGAGCGTTTCCACGTGACCGAAGGCGGCATCGTCGTGATCGCCAAGGGCACCATCATCCAGCCGGAGATCTGAACACATGGCCCTCGACTCCACCATTTTCCGTGAAAACGACATCCGCGGACTGGTCGACCCCTCCCTCTCGCCCGCGGCGGTCTACGCCATCGGCCGGGCGTATGCCACCCTCCTCACCGAAGCGGGCGCCAAGGCGATCGCCGTCGGTGGAGACGTGCGCCTGTCCACCCCCGAGATCAAGGCCAACCTGATCCGCGCGGTGCGCGACGGCGGCATCCATGTCACCGACATCGGCACCGTCACCACACCCGTGGCCTACTACGCGGCCTTCGAGCTTCCAGTCGACGGCGCGGCCATGATCACGGCCTCGCACAACCCGAAGGAATACAACGGGTTCAAGTTCGGCATCGGCAAGACCACCATCCGCGGCGACGAAATCCGTCGGTTGTTCGACTTGGCCTCCACGGGGGAATGGAGCTCGGGCCAGGGCGGATACCGCGAACACGACCTCATCTCCGACTACAAGACCAAGCTCAAGTCGCTGTTCTCCTTCGGCAAGAACGGACGCAAGCTGAAGGTGGTCTACGATCCCGCCAACGCCGCGGGCGCGATCTTCGGCGCCGATCTTCTCGAGGAGCTCGGGTGCGAAGTCATCCGCCTCTACTGCGATGTGGACGGCAACTTCCCCAACCACCATCCCGATCCCACCATCCCCAAGAACCTGGTCGACCTGCAGAAGGCCGTCCTGGAGCACCAGGCCGACCTCGGCATCGGCATCGACGGCGACGGCGATCGTCTGGGCGTCATCGACGACACCGGCCGCTGGATCCCCGGCGACCTCTTCACCCTGCTGATGGCGCGTCCCATCCTGAAGGAGCACCCCGGTGCTCCCATCATCTTCGAGGTCAAGAGCTCGAAGGCCCTCGTCGACGGCATCGCCGAAGCCGGTGGCCAGCCCGTGATGTGGAAGGTGGGGCATTCCCTGCTGAAGTCGAAGATGAAGGAACTGAACGCGCCGCTGGCCGGCGAGGTTTCGGGCCACATGTTCTTCGCCGACCGCTGGTACGGCTTCGACGACGCCATGTACGCCACCTGCCGCGTCATCGAATTGCTGGACACCACGGGGCAGAAATTGTCTGTGCTGGCCTCCGACATCCCGTTCTATCCCTCGACTCCCGAGATTCGCGCCGAGTGCGGCACCGACGCCGAGAAGTTCCGCATCGCCCGCACCGCGGTCGACTGGTTCCGGCGCCACCACGAGACCATCGACATCGACGGTGTGCGCATCGTCTTTCCCGACGGCTGGGGCCTGATCCGCGCCTCCAACACGCAGCCCGACCTGGTCCTGCGCTTCGAGGCGGCCACCATGGAGCGGGTGGAAGAGATCAAGGCCTACGTGATGGGCAAACTCGCCGAGTTCGGGGATGTCAAGATCGGTGGACACTGACGCGGGGCTTCTTGCCTCACGCCTCTGGTGATGCTTCGGGCTCGGGAACGGTTGTTCCCGAGCCTTTCTTTTGGCCTTCGAGTCCCCTCCCGGAGGGGGGGGTGCCGAGGGAACGGAAATACCTTGTGCCGATGGACTTGCGCTCCGGGGTGCCGACCCCCGAATCCGAAACCCTGCGCGCCTCCAAGGTGATGATCCTGGGAGCGCGAGCCCCCGCGGCGCTGGAGTGGGCGCGGGCTTTCCACACCTGCGGATGGGAGGTCACCACGGCGGATTCCCTGCGCTGCCCCTCTTCGCGGTTCAGCCGCACCGTGGCGCGCCACGTGGCGCTTCCCGAACCGCGTCGGGATCCCTCCCGCTGGATCGAGGCCGTGGCGAAAGCGGTCACGTCGCTGGGCATCGATCTGGTGGTCCCGACCTGCGAGGAAGTGTTCTACCTGGGATCGGGGTCGGAGCGCATCCCCTGCCGGGTCGCCTCGGTGCCGCTTCGGGAGTTGGAAGGGCTGCACCACAAACACCGCTTCGCGGTGTCCACCCGGGGGTGGCCCGGGCAGGCGCCCGAGTCGCACCTGCTGGACAGTCCGCATGATGCCGCCCGCTTCGCGCCGACCTCCCGCGAATGGGTGTTCAAGCCGGTCTATTCGCGTTTCGCCAGCCGCGTGCTGATCTCCCCGGCGACGGAATCCGTCATGGCCCTGCGTCCCACCCCGGAGCACCCCTGGGTGGCGCAGCGGTTCGTGCGCGGACGCGAGCACTGCAGCTACTCCATCCTGCACGCCGGACGCCTGGAGGCACACGCCTGCTACCACCCCAAGCATCGGCTGGGGCGCGGGTCCGGGATCTGGTTCCAGCCCACGTCGCCGCCGACCGTCCGCGCCTTCGTCGAACGCTTCGGGATCGAGACGGGTTTCACCGGGCAGGTGGCCTTCGATTTCATCGAAGACGACACCGGCCGATGCTCCGTGCTGGAGTGCAATCCACGCGCGACCAGCGGGGTCCACCTGTTCGACGACCAGCCGCAGCGACTGGTGTCGGCGCTGCTGGGAACGGGGCGGGGCGATGTGCTTCTGCCGACGCCCGCTCCCCGGATGGTGGGATTGGCGATGCTCCTGACAGGGGCGGCGCGCCTGGCGCGTGATGACGGATTTCGTCGCGACTACGCGGTGGCCCGCGACGTGATGGTGCGATCCGGCGATTCCGGCGCGGCGTGGGGTCAGATTCCCGCGCTCGCGGAAATCGTGGGTCGGGCGGTTTGGCAACACAAGGGCCTGCGGGCTGCCATGACGGCCGACATCGAGTGGGACGGGCAGATGCTGCCGGGGGCGTGAGAAGCACCGCCCCCCCCGGGTGGCGAGGGGGGCGAGTCGGCGGTTCACACGGAGGGAAGTCCCACCACGCGCCTCAGCTTCGCACCGCTCGGTGGCGAGCTCCAGGTGGTGACGCGCACCTGGCCCGGATGGGCGGCGCGGCGTTCGCAAAGCGTTCTCCAGCCTTCCAGGAAGCCATCGATCTGCACGGGCGAGGGTCGAGACTCGGGTAGGGCCAGTTCGAAGGTCGATGGGGTGGTCTGGGTGAAGCTCCAGTCGTGCACCGACGGGAGGGTCTCCAGCATCAGGCGCCGGACGAAGTCGGGGAAGACGAGGGCGGGCGCGGGGCCGCGGGGGGGAGGGCGGAGGATGTCGTCGCAGCGGCCTTCGATCCGGCCGATGGCCTGGGCATGGTGCCCGCAGCCGCATTCGGTGGGCACCAGGACGTCTTCCAGCCGGTAGCGCACGACGGGCTGCACCCGGCGACGGAAATCGGTGATCACGGGGCGGAACCGGGTGTGTTCCGGGTCCAGCCATTCGCGCTCCACCAGGATGTGCTCTTCGTGCAGGTGCAGGGTGCCGAGTCGGCAGGGGGTGGCCAGCAATCCCTCCGTGCACTGGTAGATCTGACCCACGGGCAGCCCGAAGGCACCGGAGATTCGATCCTGGACGGACGGATCCAGGACCTCGGCGATGGACAGAATCCGTCGAAGCGACCGCAGGCGCGGCGCGTGCCCTTCGCGGGCGAGCATGTCCAGCACCGATGGGGGAGCGGCGAGCAAGGTGGGATCCTGGTGCGCGATGGCCTCGGCGAGTTCGGGCCAGGGGGTGTGCAGGTCGTGGTGGCGGAACTGGATCGAACCGCGCCCCAGGGTGCGGTACAGGTTCGAATCGGAGCGCAGGACCAGGGCCACGCGGTGTGGCCCGCGCCAAAGGTCGGGGAGGATGCGCCGCAAAACGACCCCGGCCCAGAGGCTCCGCTCGGAGGCCGAAGCGACGAACAGTCCGCGGGCCCCTGAGGTACCCGACGAGAGCCCCACGGTCATGGCCTGGCCCGAGCGAGGGGCGCGGACGGTGGGGGAGAAGTCGCGTTCGCGTTCGGCACGCAGGGCGACGGCCTCGCAGGTCACGCGATCCAGTCCTTCGGTGTTGATGCGATCGAACTCGCCCATCCATGCCGCTTTGGAGACCGTCGGCCACGACTCCAGGGTCTTTGGGTCCAGTCCCCGGTAGAACGGGCTGTGCCGGGCCACCCAGGCCAGGTGCGAGCGCAGGGCTCGATCACGCCGACGGCTCCAGGCGGCGTGGCTGGTGGGGCGAAGCCGCGATCGTTCCGCCCACCAGTGGGCCACGATGGAGAGGGTCTCAAACACGCAGAGCCTCCAGGGTTCGGCCGCAGTGCGAGGGAACGATCAGAAGATCCGGGTCCTGCCGGCGCAAGGCGACCAGGGCACGCAGGGTCCTGCGCATCGCGCGGGCATCCTGGGCCACCAGGTGCGTGATCGGGTGGGGAGGGCGCCAGGACTCGAGCGCTTCGCGTGCCCAGCAGGCGTCCGCGACCAGGAAGGTGGGACCGCGCGTGGAGTCCACGAAGTACGCGCCGACCTGGCCTGGAGCGTGTCCAGGAAGGTCGACGAGCAGGAGCGAACCGTCCTCGAAGAGGTCTGCACCGTTCCCGAAGGCGGAGAGGGTGTCGGGGAGGGCGCGGCTGGGGAGGTCCTCGATCCACCGCGCGCGTTCGCGGAGGTCGGAGGGAAGCAGGGCGCGCAGGTAGCCCTTGCGGACGGCGTTCCAGCGGGATGCCCCGAGGAACGTCTCGACCGCGTCGCGGCGCACGACGACGCGCGCCGTGGGGAAGTCGACCAGGCCTGCCACGTGGTCGCCGTGCAGGTGGGAGAGCACCACGGTCGTGATGGCGCTTGGGGCGATGCCCAGCGCCTGGAGTTGGGAACGTGCGCATTGCTGCGGGGCGATGTGCACGGGTGTGACCCAAGCGTACAGACGTTCGGGGAAGGGCCGTGTGGCTTCCAGGAACGACGCGGCGTACCCGGTATCGAACAGCAGGTGCCCGTGGACGGGATGCTCCAGGTGCACCACCAGCGCGGGGATTTCGCGTGCGGCAAGACTGCCGCCGCGCAGCACCACGCACTCGGGATGGCGGCAGGTCCCGGCCTGCAGGTAGGTGGCCTTCCAGCTCACGGCCGGTCGCGCCACCAACGCGCGTAAGCAGCGACATTTTCCGTCCAGGCGTGGCGGGGTGTCCAGCCCAGGTGCTCGCGGGCCGACGAGAGGTCGAGGGTCTGGGCATGGGAAAGGACGCCCGCACCGTAGCGCGTCAGGACGGGCTCTCCGGCGCCCGACCACCGGGCCTTCGTTTCGGCGACCCACGCGGCGCATCGCAGCACGATCGCCGGTACGGGACGCCAGCGCACGCGGATCCCCAGCGCGGAGAAGACATCCTCGACCGCTTGGCGAAACGGAAGAGGTGCTCCGTCCGAGACGTGGTGGAATCGGCGTAGGGCATCGGCGGGTGCGTGCAGGCATGCCTCGATTGCCTCGGTGGCGTTGGACATCGCGGTGAGATCCACCGGGAACGTGCCGCCGCGCACCAGGGGCAGGCCGCGCGCGGCGTTGGCCCGGGCCAGACGCGGGAACAGCGCGGAGTCCCAGGGGCCCCACAGGCCGCGCGGACGGATTCCGACGACCTCGATGCGCGAAGCTTGTCGCAGGACCACGGCCTCCGCCAGGGCCTTGGTGCGGGCGTATTCGTTGGGCGGTCGAGGGAGCGGATCCGTTTCGCGCAGGCCGAGCTGATCTTGCGGGCGGTAGAGGACGCTGGGTGTGGACACGTGCACGAAACGCCTGGCGCCGCAGGCGATCGAAGCCTCCAGCAGGCGCGAGGTGGCAGATACGTTGTCGCGTTCGAAGTCGGCGGCTCGCCCCCAGACGGAGGAGCGCGCTGCGGCGTGGACCACGATGTCGATATTCTCCAGCATCGGGAGAAGATCGTCGGTGGCGAGGTCCGTCCGTGTGGTCTGGAAACCATCCTGGTCCAGGGCCGCCAGCACCAGGGGCGAGCGCCCCGTGCAGCGGACCTGGTGGCCGCAGGCACGCAGGTGGTGCGCCGCATTGCGCCCCAGTCCACCGGTCGCGCCCGTGAGGAGAATCTTCACCCGATCTCCAGAAGGGTGGCACCGAAGCTGACGCCGGCCGAGGTCCCCCCCAGAAGCACGCGCTGGCCTGGGCGGATGCGACCGTCGGCGATGCCGATGTGCAGCGCCGTGGGCAGCGAAGCCGAGACCTGGTTGCCGTGGTCGGCGAAGATGTCGATGCGGCGGTTGGTGCCGAAGCCGACCCGATCGGAGATCGCCTCGATGGCATGCCGACTGGCCTGGTGCGGCACCAGCCAATCGATGGTTGCCGGAGATCGGCCTTGTGCGGCCAGGAACGTGGCGAGGAATTCCGGATAGCGCTCCAGTACGGCTCGGTACAGGCGGGGGCCGTCCATGTGGAAGAGGAAGTCTTCCGGGACGGCGCCTCGGGACGGATGCCTGCGGCTGCCCCCCGCGGGCAGTTCACAAAGCGACGAAAACTGTCCGAAGGTGCGGAACGCGCAGGCGGCGGGGGGGCCGTCGGGGGACAGGACGAACGCCGCGGCGCCGTCCCCGAACAGGCAGTATTCCTCGATCCGCGCGGGGGAAATGCCCACCGTCGCGATGTCGGAGCAGGCCAGCAGGATGGGGCGATCCAGGCCGCCGCGGAAGAACTGTTCGGCCACGTGCAGGCCGGCCAGGAACCCCAGGCAGGTCATGCCCACGTCCAGGCAAGGGACCCCTTCGGCTGGTGCCCCCAGCTCGGCTTGCAGCAGCGCGGCGTTGCCGGGAATCGCCTGGTCGGGAGTGCCATTGCCGGACAGGATCCAGCCGAGATCCGCCGCCCGGATGCCGGCCTGGGCGAGCGCCTTGCGGGACGCTTGGGCCGCAAGGTCGGCGGCCGTCTCCACGATCGCTCTGGGGCGAGACCGGATCCCGATGCGCCGTTCCACCCACGAGGGCGACTTGCCGACGGCTTGGGCGATTTCCTCGACGCTCTCCCGTCGGGTCGGCATGGCGATGGATGACCCAAGGATCTTCATCGAGTGGTGTCCAGGCAAGTGGCGATGCGAAGTGAGCGTGGGGGGTGGAGCCGAAGGAACATGCGATGCCAGGATACTTAATCCGGGATCCTGCCGTAGGCCTGGCGCGCGACCACCTGGAACGGCGCGACGAACATTCGAGGTTCTGAGGCAATCAGGGCTCCGGAGATCGCGCCCCTCGAGGAGGGGCGGAGGCGTCACGCTGGACATCGCCTCTTGTGGTCGCGCCGGGTTTCCCGGGGAGCCGGGGGAACCCGGTCTTACTGGTAGCGTCTGGCGGGTACTCCTGTTGTCCAGAGTCTTCTGGAAGCCGCTCCGGCTGGTCGCCGCATCGAGCCCATGGACACTGGCCCCCAGGAAAAGACGGGGGGGGCGAGCCGATCCGCAGCGGGGGGCGGCGCGTTTTCAGACAACACCTTGTACTCGAACGGTCGGCGCCCCGTCAGCCCCATGCCCATACTCCTGGGCAGAGATGATCCACTACGGACCACGTGTCCACTTCCCTTGCGCGAGGTTTCCCATGTTCCGATTCGCCCGAACCCTCACCCTCGCTGCCGCGGTCCTGTTGTCGGCCCTGACCGCCGCCAACGCCTACACGCCTCCCGCCTCGGTCCTTTCCGCCCTCGACAAACTTCGCAGTTACAGCGACCTCACCTCGGCCGCGGGCTCGATGGACATCGACACCTACGCGTACAACATGACCACCTGGCAAATGACTCACGGTGGATTCTACAAGGCGATGGCCGCCAAGTACGTGAAACCCTGGAACGGCACCGAGGCGCTCTCGTCGTCGACCAGCTCGTCGGGCTCCTACATGGGCACCTTCGACAACAATGCCACCATCCAGGAAATGCGCCTTCTGGCCGTTCGGTACAAGGCGACGACCAACGCGACCTACAAGACCGCGTTCAAGAACTCGTTCCAGAAAGCCGTTGGATTCATCATCACCTCGGAGCTTCCGAACGGGGGGTGGCCGCAGATGTACCCCAAACGGGGCAACTACTCCGACATGGCCACCTACAACGATAATGCCATGATCCGTGCCATGGTCCTGGTCAAGGACATCATCGAGAAGAAGGCGCCGTTCGACTCCGACATCGCCTCGAGTGCGAACCTGGCCTCCCTCAAGGCATCTCTGGATAAGGCGGTCCAGTTTGCCCTCAAGGCGCAGATCGTCAATCGAGGCAAACCCACCGTCTGGTGCGCCCAGCACGACCCCTCGAGCTACAAGCCGGTGGCCGCTCGCGCCTACGAGCTCGCTTCGAAGTCCGGGTCGGAGTCTGTGGGCATCACGTATTTCCTGATGGCCTGGCCCGATCAGACCGCCGCCGTCCAAAATGCCGTGAAGGGCGCGATCGCCTGGTTCAAGAAGACCAAGGTTACCAACTTGAGCTACTCCTCGGGAACCTTCACCCCCACGACCAACGGAGCGTTGTGGTATCGGTTCTACGAAGTCGACTCCACCGACGCGTACTTCTTCTGCGACCGCGAAGGGATCTCGACGAAGACCCAGAACATCATGGAGATTTCCGAAGAACGGCGCACGGGTTACTCGTGGGCGGGCAATTACGGTTCGACGTTGCTCGGCATGGAATCGGCCTACCTTGCTGCATTGAACCCCACCTCGATGGCAGGCCAGACATCCGGACAGGGATTCTCGGTGCGCCGCACCCTCGAGGGCGTGTCCCTCCAGTTGCCGCAGGAGGGGATCTACATCCTGCGGGTTCTCGATTCGCGCGGCCGGACCCTCGCCCGCCACGACGTCGCCACCATCGGCGGGCGGGTCGAAAAGAGCCTCCCCTACGGTCTTGGTGGCGGCATTCTTCACCTGCGTGTCACGCGCATAGACGGCTCCCTCGTGGGCGAGTCCTCCCTGCGGTAGTTCCGCTGGGCCTCGGCCCCAGGCCGGGGCGCGGAGGTGTAACTTCACGCTCTCCCGGACGTCGTTTCCGTATACCGGGGGGCGAGTCGTTCCCGATGGGCGCACAGGAGGAATTCATGAAGGTCGCGGTTCTGGGGGCTTCCCCCAAGGAAGATCGGTACGCCAACAAGGTCCTGCACAAGTTGGCCGACAAGGGGCACGAGCCCATCGGGGTGAACCCGGCCCAGCCGGCCATCCCCGGGTTCCAGGTCGTGAAGTCCCTGGACGAGCTGCCTGCCGACGTGCACACCCTGACCATGTACGTGGGTCCGGAGCGCTCGACCCCCATGACCGATGCCATCCTGGCCCAGGGATTCCAACGGGTGGTCTTCAATCCGGGTGCGGAGAATCCCGAACTGGAGCGCCGGCTCGAAGAGGCCGGGGTCGAAGTCCTGGAGGCGTGCTCGTTGGTCATGCTTTCCACCGGCCAGTGGGAGAGTCGTCCTCACGTCTGACGTTGTGAGTGCCGGTTTCCGACCCAAGGCTGGTCGTCCATCTCTTCCCAGAAAAGCCCCGCCATGCTCCGCAACGTCGTTGTACTGCACGTCGCCTGGGGGATCTGGCTCCTCTCGGCTGGAAGCCTCTCGCGAGTTCATGCCGCGGATTCCCGGATGATCGATCCGCGCGACGGCCGCGGCTATCGCGTGGCGACGGTTGGCGGGCACGTCTGGATGACCGAGAACCTTGGATTCGACGCTGAGCGTTCCGTCTGCTACGGTGACAGCGCCGGGAATTGTCTCCGGTACGGGCGACTGTACGACTGGGAGTCCGCTCGCTCCGCCTGCCCGCGCGGTTGGCGGCTGCCGCTCATGGAGGATTGGGATGCGCTTGTCCTCGCCCTTGGAGGGCCAATCCCCTCGTGGCGTTCCCTGGACACCGCGAAGAATTTTGCGCCTTCCGCCTGGAGATCGACGGACTCGATGGCGGAAGGGAGCGTGTTGCCGGGATTCCATGCGCTTGCTGGCGGATTCTGGGATGGGTCGTTCCGGGGCGAGGGGAGCCGGGCATTGTTCTGGAGCGCCACCCCAGGAACCACGGAACGGAGGATGCCCTGGTACCGGAGCCTTTCTTCCCGGGAGGATCGGTTCCGGAGCGGCACATTGCCCCCAACCGCCAAGCTGAGCGTGCGTTGCGTGGAGGATGGCCCGCGGCCGGACACCGCTCCGAAGGTTTCCCGCGGCACGATGGTCGATCCCCGCGACCGTCGCCGGTACCCGACGGTGACCATCGGGCACCAGACATGGATGGCGCGGAACCTGGAGTTTCGCACCGACAGTTCCTGGTGCTATCGTCGCGAGCCGGGTCAGTGTCGTCGCTACGGCCGCCTCTACACCTTCGGGGCCGCCGTGAAGGCGTGCCCGGAGGGGTGGCGTCTGCCCTTCCGCCGGGACTGGCTTGTCCTGGACAGCGTTGCGGGAGGCGATTATCGCGGTGCACAGATGCTGATGGCACGCCGCGGGTGGACGGCCGAGGTGCGGGGCGCTCCTGCAGGTGCTTACGGCGGGACCGACGCCTACGGGTTTGCCGCCTTGCCAGGCGGGTCCTGGTCTGTCGGAGGGAATTGGAACTTCGCGGGATATCGAGCCCGATTCTGGAGTGCGGATTCCTTTTTCGCCTTCGGCATGAATCTCGGGATTCCCCGGGTCATGGAGATCGGATATTCCCCGGACTTCGCCTTCAGCGTCCGTTGCCTCCGCGAGGCGGAGGGGCCGGGGAACGGACAGGATTCGCCAGGGAGCGGTCCGGCGGGACCTGATTTGCCCGAAGGGGTTTCCCCCGACGGACGCGCCCCTCCGGCACGGTCGGCCCGCCCCAGTGGTTTCTAGCTTTGCCCGGATCCATGGCTGAAACGCGAAACGGCACCCGCCCCACTCCTCCCAAGCGCCCCTGGTACCAGACCTTCCTTCGCGAGGTCGGCATTCCTGTCGCCCTGGCGCTGGTCGTGATCCAGTTCGTCATCCAGGCGTTCCGCATCCCTTCCGGTTCCATGGAGCGCTCGCTGCTGATCGGCGATTTCCTGCTGGGACTGAAATTCGTGTACGGCTCCCCTTTGCCGTTCACGGACAAGAGGCTTCCCGCCCTGGCCGAGCCCGAGCCCGGTGATGTCATCATCTTCCATTACCCGATGGACCCCGTGTCTCCGTACCGGGACCCGTCGCGTTTCCAGTTCCTGGCCCACACCCTGCTCTTTGGAGACCTCTTCTGGGACCGCACCCCGGAGCCGGGGCAGAAGAGCCTGGTCCGTTTCGAGTCGCGCGACTTCATCAAGCGCTGCATCGCCGTCTCCGGCGACACGCTTGAAGTGCGCCGCGAGCATGTCAAGCGCAACGGCATCGAGGTCCCGCTGCCTCCCAACGGGCTTTTCGACGTGACCGCGCAGGTTCCACCGGATGTTGGCGTGGTGCGCGATTCCCTCGGGCCGCTGCGCATTCCCGCCCCGGGAGACCGGGTCGCCCTCGACCAGGTTTCGCTGGAGGAATTCCTGCGCATCTATTCCCTCGCCATCCAGGAGAATCCTTCGGCGGCGGTGCGCTGTTCGCTGTGGGTGGAGCGCGACGGCAAGTCCGTCCCCGATGCCATGATCCGCCAGGTGCCCCAGAGCTGGTACGACGAATTCAACGTGCCCACGGTCTTCGCCGAAAGCGTGTACACCCTGCCGCAGGGCTACCGTATGGCCGATTACCGCGTGTCCCGGTTGTCGGACGCCTTCTCCATGCTGATGTACCCCTTCGAGTTGCCCGGCAAGCGACGCGTGGTGGCCCATGCGGCGCTCATGCCGCGTGCGGGTGTGCTCCTGGAAGACGTCTTCGAGTTCTGGAGCCGCACCGACACCATCGATTCCGGGCGCATCCGCCTGCGACGCGCCATTTCCGTCGACGGCAGGATGGACACGGTCTACACCGTGCGCAAACCCGTGTTGTTCATGATGGGCGACAACCGCGACCATTCCTCCGACGGCCGCTTCTGGGGATACCTCTCGCGCGAAAACGTCAAGGCGCGAGCTCTGATCATCTACTTCTCGATCGAAAACGACGATGGTCTGCTGTCGTTGTGGCCCTGGACCTGGTGGAGGGCGCCTTCGCGGATCCGCTGGACCCGGATCGGGCGTCTGGTCCATGACTGACCTGCGCCGCCTCGCGCTGGCGCTGTCGCTCCTGTCGCTGGCTGGCTGCGCGCGGGTGGTGGCTCCCGCAGGTGGTCCCGAGGACAAGGTCGCTCCGCGGCTGCTGCAGACCTCTCCCGCCGCGGGGGACGTCGGCGTGGCGCGCGACATCCCCATCGTCCTGGAATTCTCCGAGTGGGTGGATCCCGCCACGCTCAAGAGCGCCCTGGTCCTGATGCCGGCACCCTCGCGTTCCCCGGAGATCTTCGTCGACGGCCCGCAGGTCCGTCTGCGCCTGCGCGAGCCGCTCGACAGTGGCGCGACCACCATCCTGCGCATCGGAGCCGGCATCGCCGATTTCCGACGAGCGGTGTCCACGGACGTCCGCGAGATCGCCTTTTCCACCGGTCCTTCCCTCGATTCGGGTCGTCTGGCAATCCGTGTCTGGAAAGGTTCGGATTCCCTCGCTCCCGTGGTGGTGCGGGCCAGGGTGGGCCTGTATTCCCTGGACTCGGCTCGCCGTGGCGGGCTCTCCCGATTGCTGCGCCGGCGCGATTCCCTCTCGTGGTTGTCCGCCCCTCCCTCGCCCTGGCGCGAGAAGGCCTGGCGCTGGGCCATCGCCGATTCCCAGGGCATCGCGCGGCTCGATCACCTGCCCTCCGGCCGCTGGCGCGTGGTGGCCTGGGACGACGGTGACCAGGACGGGTACTGGCGCCCCGGTGAAGAGGCCCTGGGATGGGCCGGCGACCTGGACTGGAAGGGCCGTCCCGGCCGCGATGTCCTTGTCGCGCGTCTGGCGTCGCTCGATACGGTGGTCCGCGCGCCGTACACCGCACCCAAGGCAGATTCCGTCGCCATCGACCCCGCCCGCCGTCGCCGCGACTCCCTGCGTTCCCTCACACCTGAAGCGGTGGCGGTCAAGCGCCGCACCGACTCCTTGCAGGCGCTCTCCGATTCCCTCCAACGCACGGATTCCACGCGGCTGGACTCCCTGGCCCGCCGCGACGCCTCGCTTCCCGAAGACAGCGTCCGCACCCTGGTCCTGGACAGCCTGCCTTCGGAGCTCGCGCAGGCCACGCGTCTTTCGGTCCGCCTGTTCCGGCTCGACCAGCGCCGACGCCCGTTGTTCCTCCAGGGCGCCCCTGGCACCTTGAAGTTCCGCGTTCCACGCGGCGGCAAGTGGGCCGGCGAGGCCTGGATCGATCGCGACGGGGACACCCGCGTGGGATCCGGCGACCCGGTCCGCCTGATCGCCGCCGAAACCTGGCGCGCCCTCGAACCGCTCACCGACGATCCCGCATCCGAGGAACCGATCCTCCGCCTGCGTCCTTCCATCCTTCCCGCCGACGGAGCGAACCCTTGAATCTGACAGAATTTGTTGCCGTCGACATCGAAACCACGGGCCTGGACTTCGAGCGCGATTTCCTGCTCGAACTCGGCGCCGTGCGTTTTCGCGACGGGGTGGAGACCGAATCCTTCTCGCGCCTGGTCAAGCCGGGCAAGCCGCTTTCGGCCTTCATCGAGACCCTCACGGGGATCACCGCCGCCGAGGCCGACGAAGGTTCCGAGATCAGTGAGGCCCTCGACGCCTTCGACGCCTTCTGCGGCGGCTCGCCGCGCGTGGCGCACAACTCGCAATTCGATCGCCGCTTCCTGAAGCGCGCGTGTGAGCGGCTGGAACGACCGGAGCCGCAGGTGACCTGGTTCGACACTCTGCTCGGTTCGCGCATCGCGTGGCCGATGCAGACCTCGCATCGCTTGGAGAGCCTCGTCGAGCGTTTCGACCTGCTCTCTGGTGGAGCGGGCCACCGGGCCGCCACCGACGCACGCGCCGCGGGGCTTCTGTTCCTGCGGATCCAGTCGGAATTCGATTCCCTCCGCGAACGCGATCCCCAGCTCCACCAGGCGATGTCGTGGGTGCTGCGTGGATCGGGGGTCGCTTACGAGGCCCTGTTCCCCGGCGAGGCCGAACGTGCGCCCCGGTTGGACATCGGAGCTCCCGAAGACGAAGAGATCCCCGCGTTGGGTGTGCCCCGCGAGGTCTCCGCGGACCCCGAGGCGGTCGCCGCGTTGTTCACCGCCGGCGGGCTACTCGCCGAAGACGAGGTCTGGGAGCCGCGTCCATCGCAAGTCGACATGGCGCGCGCCGTCGCCGAGGCCTTCGACGGTGAGGCGTTCCTGCTGGCCGAAGCCGGAACCGGAACCGGCAAGAGTTTGGCCTACCTGGTGCCCGCCGCGCGCTGGGCCTTGGCCGCCCACGATCGCGTGGTGGTTTCTACGGCCACGCGCACCCTGCAGGACCAGTTGTTGGGCAAGGAGCTGCCCCAGGTGGCCCGTCTGCTCGGACCCGCACTTCGTGTCGCTGTCCTGAAGGGACGCTCCAACTACCTGTGTGTGCGGCGCTTCGGTGAGCACCTGGCGGATCCGGCGCGTCTGGATCCGGCCGAACGCGAAAATTTCCTGCCTCTGCTGGTGTGGGCGCGCACCACGGTCTCCGGCGACATCGAGGAGTGCCACGGGTTCGGTCGCGACCGCAACGCGGGACTGTGGTCCAAGCTGCAGAGCGACGGCAAGGCGGCCATCCCCGCCCGCCACCCCCTGTTCCGCCGCTGTTTCCATCAGCGGGCCCGCCGCCGCGGCGAAGCGGCCCACGTGGTCGTGGTGAACCACGCCCTGCTCCTGTCGGACCTGGCTCTCGACCACGCCCTGTTGCCCCGTTTCGAGCGTCTGGTGGTGGACGAAGCCCACCATCTGGCCGCCGCGGCGCACGAACACCTCGGACGCAAAGTGTCGCTGCAGATCCTGCGCCGGGCCATCCACCCCTTGGCCGAGACCCACGACAAACGCGCGGGCCTTCTGGGCACGCTCCAGGAATGCCCACAGCTTCCGCTGACCGCCCTGCCCCTGGTGGGCTCGGCGCGCGAGGACCTGGCCAACTGCGATCGTCGTCTGCATCGCTTTTTCCAGAAGCTCGGCGAGAAGATCGGCCGTCGCGGCGAGGAGCAGAAGTTCCGCCTCAAGGAGGCCCTGGTCCACGAGACCAGCGTCGATCCCACCCCGATCCTGGCCGCCCTCGACCAGGCCCTGGCCACCCTGGCATCCCTCCGACAGGAATTGACGGGCTGGGAGGAGGCCGAGGCCAAGGGCTGGATCACCGACCTCGCCTCCGGCGAAGGCGCTGTCCTGGAATTCCGCCGCAGCCTGCAGATCCTCTGCGACGCCGCCTCGGAGGCCAACGTCCACTGGATCGAGGACTGGTCCAACCCGGGCCATCTGGCCCTGCGCGGCTCGCCGCGCGATCCCGGCGAGGCCCTGGCCGAGAAGCTGTGGTCCACCTTGCGCACGGCGGTGTTCACCTCGGCCACGCTGGCCATCCGCGGCCGCGGCGAGCACTTCGAGCGTCGTGCCGGCCTGTTGCGGGTCGACGAAGCCCGCATGCGGCGCGTGCGCCACCCTTCGCCCTTCCAGTTGCGCACCCAGGCACGCGTGGTCGCCGCGGGATGGCTTCCTCGTCCCGGCGAGAAGGGACATGCCGACGCCCTCGCCGCGGCCATCCGCGACG
Organism: Fibrobacteria bacterium; assembly: GCA_035913415.1. Classification (GTDB taxonomy): domain Bacteria; phylum Fibrobacterota; class Fibrobacteria; order UBA5070; family UBA5070; genus UBA5070. The sequence goes on along the minus strand of JAMIIV010000179.1, from coordinate 12,268 downwards.
TCGTGCTGCCCCTGGGCAGGCGTTCCCTGGTTCTGTTCACTTCGGAACGATCGCTGCGCGAGACCCGCGAACGCTTGGCCGCCGACTGCCGCGCCGCGGGGCGTCTGCTGCTGGCCCAGGGTGTCGATGGCAACCGCGATGCCTTGTTGTCCATGTTCCGCCGCCACGAAGGCACCATCCTCCTGGGAGCCGAGAGCTTCTGGGAAGGGGTCGACCTGCCGGGCCGCGAGCTCGAACTCGTGGCCATCGCGCGCCTGCCGTTTCCTGTCCCCAACGATCCGCTTGTCTCGGCGCGCGCCGAGGAGGTCGAGGCCGAGGGCGGAAGTTCGTTCGCGCAGTGTTTCCTTCCCGAGGCCTGGTTGCGCCTGCGCCAAGGAATCGGTCGCCTGTTGCGCCGTGCCGACGACCGCGGGGCCATCCTGGTCCTGGATCCGCGCGCGGTGACCGAGCGCTACGGACCGTTCCTCGCCGACGCCTGGGAAGGCGGACACGTGCAGGCCAAGTCGGCCGAGCAGGCATCGGAGGCGTTGCGGGAGTGGTTCGCCTCATGAGTGCCCGTTGGTGGCGGGGTCTGTCCGCCCTGTTCCTGGTGGCGCTGGGGGGATGTTATTCCTTCTCCGGATCGGGCCTGCCCGCGGGGCTGCGCACCGTCGAGATCGAGCAGGTCGTCGACCGGGCCCGCCAGCCCGAGCTCGCCGACCAGGCCACACGCGCCCTCCTGGACGAATACCAGCGCAACGGCGCCTTGCGCCCCGTCGACGCCGAAGGCCAGAGCCTGCTGACCACGCAGCTCAGCGTCTATTCCCACACCCCCCAGCAGGCCAACACCACCGGAGAGGTCTCGCGCTTTCGTGTGACGGTCGGATTCGACGCGAAGTTCGTCGATTTGCGCGACGAAAGCGTCCTGTTCGAGGGCACCGGCGTGACGGGCTCGTACGACTACGACCCCGCGACAGAAACCGAAACCGACGCGCGCACCAAGGCCATGCAGGCCGCGGTGCGCAAGCTCGTCGACAACACCGTGAGTGGATGGTGAACGCATGAAATTCGTGAAGATGCATGGAACCGGCAACGACTACGTCTACGTGGACCTCTGGGAGGAATCCGTCCCGGATCCGGTGGCCCTCTCCATCGAGGTCTCGCACCGCCATTTCGGTGTCGGGTCCGACGGTCTGATCCTGGTCGCCCAACCCGACGCCGACGGCTTCGCCGGGCGCATGATCATGTTCAACGCCGACGGCTCCGAGTCGGGTATGTGCGGCAACGGCCTGCGATGTGTCGCCAAGTTCCTGTTCGACCGGGGCCGCACCAACGGCGCAACCGAGTTCCAGCTCCAGACCGGTGCCGGACCGCGTGGGGCGAAAATCCATCCCGGTGCCGATGGCAAGGCCGAACGCGTCACGCTGTCCATGGGGCGCCCCATCTTCGATCCCCAGGGGATCCCGACCACCCTGCCCGGCGGGCAGGAGTGCGAGGTCGAAGTCGCCGGGCATGTGCTCAAGGGTACACCCGTCGGTATGGGCAATCCCCACTTCGTGGTCTTCGTCGACGATGTCGACCGTTACCCCGTCCACGAGATCGGTGCGCTTCTGGAGTCGCACCCGGCATTCCCCAAACGGGTGAACGTCGAATTCGTGCAGGTCCTGGGGCCTGGGCACCTGCGACAGCGCACCTGGGAGCGCGGTTCGGGCGAGACCTGGGCCTGCGGCACGGGTGCCAGCGCGGTGTGTGTCGCCTCGCGCTTGCGTGGGCTCACCACGGGCGACGTCGAAATCGACCTGTTGGGGGGGCGCCTCTCGCTGAGTTGGGACGGCGAGGGCGAAGTGAGGATGACCGGCAACGCCGTCGAGGTCTTCCGGGGCGAGATCTGAGAGAGTGAGAAAAAACCTAGGAGCGGCAATAATCCACCGCTCGTCCTGAGGAGCGAAGCGTCTCGAAGGGCGGGCGGTGGATTCGCGGGCAAAACATATGGTGTACAGCGTGGCGCCGCTGCCCTTCGAGACAGGGCTTCGCCCTTCCTCAGGACGAGCGGCTTTTTGGTGCATCGGTTTTTTCTCAGGCTCTGAGAGATTGGCTCCCGCGGTGGGTCAGCCCCGGCGGGAGCTTTCTTCGAGGTCGCCGGAAACCAGACGTTCGATGAAGCCCAACGAGGCCTCTTCGCACAGATCGAGGACGTTCTCGAAGCCCATATCTCCGCCGTAATAAGGGTCGGGCATGTCTTGGCCACGCGCGGAGCCCGAGGCGAAATCCAGGAACAACGCCACGTGCGCCCGCTGGTCGTCGTGGAAAAATTCCTGCACGTGCTCCAAGTGGCTGCGGTCCATGCACAGCACCCAATCGAAGTCATCGAGGTCGGAGGCGCGAAACTTCCGCGCCCGGTGGCGGGAGAGGTCGTATCCCCGCCGAAGGGCGTGTTCGGTGGAACGGGCATCCGCGCCTTCCCCCACGTGGTAGGCGTGGGTGCCGGCCGAGTGGACATCGAGACGTTCCGGAAACCCGCGTTGGCGCGCACGCTGGGCGAGCACGACCTCGGCGGTGGGGGAACGGCAGATGTTGCCGGTGCAGACGAACAGGATGCGAATTTTCTCTTCCATGGTGGTACCACAAAGGATAAGATCTGCGGAAGTCGGAACCGGAACTTCCGGAACGCAGCGGGGATCCTCAATGCAGCAGTCGGGCAACACGGACAGGAGCTCCGCATCGGCGGGAGAAAGCAGGGCCTTGGGAGGTTCCTCGGACACCGAGGCTCCCCTCGCACCCCTCCAGCAGTGGGTCCAGAAACTTTCCGAGGAAGAAATGCCGATCTTCGCCCAGACGGTGGGCGAAATCAACCGGATGCTGGCCACCGAGGAATACTCGTCCCTCGCCTTGTCGCGCGTGATCCTGCAAGATCCTTCCATGACCGCCAAGGTCGTGAAACTCGCCAACTCCGTGTTCTACAATCCCGGCGGAACGCCCATTTCCACGGTCAGTCGCGCCGTGGTGGTGCTGGGGTTCAATGCGGTGCAGGCGATCTGCATCTCCATCCTGGTCATCGAGACGATGGTCAAGGGGCGCGCCAAGGATCGCGTGATGCGCGAGCTTGCCCGCTCCATCCACGGCGCCACCCAGGCGCGCGGGTTGTACCAGGGCAAGGACTCGGCCGCCGAGGAGATCTTCGTCGCGGCTCTGCTGTCCAATCTCGGCCAGATGGCCTTCTGGTGTTTTGCCAAGGAGGAAGGTGTCAAGCTGGACCAGGCATTGCGCGAAACGCCGGAGGATCCCGCCTCGGTCGAGAAGGAGGTCCTGGGCTTCAAGCTCACCAGTCTGACGGACAGGCTCGTCGAGGAGTGGCATCTCTCGCCGCTGGTCGCCGAGGGCCTGAAGGGGAAGAGTTCGAAGGATCCCCGCGCCAAATTCATCGAACTGGGGCACCGGATCGCCCGTCAGGTCGAACACGGCTGGGTCGGCCCCGAGATCAAGGCGATCGGCCTGGAAGTGTCGAGGTTGACGGGACGCCCCGTCGCGGAAGTGGGGGAAACGTTGCAAGCGCTGTCGCGCGAGGCGGTGGAGCGGGCCAAGTCGATGGGAGCCGTCCATGCGGCCCGTCTGATCCCTGCCGCCGACGCCTCCGACCAGGACATCGAATCGTCGTGGGGCGACGACATCCCCGACTGGCTCGAACCCGACCCCATGCTCCAGCTCAAGATCCTGCGCGAGATCACCATCACCCTCAACGCCAAACCCGATCTCAACGTGTTGCTGGAAATGGTCCTGGAGGGCATCCATCGCGGTGTGGGCATGGATCGGACCGTGCTGGCGCTGGTGTCGCCGCGACGGAATCTGGTGAAATCGAAGTTGGTGCTGGGCGCCAACCGGATGCGATTCCAGGATAAATTCTTGTTCGACCTGGGAGTGAAGCCCGTCAACCTGTTCGCCAAGCTGATGGAAGGCTCCGATGCCATCAGCGTGTCCGACTACGACGATCCCGCTCTGAAGGGCCTCATCTTCGGCAACATCTTCGAGGTGATCGACCGGGCGCCGTTCGTCGCCCAGCCCGTGGTCATCGGCACCAACGCGATCGGCCTGTTCTACGCCGATCGTTTCCCCTCCAGCCGCGAGATCGATCGCGAGACCTACGAGAGTTTCAAGCTGTTCGTGCAGCAGGCCAACCTCGGACTCACCCAGATCGCCAAGTCGCGCAGCGCGTGATGGCATGACTCCTGAAACACGGTTCGGCCGCGGCGAATTGCATATTCTACTGCAACACGATGACCGCCACCTGTTCCGACCGACCTAGACCCAGCTCCGCACCTCGTGCCGGAGCCGACAAGCCCCCCGCCCTCAAACTCCCGCAGGCCTGCCCATGAACGCGCTCGGTGCGACGTTCCTGGTCGTCGCCATCCTGGTGATCCTCAACGCCATCTTCGCCGCCAGCGAGATGGCGATCGCCACCGCCCGCCGCAGTCGTCTGACCGCCCGTGCCGATGACGGCGACCGCGGTGCCGAAGCGGCGCTGAAGTTGCAGGACAATCCCAATCGTTTTCTGTCCACGATCCAAGTCGGGATCACGGTGGTGGGAACGCTGCTTGCCGTCTACACCGGAGACCAGTTCGAAGAGCCTCTGAAGGCGCTGTTGCAGCCGCACTTGGGCGATTGGTCGGGAACCGGCGTCGTCGTGATCGTGGTCGGCGCCGTCTCGTTCCTGCAACTGCTGTTCGGCGAGCTGGTGCCCAAGCGCATCGCCATGCAGTCGGCCGACTCCCTGGCTTCCTTCCTGTCGCGGCCCATGACCGTGGTCTCCATCGTCACGCGGCCTGCGGTGGCCTTCCTTTCCGGCTCCACCAACCTCGTTCTTTGGATCCTGCGGCGGCACAACATGCCGGAAGAGACCGTGACCCAGGAAGACATCCGCCACATGGTCCGCGAGAGCGCGGAAGACGGCGAGATCCAGGAACATGAAGAGGACCTGATCCATTCCGTGTTCGCCATGGGTGGCAAGCTCGTGCGGCAGATTCGCACTCCCCGCACCGACATCGTCGGCATCGACCTCGAACGCCCCCTCCCGGAGCAGCTTCCGTCTCTCATGGAGAGCGGGTATTCGCGTTTTCCCGCTTTCCGCGGCGACATCGATCATGTCGAGGGTGTGGTGCTGGCGAAGGACCTGTTCCGTTCGTGCGTGGTCGGTGGGGAATCACCGACGGTGGCCGACCTGGTGCGGCCGGTGGTCTTCGTGCCCGAGAACACCCGTGCCATCCAGTTGTTGCAGCAGATGCAGAAACAGCGGTCGCACATGGCGATCGTGGTCAACGAACACGGCATCTTCGAAGGCGTGGCCACACTGGAAGACCTGCTCGAGCAGATCGTGGGCAACATCGAAGACGAGACCGACGAAGCCACCGATCCCGACATCGTCGAGACCGGCGGCGGTTCCTGGCTGGTCTCCGGCACGGTCGCCATCGAGCGGCTCAAGGACGCGTTGTCGACCGACGACCTTCCCGAAGAAGACGAAGGCCACTACGACACCTTGGCCGGACTGGTCCTCTCCCTGATGGGACGGATTCCGACAACCGGCGAGGAGGTCGAAGGCGGAGGTTTCGCGTTCCGCGTCGTCGACATGGACGGATTGCGGATCGACAAGGTCGAGATCCAGCGGTTGGGCCACAAGGATCCGGACGCCTGATCCTATTGGACGCGCGACGCTTCGCGAAGGCGGTCGCGCAGATCGATGACTTCGATGACGGTGTCCTGGTAGACGACGTGCATGGCCTCGGTCCAGGCCAGGATGGTGGCGTTGTCGGCCGCCTGGAGGGCCTCGGCCGCGGCGGCCGCTTCGGCGAGCCGGGCCATTCCCAGCGTGGAGGCGCTGGAGCGCAGGGCGTGGGCGTCGAACGCCGCTTGCGCGGCGTTGCCGTCACGCGCGGATTCCAGGGCACTGGCCATGGTTCGCGCGGAGTTCTCCAAAAACAGGTCGAGCATGCGTTCGAGGAAGTCAGCGGTCCCGAAGGCGCGCAGGGATTCCATGGTTTCGGGAACGATGAGCGGGAGTGCCATGGAGCGATGGTACCGCTTCCGTCGGAGTCCCGCAATGTCGTTTGTGCGATGCCGGGGGGGCGGGTTCAGCCGGGCTTGCGCGAGAGGACGCAGATCTCGGTGTAACCGGCGGGAAGAGGCGACGTGCGCCACAACGGTCGATAGGAGACGTTCAGGAGCTTCATGACCACGCCGTTGCAGGAAAACGGATCGAGGCCGAACTGTTCCTGGGTCTTCCAGCCCTCGGCTTCGAGGACCGCGCGAAGCTGGCGGCTTCCGTAGGCCTTTTCGTAGCCATGGATCCAGCCATCCTTGCGACCGAGTTTGTAGGCGAACTGGTAGAGCTGCCACAGCGACCATTTCGCGGGCACGAAGGTGGCCATCAGGCCGCCGGGGCGCACCAGGCGGAACATCTCGCGCACAAAGGCGCTTTCATCGGGGAAGTGTTCCATGAGGCCCGACGAATACACGAAGTCGAAATGGCCTGCGGGAAGACCCGTGTTCTGGCAGTCGCCCTGGTGGACGTTGGGGATCTCCTCGGCGATGCGCTTGCACGAGACTTCGGAGAAGTCCAAGGCGTGTGCCTCGATGTCGGTGCGGGTGCGCGCCAGCAGGCGGATGTTCGAGCCGAATCCGCAGCCGACTTCCATGACGCGTTTGGTTCCCGCACCCAGCGAGGAGATCCACTCCTGCAATTTGCGGTCGCGCTCGGAGATCATCCAGCGCTCGGCCTTGGAGATGCTGTAGGTGGACCAGTAGTCGTCCCAGCTCATCATGGGAAGGTCTCCGCGCCGGAAGGTGGTGGGTGCGACCAGAACGAAAAAGGGGCCCGAACCTTGCGATTCGGGCCCCGAAAGCATCCCCATGGGGATTCGAACCCCAGTTAGCGGACTGAAAACCCGCCGTCCTAGGCCTCTGGACGATGGGGACGTCGAGGTCAATCAATATACGCCGAAGCATATTGTTTGTCATGGGTCTTTTTCCAAAAATCCCGTCGCGGATCTACCTGGATTGGAACGCGACGGCTCCGCTTTCACCGGCCGCCATACAGGCTTGGACAAGCGCTCTGGATCAGGGCTGGGCCAACGCGAATTCCCTGCATGCCGAAGGCAAGGCCGCCGCGCGTCTTCTGGAGGATGCCCGCGAGCGCATCGCATCGCTCACGGGAGTCTCCGCAGGGGAATGGATCTTCACCTCCGGGGGAACGGAAAGCATCCACGCCGCGTTGTATGGCTGCCTGCCAGCTCGTGGGGGGCGCCGTCGGATCGTGTCGTCGCAGGGGGAGCATGCCTGCACGCGGGCCATCCTCGACGACCTCGAGGCCCGAGGTTTCGAGGTCGTGCGGGTGGGGCTCTCCGCCACTGGCCATTGGGATCCCGACGAAGTGCTCGACGCCTGCGACCCCTCCTGCACGGCCTTGGCGACGCTGATCTGGGCGCACAACGAAACCGGAGCGGTCTCCGACGTGCAATCGGTCGCCTCGCGGTTGCGGGAACGCCGGATTCCGTTGCACCTGGATGCCGTGCAGGTGCCCGGGCGCATGCCCTTCGACCTCTCGGCTCTTCCCGTCTCGTTTCTGTCCATCTCGGGGCACAAGTTCGGTGCGCCCAAGGGAATCGGAGGCCTGTTCGTACGGCGGGCTTCGCCGTGGCGCCGCTGGATGCTCGGCGGGGAACAGGAGCGGGGCCGTCGCTCGGGAACATCCAACGTCGCCGGGGCGCAGGCGATGGCAGCCGCCCTGGCCGAGGCGGTTGCGGTCGACCTTGCGCAGCTGACCCGCCGCCGTGACACCTTCGAAGCGCACCTGGAGGCGACCATCCCCGGGATGTTCCGCATCGGCGGGGGCCCGCGTCTGCCTCAGACCTCGCTGCTGCGTTTCGACGGCGTGGAAAGCGCGCCCCTGCTGTTGCGGCTGGACGACCGCGGATTCGCGGTGTCGTCGGGCTCGGCCTGCACGGCGGGACGGACCGATCCATCTCCCACACTCCTGGCGATGGGGCTCTCCGCGCAGCAGGCCCACGGCGCGTTGCGGGTGAGTTTCGGATGCGGGACACCCGATGACGCGCTGGAGCGTTTGGCCGAGGTACTCGCGCAGGAGATTCCCGCTCTGCGCAGGGGGTAGACTGTCCTGCGCGCGGGAGGCCTTGTAGCTTCCTGCCCATGTCCAACCCCATCGGCTTCCCATGATCCTGGATCCGGCCATCGATCCTGGCGCGCTGCCCGCCGCCGCGCTCGCGCCTGCGTCATTTGCATCCCTCCCCCGCACCCACCAGGTGCGCGCTCGGTCGGACAACAGCCCCAGCCATCCAGCGATTCAGCACGCATCGCTTCCCTCTTTATTGCGGGATCCAGGATGATCCTCCGTTATCTGGTCTTCTTCGCCGTCGTGCTGGTGGTCTTCGGGGGTGCCCACGCCTTGGTGGGGTGGCGGCTGGCCTCGTGGATGCACCTGCGCGCTCCCATCCGGTACGGTCTGTGGGCCTTCCTGGCGCTGGCGGGCATCCTCTCCTTCGCCGGACAGATCCTGGCCCGCCAGGGTGTCGCGGCGCCCATCGCGTGGGGCGGAGCGTACTGGATGGGCCTGCTGTTCCTGCTGTTCTCGGGAGTGCTGGTGGGCGAGGTCCTGGGCTGGGGGGCCGTGCTGGCCCAATTGCCGGCGCGCGTGGTCCAAACCGTCCGGATCGCACCCGTGGTGCTGGGGTTGTTCGGTTCGTTCTGGGCGGTGCGCAACGCCTTGGCGGACCCGCTCGTCCACGAGATCGAAGTCCCGGTCGCCGGCCTGGCTCCGGCCTTCGACGGGTACCGCCTGGCCCATGTCACCGACACCCATCTCGGGCCCATCCTCAAGCGCCCGTGGATGGAGCGGCTCGCGGCGCGGATCGATTCGGCCCAGCCCGATCTGGTGGTCCACACCGGAGACCTGGTGGACGGGCCCGTGGAACGGGTAGGGGCGGACGTGGAGCCTTGGGGGCGCCTGCGAGGCCGCGACGGCGCGTTGTTCGTGACCGGCAACCACGATGTCTATTCCGGAGCCCGGTCGTGGGCCGCCCACGTCGCCTCGCTGGGGGTGGTGGTGTTGCGCAACTCCGCGTTCGTGGTGCGACGCGGTCAGGCGAGCCTGGTCGTGGGGGGAATCCCCGACCTCCAGGAACGGGGTTTCGGCACCGCGATTCCCGATCCTGCCATGGCCTTCCACAACACCCCCGAAGGGGCACGTATCCTGCTGGCCCACCAGCCGATCCAGGCCCGCGACGCGCAAGGATTGGGCATCGCGCTGCAGTTGTCCGGGCACACCCACGGTGGCCAGATCTGGCCGTTCGGATTCCTGGTGCGGTTGGCGCAACCGGTGGTCTCCGGGCTGGGTCGGGTCGGGGACGTCCCCGTGTTCGTTTCGAAGGGCGCGGGCTTCTGGGGGCCTCCCCTGCGTCTGTTCGCCTTCCCCGAGGTGCCGATCCTGGTGCTGCGCGCGGCCCGTGCAGAGGGCTGAGAGTGAGAAGAAACTCCGGAGCGGCCAAATTCACCGCTCGTCCTGAGGAGCGAGGCTATGCCTCGCGTTTCGAAGGGTGGGCGGTGGATTCGCGAGCACAAGATGTTGGGCGCAGCGCGCCGCCGCTGCCCTCCCCCTTCGAGACGAAAGGGTCTCCTCAGGGTGCGCCCTTCCTCAGGACGAGCGGCTTTCCGGTGCATCGGTTTTTCTCAAGCTCTGAGCGAGGGGCTTCAGCGCAATGCGAACGTACCCGATGAATCCGCCGGCGCCGGATCGGTGTGGAACGAGCGGATCAGCGCGGCGGCGCGGCGGCGGGAAGAAGAAGATGCGGGCAATTCCCAGGCCGCCAACACGGCGCGGGTGCCGTAGGGGAGCGCCGCGGGTTCGTCGCCGGCGTAGTGGGTCATCCAGGCCTGCGACAGGAGTTGTCCAGCCGTGGTCGCGTCGGCCGATTCCAGGCCGTACCCGGCCATCAGGTTCGTCATGCGCGGCAGGAAGTTGGTGTACAGGAAGGCGTCGGCGTATTCGGGGAAGGGGAGTCCGCCCAGGTCGCGGGTGATCTCTCGGATGCGGTGCTTGCGCACCGACAGTCTGCCGTCGGCGATGCGGCCCGTGCGGAAGGCGCAAGGAGGGGTGACCAGCGAGCCCGTTTCGATGTCCACCCAGGTGCGGCCCTCTACCGCCTTGGTGGCGATGTCGGTGGCGTGGAAGTGCCCGGTGAACACGGCCAGGAGCCCTCCGGAAACCAGGCCTCGGATGGTCGCCTCGGCGTCCGACAGGATGTACCCGCTTCCGACGGATTCCGTCGCCTGGGCGGCGAAGTGCGGGATCGTGCCGAAGTGGAGGCCGCCCACCAGCAGCGCGCCGTCGGCCTTGGCGCGGGCGAGCACCCCCGCCAGCCAGGTGCGGGTGGAGGGCTGCACGTAGTTGCACGACCGCGAGGTGTAGGAGGGAAGGTCGCGGTAGGAACAGCCGTCGATGGCCACCACGCGCAGTCCCGGCACGGGTTCGGTCACGTACGAGAGGGAGGTGGAGTCGCGCGCGATGGCCTGTCCGTACCCGCATCGCGCGTAGATGCGCGCGAAGTCCGCCGCCGACACCCCTTCGGTGGCGATGGCTCCGGTGGCCGTGAAGGCGGCCGGCGACATGCCGACGTCGTGGTTGCCCGGGAGCACCACCACCTTGATTCCCTGGTCCACGAGGGTTCCCAGGGAGTCGGCCAGGTCCTCGTGGCTGGCCTTCTCGCCGTCGAGGGTGAGGTCGCCCGTGAGCAGGACAAAATCCGGCCGGAGGGAGCGCATGCTGTCCAGCCACGAATGCAGGATGGAGGGCCCCTCGATGACCATCTTGCGATCGCCGGCCTGGTAGGCCTGGAGGGAGGGGGAGGATTCCGCCTCGACCAGCCGCGGCGACAGGAAGTGGATGTCGGACGCCACCGCGAAGGTGGCGTGGACGGAATCCGTCGCACGGGGGGGAGAGTCGGGGAGCTCGACGGTGTCGGCAGGAACCATGGCGTCCGAGGGGATCAGGCGCGGGTCGCATGCCGTGAGCGTCAACGCCGCGACCGCGCAGACGCGACGGAGGAGGCGGAGGTTGCCGAGATGGCGTGGAGCGTGCACGGAGGCCTTCGCGGGATCCGGGATCATGGGAGGAGCTCCACGCGAGCGGGAATCGGAGATGGTTTGCGGCCCAGCCCGAGAGTCGGTTTGTCGTCCCAGCGGGACCAGTCCGGGTAGTGGATGCCCAAGGAAAGCCCGTCGGCGCCCGGGTGGACCTGTCCGGGGCGCAATTGCAGGCCGCGGCATTCCACCACCAGGGACAGACCTCCAGCACGGGGCTCCAGGCGCGATTCGCATCCGGGGGACCAGTACGAATCCACCTGCGGTTTGCGACCTGCGTTGCCGGGGATGTCCCAGGTGGCCCGGAAGGCGCGGATGGTGGAATGGCCCGTGTTGCGGAAGGTGAGCCGGGGTTTCAGCGACGAGAGGTCTTCGGGAGCCTCGTCGCGCGCCAGGACGGAAAGACCCGATGCGGCCCTGGCCGCCGGGGCCGTCGAGGGCGGGGGAGGAGTAGGGGGCGTCTTTTTCTTCTTCTTCTTCTTCTTGTGGTGGCCGCGGTGGTCTTCGGGTGGTTCGCCAGCTTCCTGGTCCGGAGCTGTTTGTGCGAGGGTCGGAGGATGCTCCTGGACCACATCCGCTCGCATGCGGCTCAGCGCCCACCCGAACAGCCCGAGCGCGCAGAAGCCCGCCGCCAGGGAGCCCCACAGGAGCAGGTTGGGGCGGCGGCGGCGGGCGACGCGAACGGCCGCTGCCGGGGCGGCGGGGCGAGGTGGGGCGTCGGGGAGCGTGCCTCCCACGAGCTTGGGGCTCACGGACACGGGGGTGGCGCGGCGCACGTCGTCGGGAAGGACGCGGGCGCGGACGAACTCGATCGGGTCGGCGACGCCCCCTGCAGACAGGAATTGTCTGAGCGTGCGGGCGGTGGCGGCCGCGGTGGGGCGCTGGAGGGGATCCTTGCGCAGGAGAAGTTCGACGAAGTCGATCAGGGCGGGATCGAGGCCCGGTACGATCTGGCCCAGGGGAGGCGCGGGCTCGGAGACGATGCGCCACATGATCGCGTGCGCGTGGTCGGCCTGGAACGGGGGGTGTCCGGCCAGCATGTGGTAGAGCACCGAGCCGAGGGCGAAGACGTCCAGGGCCCCGGTGGGGGTCTGGGCTTCGATCTGTTCGGGGGCCATGTACAAGGGGGAACCCATGACCGTGCCGGTCA
>JAMIIV010000178.1:0-49417 GCA_035913415.1 Fibrobacteria bacterium | reverse complement strand
CCCGCGGGGTGGGTCTCGACAAACTTGACCACCGGAGAACAGGCTCGACCACGGGTCAGGGCGCCGCCTCGGCGCGCCAGTACCGGTACAGGGAGCATTCCTGCAGGAACCGCTTTCCCGTGGCCGTCTTCTCGTGCCGTTGGCGGATCCGCGCGAAGGCCTGTCGAGCGATGGACAATTCCTGGCATCCGGTCCAGGTGGACCAGTAGCCTTGGGCGATCCGGCATCCGCCTCGGGCCCATTGCAGGTCGCGTTCCAGGCGTGCGGCCAGCACCGCGGCCAGGGCGCGTTCCTCTGCTGCGGGAAGGTCGCGTTCGGCCTGCAGCGCATGGCGGAGTCCCGCTTGCAGCAAGGCGGAATCGGTGGTGTGTTCCACGAATCCCACGAACCCCGGGTAGCTGCCGAAATCGGTCAGACGGTGCGATGCGGCCGCCAGCAGGAGGGCGGCGTCCGCACCAGCGGGTCCTCGTCGGGCGGCTCGGTTCTCCAGTTCCGCGAGGGAGTCGAGAAGGCGCATGCGGGTCAGGTTTTGGGGTGCGGGTACACCCGAGCGCGTCTCGGGCCAGGGGATGTCGAAGGGGTCGTAGGGAAGCCAGACCGAATCCAGGGCCCGGAATGGGGTCCAGGCGTCCCGTGCCAGGGTGAAATGTCCAGTGCGGAAGAACGCGTGGGACAATGCCGCCGACCAGAAGTGGTGGTCGCGGATCACCCGATTCCTGGCCCAGGAGACCAGGGGATCGCGGCTGGCGGGCAGTGCCGTGGAGAGATGGACGAGACTGTCGGGGTCGGCGGGAACGCGGTACCGCAGCGCCTGGACGAGGAGGGGGTCGCCGTAGCGGCAGGTGGCGAGGACCCCGGCGAGGTGGTGGTTCCATCGCACCGGCATCGGAGCCGGTCGCCAGGAATCCGTCGAGGGAGCGGTTCGGGCCTGCAGCGAAGGGGTGCCGAGCAGGGCCATCAGGCGCAAGGCGTGGGAGTCGTCGGGCGATCGTGCCAGGCGCGCGCGAAGGAACGCCTCTTCGGCATCGAGCTGCCCCTGGCCGCCAAGGGGAATCGCCCGCTCGGAACGAGCGGCCAGGATCTGGGACAGGGCGGAGTCCGGATCGGTGGACAAGCGCGCCAGCGCCACCCGCCACAGCCACCGATGGGGGGTGTCGAGACGGCCCAGGGCCCGGCGCGACAGTCCGAACAGGACGGAGTCGTCCTGTTCGTGGGGGAACCATTCGCGGGCGCCGCTTTCGCGCTGCTGCAGGGAGCGGAACAGCAGGACCGCGGTGCGCGGGCTGGAGGGATCGATGGACAGAATCTGTTTGAGCGCTTCGATTTCGTCGCCCGAGCGCAGGCCCGTGAGCAGCCACAGGAAGCACTTTTCCGAAACCGACGCGCTGTCCAGCAGAGCTTGCCATTGCTGGTCGCTATCGGGTCTGAACCCTGCGACCACGGTGGTTTTCCAGGCCGGGAGCGCGTCGAAGACCTCCTCCTGGCTGCGTCCCAGGAGAGCCTCGGCGCGCAGACGGAAGGTCCGGTCGGGCCCCTGCCGCACCGCTTGCCGCAAGGTGGTTTCGAGGCGTTCCCATCCGGGCCGATCCTTCGCGTGGCCGCGGAAGGAGCCCCACCGCAGCACCTGGTATGCCCTCCGCTGGCGCAGGAACGGGTCCTTTTCGCTGGAGTAGGCACGCAGCAACGTGTCGGTCCAGGCCTTGGGTGTCGTGTTTCCTGGAGACGATCCGTGCTCCGTGCGTGGAGCGGGCTCGCGGTTGGCGTGTTTCCAGTACCCCAACGCCCAGGTGAGTCTTCGCTGCGAAGAGGGGGGAAGATGCGCGCGGAGGGAATCCTCGCGCGCCGTCTCCAGCCAGGACATCACGGAATCGGGGGCGGCGCTCGAGCCCATCCACGAGGCCCACGATCGTGCATCCGCGGCGCGTACGGCAGGCCAGTCCACGGGGCCCCAGCCGGTCTGCGGGTCCCAGGCCAGGGAAACCTCGTCCCCCAGGATGGTGTAGTCCAGGAGCGAGGTGACGCCGACGGGAGAGGGGTAGTCCCCTCCGCAGGCGGGAGCCGATTCAGCGAGGAGGACGAGCAGCGCGCAGGGCGCGAGCCAGCGAGACCAGGAGCGACGGCGGGAAGCGGGGCGAAGGGAGGGCATCGAGGGAGAAGAAAGAAACATCGCGTCCCGGATCGGGCTTCAGGTGCGGCACCACCAGGGTCACCAGGGCGCGAAGGCCTTCGGGGGAGGCCGATTCCATCTTGACCACATCCCCTTCGCGAAAGAACGTCCCCGCCACCCAGGTGGAACGCCTCAAGCGGAAACGCCCGCCTCCCAACGGCTCCAGTGCGTCTTCGCGCGCGGGGTCGGGGAGTTTTCCCTGCACCAGTCCCACGACGGTGGTGTCGCGCAGGTGCAGCCACCAGGTCCAGACCGGCAGCGCCAGATCGAGACGGATCGGGTAGGACTTCAGCCCGGACAACCACGGCGAGGTGGACGACAGGTCGAGCATCGCGGTGTCCTGGGCGGATGCCGAGGTGGGCCCCATGTTGTAGAGCATGAGCAACGCGCGTTTGACAGGGGGGACGCCCATGACCTCGCGATCGCGCACCTGGTGGAGGCGCAAGGTGCTGGACACGATCCGTCCGCTGTCCAGGAGGCTTGCGGTGCTCCGCAGCAGCGTGAAGTAGGCGTCCCGCGTCCCGGCGCTCCAGTCGCAGTCGATCTGGAGTTCCTTCCAGGGAATCGAGCGGGAACCCAGGACCAGGCGTGCGGTGCGGACCAGGCGCAGGGCCAGCCCGTGCAGGGCGGCGGAGTCCATCCCGCGCAGGGCTCGGTCGCGCAGGAACACCGTGGGCACGGCTTCCCGGCCGGTCGGCCAGGGAGCGTCGAAGGCAAGCGGGGCGATGGCCTGGAGTCCACCGCCGTGCGGATCGAGGTCGATGTCCATCAGGCGCACGTACACGCGGCCGCGAAGGGTATCCACAAGACTCCGTTGGGCGGAATCCGGGGCCCAGCGGGTGGCCCAGGCGTGGACCGATGCGGTGGCGGGGGCAGGTCTCCAGCGCGGTGCCATCCAGGCGAAAAGAATGACGAGGAAGATTCCTGCCAGCGGGAAGCGGAAGCGACGGGGGCGGCGTTGGGGGGGGCGGAGTGGCACAAATCGAAGCTAGAACCTCCGGAGGCTATCTTTCCCGCCATGGACAAGCTCATGAAGCCCTTCCGCTCCCTTCTGGGGATGGAAGACCAGGATCCCGTGCCCGCACCGGCAGAGCCCAAGCTCGCCGAGGTGCCTGCTCCGGTCCGCGACGAGCCCTCCACGGTGCACAATTCCAATTTCCGTTGCCCCGAGCGTGGCGAGGAGTTCGAGGTCTACGTCCGAACCCTCGAAAAGGACTTCCGCGCCTACGATCCCAACTTCGTGATCGAGAAGTGGCTGGGTTCGGGCGGTTTCTGCGACGTCTTCCTGGTGCCGGACGTCAACATCCCGGGCAAGGGGCGTCGGCGCGCCGTGCTGCGCGTGCTGCGGCCCACCATCTACCGCACCACCCGTCCGGACGTGAACAACTCGAACATCCGGCTGTTCCTCACCGAGATGGGGTACAACCTCTATCTCTCCAGCCAGAACGCACCGCACCTGGTCAAGATGTACGACTTCGGCTTCTTCGGTCGCAAGGCCGGCGAGCCGCGCCACCTGTACATGATCATGGAATACATCGAGGGCGAAGACATCGCCGTGCGTTGGCGTCGGCGTCCTTCCGACGAGAAGGAACTCGTCAAACGTGTCGTGCAGGTGAACCAGATCGCCGGCATCGTCGGCGAACTGCACTTCCGCGGCATCATCCACTGCGATCTCAAGCCCACGAACATCCTGATGCAGGCCGACCAGCCCATCCTCACCGACTTCGGCTCGGCGCGCTGGATGCACGTGAGCGACGCGGTGGGCGACATGCACATGCAGGTGCCGGGCACCCAGTCGTACATGAGCTACGAGCAGATCGAAGGCCACTACTACCGCATCGATCAGCGCACCGACATCTTCTCGCTGGCGGTCCTGGCCTGCTACGCCTTCACCGGGGTCAACCCGTTCGAGGCGCGCGCGGCGGTCGACATCGACAAGGACGAGCGCGGACTTGGAGCCCTTGTCGACATCGAGCCGCAGGTTCCCAAGATCCCCTACCGCAACGGCGACAAGCTCCGAGGCTTCCTTCTGGAATGCCTTTCCCGCGACCTCGACCAGCGCCCCATCTCGATGGTCGAGTTCCAGCGACGCCTGAACGCGTGGATCCTGGAGTCCTGACCCTCCTATTGGCGTGGTGGGCGGTTGCCGCACCCGTCGTGACGGATTCCGGCGTGGCCCGCCCGGATCGGTCCGGCCATGTCCTTCCCGGTCGGGAAGGATCGGCTTCCGGCGCGCTTCGCGAGGCCGTGCACTTGGGTGGCCTGGACGTCCCCTGGGTCATGTCCGCCGAGCTCGACGGCCAAGCCGAGTCCTGGATCCCGTGGGCGGGGTTGCCCATGCGCGAATCTGCGGTGCCGGCCCAAGGTGGAGAAGACCTTCTCGCGGGGGCGGGCGGGGCGGGTCCCTTGTCCTACGGTTCGGTGGCGACCGAGGTCCGCCCCGGGTGGGGGGGGCTCGACGAACGTCTTTTGCTGGCGCATCCCTCGGCCACCGACACCCCTCGTACCCACGTCCATTTCTGGCGCGGCGCGGTCAATTCCTACCGCTTCGGATTCGGGCTGTCCCGGGCCGTGCTCGGGACATGGAATTTCGATCTGCGCATGAATACCCGCTCGGCGCCGGGAAGGTTCTGGGAATACCGCCAGCAGGTCAACGACATGTTCGGTCCCCGCGGCAAACCGCAGGGCCTTCCCTACCAGGGCCAGGGGCCAGGGCAGGACGACGTGCGCTGGGAAGCCGTGGTGCGTCGCGATCTTTCCGGGGGGCGTCTCGACCTGGGGTGGAACTGGGTCGAGGTCGAACGGGGCATTCCCCATCCGCTGTCCACCTGGGATTCTCTGCTGCCCAAGGGCGAGGCCTTTTCGGCGCGCTCGGGATTTTTCGGTCGTCTTGATCTGGAACGCGCGGATTGGAGCCTGCAGGCCTCCGCGCGGGAAGAGTCGCACGAGTGGTCCCTTCCAGCCTGGACGGACACCGGAGGGCGCCAAACCGCCACGGGAACCGAGAGCCGGCGTGCGGGAGACCTGCGTCTGGGCATCGGTCCGTCGTCCCTCCGGGGGTTCCTGGAGGCCCGCTACGAAAACCAGGACGGAAGCGCCTCGGTTCCAGAGGCCGTGGGTGTGTTCGACAGTCCGTTCCAGGACGATCGTCTGCGCGTGGGGACCTCGGGCGAGGTTCTCCTCGGCGACTTTCGACTCGATGCCGGTGCCGGCTGGAATCGGCTGGAGAGGGTGGTGGAGAAGGTCTCGACGAGCGTTCGCGAAATGCAAGGATTCGACGCACGTGCCGCGCTCGGGTGGGAAAGCGGACCCTTGCGCTGGCGTACCGGTTGGAATCGTTCGGTCGTGTTGCCGGGATTCGATCAGACCGAACGTCCCGACCCCCTGCTCCCTCGCCTGGAATCGCGCGAACTGATCCCCGAATCGCGCGATGTCTTCCACATGCGCGGCTTCATCAGGACCGGTGCTATTGGCGCCGAGCTCGGTGGGGCCTTGCTGCAGGTTTCCGACCCCCTGCGCCCCGCGATCCTTCCTGGCGAGGGCAACGACTTCGAACCCGAGCGACACGAGGTCCTGCGGATGGACAATCGCGCGGAACCCGTTCGGGGTTGGGCCCTGGAAGGCGGGGTGAACGGAGCTTGGCGGTGGTTCGACGGAGCCGTCCGGGTCGGATACGGTCGGACCGGCTTGCCGGGAGAGCCGCTGGGAGGACGCCGGGATCCTTCCGAAGCCGCTCTGCGTTCCCGCTCGAGCGTGCGTTGGAGCGCCGAATTGTTGCCAGGGCGCTTCCGCGCCACCTCCACCTTGGCGCTGTCGACCTGGAGCGAGACCCGCCTGTACGTTCCCGTGGGAGCATCGGACGCCGCTTTGCTGGAGCTCCCCGGCGACTGGAACCTCGATCTGGAAAATCGCTGCGAGATCCGCACCTTCGAGCTGTTCTGGCGGATGGAAAACCTCGGACACCGTCGGCAGGCGGTGCTTCCCGGCTGGACCCCGTTGGGGATCCGTTCGGGGTGGGGTGTGGTCTGGAACTTCGGAGGCTGACATGTTCACCGGACTCGTCGAAACCCTGGGCACCATCGAAGCGATCAAGTCCGAAAAGGGCAATCGGCGCCTGCGCGTGAAGGCGCCGGCCTTCGTCGGCGGACTCGCGATCGGCGATTCCGTGGCCCACGACGGCGTGTGCCTCACCGTCGAGTCGTTTTCCGGCGACGTGTACGAAGTGGTCGCCGTCGCCGAAACCCTCGAAGTCAGCGCCTTGTCCGACCGCCGCGCCGGCGATGTCGTGAACCTCGAACGCGCCCTTCTGCCGCACACGCGCATGGGCGGCCATTGGGTCCAGGGGCACGTCGACGGCGTGGCCACCGTGGTCGCGTCGCGACCGCGCGAAGGCTCGACGGAATGGACCCTGCGCATTCCCAAGGACTTGTCGCGCTACTGCATCGACCGCGGATCCATCTCCCTGGACGGCATCTCCCTGACCCTGGGCTCGGTCTCGGCCACCCGGATCACGGTCAACATCATCCCCCACACGGCCGCGGCCACCACCATCTCCAAGTGGCGCACCGGGCGGCGCGTGAACGTCGAGGTCGACGTCCTCGCCAAGTACGTCGAGAAGCTCCTGAAAGACAAAAAATGACTTCGCCATTCTTCGATCCGGTCGAGCGTTCCCTCGAGGCCCTGCGGGAGGGTCGCATGTGCATCGTCTGCGACGACGAAGACCGCGAGAACGAAGGGGATCTGGTGGGTTCGTCGCAGGCTTGCGACGCCGCCATGATCAACTTCATGGCCACCCACGGGCGCGGCCTGATCTGCTGCACCCTCACCGAAGAGCGTTCCCGCCAGTTGCAACTGCCGATGATGGCCCGGCACAACACGGCGCCGCTGCAGACGGCCTTCACGGTCTCCGTGGAAGCCCGCCGCGGCACCACCACGGGCATCTCGGCCGCCGACCGGGCCCGCACCGTGCAGGTGCTGGTCGATCCGGCCACCTCCCGCGACGATCTCGTGACGCCGGGGCACATGTTCCCGTTGGTGGCGCGCGATGGCGGTGTCCTGGTGCGTTCGGGCCAGACCGAAGCCAGCGTCGACATGGCGCGCCTGGTGGGGCACGCGCCTTCCGGGGTGATCTGCGAGATCATGGCCGACGACGGCACGATGATGCGGGTCCCCGAACTGCGCAAGTTCGCCGACCGTCACGGCCTGCCCATGTGCTCCATCGCCGATCTCATCGAGTACCGGCGCCGCAACGAGGTGCTGGTCGCCGTCGAGTCGGAGACGCTGGTGTCGTGGGAGGGACGCGAGCTCCGCGTGGTCCGCTGGCGCGACCAGGTCCGTGGCCTGCTCCATACGGCCGTGGTCGCCGGCGTGATTTCTCCGGACCTTCCGGTGGCCGTCCGGGTCCAGGCGGAAAACTCCGAGATCGGCTGGGACCTGGCCCGCGCCGCCGCCGAACTGCGCACCATCCATGCCGCCCTCGATCGCGTGGCCCAGGGAGGCGGGGTGTTTCTCTACCTGCAGGCCCTCCCGGCTCCGGGAGAACGGCCCGAGCTTCCCCCCATCGGGGTGGGGGCCGAAGACCGTGCCCGCTGGATTCCCGACCACCAGACCCTGGGCATCGGTGCCCAGATCCTGTGGCAGACGGGCGTTCGGCGCTTGGTCCTGCTGACGAACAAACCCCGGCGCATCGTGGGTCTGCAAGGGTATGGACTGGTCCTGGAGGGCAGCGAGCCCTTCGGACAGGCCGGGGACGGACATGGGGATTTCCTGGACCGCTTCCTCGATCTGTTCGGCTGACCCCCGACGACAGTTTCTAACTTCGCCGCCTCTGCCCACTCAGGAGCCGACATGAAGACCTTCGAAGGCGCGTTTGCACCTCCCGCCAAACCCGTGGCTCTCGTGGCCTCGCGTTTCAATTCCCTCGTGGTCGACCGGCTCGTCGAAGGCGCCCGGGACGCCCTGCAGCGACATGGCGTGAAAGACGACGACATCGTCCTGGTCAAGGTGCCCGGCGCCTGGGAGATCGGCCCGGTGGCTCGTCGGCTCGTGGACGCCAACAAGTATTCGGCCGTGATCGCCCTCGGATGCGTCATCCGCGGCGACACCCCGCATTTCGAGCAGGTGGTCAGCGGAACCACCCGCGCCCTGGGGCAGTTGGGCTACGAGGCCAACATCCCCGTCGTGTTCGCCGTGCTCACCACCGAAGACCTCGAGCAGGCCGAGCAGCGGTCCGGCGGCAAAGCAGGCAACAAGGGATTCGAAGCGGCCGTATCGGCCATCGAGATGGCCGACCTGTATCGCAAGCTGGAGTCGGCATGAGCCGCGCCGGACGGGAACTCGCGCTCCATCTGCTGTACCAGATGGAAGTCCGCTGCGAGACCCTCGACCAGGTCCTCCCCGAGGCCCTGGAGTTCCTCCAGCCGGCCCCCGAGGCCCGCGCTTTCGCCGTGCGCCTGGTGGAATTCGCGCTGGAACTGCGTGAAACCGCGGAACAATTGCTGAAGGAGACGGCCCGCAACTGGGATCCCTCCCGGTTCGCGGTCATCGACAAGTGCGTGCTGCGTCTGGCCGTCGCGGAACTGACCAAGTTCCCCGAAAGCCCCACAAATCAGATCCTCGACCAGTTCATCGAGCTCGCCAAGTCCTACTCCACCGAGAGTTCGGGACGGTTCGTCAATGGCGTGCTCGACCCCATCGCCCGCAAATTGAGGGCTACGGCCCCCAAACCCCAAGGAGAGACGCTGTGAACGAGCGCAAGCTGAAATGGTACGGTGCCGGCATCGCGACCTTGTTCGCGCTGATCGTCTACACCCTCACGGTCGCCCCCACCGTGAGCTTCTGGGACTGTGGCGAATTCATCGCCTCGGGCAAGGGCCTCATGGTCCCGCACCCTCCCGGAGCCCCTTTGCACCACGTGCTGGCACGCCTGTCCGTGATGTTCTTCTTCTGGTTCGACGACATCGGCATGCGAGTCAACTGGCTTTCCAGCGTGATGGCCGCGCTCACGGCCGGCATCGCGTACCTGACCTCCTTCAAGGCCATCCGCATGTTCCAGACCCGCCAGGAACGCGGCGAGTACGTCTGGGCTGCCGCGGTCGGCGGCCTGTTGTCGGGCATGCTGGTCACCTTCAGCGACACGTTCTGGTTCTCGGCTGTCGAAGCCGAAGTCTACGCCGGAGCGATGATGGTCACCCTGCTGGGGGTGTGGCTCATGCTGGAGTGGACCGATCTCCGTGATACCGTCTGGGGCGATCGCCTCCTGGTGCTGACGGTCTACGTCTCGTTTCTGGGCACCTACTTCACCCTCTTCACCGTGATGTTCCTGCCTCTGATCACCATCTGGATGGTGGTCGTCGATCGTCGCATCCGCGCGATGTGGCCCCTCTACATCGCTGGCCCTCTGGTCATGTCCGTGCTGTACATGCCCGGAATCACTCCGTTCATCCTCCTGGGCACCTTCCTGGTTTGCCTCCTGTTCTGGAAGCTCCCGGTCCTGGGCCAGCAGGAAGGCTTCAAGCTCTCCTCCATGGTCGCGCTGGCGGCTCTGATGGCCTGGTCGCTCTACGCCTACATCCCCATCCGCTCGGCTCTCGATCCCATCATCGACGAAGGTGATCCCGAGATCCGCACGCCTCTGGTACTGCAGGACCAGTCCACCTGGCAGAACCTCGAGCGCACTCCCTCCTGGAAGGACGCGCTGGACGTGGCCAACTGGGGCGAGTTCCAGGAATACATCGAGCGCAAGCAGTACGGCTCGGAAAATCCGCTGGTGCGCGCCATGACGCGCCGCTCCCATCCGCTGAACCAGCTCCTGGTCCACGAGAACATGGGCTACGGCGGCTACCTGTTCGGGCAGTTCCTGCCCTTCAAGGTCGCTCGCGACGAGAGCATCTTCGGCGTCAGGATTCCCTCCATGACCGCTTCGCTGCAGGTGGCCATGATCCAGGACGAGATCGGCCGCTTTGTGGTGGCTCCGGGCCAAGGCGGAAAGCGCATGGCCCAGTGGGCTCTGTTCCTGCTGGCGCACCTGCCCATGTGGTGGCTGCTCTCGTGGGGATGGAACCGTGACCGCACCCTCGTGGGACTGCTGGGCGGGCTCTACGTCTTCGCCAGCTTGGGCATCCTGTTCTATGTGAATTTCGCCGACGGCACTCGCCCCGAGACCAGCGACGTCTACTGGTACCAGCAGCAGGTCGCCCAAGGCCAGCAGGTGCAGTACCCGGGCCCCGTGCACATGGAAGTCCGCGAGCGCGATTACTTCTTCACCCCCGCCTACGTGCTGGTCGCCCTGCTCTACGGCATGGGCATGGGCATCATGCTCATGCGCCTTCGCCAGCAAGCCCCCGCCGCGAACTGGCGCACTCAGCCCAAGTTCCTCGGCGCCCTGGCCT
This sequence comes from Fibrobacteria bacterium, assembly GCA_035913415.1. Lineage (GTDB taxonomy): Bacteria > Fibrobacterota > Fibrobacteria > UBA5070 > UBA5070 > UBA5070. Next base: position 38,860 of record JAMIIV010000178.1, on the reverse strand, counting down.
TCTGCGCCATGGTCCCCGTGGTCGCGGGTGCCTCCAACTGGACCGAACACGACCGTTCGCGCATCCACGTTCCCTACGACTACGCCTACAATCTGCTGATGAGCTGCCCCACCGGGGCGATCCTCTTCACCAACGGCGACAACGACACCTTCCCGCTGTGGGCGCTCCAGGAAGTGTACGGCGTGCGCAAGGACGTGCGACTGGTCAACCTGTCGCTGATCAACACCGACTGGTACATCCGCCAGATGCGCGACATCGAGCCCAAGGTGCCCGTGACGCTCACCGACGCGGAAATCAAGGCGCTGCAACCGGAGCGCAACGAGTACAAGGAGGCCGTGGCCCTGCCCATCGGTCCGCGCACCATTCGTTTCCCCGGTGTCCAGGAGCTTCCCGTCCTGAAGATCCAGGACAAGATGATGATGCACATCGCGATGGCCAACGAGGTCGCCCCCAAGCGCAAGCCCATCGTCTTCGCCGCCACGGTGGGCGAGGAAAACATGCTGGGATTCGCGCCCTACTGCCGCATGCAGGGCATGGTCTACGTGCTCACCGATTCCCTCCAGAGCAAGCCGGTCGACGTCGAGCGCACCGTGGAGCTCTACGAGAAGGTGTACAAGTACCGTGGATTGGACGAGAGCGGTCCCAAGCTGACCCACATGGACGACGACTCCCGCCGCCTGCTGATGAACTACTCCTCGATCGCGATCCAGACCGCGATGGCCGAGGGCGAGAACATCACGCAGTTGCAGAACGTCGCCAAGATGGATTCGGCCAACAGCTCCGCCATCCTGGCGCAGATCGAGAAGCGCCTGGCCACGGTCACGCGCCTGCTGCGCAAGAGCGAGACCATCCTGCCCGACGAGTGGCGCACCCCCTACTTCGCGGCGCGCGTCTACGCCCAGCTCGGTCGGTCGCGCCAGGCCGACAGCATCCTGGCCGCCGCCAGCCTCCGCATGCCCGGCGAGCCCATGATCCTGCGCGGTCGCGTGGAGGCCATGCAACTGACCGGTCGTCGCGATGGTGCTCTCAAGTTGCTGGACTCGGCCGTGAAGGCCAAGCCCAACGACGCCAATGTCCAGCTCGACTACGCCGGTGCTTTGCACGAGGCAGGTCGGACCGCCGAGGCCTTGAAACTGGCGGAAGGCGCCCTGCGCCTGAATCCCAACGATGCCCGCATCGGACGGTTCGTGCAGGGGCTTCGCGATCAGCTCGAGCGCGACATGCAGTTGCAGAGGTCGATGGCGCCCCCTGCCCAGGGAGTGACTGGAACCGGTATGCCGGGTATGCCCGGCGCGCCGGTGGTGACCGCCGCACCGGCTCCCGCACCGGCGGCCGCACCGGCCAAGTGAACTCTCCGCGGGTTCTCTGGATCAACTGGCGGGACCTCCGCAACCCCCTCGCGGGGGGGGCCGAGGTCCATGCCCACGAGGTGCTGACGCGCCTGGCCGCTCGCGGTTGGGAGTGCACCCTCGTGAGCCATGCCGTGCCCGGATTGGCCGCACGCGACAGCGAGGGGAACTACCAGGTTCTGCGCGAAGGTGGGGCCAGCACCTTCAACTTCGCGGTCTGGAGCCAGTTGCCCACATGGATCGCTCAGACCCGGGCCCAGATCGTGGTGGACGACTCCAACAAGATCGCGTTCTACGCCCCTTGGCGGACCCGCCTTCCCGTGGTGGCCCTGATCCACCATCTGTTCGGGTCGGCGATCTTCCGCGAAGCGAGCCTGCCCGCCGCGCTCTATGTGAATCTGGCCGAGCGACTCGTGCCGCGTTGTTATCGCAACACCCCCACCATGACCGGCTCCCCTTCGGCGCGGGCCGAGCTCCTGGGTCTTGGATTGCGCGACGTGGTCGACGTGGGAGAAGGCGTAGACCTCGCCGGATACGGCCCTGCCGCCGAAGGGGAACGCGATCCGGATCTGCTCCTCTACCTGGGCCGCATCAAGAAGTACAAGGGGCTCGATGTGCTGTTGCGCACCGTCGCCGCCCTGGTCCCGCGGCACCCTCGGGTGCGCCTGGAGGTCGCGGGCTCGGGAGACGACGTGCCCCGCCTGCAAACCGTGGCACGGGAGCTGGGAATCGGCGAACGCGTGACGTTCCTGGGGCGTGTCACCGAGGAAGAGAAAATATCGCTGTACCGGCGTTCGTCGGTGGCCTTGAATTCCTCCCTCAAGGAGGGGTGGGGGCTCACCTCCATCGAGGCCAACGGATGCGGCACACCCGTGGTCGCCTCGGATGTCCCGGGCCTGTGCGATTCGGTCCGCGACGGCCAGACGGGATTCCTGGTCCCCTTCGGCGACGAGAAGGCGATGGCCGAGCGCGTTGGACGGATCTTGTCCGACTCCGACCTGGCTGCGCGCATGCGCCAGGCGTGCCTGGCCTGGGCCGCTGAGCACACGTGGGATCGGGTGGCCGATCGCACCGAGGAGACCTTGCGACGCGCCCTGGGGCGTGCATGAAGCTTCTGCTGAAGCGGCTCGTCGCCCCCGTGTTCCAGGTGCTGGCGACGGTGGGCCTGGTGGCCTGGGTGCTGGCTCGCAACGACGGTCGGGCCGTGTTCGCCCACCTCGGCGGACTCAACATCGGATGGCTCGCGGCCGCGGCCGTGACCATGACCCTCTCGTTGTTCATGGGGGCCTGGCAGTGGGAACGTCTGCTGGCCGTCCAGCGCGTGCACGCTCCGTTCGGGCGCCTTGCCCAGGCCTATTCGCTGGGCATGTTCCTGAATTTTGTCCTGCCCACCGGGGTCGGAGGCGACTTCGTGCGCGCCGTGACCATCCAGCGCGAGACGAAATCCGGTGCGCGGGGGGTGGCGGCCACGCTCCTGGATCGCTTCGCCGGGTTGTTCACCCTGGCTTTGCTGGCGTTCGCGGCCTCGCTGCTGCTGGTGGCCGGCGACCACGACCCCGTCTTCGAAAACATCTTGCTGATGACGGGGTTCTCCGCCTTGGGGTTTTGCATCCTGGCGGCGGTGTTGTTCTCCCGGCGCATCCTCGGGTGGTTCGCTCCCTTGGCCCGGGTCCTCGGCGAGGGGCGCCTGCTGGCCACCGCCAGGGGGTTGCGCGAGGCCTTCCTGGAGTACCGGCTGGCCCCCCGCCCCGTCGTGCAGGTGGTGGTGCTGTCCCTGGTGGTCCAGTTCCAGCGCATCCTGGTCCACGCCCTATGTGCCAAGGCCCTGGGGCTTTCCATCGAATTCGCCTGGTTTCTCCTGTTCGTCCCCATCGTCTCGCTGGTCAGCATCCTCCCCATTTCGGTGGGGGGGTGGGGATTGCGCGAAGGCACCCAGAAGACCTTCTTCGCCCTTCCGGGGGTGATGGCGGGGGTGAGTCTTGCCCAAGCACCTTCCCTGGCCCTGGCGCACGCCTTGTTGGCCAGCCTGGTGGGAATGATCGTGCCGGCGGTTGTCAGCGCGGGGTTGGGGATCTTCATTTCCGCACGGTCGCACCGGACGCACGTCGCCGGTGGACAGGGGAGAATGCCGTGAAGCTCAGTCTTGTGGTACCAGCCTGGAACGAGGCCGAGAGCCTTCCTCACCTGTTCGACGAGATCCGCGCGCAGCTCGCGGACTTCGATGGGGCCTGGGAGGTCATCGTCGTCGACGACGGCTCCCGCGACGCCACCTTCCAGAAGGTGCGCGAAGAAGCCGCGCGCGACGATCGTTTCCACGGCATCCGCTTCCGTCGCAACGCGGGCAAGGCCGCGGGGCTCGCCGCGGGGTTCGCCCGGGCCAAGGGCCAGTACGTCATCACGATGGATGCCGATCTCCAGGACGACCCCGCCGAGATCAAACCCCTGGTGGCCATGCTGGAATCGGGCTGGGACATGGTTTCCGGATGGAAGCAGATCCGCAACGACCCCGTCGACAAGACCCTTCCCAGCCGCCTCTACAACGCCCTGGTCCAGCGGGTCTCGGGCCTCATGCTCCACGACTTCAACTGCGGGCTCAAGGCGTACCGCCACGAGGTGATCGCCTCGTTGCGCCTGTACGGACAGATGCACCGCCTGTTGCCCGTGATGGCCCACTGGGACGGCTTCCGGGTCACCGAAAAGGTGGTCAACCACCGCGCACGCCAGTTCGGCGTGAGCAAATACGGCTGGAGCCGAGGGTTCCACGGCCTCTTCGACCTCCTCACTTTGTGGTTCCTGCACCGCTACCTGCGCCGACCCCTCCACCTGTTCGGAGGCATCGGCCTGGCCGCGCTGGTGGCCGGTGGACTCCCCATCCCGTATTTCGCGGCGCAGTGGATCATCACGGGGCAACTCCACATCCGCCCCTTGCTTCTGTTCTCGGTGTGGGGCGTCATCCTGGGAGTGCAGTTCCTGTCGCTGGGGCTGATGGCGGAACTGATGCAAAGCCGTGAACGCTCGGCGGAGCTTCCCATCGCGGAGTCCGTCTGATCCGCGAGATCGTCAACGCCTGGGCGGACATGCCGGCCTGGGTGGTGGTGTCGCTGTTCACCTTCCTGGGGGCGACGTTCGGCTCGTTCTTCAACGTGGTCGCCTGGCGACTTCCTCTGGGGATGAGCCTTTCCCGACCGCGCTCCCACTGTCCGAAATGCGGGACATCCATTCCCTGGTACCGCAACCTGCCGGTGGCCACGTGGGTCCTGCAACGGGGGCGGTGCGCTTGGTGCGCCTGCGTGATCCCGCCCCGGTACGTGCTGGTCGAACTCTTCTGCGCCCTGCTGGGCCTGGGGTGGGCCGTGTTGCTCTTGCGGGGACACTGGGCGAATCCCGCCGACGCCGCGGGGTGGATCGTGTTCGCGCTGGCGGGAGTGCCCGTGGCCCTCATCGACTGGGACACCTTCGAGATCCCCGACGGATTGGTGGTGGTCGCGGGAGCGGCATCGGTGTTCGCTCGAATGGTGTTTTCGGAATTTCCGGTGGACGAATTGGCCGTCTCCCTGCGCGCGGGGCTCCTGGCCTGCGGTCTGCTGTATGCGATCTCGTTCCTGTCGCGCGTCGGGTTGGGCTGGATCGGTGCTTGGGCGCGTTCGTGCCTTGGTGGGCGTCCGGCCTCCGACCGTCGCCGCTTTCCGCGTCTGACGCGTCTGCTGCTGCGGTGGTCGCGGTTCCATCCCGACATCGAGGCGTTGGGGCTGGGGGATGTTTCCTTGGGTCTGGCCGCGGGTGCCGCGCTGGGTTTTCCGGCCATCTTCCTGGGATTGCCCTTCGCCGCCATCTTCGGGATCGCGGGTTGGCTTCTGCGTCCGCAGGACGTGGCAATCAAACAGACCAGCATGGTCGGGCTCGATCGCCAAGCCTTGCCCTTCGGGCCGTTTTTGGTGGCAGGGTTCCTGATGGCCGCCCTCCTCGTTGGAAACGGGATGCAGCCTCCCCTCTGAAGGGGTTTCCTCCGGGCGGGTTGTTTCCTCTTCCCTTGGGGTGGGCCGGAATGGGATCATACCCCCATGAGCCTCGATCCGACCCAGGGATTTCCGTACCTCAAGCTGTTCCTGCGCTGGCAGAACCGTCCCGACGGTGCGTTCGTTCGTGCCATGGAAGACCAGCCGCCCACCAACGAACAAGACCTCTTGCGCGCGTTCCTCTCGGCGGGCATCGTCAACGCCAACGTGCCCGCGGTGCTGGGCGTGTTGCGCGAGCGCGCGACGGAATGGTCGCCGGTCGGCAAACCCTTCGAATTCCGCGACGAGGTGGTGTCCACCGTCGCGTTGGTCGAGAAGGACCGCTACCGGGCCAAGGTGTTCATCCAGTACGAGCTCCTCCAGGACCAGGGGCACGAGCCCGCGGTCGAGACCATCACGCAGATCCTGGGCAAACACGATGTCACCAACGGGGTCGATCGCGAGAAGATCGCGGAGATCCTGGCCCATCCGATCGAGGACTGGGTCGAGGTGGCGTGCGGGCAGGAGCCGATCGACGGAACCGACGCCGACATCGAATGCCTGGTGCAACTGGAAGACTTGGTGCTCCCGCAACCCGCGGACGATGGCACGGTCGATTTCCGTGATCGCGGGCGTCTTCCCGAGGTCGATCAGGGCACGCCCCTGTACGTGCGTCATCCAGGTGTCGAGGCCGTCGACGGCAAGGATCTGGCCGGACGCACGGTGCCCGCCAAGCGGGGCAAGGACGCCCGGCTTTCCCCTCCGACGGGTTGCCGTCTACGGGTCGAAGATCCCAATATCGTGGAAGCGGGGGTCAACGGATACCTGTATCGAGGTCGCGACGGTCGCATCCATGTGGGGCACGTCTTCCAGGTCAAAGGAGACCTCGATCTCTCCATCGGCAACATCAAGTACCACGGGGCCGTCGAAATCGGGGGCAACGTTCCCGCCGGATTCCAGATCCAGGCCGGTGGCGACGTGGTCATCCAGGGAACGGCCGAATCGGCGATCATCAGTTCGGCGGAAGGGCTCATCCAGGTGCGTGGCGGGGTGTTCGGGGGCGAATTGCACGCCGCCACGGACATCCATATCGCCTTCGCCCATGACGCCGTCCTGGTATGCGGTGGAACCTTGGAGCCCGGGAAATACCTGCAGCACTGCACCGTTCGCTGCCCGGTGCTCAAGTTCGCCCGGGGCGGGGTCCTGGTCGGCGGCCGGACCTTGGTCTCCAAGGAACTGGAAGTCGATATTCTCGGTACCTCGGCCGGAACGCCCACGATCGTGAAACTGGCCATTCCCGAGGAAGAAGACGCCCGCGAAGAGCTCGAGCGCATGAGCACCGAGGAAAAGAAAATGGCCCCGCTGCGGGAGATCCTGGAGCCCAAGGTTCTGGCCGTCCGCCAGCGGTTGAGCTCCGGTGGACAGTTGCTTGGGCGGGCGCGGGAAGATGCCGAGGAGGCATTGAAACACTACGCGGCCATCACCGAGCGTTTTCGCCAAATCGAGAAACGGCGTCTGGCCATCGCGGATCTGCTGTCGGCCGACCGGGAGCGCGAAGGCTCCGTGACCATCCGTCGCGACATGTTTCCCGGCGCAGAGTTGCATATTTTCGGAAAGCATGTTCCCGTCGACCAGGTGCGCCCCCCGGTTCGCCTTTCCTTGAAGGACGACGAGATCGAAACCCGTCGGGTCTGACCCGACCCAGGAGACTCATCATCGTCGAGCAGCATGAAATCAGCGCCAGGGAGCGTACCGCGGGCGTGATGGCCAGACTGGTCCATGGCCTGGAGTCGAAGTCGCCCTGGGGGTTGCGTCGGGCGGTGGAAAAGGATCGCAAGGCAGACGAGCAAGATCGTCCCGCTTACGCCCGGCCCGACCGGGAAAGCTTCGTGTTCTTCGAATTGTCCGAAGACCGGCCCCAACCCCTCGAAGAGATCGTCACCGGGCGGGAGGTCGAAACCCCCTACGGGAACCTCTGGCTGCTGGAGCGTCCGCTCGAGGAATTCTGGGAGCCCATGCCCACGCTCCTGCCCCCCGATCCCACGCGCCTGTGGTTCGACATCGAGACGCAGGGCGGCAGGGGACAACCCGGATTCCTGTTCGGGGCCGTCTACCACGACGGCCAGCGCTGGATCCTCTGGCAGGCCCTGGCGCGCGAACACGCCGAAGAGAAGGCCTGGCTGCATCTCGTGACGGAACTCGTCCAGCAGCGCCCGCACCTGATCTCCTACTCGGGCTCCAAGAACGACTGGCCCTTCCTCCAGAGTCGCTGGCACCACCACAAGCTCAAGGCCCCGGTGCCGGCCTCGCACCTGGACCTTTTCGATGCGGCCGCGGCCCTGTACCGCGGGGTCCTGCCCTCTTGCCGCCTGGTCACGCTCGAGAGGCACCTGTGCGGACGCTGGCGCGAAAGCGACCTTCCTTCAGGGTTCATCCCCGGTGCCTACCTCGACTGGCTCGAGAACCGCGACGGTCGATTGGTGGCCCAGGTGATGCTCCACAACGCCCTGGACGTGGTGTGTCTGCTGGAGCTCGAGCCGCTTCTGTGCGTCGAGACCTGCCCTCTTCCGCCGCGCGTGGTGCCGGTCATCCCCCCCGGATCGGAAGCCTGACCTCTCCAGACTGCTCATCTGTGCATATCTTGTGAGTGTGCTCCTCGAGATCTCCATCCGCGACCTTGCCATCTTCTCCCAGGCCCAGGCCGAATTCTCCGGCGGACTCAACGTCCTGACCGGTGAAACCGGGGCGGGGAAGTCCGTATTCCTTTCTGCCCTGCGTCTGTTGCAAGGGGCCCGAGCCGAAGCCGATCTGGTCCGCAGGGGCGCCGACAAGGCGCTGGTGCAGGCCCGGTTCCGGATTTCCGACGAACCTCGCCTGACCGCTCTGCTCACCGAAATCGGCGCCGATCCGGAAGACGGCGAGCTCCTGCTGTCCCGCGAGATCTCGGCCCAGGGGCGCTCGCGGGTGCGCATCGGCGGTGTCCAGGCCTCGCTCAAGGATCTCCAGGCCGTTTCGCGGCGACTCTTCGATCTCCACGGACAACACGCCGAACAGCGATTGTTCGACGACGACAACCACGCCGGGATTCTCGTGTCCCTGGCCGGGGCCGGGGAACTTCTCGCGCGGTACCGCGATGGGTGGCAGGAATGGAAGTCGCTGCTCGCCCAGGCGCGGGAATGCCGCGAACGCGCCGAGGAAGCGTCCCGCGATCGCGAGTTCCTCGAATTCCAGCTCAAGGATCTCGACGAGCTCAAGCCTCGCGCCGGAGAAGACATCGAACTCGAAACCCGGCTCCTGGTGTTGTCCCAGGCGGGGCGCATCGCCGACGATCTGACCCAGATCCGCAAGAGCCTGGGATCCGAGGCCCTGGAGAAATCCTTGGCACAGGCCGCCAAACTTTCGTCCCGCCATGCCGCCATCCACCCGGGGTTGCGCGCCGTCTCCGAGGCCGTAGAGCAAGCCCGTGCCGCCCTTGGCGAGGCGGTCGGCGCCGTCGAGGGCCTGATCATCCCCGACGAGGCCGATCCCGCCGAGATCGACCGACTGAACGCCCGTTTGGCGCGACTCCAGAAGCTGCGCTCGCGACACCACACCGATGTCGCGGGGCTCGCGGCCTTGCGCGAAGAGCTTCGACGGAAATTGTCCGAGGCCGACGACGGCCCCGCCGAAGCGGCGCGCATCGAAGCCCGCGCCTGCCAGGCGAAGACGCGCACCGTCGCGCTGGGCCACGAACTGTCCGCCGCCCAGAAGGCCGCCGCCACCTCGCTGGACCACGACGTCACCTCCAGGCTCCAGGAGCTGGGCATGCCCGGCGCCGCCCTGCGCACCCGCTTCCACGACCTGGAAGATCCCGGTCGCGATGGTCCGGTGAAGGCTGTCTTCGAGCTTTGTCCCAATCCCGGCGAAGGTTGGCGCGACCTCGCCGAAGTCGCCTCCGGCGGCGAAGCCAGCCGCATCATGCTGGCCATCGAATCGTGCCTGGCCGCCGCCGATCCGGTCGGGCTCCTGGTCTTCGACGAAGTCGATGCCGGATTGTCGGGCACCGTGGCGCACACGGTGGGTGGTTCGCTGCGCGAACTCGCCCGCGGGCGCCAGGTGGTGGCCATTTCGCATCTGCACCAGGTCGCGGCCGCCGCCGAAAGCCATCTGGCCATCGGCAAGACCACCGAGGGGGGACGTACCTTTTCGGAGGTTCGGGTACTCGGGGCCGAGGAGCGCCTCGACGAGCTGTGCCGCATGCTGGGTAGGCCCGGCGATCCCGCGGTGCGCGCCCACGCCACGTCGCTGCTCCAGGAAGCCCGGTCATGAACCTAGATCCCGCCATAGAGCTTGGCGCGCCGCCCGCCGCCTCGCTCGCGCCTGTGACGTTTGCCTCCCTCCCCCGCACCTGCCAAGTGCGCCGTCGGTCGGACAAAAGCCCCAGGCATCAAGCGATTCCGCGAGCATCACATCCCTCTCTATCGCGGGAACCAGGATGAACAATCCCGTCCGTCGCTGGATCACCCTCTTCGAAATCCTGCTGGCGCTGCTCTGGTTGCCGGTCCTGGCCTTGATACCCTTCCACGGAGACCGCGAGGCGGCCGTGCTCGTGGGGCTGATGTTCCTGGCCCGCCTGGCGATGCGCCAGTTGGTTCCGTCCATGCGCATCGAGAACCTCCCGCGTTTCTGGGCGGGTGCCACCGAGCGCCTGGGGCTTCTGGTCGCCGTCTGGTTCGTGGCCCAACGGCTGTGGGTCGACGAATGGGAGCCGTTCCCGACCCTTCTCACCGCTTTGGCGGTGGCGTTGGGCATCCGTTACGTCATGGGCTTCGTGTTCATCCTCTCGCGGCACCGCGCCCGCCTCCCTTCGCTGCGCCGCGACCTATGGCAAGGCCTCGCCCACCTGTCCGTCTACCTCACCCTCATCGCGGAAATCCTCGACATCCGCCCCTGGGATCGGGTGGCCACGGGGCTCAGCCTGCTTCTGTGCGCGGTCTCGTCCGTCACCTGGACCATCCGCCACCTGCGCGATCCCGGCACCCGCTCGCATCTGACCGCCGCCACCCAGATCACGCTCTCGCGCATCGTTCTTGCCCCTGTCTTCATCGCGGTCTTCTTCTACGACGGCGACACTTCCTTCGCCAACAACCATCTGGTCTTCCAGATCCTCGCCTTGCTGATGTCCATCTCCAGCGCGGTCACCGACTGGCTCGACGGCTACGTGGCCCGCAAGTACGGGCAGGTCACCACCTTGGGCAAGTACCTCGATCCCTGGTCGGACAAGGTCGCCACCATGACGATGTTCCTGTGTTTCCTGGGAACCGGCTGGGCGAGTGTGCTCATCGTGGCCCTGATCTTCTACCGCGAGTCGGCCGTCGAGACGTTGCGCACCTTGGCCGCCGTGGAAGGCGAGGTCATCGCCGCCCGCCGTTCCGGCAAGTGGAAGACCGGCATCCAGATCGGGGTCACCATCGCCATCCTCGTTTTCGGGTGCGCCGACGGCATCCTCCGCGACTTGAACCTCACCTGGGCGCCCTGGAGCCTCTTCTGGGGCGTCGCGCCGCGCACCCTCATGTGGGTGGTCGCGATCGTCACGGTGGCCTCGGGTGTGGAGTACTTCCACGCCTCCCGGAAGATGTTGGCGCGCTACTTCTGACCCGGCATGTGCGCCATTGATACATTGTCTCCGATCATGAACGATGCCCGGGGAGCGCGATGCCTCTGACCGAAGAACAGATCGAACGCTATCTCCGCCATCTCGTCCTGGACGAAATCGGCGGACGCGGGCAAGAGAAGCTTTTCGCCTCGAGCGTACTGGTCATCGGTGCGGGGGGGCTCGGATCCCCCGCTTGCCTGTACCTGGCGGCCGCAGGGCTGGGACGCATCGGGGTGGTCGATGGCGATCGCGTGGAGCGATCCAACCTCCAGCGGCAGGTGATCCACCACACCCCCGATCTGGGGGTGCCCAAGGTGGAATCGGCCGCCGCGAAGATGCGGGCGCTCAATCCCGAGTGCCGGGTGGAGGAACTCCCCTGGTACCTGGACCACACGAACATCCTCGAGGCCGTGTCGGGTTACGATTTCATCCTGGACTGCACCGATGGGTTTCCCATCAAGTTCCTGATCAACGACGCCTGCGTGTTGGCCAACAAGCCCTTTTCCCATGCCGGGGTGCTGCGCTGGGAGGGTCAGACCATGACCTGCCTGCCTTGGCGGTCGGCCACCTACCGCTGCGTGTTCGGATCCCAGCCACCTCCCGGGGTGGTGCCCACCTGCGCCCAGGCGGGTGTGCTGGGAGCCATGGCGGGCACTCTCGGAACCATGCAGGCCACCGAGGCCGTCAAGTACCTGCTGGGTCAGGGCGAACTGCTGGAAAATCGCCTCCTGACCTACGACGCCCTGCGCATGCGCATGCGCACCATCCCGGTCCGACGCGATCCGCGTTGGGAACCGGGTGCCCCCCATCCCGACATCCGCGAACTCGCCCCGCTCGGGGAAGAGCCCGCCTGTTCCACGAGGACGCCATGAAAGACCACAAACTCGCCCCCCGGACCTCCCAACTGGGGTGGGACATGGACCACATCTGGCTGCTGCGCGACATGGCCTGGACTCTCGAAGGCGAATGGCGCTGCGCCGACGGCCGCTGGATGCCCCTGAAAGGGCGGGTGGAGGTCGAGAACGGCCTGGCGAAGTGGCTCCTGGACGACGAGGATTCCCCGCAGCGGTTCATCACCATCGGTCCGGGTGGAGGCAACCACAAGACCACGCTCCTGGAGATCCAGACGGAATCCGTCACCTTGTCCGGGACGCTGCGCTCCTTCGGCGCCCGTCAGGATCTGTCCGCATTCGCGGGAAGCTGGAACCTGGCCGAGACCGCGCTGCAGCGGGCCGACGGATCGGTCGAGATCGATGGCATCTTCACCCGTCTGGCCGAGGTGCGCGACGCCTGGCGCTGGATCCTGCGCCCGGAGCCGGTCCCCGAGGTCTGGACGGTGCCGCCCCAGGTGGTGGCCGAAATGGTGCAGCGGGCCCGCGAAGGCGCCCCCATCGAGCAGTGCGGCCTCCTGGTCGGCAAGCCCGGGGAACACGTGGTGACGTCCCAGATTCCCATGACGAACGTCGACGCGTCGGTCGACCACTACACCATGGATCCCAAGGAGCAGTTCCAGGTGCAAAAGCGCCTGCGCGGCACCGACACCGAGATCGTGGGCTCGTGGCACAGCCACCCCTACAGCCCGGCGCGCCTGTCCGACGAGGACGTCGCCCATGCCCTGGACGAAACCGCCTTGTACGGCCTGGTGTCGCTGATGGAGCCCGAGAATCCCGTGTTCAACGCCTTCCGCGTGTCCGCAGGGCGCGTCTCGCCCGTACGCCTGGGCTGAACACCGCTCAGGGGCGGGGGGTTTCGAGCACCGCGACGGAGTCTTCGATGGTGGCTCCGCTCTCCAGGGTGAGGGCGGGAGTCGTGGCGTTGTGCGTGAGACGCAGGTGGTGCAGTCGGAGCCTGACCCCGTTGCCCGCGCGCAGCGCGGCGCCCATGCCCGATTCGCCACAGGAATCGATGCGCGAGCTGTCGATGGTGACCGGGCCGGCGACGTTGTTGATGATCACGCCGTCGCCCTCGGCCCCGACGAAGGCCAGACCGCGCAGGACCACGTAGGGCTGGCTGATGCGCAGGAGGTTCTGGATGCCTTTGCGCGAAGGGACGAAACGCGCCTCGCCGCCGAAGGAGCGGAACAGGAACGGGCGGGAGAAGGTGCCGCCTTTCGACAGGTTCATCAGATCGACTTCGTAGGTGCGTCCGCCCTGGACCCAGACGGTGTCACCCGCGTGGGAATTGGCCAAGGCGGCATCGACGTTGCCGTAGAACGGGCAGCCACGGCAGGCGGAGTCGGGATCGACCACCAGGGCCGTCAAGGTGGGGCGTGGCTCGGGAGTCGTCACGGGCCCTGGGCCGCCAGGCTGCCGGTTGGCTGGATCGAAGGGATTGTCGCGTTCGGCGCATCCTCCCAACGCCAGAAGCGGGAGGATGGCCAAAAGAGGGAGTCGGGAGCGCCCCCGGGTCACGGGCTCCCGGAGCCGGGTGAGGGCGCGGCCAAAAGGGATTCGGCCTTTTCCAGCATGGCGATTTGCCCGAGCGTTCGGGCGGCATCGCGGCGGAGAGTCCAAGCCCGTGTCCAGAGCGTGGATCCGGGTTCGAGGTCGGGAAGGATGAGGTCGAGGGCCTTGGCGGCGGCGGCGGCGTCGGGGAGAGCGCCCATGCGCAGTTCGCAGGCCGCCAGGGTGGCGCGTTGGCCCACCTTGCCGGTGCGGCGCGAGGCGACATCCCAGGCAAACAGCGCGTCGCGGAGATCGCCGGCATCCTTCGCCGATTGTCCCCACGACCAGGCGACATCCGGGGCGCGGAGATCGGAGGGGAAACGGCGCACGAAATCGGCGCGGGCGTCGGTGCACCGCGATCCCGGATCCTGGCAGACACCGGCCAGGGCCAGGAAGGCGAGGTCGGCGGGGCTGGGGGTGGATGGAGCCGGATTGGCGGAATGGACCGGAGTTTCGCGCCGCGGGGGGGCGAGCGGGGTGGTGTCCGTGGCGGCCACGCTCGCGGCGCCGAAAGCGGGGCGGCACGACAATTCCTGACCGGCGTCGAGGAAGGCGTCGCGGCCGGCTCCCAAGAAGCGGACGCGTCCTTCGAGCACACGGGCGCTGGACTCGAGGGAGTCGGCGGAGATGGTGAACCTGGTGCCCACGACCTCGATCCGGCAGGCGCCGAATCCGACGTGGAACGATTCGGTGGGGTTGCGGTGATCGACATCGAAGGTGGCGGTGCCGCGTTCGACCTGGATGCGGATCTGTCCGGAGCTGTCGCCTTCGAGGCGCACGGCGCCGTCGCGCACCACGATGTTGGTGCGTCCTTCCTGCCAGTTCCACTGCTTCTGGCCCTGGGCGACCAGGGTCTGGCCCGGCGACCATTCGAACGCCGCGGAGGCGGTTTGGAGAGGTGCTTGGGGGCGGAGCCAGGCGAACGCGACAAACGCCGCCAAAGTGACCGAGGCGACACCCACGGCCCAACGAGCCGGCGCGGGGGCCAGCCAACTTCCGAACGTGGAAAGGGCGTCGCGGAGACGGTCACCCAGGGTGGGGACCGAAATCGCCGCGGCGTGGCGGTCGGCGCGGATGCGCTGGCGCAGCCGCGATTCGAGGGCATCCCAGCGTTCCTGAGGAAGGTCGAAACGCGAGTCCTGGAGGACTTTTTCCCAGTCGAGAGGGGCGTTCATCGGGAGCTCGCTTCCAGGCAAGCCGCCATGCGCTTGCGGGCGTGGAACAGGCGGGACTTCACGGAGCCCTCCGGAATCCCGAGCACACGCCCGATGTCGACGAGTTCGAGTTCGCCGAGAAGGTGGAGGACCAGCGGAACCCTGTGGAGGGCGGACATGCGGTCCAGGCAGCCCTGGATCCAGTCGCGGAGGGCGTGTTGGTGGGCTTCGTCGCGTCCGTCGGAGCCGAGTTCCTGCTCGATGCCGTCGTCGTCCAGACTTGCGGATTCGGCGTCGCCACGGCGGCGGAGAGCCAGACGGTTGCGGGTGCTGGAGTGGCAGACCCGGACCGCGATGCTGTGGAACCAGGTGCGAAAGCTGGAACGGCCGGAGAAGGAAGGCAGGGCGCGGTGCATCTGGAAGAAGCACTCCTGGACGACGTCGTCGGCGTCGTCGCGGCGACCCGTGGTGCGCACCACGAGGGTGAGCATGTAGCGTCGATGCCGGTTGTAAAGTTCGAAAAAGGCACGTTCGTCTCCCGTGGCCGCTTTCTGGGCCAGATCCTCGTCAGAGGGATCGTTCGGTTTGTTGCCGGGGGAGAGGGACGGGTTCACGGGTTTGGACTCTTTTTTCTCGTGGAAAAGGAAAATGGCCTGCGAATCAGCGGAAATGGACGTACAGAGCGCCGGCCAGGAACGTGCCCGAGCCGGCCAGGAGCACATTGCGCAGGAGGTTGGCTCGACGGACGTCGCTCCAGGCCGTCGAGAACGCGGCGTCGGGGGCTTGGTCATCCAGGCGCGCATAGCGCGCATAGGCCTGTTCCATCTCCAGAGAATACCAAAGGCCACCGGCCAGACACAGGGCCGATGCGGTCCAGGCGGGGAGTTCCCAGCGGGAGCGGCGGCGGGTCACAGGGGGCGTGGCGATGTGGAGTTTCAAGGACTGACCCGTTTCCAGCAGGGTGTCCAGATCCTTCTGGACACCCGCACCCTGGATGCGCAACTGCAGGGGACCGGGGGCCTGCGACCATTCCAGGGGTGTCTCACCCCAGCGACGCCACGAGGCGGATTCGGTGCGCAGCAGGACCTGCAGGCCGCGGTCGGCCAGGACTTCCACGCGACCCAGTTGCAGGTTGGACGTCAGGAGCAATTGGGTGGCCCACAACCCGAGCTGGTTTTCGGGGTGGTCGGGGTCGTCGAGCAGGGCGATGGTGGTGCCGCTGCGGTGGCGCCATTCCACCCGCACCTTCACCAAGGCGCCGTCGGCGTCGCGGGTGAGGTCGCCGGGTTGCTGGAAGGCGTCGAGGACCGGCAGTCCCTCGGGGCATTTGCCCGCAGCGGCCAAGACCCAGCCCGTGCCGCTCAGACGTGGACGCAACGAATCGGCCAGGCGATCGCGCCACCACGACCCCTGGGCGGAGTCCAGCCGTGCCGCAGGCAACGCGCGCAATGGCGACAGCGAAAGGCAGGCGGGGCGCTGGCGCAACGCGTGGGCATCCTCGGCGCGCGCCACTCCCGAGAGGGTGGCCAGCACGAGAGCAACGAGGTGGAACGAACGCGCCAGGGAAGGTCCTCCTTCAGGAACCCAATGATACGTCCGCCCGGGCCAACAGGGTTGCTGTTCGGCTGGTTCGACACGGAGCGAGGGCCGAGATCAGGGGCGGATCAGGAGACTTCGGGCTTCGTCCAGGGCCTGGAGGCATTGTTTGTCGCTGGCGCCGCACTCGCCCATGTGCTCCCGGGCGACCTCCCAGAGTCGGGCCATCGCGGCCAGGCCGTCTTCCCCGCAATCGAGGGAGCGTTGGTTCACGTAGGTGGCGATGTGTTGGCGCTGGACGTCCGGCGACATTTCCTGGGCGTGTTCGCGGATCCAGGGCGTGGTGGGCTCGGTGCGGCGCCAGGCCGACCGGAGGCTGGACCGCACACGCTCCAGGATCGCGGTGGCAAAGGCGCTTCCGCGGTCGCGCCGGACCATCAGACACCCCAAGGGGACCGGCAGGCCTGTGGTCTCGTCCCAGAATTTCCCGAGATCCTGGACCTCTTGCAGTCCGGCGTCCTGGAAGGTGAACCGCGACTCGTGGATGACGACCGCGACGTCGATGACCCCGCGGGCGCACAAATCCGGGAGCAGATCGAAGCGATGAAACGATTCCTGAAGGGGCGGGGAGGCCTGGGTGGCGCGCCAAAGGCGCCACAACAGGTGGGCCGTGGTTCCGGGTCCGGGCAGGCCTACCGTCTTGGCGTGGACGTCGTGCGTGCCTGTTCGCACGGCCAGGGGGCCGACCGCTTGGGAGAAGGCGCCGCCGGCGGGCAGGAGGGTGTAGCGCTCCAGGAAGCGGGGGGCCGCGGCGCACGAGACCTTCACCAGATCGGGGCCGTCGGGATTGGCGGCCAGGGCGTTGAGTTCGGCGATGTCCAGGAACTCCAGATGGCCACCCGCCGCGAGCTCCTCGCGCACGAATTCCTCGTGGATGAAGGTGTCGTTGGGGCAAGGAGAGATGGCGATTCTCATGCGCAGGAGTTCCCAGGGGTGAGGGCCGACTGGAGCGCGCGCAGCGCGGCGGCGACATCCCAGGACCCGGGGGCGCGGAACCCCGCCACATTGGAGACCGATCGCACCTGGGCGAAGGGCGTGTGGAACCGGGTGGCCGTACGGGCCCAGGCGGCGCCTTCCATCGATTCGAGATCGGCGCCGAGTTGGCGCCGTCGCAGGGCGGTGCGGGCCGTGCCTGTGGCCGAGGCGACGGTGAGGCCCGCGGCGCTCGGGAGGTGGGACAGGTCGGGAGGACTGGCCAGCCTCCAAGGGCCGTTTTCCAGGCCGGGGAAGGGCAACACCAAGGGGGTGCCTTGCCCGGATTCGGCGCCCAGTCCGTCGAAACGCTCGGTTTCGATCCGGCAGACCGCTCCCACGGGGAATGGGGCACCCACGAGACTTCCGGCGATACCGATTCCCACGATCTCCTGCACCTTGTACTGGGCCAGGAACCACGACAAGGCCGCGGCGGCAGCCACGGGTCCGGCACCGGTGGCCAGGGAGGCGTCGGCATCGTGGCGCGACCAGCTCCAGACGCCTTCGATTCGCTGCCCGGTGCCGCAGGGAGTGCAGGCGAGTTCCAGATCGGTGGCCGCGATCCAGAGCCGGCGCACGGACGTCGTCATGGCAGGCGAGCGGACTCGAGGGTGCCCTCGCGCATCCGCTGGAGGTCGGCAGCGTAAAAGCGTGCGGGCAGGGGATGCAGGCACGAAGCGCGGGCCAGGGCCAGACCCTCGTCCAGGCCCTGTTCGAGGGTGCCGCCCAACGCCACGATCTTGGCGAGCCCGGCGCAGAAGGCGTCTCCGGCGCCAATGGGGAATGTCTTCTGTTCGAAGGGGAACGGGGGAGGTTCGCGGCGCAGCGGGCGTCCCTCCCGCGTGCGGGCCAGGCAACCTTCGCGTCCCAACGTGGCGATCGCTTCGATCCCGGGCCACCTCGCCTGCGCTTCGCGCAGCAGGGCGTCGGGCCCGTTGGGCCCCAGGAGCACTTGCCATTCGCCGACGTTGAGTTTGATCACGACCCGGGGCGCGTTCTCGGGAAGTTCGAACTCCGAGGCCACGGGAACGCTGTCGATGATCAGGGGCACCGGGTGCAGACGCCAGGGATTCAAGACGGATTCTGTCGAGAGGCCCGCGGGAAAGGAGCCGCAGACGACCATGGCGGCGGCGTTGGGGAGGCGTTGGGCGAGCAGGACCTCCAGGAGGCGGTCGGCGCCGTGCGAGGCGGGGGGGCCTTCCTCGACCAGTTCCGTGCAGATGCCGGTGGTGCCGTCGACCAGCGTCAGCGCCTGGCGGATGGAACCGTCCAGCGGGAAGGAGGCCGTCTCGACGCCGTCGTCGCGACAGGCGGATTCCCAGGCCGTCGCATCGGGACCGCAACCGCCCACCAGGATGGGGCGACCCCCCAGGTGGAAGATCGCCTGGGCGCAATTGAAACCCTTGCCCGCTGGACAATCGGCCTGCCGCCGGAGGCGAACCACCTCGCCCAGGCGGATGGAGCTGGCCTTGGCCACGCGTTGCCAGGCGGGATTGGGGCCGACGATCAGGACCGGAGATTCGGACATCCGAACAAACCTACTATCGCTCCCCTGGTGGGGGTCCGGTTCGCGCACCTCGCCGGTGGGGCCCCTGGGCGGTGCGCCAGGATGGAAACCCGCAATTCACCCAATCGGCAGTGGCCTCGAGGGGCTCGACATGGTATCTTAGACACGTTCCGTCAGAGTCCCATTGTTCCCCCCCAATCGCGGAGTCTTCCCTATGCGCAAGTGGTTCGTTTTCGGTTTGTTGCTCGCCGTCACCGGTGCTCTCGTCCTGTTCTGGTACCTCCATCGCGACGACGAAGATGTCCAGGCCCTCACCGAGAATCTGGTCGGCAAAGTCAAGGGCGGCATCGCCTCCACCCGCGACACCGTCACGGGAGTCTACGGTCGCCTGCGTGGCCAGACCTCGGAGGTCTGAGTTGAACATCCCCGACTACGTCAAGGAAAATCTCTACCTGCCGTACTTCCGTCGGCTGACCTCCCGCGCTCGTTCCCAGCAGATCCTGCTGGGAGTGGGTGTTGGACTGCTCGCCTTGGCCCTGCTTGCGGCCTGGTGGCTCTGGAATCGTCCGTCGTCCTCCACCGAGGCCTCGCCCGAAGCCTGAGCTCCCGCTCTTGATCGATAGGGCTTGAATGGGGGATTTTCTCCTTCAGCCCGATCTTCGCACGACCGCGCGCGCGTCCACCGTCCGGTGGATGCGCGGCAGGTCCTTGCGCGACGCGCGACGCGCCAGCGTCATCGCCGAACGGATTCCCAGGTCTTCCCACGGGGCCGAGACCGTCGTGAGTTCCGGCTCCACCCAGGCGGCGAACGGCAGGTCTCCCCAGCCCGCCACGGCCAGGTCTCCCGGCACCGAAAGATGGCGCAGCCGGGCTTCGCGGAGAATTCCCAGGGCGCTGCGGTCGCCTGCCATGCACAACACGGCTTCGGGTCGCCTCGCCTGCGCCAGCAATTGGGTCGCGGCCGACATGCCCTGTTCCGGACTGTCCTCCGCGATGACCACCAGCGGGGCATCCTCGTGTTCACGCATCGCCTCCCGCCAGGCGCGGATGCGGTCGTCGTCACGCAGGCGTTGCGTGCGGGTGGCCACCAGCGCGATGGCGCGCCGTCCTCCCAGGGACAACTGCGCCAGCAAGGTGTCCAGGGCCTGCCGGTCGTGGATTTCCAGGCAGTCGAACCAATGGCTGCGGCGCCCCGCGACGATGGTGGGGATGCCGTGTTCCCACAAGGGCTGGAGCCCGGCGTCGTCTCCGTCCGGATCGAACACGAGGCATCCGTCGACCCGGCCTTCGGCGGTGGCCTGGCGCAGCATGTCCCGGCGCCGCTCCCGCGAGGGCAGTCGCGACACGATCACGCGCATCGAGGTCTGGGTCAGGACCCCCGACAGCCACCGGGACCAGATTTCGTCAGGCCCCGTCACCCAGGCGGCCCAATGGCCCGAGCGTCCCCGCGCCAGCGCCCTGGCGCCCTGGTGGGGCACGTACCCCATCTCGCGGGCGAGCCGGACGATCTTTTCGCGGACACCTTCCGAAACACCCGGCTTGCCGTTGAGCGCCAGGCTCGCGGTGGTCGAGGTCACTCCGGCACGGGCGGCGACGTCGACCAACCGGATGCGATCGGCGGCCACCGTCCGTGATCCTTCTCAGAATCTCAGGGATGCCTCGAGACCCGGGCCTCGAGGCGAGGGGGCCAGCACGAACGACGGCGAGGTCTCCACCCTGGAGAGGCGGGCGTCGACGACGGCGTCGAGGATCTGGTAGACGTAGATCAGGCCCAGTCCCCAGACGTACTGGTTGCGGCGCTTGCGGAAGAAGTCGGCCTGTTCGCCGGCCACGGCGGTGGAACGGCCTTCGGCGAAGGCGAGGTCGGATTCCGTCTGCCAGAATTCGACCATCGACTGGCGGCCGATCAGGGAGACGACCGAGCCCGCGGTCCCCATGTACAGCAAAGCCGCCTTGGAGTAGCGGCCGTTGAGAATCTGGCCCAGACCGGGAACCAGGGCCGAGGCCCACGCCACCTGGGTCATGCCGCGCACCGGACGTTTGCCGCCGCGGCGCAACCAGGCGGCTTCCGCGGCGTCGACGGCGCCCCAGACGTGGAGGCCCACGGCCCAGGCGATCTCGGAGTGAACGTAGTCGGTGGAGGTGTTGGCCCGTCCGGAGGCGTCGGACAGACTGTCGCGAAGGCTGCGCAGTCGGGCCGTCGCGGTGGGGGTGGTGTCGGAGGCCAGTCGCGACTCCTCTTGCCGAAGCTCGACCAGGATGGCGTCCCGCTCCTGGCGCAGGTCGGGAATGGACACCAGGCAGCGCTGCAGGGCGTCGCCGTAGATCCAGAGTTCCATGACACCCAGGATGGTGCCGCGCACGGGGTGTCCGGTCCACCATTGTCCGAGACCCGGCACCACCAGCGAGGCGCCTGCGGCCTGCAGAGGCGAAGGGAAGGATTGGACCTCGGCGGTGGGCATCGCGAAGGGCGAGGGACCGGCTTCGAACAACGGTGCCCGTGGGAGCGAGTCGGGAGCCGCGGCGCGGGAGGTGTTCGGCTGCAGCGGTGCGGCGCCGAGCCTTGGTGGCGGTGCGGAGCTTGCGGAGTCAGGCATGGCACCGGGCGACGGAGCCGCCAGGAGAACCGCGAGCGCGATGGAGGTCGGGAGGAAGGGCATATCAGGACGGGAAAGGTACCTTCACGGCATGCGCACACTTCAGGTGATCGTGGTGGGAGACGAGATTCTTCAAGGACGCCGCACGGAGGCCAATGCCTCGTGGATCGGACGGGAAGCCGCCGATCTGGGCGTGCCGGTGCGGCAGTCGCGCATCGTGTCCGACGAGCCGGGAGCGTTGGTCGCGGCCCTGCACCAGATGCGAGGGCCGGGCATCGACATCGTGGTGACCGGAGGGTTGGGCCCCACCCGTGACGACCGCACGCGCGCCGAAGCCGCCGAAGCGTTTGGAATGCGCCTGGAGACCCGCCCCGAGGCGTTGTCCGCTGTGGAATCCAGCTACGCGCGCCGAGGAATCCCCATGGATCCCGCGGCGGTCGTGCAGGCCCTGATTCCCGAGGGTGCCGAGATGGTTCCCAATCCGGTGGGGACGGCGCCGGGATTTCGGATTGTCCGCGACGGCTGCACCGTGACCTGTCTGCCCGGAGTCCCTCGCGAGATGCGGGCGATGTGGGCGGAAAGCATCGTACCCCGGCTGGCCGCGACCGCCGATGCTCCCGGAGTGGCGCGTTGGTTCACCCACGGACTGGGGGAGTCGAGCCAGGAGTCGCTCATGGCGGACCTGGCTCTCGACGGCGTCGAATTCTGTTCTTTGCCCGGCCCCTGGGGCGTGGAGTTGCAATGCCGGGTCGCGGGAGGGAATGCGGGCTCGCGCCAGCATCGGGCCGAAGCTGCTCGTGCTGCGATCGTTGCTCGGCAGGGGGCGTCGGTGGTGCGCCCGCTGGGAGCCACCCTCCTGGAGTCCTTCGCCCAGGGGTTGCGGCGCAGGGCGTGGCGCGTGGTCTTCGCCGAGTCTTGTACCGCTGGCATGGCCGCCTCGCGGATGGCCGATCTTCCCGGGGTGTCGGACGTGTTCGCCGGTGGGGTCGTGGCCTACGCCAACCACCTCAAGACGTCGCTGCTGGGTGTCGATCCCGATGTGCTCGAGAGCCACGGCGCCGTCTCCGAAGCCACGGCGCTGGCCATGGCCCGCGGGGCGCGAGGCTTGTGCCCAGGGGAAGGGCTTGGTCTGGCCGTGACGGGAATCGCCGGACCCGACGGAGGCACACCCGACAAGCCCGTCGGTACGGTTTGGATCGCCGCGGCATCCTCCGAAAGTGCGGTCGCGGAGCGTTTGTCGCTGGTGGGCTCGCGGGATCTGATTCGAGAACGTGCCGCGTGGCGCCTCTTGGGATTGGGCTGGCGTCAGGTCGTGGGGGAAGCTGAAGCCAGGTAGTTGGCGAAGGCCCGATCGGAGCGCACGATGTGGTGCTGCAGCCACTGCACCAGCCACACCACGGTTTCCTGCTTCAAGGAAATGTTGTCGGTGCGGAAGGTCTCCAGGAGGGCGCGCGCTCGTTGCAAGAAGGCTTCGTGCTCCGCGAGGTGACTTTCCTCGCCCACCCACCCTTTGCCCAGGAAGACGTGTTCCTCGTCGGAAAAATGGGTGATGGAATAGTCGAGCATCTGAAACAGGACCACAAGAAGGGTCTGGGCATCGCTCTCGGGCCGACGCATGTCTTCTTGCAGGCTGCGAATCATTCCCACCAGCTTGCGGTGCTGGGCATCCACAAGAGGAATCCCCAGATCCCAGGCGGGATTCCACTCGACGAGAGGGAGTTCGGTCAACAGGTCCGTGGAGGATGCGTTCACGAGACCAAGCATCGCATTCTTCCGACGGAAGTAGGGGCAAGAAATGAAAAACCCTCGGTGAACCGAAGTCCACCGAGGGTTTCATGCGCAGAAGAGGACTTGAACCTCCATGACCTCTCGATCACTAGAACCTGAATCTAGCGCGTCTACCAGTTCCGCCATCTGCGCGGCAGAGATTCGAAAAGATACGCACGAACCTCGGGCTGTCAAGGTTTCCGCTTGTGGGAAACCTGGTTACTTCATCTTCAGTTGGACCTTGAGCGTGTCTTCGGCGGGTACGCTGATGTTTTGGCATCCGCTACGGCCGCCGGCGGTGGCGCACAGGATGTGGTTGCCGGCCTTGACGCGTCCGATGTTCAGGTACGCACCCTTGGTGGATCCGATGGCGCGGCCGTTCAGCGTGATGGAGGCCGAGCCGGGAACGGTGGTCACCTGCACGGTGCCGATGGGGCGCTTGAGCTCGAGGTTCAACAGAGTGGTCTTTTCCGGCCAGACGTTGACCCGCATGCGGACGATGTTGTCGCCTTCGAGATCGATGGAGAGGTCGTTGCGGCCCGAGGGGACCTTGACGGTCAGAGGGGTCTTGCCGCGGTATTCGTCGGCGAAATAGACCTCGCCGCCGGCGGGGCGGGTCATGATCTCCAGGGTGCCTTCTCCGCCGCGTTCGGGCTTGCCGACGCTGGGGTCGCGGGCGGTGTCGTCGGACTTGATGGGGATCAGGGCCTGGCGCTCGGAATTGGCGGCCTCGACGGCGGGGTCTTCCTGGGCGATGGCGGTGGCCGCGAAGATGGCGAGACCGGCGACGGTGGTCAACGAAAGCATGGTGCGAAGCGACTTCATGGTGTCCTCCTGCTGAGGGTGTCCGGGGTTACTGGGCGTTTCAGAAGATAAAATGGTCCATGGCCGAGCGATGGCGCCACCCGTTCTTCCAGGAATCGTGGAATCCGGGCAAGAAAGACCTGATGGAGACAACGGAAAGACCGATCGGAACGGGGAGTTCCGATTTTTACCGCCTGGACGGGGCGCTCATCGATACGGGAAGAACTCGAAGTCCGACTTGCCCACGCGGCAGATCGGGCATTTCCAGGTCGCTGGTACATCCTCCCAGAGCGTTCCCGGCGCAAGTCCGGAGTCGGGATCCCCGAGGGCCTCGTCGTAGATGAAACCGCAGACGATGCAGAGGTAGCGTCGAGTTCCTAGTTTCGTGGACGAATCCCGCTCGTCTGCGGGACGTTGATTGCCTCCAAGCATGGGAGCAAAGTATTCTCCGGGCCACCACCACGCCATCCGACGCTCCACGCCGTCGACTTCGCGCTCCCCTGCGTGGGTCCGTCCGTTGCAGCCCCCGGTTCGGAGCCTCCAGGTGACGACCGGACGCGAACCCCTCTGGGACAACTTCCCGCCGGATGACCTCGGGGATCCGGAGGTCGGGGTGTTGTTGCTGGAACTGGACGGGCGCATCCGCTCCATGAACCAGTGGGCGGCGCGCCTTTTCGAAGTGGAGCCGGGCGACTGGCGCGGGCGCCGCGCCCAGGAGTTGGGTGGGCATCTGCTCGGGGACGGTCCGCTGGCGGACGTGGGCACCCACCTGGCACACCCCCGCGGGTTCTCCGAATGGGAGACGGAATACGTCATGCACGGCGAGTTGCGCATGCTCCGGCTGCGCACGGTCTCGCAAGGCCTGGATGTCGCGTTGCTCGTCGAGGACATGACCGAGCGTCGCGTGGTGGAAAGCCGGTTCAAGGCGATTCTCGGTTCGTCGCGCGACGGTGTGGTGGTGGTCGACGAACTGGGCGTGATCGTCTGGCCCAACAGCCGGTTCGGGCACCTCTTCGGGTTGCACTGGCGGCAGTTCAAGGGCATGCGGTTCCAGACCGCGGTGGACCTGATCAGCGAGTGCTTCTCGTCTTCGTCGGAGTTGCGCGCCTTCCTCAAGCTCTGCGAAGGAGCCCAGGAAGGGTACCACGAGACCATCCTCGAGGTGTCATGGCCGGAACCGTGCGTTCTGCAGATGAGCACACGTCCGATCTCCAACGAGCGCGGCCGCAACATCGGGCGCGTGTGGACCTTCGCCGACATCACCTCCTTCAAGCGCATGGAACGCCAGTTGCGCGTCAACAACCAGGAACTGGAAGTGCGGGTCAAGGAGCGCACCCGGGAGCTCGAAGGCAAGAACCTCGATCTGCAGAAGGCCCACGCGAGTCTGGCGAAGGTCAACCAAGCCCTCGAGCTGGAGCTCGACATGGCCAAGCAGGTCCAGGATGGACTGCTGCCGGAGCGTCTTCCCGATCTGCCCGGTTGGAGCCTGCACTCGGAGTACATGCCCACGGGCAAGGTGGGGGGCGACTTCTTCGACGTGGTCGATCTTCTCGACGGCACGGTCTTCCTGCTCATGGCCGATGTGGCCGGGCACGGCGTGCCCGCAGCCTTGGTGACGGCCATGGCGAAGATGTCCTTCCTGCGTTGGGTGCGACCGGGCATGGACATCCAGGTCGCCGAAGTGCTGCGTCAGGTGAACATCGAACTGTTGCGCGCGGTGCGCACCGACCACTACCTCACGGCGTTCGCGGGACGACTGGAGCTGGCCACGGGTCGCTTGCGCTACTGCCGCGTGTGCCACCCCTACCCGTTCCTGGTCCGGGCCAACGGAAACGTCGAACGGCTCGACCATCGCGGCGGCTTCTTCGTCGGCATGGTCTCCGACACGAACTACACCGAAGCCGAGACGGTGCTGGAGAGCGGCGACATGCTGTTTCTGTACACCGACGGCCTCAACGAAAGTGTAGACCCGAACGGTCGCCTCTTCGGCCTGCAGCGGCTCGAAGCGGCGTTGATTTCCAGCCATATGGACGGCCCGTCCGCCGCGGTGCACAACGCGATCGCCCAGCGTGAAGGACACTCCATGGGGCGCATGCCCAACGACGACATCACGATCCTGGCCCTCTCCCGCGACTGATCCGGGAGGGCATTCCCCCCGACCCCCACCCACACGTTCCCTCGAAAGAATTCCCAATGCGCATCTGCGTCGCCGGCGGAGCCGGATACATTGGCAGCCACGTGGTCCAAAAACTCCTGGAAGCCGGTCACGACATCGTGGTCTACGACAACCTCGCCACGGGCCACCGGGCGTCCGTGCCGGCCGCAGCGACCTTCGTGCACGGCGACGTGGGGGATCCCCTGGTGGCCCGCAAGGCGCTTGCGGGCTGCGAAGCGATGGTCTACCTGGCCGCCTGGAAAGCCGCGGGGGAGAGCATGACCGACCCCTACAAGTACAGCCGCAACAACCTGATGTACACCCTCTCCTTCCTGGAAGCGGCCCACGAGGTCGGGGTCAGACATGTGGTGTTCAGCTCGTCGGCGGCCGTGTTCGGCGCACCGGCCTATCTGCCCATCGACGAAGACCACCCGAAGGATCCCGAGAACTTCTACGGATTCACCAAGCTGGAGATCGAGCGCGTGCTTGCCTGGTACGACCGCATCGGCGGCATGGGTTCGGCCTGTCTGCGCTATTTCAACGCCGCCGGCTACGATCCGCAAGGACGTTGCGTCGGGTTGGAGCGCAACCCCGCGAACCTGATTCCGGTGGTCATGGAAGTCGCCTGCGGCACACGCAAGGAGGTGCAGGTTTTCGGCAGCGACTACGACACCCACGACGGCACCGGGGTGCGCGACTACATCCACGTCACCGACCTGGCCGACGCCCACGCCCTGGCGCTGGACCACCTGGCCGCGGGCAAGGGTTCGTTCGTCGTGAACCTCGGCACCGGCAAGGGCCATTCCGTGCTCGATGTCGTGAAGGCGACGGAATCCGTCACCGGACGCGCCGTGGCGCACCGCATCGTGCCGCGCCGCGAGGGCGATCCCGCGGCCCTGTGGGCGACCGGCGACAAGGCCCGCGCACTCCTGGGCTGGGAGCCCAGGCATTCCTCGATCGAGGAGATTCTTCAGACCACCTGGGCCGCCTACCGCGCCAACGGACTGGGCTGAGCGCGCCGCGGGCCACCGCCCCCGACGCCAGGGATCAGGCGGGCGGGAGGGGGAAGTGGCTGATCTCGAATTCGCTGGTGGCGTCGTCCACCTGGGTGTCGAGGTCGGCGGTGGTGTCTTCGGACACGGACTTGCCGGCGGTTTCGACGATCCAGGTCTGGGTGTCCGAGAGCGAATCGACGTGGGTGGTGGCTTCGGCGCGGGTCTCTCCGGCATCGCGGACGGATTCCGCCAACTGGATCTCGTCGAAGCGCCGGAGCGAGTCGAGGAGCACCGCCATGGTCTCGCCGTGGATGTTGGCGGTCATCAGCATCGGTTCGTTCTGGAACCGGAAGACGCCCGAGGTCCAGCGGAAGATCTCGAGAAGAGCGTCTTCGCCCGTGGTGGTGCCCACCTGCGCGAAGCGCAGACGACCGGTGTCGAAGCCGAACACGGCGCGTCCGCGGGAGCGGGTGATGGTGAGCATGCCCGTCATCGCGCCGGCCTGGATGCTCTGGACGACCGACAGGAAGGGGAAGATTTCCAGGTTGCCCCAGATACCCGGGCGCAGGATCTGTTCGAGCTGCTGGTTGGAGGCGCGCAGGCGTCGGGCCAGCAGGCGGTTCAGCAGGGTGCCCAGAGAGCCGTAGCGGGAGAGCAGTTCGTAGAAGCGGTCGCGGGGGACGGCCACGAGGGTGCATTCTTCGGCGGCGCGCACCGTGTTGGTGACGGGCTGGTGCGTCAGGATGGACAGTTCGCCGAAACATTCGCCACGCGCGATGGTGGCCACACGCAGGTCGCCTTCCATGACCTCGAGGGAGCCGCGGACCACCAGGTACAGGTCCTGGTTGACTTGCCCGCTGGACAACACGACGTCGCCGTGGTGGTGGTCCAGGCGCGTGCCGGAATTGATGAGGGCCAGCGCCACGGCCTGGGGCAGTTGCAGCAGGAAGGGTTTGTTCTCGAGATCGGCTTCGAGCTGGCCGGGATCCCAGTCGCCTTCGTCGTCGTCGGCGATGTCGGGGGCGGACGACCACACGCCCTTGCAGTTGTTCCACGAGCAGGAGACTTCGCCCAGCTTGCCCTTGCGGAGTTCGCCGCGCAGACGGAGGAAGGGAATCAGGCAACACGAGGGCCCCGCGTGGTGCAGGGCGGGCGGTCGCAGAAGGAGTCGGTCGCCGATGCGGTGGATGGGGCATCCCTGCAGCTTGCGCGCGTGCAGGACCCATGCCCCCATGGGCTTGGACTCTGCGGCGGTGGACACGACCGGTTCCGGTGAGGTCATGGCCCCAAGATAACCCGCGCGGAGGATGCGACCAGTTAAGTTTTCTCACCATGCGACTGTGCGTCTGTTCCGGGCCGAGATTGTTGAGCCGCCGAGGGCGGGTCGGGTGCCATACCTCGATCTCCCGGCCGGACGGCACCGTGTGGCTTTCGCCCAACTCCAGGACCGAACGGGGCTTGTCTTCCTGGGATATCCTGTGGGTGGATGCCGGACCCGTCGCCGAGACCCAGTTCCGCACCTTCCTCGGGGAAGACCAGCCTCCCGCCGAGATTCTCGTCGCCGGTGGTTGCGGCGCCCTGGTCCGTGGCGCTCTGCCGGGGCAAGGCATGTACGCCACCGAAGTCCTGGATCCGGAACGAGGCCCCCATTGGCCGCGCCCCAACCGGGCCCTTTCGTTTACCGCGGTGCAGAAGGCCTTGTCGGGCAAGGCCATGACGGGCAAACTCCTGACCACTCAGGTGCCGTGTGTCACCGACCACCACAAACTGGAATCGGGACACGGCTACGGCGCGTTCGCCGTCGACCAGGATTCGGCCCTGCTGTGCCGCCCCTGCGTGGAGCTGGACCTGGGGCATGCGGTGTTGCGTTTTGTGATCGACCCCGCCGAAGTGGATGTCAGCCCCGAGGTGCATGGGGTGGACGAGATCCTGGCCGAGGGCGCTCGCCAATGCGAGATCGCCCTCTTCACCGTATTGGATGGGCTCTGAGGGCTGTCTCGGGGCGCATACTTGTTCCCCTCCCCACTGATCCCGGCCCGTTCGGGCCGGTGCCCCGCCGACTCGCGGCCATCCGGAGCGGTCGCCGTACCAAAGCGTACGGCCTGCCACCCGGGTCGCGATGCCGGGGGGGTGGCCAACCACGGTGTCGCCATGCCAAGGGTTGTCGGGGTCGTGTCACGGCGTCTGCATCCCCGATACAGCCCTCAGAGCCGGAGCCTGGGGTGCTGCCCCAGCGCGCTGCGCGCGGCTGGGGCGGAGGGGGAGGTGAACGAGACGCAGGGGGTCAGGCGGTGAAGGCGCGGTAGATGGCGTTGAGGCCTTTTTCGAGGTCGGTGCTGTCGACGCCGACGATGATGGAGAGTTCCGAGGCGCCTTGGTCGATGACACGCACGTTCACGCCAGCCTGGCCCAGGGCCATGAACAGGCGGGAGGCGACACCGGGGCGACGGGCCATGCCGTGTCCGACGGTGGCGATCAGGGCGAGGTTGCGCTCGACGGACATGGCTTCCGGTTCGCAAACGCGCTGGATCTCTTGCAGGACGGCGTCCTCGGCTTCTTCGAAGTCTTCGGTGTCGATGACCACGCACATGGAGTCGATGCCCGAAGGAGACAATTCGTAGCTGACGCCGTGGGTTTCCAGGATGCCCAGGACACGGCGGCCGAAACCGCGTTCCTTGTTCATCAGGGTCTTTTCGATCTGCAGGATGGAGAACCCGCGACGACCCGCGACTCCGGCGATGGGGCGGTCGGCAGCCTGTTCCTCGGGCACGATGCGGGTGCCGGGATCCTGCGGCCGGTTGGTGTTGCCGATGCGGATGGGGATCCTCACCTGCTTGCAGGGCAGAATCGCCTCTTCGTGGAACACGCTGGCGCCGGAGTAGGCCAGTTCGCGCAGCTCGCGGTAGGTGACGACCTCCATGGGGGCGGCGTCGGGGACCAGGCGAGGATCGGCCATGAGCAGGCCCGAGACGTCGGTCCAGTTCTCGTAGAGCGCGGCGCCGGCGGCGCGGGCGGCGATGGCGCCGGAGATGTCGGAGCCGCCGCGGGAGAACGTCTTGACCTTGTTGTGCGACCCCGTGCCGTAGAACCCCGGCATCACGGCGAGTCCTTCGGACGGAATCCGTCCGGGGAGGGTGGTCCAGGTGCGGTCGTCGACCAGCCCCAGGGGCGTGAGGAAGACGGCACCCTCGGCCTCGACGAAGGTGGCGCCCAGGAACGCCGCCATGATCTTGGCCGACCAGTGTTCGCCGCGCGAGGCGATCCAGTCGCGGTCGGCGCCGGCGGCCACCGATTGCGCGAAGTGGTCCATGGACGCCGCGATGCCGGCATCGATGCCCAGTTCGGCTTCGATGCCCAGGAAACGTTCGCGGACCAGGGCGATGGAGGCGGAGGGGTCCATCTCGCGGGTGGCGGCATCGTGGACCGACAGGAGGATGTCGGTGATCTTCGGGTCCTGCTTGTGGCGTTTGCCCGGAGCGGAGACCACCACGACGCGGCGACGGGTGTCGGCCTTGACGATCTCGGCGACCTTGCGGAACTGGGCGGCGTCGGCGAGCGAGGTGCCCCCGAACTTGCAGGCGATGATGTCCACGGTGGTGGGTCTCCGTTTCGAGGGAGGGCGCTCCCTGCGGGAACGCCGCAATGGCGGTTCGAGGGGTGTAAAGATAGGTTGGCGGCCCGCATCCTTCGTGCGCGGTGTCCCCGGGACGTTAGGTTTGGGGCATGTTCGGTGAAATCGCCCAGTCCGTCCACAGCCACCTGTCCGACCTTCCCTGGAGCGATTGGCTCGCCCGGCGCCGTTGGTATGTGCGGCGTTCCGATGCCACCGCCCCGCACCTGCGCGATGTGGTCCTTCTCGGGCCGTGCGCGGCCTGCTTCGTCGCGGCCGGCCCCGACGAATATTTCGTGCCTTTGGTGGCCGCGATGGATGGCGCCGCCGACGCGATGGTCGACCAGGACGGCGTGCGCTGGATCGACGGGCTCGAGGACCCAGTCGGCATCCGGGAAATCCTGGCCGCGTGCCTGGGCGCTCCGGTCGGCCCCCGCCACCGCCGCATCTCGGGCAGGTTGCTGGAGCGCGACGGTCTCGAGGCGTCGCTGCGCGGCGAGGTGCGCACGGGCACGGCCGACCAGACCAATTCGTGGGCCCTGGTGGGCGATACCTTCGTGAAGGTTTTCCGGCGCCTGGAGCCGGGAGGGAACCTGGACGTGGAAGTCCTGGAAGCCCTGGCGGCAAGACAATATCTGTCGGTTCCGCATCTGCGCGGCGTCCTGGTGGCGGCGGGAACGGGAGAAGAAAAAGTGCTGGCGGCCTTCCAGAAGGCCGTGCCGCACGAGTGCAACGCCTGGGACAAAGCTTGCGCGGAGGTCGGTGTTGTCGCTTGCGGGGGGACAGTTTCCTCCGCTCCGTGGCGTGATCTGGGGGATCGGACCGCGCGACTGCACGCGGGTCTGGCCGCGGTCTTCGGTGTCGCGACGGTGCCGACCGAGGCGCGTGCCGATTTCGGTTTGGCCGCCGCCGGACTGGCGCGCGATGTCCTGCGGGAGCTGGAGACGGCCCCGCGGGAGACCTGGAGCGACGAGGTCTTGTGCGATGTCACGCAGGTGGGGCTCGAGGCGGGCCGCATTGCCGCCATCTTCGCGCACCCCGCACCCGCGGATCTGCCCTTGCAGCGGGTGCACGGCGACTACCATCTTGGACAAGTCCTGTCTTCGCCGGAAGGATGGACCATCCTCGACTTCGAGGGCGAGCCGGCGCGCACGCCGCAGGAGCGCCGAGCTCCGGCCCCTGCGGCCAAGGACGTGGCCGGCATGCTGCGCTCGTTTGATTACGCCAGCCGTGCCGGTCTTCCCGCCGGATCGGACGCTCTGGCGCGAACCCGCGCCTTGCACTGGCGGGACGCGGCGCGCACGGCGTTCCTGGAGGGCTATTTCTCCGTCGCGGAGGTGCAGGCCCTGTGGCCCGCCGCTCCGTCCGACCGGGAACTGATGTTGGCGCACCACGAGGCTGAGAAGGCCTTCTACGAGCTGCGCTACGAGCTGCGCCACCGTCCGGACTGGATGCCCATTCCTCTCGGCGGCTTGCTGGCCCTGGCGACCGGGGCGCCCTGAACCTCCCCGCCGCCCATGGCGGCAGGGATTCGCCTCGAGATTGATCGCTGTGAAGCAATTCATGAGACACCATTCGACTCTGCGTCCGCTTCGGGACGAAGAACGAGGTGTTGGGGGAAGTCATGCCCCGAGATCAGGTTCCGAGATCGAGATCGGGGATGCAGCCGACGCGACACGACCCCGACGGCGTCCGCTTCGGGACGCCGAGTGGGGAGGGGAGCGAGGATGCGCCCCGAGGTCGATCTCGGATCAGGCGGCGAAGCGCTCGGAGGCCTTGGCCCAGTTGTAGATGCTGAAGAGGTTCTCGGCGTACTTGGGGCGCAGGTTGCGGTAGTCGATGTAGTAGGCGTGTTCCCAGACGTCGCAGGTCAGGAGAGGCTTGCCGGTGCTGGCGATGACCGCGTTGGAGGTCTTCTCGATGGCCAGGGTGCCGTCGGCCTTCTTGACGAGCCAGGTCCAAGCCGATCCGAAGTTGCCCACGCAGTCGGCGATGAACTTCTTCTTGAACTCCTCGAAGGATCCGAAGGAGGCGTCGATGGCGGCGGCGAGTTCGGCGGAGGGCTTGGAGCCACCGGGGGTCAGGGATTCCCAGTAGAAGGTGTGGTTCCAGATCTGGGCGGCGTTGTTGTAGATGCCGGCCTTCTTGGCTTCGGGCCACTTGTCCTGGGAGGCCAGCAGTTCGTCGAGCGAGAGGTTCTCCAGGCCGGTGCCTTCGAGGAGGCCGTTGAGGTTGGTGGCGTAGGCCTGGTGGTGTTTGCCGTAGTGGAACGAGATGGTCTCGGCCGAGATGACGGGTGCGAGGGCGTCGTCGGCGTAGGGCAGGGCGGGGAGAGTGTGGGCCATGATGTGCTCCTGGTGAGAAGGGGATGAGATCCGTTTTCAAACTGTGCCCCATCAGTATACACGTTGGCGACGGGTTTGTCCGCACCAAGCGATCATGTCGCTTACGCGCCGGGGTCGTGCGTGATGGCGGGCGAAGGGGGAGTCCGAGCCGCTGGGCGAGGGATCGCGGCGGTGGCCACGGTGGTGTGATGCCTTGGGGATCGGGGCCCGCGTCGCGGTGGTCTACATTTTCCGTCCATGGCCCCTCCCGCTCCCACCGCACTCGACGCCCATCTGAGCGCCGCCCTCGCCGCCGCCCAGGCCGCAGGCGACCTCGTCCTCTCCTTCCAGAAGGAGGGATTCTTCGTCAAGGACAAGGGCGTGACGGATCTTGTCACAGAGGCCGATCTCGCGGCCGAGGCCCTGATCGCCAAGGAGTTGCTGGAGCGTTTCCCCGACGATGGATTCATCGGCGAAGAGGGCGCCCTGCGGGAAGGGACTTCCGGCTACATCTGGGTGGTGGACCCCATCGACGGCACCGTAAACTTCTCGCGCGGCATGTCCGAATACGGGGTGAGCATCGGACTGCGTGGACCCGACGGCGACGCCGAGTTGGGAGTCATCCGTTTTCCCGCGCTCAATCGCACCTATTGGGCCGTCCGCGGCGGCGGCGCCTTCTGCGACGGTCGCCAGCTTCAGGTCAGCTCGACCGACCGCCTGGAGCGCTTCGTGCTCCACGAATCGGACCTGACCCGCACCGAAACCCCCGCCACCTTCCTGCGTTCCCAACTGAAGGCGCACATCCCTCTGTTGGAGAAGGTGCTCCGCTGGCGCGTCTCCGGCGCCGCTGTCCGCGACCTCTGCGAACTCGCCGAAGGCCGCATCGACGCCTTCCTGATCGACCGCTTCCACGAATGGGACGTCCTGGCCGGCTGGGCCATCGTCCGTGAAGCCGGCGGCTCCCTGATGGCCCCCGACGGCACCCCCGCCACCTGCCTCAGCCCCAGCTTGGTCTTCCACAACGGCCACTGCACCGACGCCCTGGTCACAAGCCTCAAGCCCCCCGCCCCCCGCAAACGCAAAGAAGCCTGACCCCACGATTCGGGGAAACCACTCCCCCCACAGCTCCGTTCAGTCTTCACGGCTCCACACAGACCTAGGCACGCCCGTACCCGGCCTTGCTCCCGCACCGCTGCCCCTTTGAGGGTTTACTACCCCTTCGCTCCGCCCAGCCCTAGGTACGCCTCTGCCCTGCCCTTACGGCTCCGCCCGCCCATGCCCAAGCCGCGCGCAGCGCGCTTGGGCATGCACCACCACAGCGAATCCGGAAAGCCCGGGCGATATTCGGGGATGCAGACGACTCGCCCCGACCCCCGACGCCGTACTCTAGTACGGCGAGAGGGGGAGGAAGAGGAGTATGCGCCCCGAGATCGCTCGGGCTAAGCGGCGCCCAGGGCGCGAGCGTCGATGACCATGCGCACCGTGGCTTTGTCCGCGAACCTGGGAGCCTGTCCGGGAGTGGACGGGAAGCGGACCAGGGCCTGCGATAGTATGCTTTCCACTGAGGGACGGGCACCTTCCCACCAGAGGTCGGAGCGCACGATCAGGCCTTCGGAGGTGGTTTCCCAGCGCATCTCGTGGCGGAAAGACGCGAAGATCGCGCCGTCGAGCGAGGCGATGAGGACGCCGGCCTGGGTGTCGAGTTTTTCGAGGCGGCTGGTCCAGGAGGTCCGGAAGAAGCCGTGGACGAGCTCGTGACGTACCCAGGTGGTGTCCGGGGCGGTCAGCAGGCGCATGGTGAGGGTGGGCGCGTTGGACGCCAAAGTCACGATGCGGGACTCGTCGCGCAGCAAGGCCAGCCAGGCATCGGCGGTTTCGGGCACAAGAGTGGACTGGACCAGGCGCGACATGGAAAGTAAAGGTAAGCAAAAGGGCATGCGGTGGTCGCCCCATGAATGGCATATTTTCAGACGTGAGTGCATCGCCTCCATCTCGTCCCGGTCGCGGGGAGTCGAGCCTTGTCTTGGCTCTGGTTTCCGGATCGCCGGAACGTGACCTGTTGCAGTCGATCGTGCTGTCCATGGGACACGCCATCGCTTGGTGTGGGCAGGCCGAATCCCTGGTCGCCATGGTCGACGCCAACCAGCCCTCGGTGCTGCTGCTGGACCTTGCCGACCTGAAGCCTCGGGCCATGTCGCTTCTGCGCAAGATCATGATGGCGCATCCGTCGCTGCCGGTGTTGGTGCTGGTCGACGACATCGCCCGGCAGGAAGCGCTGGAAGCTCACCGCAACGGGGTCTTCGCGGTCATGCGCAAACCGCTGCGCGACGACGAAGTCCAATTTCACATCGGGCACGCCCTCACGACCTCGGCCGAACAGTACGACCCCTCCCGGGTTCGTCGCGAAGAACGGCACATGGTCCTCCACAACGACTTCACGCTCATCACGCCGGTGGCCAAGTCGCTGGTGGACACCACCCTGGCGCCCTCCGATCCCCGACGCACCCAGGTGACCCTGGGCCTCATCGAGATCCTGAGCAACGCCATCGAACACGGCAACTTGGGCATCGACTTCGACGAGAAACGCGAGGCCCTGCGCGGCTCGTATTTCTTCGACCTGGCCCAGGAGAGATCCCAGAAACTGCCCTGGCGCGATCGCGTCGTGCGGGTCACATGCCTGGTGCTGCCTTCCGAAGGCGTCATCCGCTACCAGATCGCCGACGAAGGCGCCGGCTTCGACTGGCGCAGCCCCCCCGATCCCAGCGACCCCGAGAACATGACCGCCCGCCACGGCCGAGGCCTGCTCATGGCGCGCCACTCTTTCGATACCATTTTGTTCAACGAGCGCGGAAACGAGGTGACTCTCGAGGTCGCCATCCTTCCTCCGCCATCCCTGGAGATCCGATGAGTTATCAGGCCATGGCTCGCCGCTGGCGGCCACGGCGTTTCGAGGACATGGTCGGCCAGGATCACGTGGCCAAGACCTTGCGAAACGCCCTTGTGCGCGGGCACCTGCACCACGCGTTCCTGTTCACGGGCACGCGCGGCGTCGGCAAGACGACGTCGGCGCGCATCCTGGCGCGGATGCTCAACTGCCAGGAGGAAAACGCCGAGAACCGTCCCTGCGGTGTCTGCCCCTCCTGCCTGGAGATCGAAAAAGGCGCCAGCATGGATGTGCTGGAGATCGACGCGGCCAGTCATACCGGTGTCGACGACGTGCGCGAATTGCGCGAGCAGCTCAAGTACGCGGCCTCGCACGGGCGCTACCGGGTGGTCATCCTCGACGAGGTGCACATGCTCTCGAAAGCGGCGTTCAACGCGCTGCTGAAGACCCTCGAAGAGCCGCCGCCGCACGTGGTGTTCATCTTGGCCACCACCGAAGTCCACAAGGTTCCGCAGACCATCCTCAGCCGGGTGCAGCGCTACGACTTCCGTCGCCTGACCCCCATCCAGGTGCGCGACCGTCTGGCCTACATCTGCCGCGAAGACAAACTGACCGTCGAGCCCGAAGCGCTGGAGATCGTGGCCCTGCGTGCCGACGGCTCGATGCGCGACGGCCTCTCCCTGTTCGACCAGGTCTTCGCCTACGCCGGTGAGACGATCACCGCCGAAGACGTGCGCCGCACCCTTGGCGTGCCCGACCACGCCTCGCACCAGCGCCTGCTGGACAGCCTGGTGCGTTCGGATGTGGCAAATTCCGTCGGCGAGATCCATCGTGCCCTGGAGCGCGGTGTGGATCCCACCGAGTACCTGCGCGGGTTCGGCGAGTTTTTGCGCAACGCGCTGTTCTGTCGGCTGGAGGGGCTTCCCGAGGGGGCGCTTGCCATGCTGCCCGAACGCCAGGCCGAACTGAAGACCGCCACCGCGGGACTCGCCGAAGGCGACCTGCTGCGCTGGGCCCGCATGACCTCCGACGCCCTGGGCCAGATGCGTGATGCCCACCATCCGCGCTTGGCCCTGGAAATGGCCGTGGCGCGTATGGCCTGCCTCGATCGTGTGGCAGATCTTCGCCGCCTGATGGCCGGCGAGGCTCTGCCCACGCTGCGGGCCGGTGCACCGTCTCCCGAGGCGTCCGCTCCCGTTCGCGAGTCCGCACCTGCCGCGGCGGCCCCCGAGGGCTCGCGCCCGCGGGCGTCGGCCGAATCTCGTCCGGGTCGTGGCCCCTCCTTCCAGGAGGCCGTCGCCCAGGATCCCCGTCTCCACAAGCTCGTCGACGACTTCGACGCCACCGTCATCTCGGAGTGATCGCAACGTGAACATGAACGCCATGATGAAGCAACTGCAGCAGGTCCAGAAAAAGGTCATGTCGGCGCAGCAGGAACTGGAATCGGCCCGCATCGAAGGGGAAGCCGGCGGAGGCAAGGTGCGCGTGGTGCTTTCGGGCAAAGGCGACCTGCTGGAAGTCAAGCTCGACAAGGCCGTCGTGGACCCCGATGACGTCGAGTTGCTGGAAGACCTGCTGCTGACGGCCTTCAAGCAGGCACGCGACGACATCCAGGCGCGCTCCGAGGAAATCATGGGCGCGGTGAAAATGCCGGGTATGCCCGGTATGCCGGGAATGCCCGGTTTCCGCTGATTTTTTGCACACGAGGGCTTGACGAGCCCGGGGCGTTGCCATAACTTTTCGTCTCCCTTCCAACGGAAGGGTTGAGAGGGTTCGTAGCTCAGCTGGTTAGAGCGTCGCTCTGATAAGGCGAAGGTCGATGGTTCGAGTCCATCCGGACCCACTTCAAAAAGCCAGGTCCACCTGGCTTTTTGATCTTTCGGGATTAGACCTCCCGAGATTCGAGGATTGAGCGAGGAGGGTGAAAACCCAAGTCGCATCGGGGACATAGCTCAGTTGGTAGAGCGCCTGCTTTGCAAGCAGGATGTCTGGAGTTCGACTCTCCATGTCTCCACTTTCCGCCCCCCTCTCGGGGCGCATACTCGCTCCCTGACCCCTCGACGTACCAAAGCGTACGCCTTCGGGGTCAGGTCACTTCGTCTGCATCCCCGATAGGGGGGCGGAAAGTACCTGCGCTGTCGGTTCGCGATGGCGGTGGGTCGGGCGGCTGAGCTGTGGCCATCGCGCGGTGGTTGTGAGCCGTGACGCGTTGGGCGGCGACGCTGCGCTGGCCGCCAAGGCCGTGGGGCTGGGCGGAGCTGTGGGCATCGCGCGGTGGTTGCGCTGGGCGGCGACGCTTCGCTGGCCGCCGGGTGGGCAGAGCGTTGGTTCGCGACTGCGCTGGACTGGGTATCGAAGGCCGGGAGCCGTCGCGCGGTGGTTGGGGCGTCGCGGGTCGGGCGGGGACACTGCGCTGGCCGCCGGGGCTGGTGGGGCTTTGGGGCTGGATGGGTTCGAGTGTATGTTGGGTACATGAACGAGCTGGTCTTCAGTGTGACGCAGGAAGCCGATGGGGGGTATGTCGCGGAATGCTTGCAGGAGCCGATCTTCACCCAGGGCGATACTTGGGAAGAGCTCTGTGAGGCGGTTCGTGACGCCGTGATGGGCTGGCACTTCGATCGTCCCATGCCGTCGCATATCCGGTTGCATCTGGTCCGCGACGAACTGTTGGCTGTGGCGTGAGGTTGCCTCGGGACCTGGATGGGTCCGAGCTGGTGAAGATCCTCTGTCGGGAGTGGGGTTACCGCAAGGTCCACCAGACAGGAAGCCACGCGATCCTCGATACGGACGAGCCGAGCTCACAACGCCTGTCGATTCCCCAACCCAAGCCTCTGCGCCTGGGAACTCTGCACGCGATCTTGCGGGCGGTGAGCCTTCACAAGGGTGTTCCGCTGGAATCGATTCTGGGCTGAGTGCGGCGACGCTTCCCTTCGACGGGCTCAGGGGAGCCGCTGGCCGCCAAGGTTGTGGGGGGAGGGGGACTTCGCGCGGTGTGTTGCCTTTGATTGCAGAATCTGCAATCATATGGGCGTGAGAGCATCGCACCGGAAGACGTTGGAGGCGATCTTTGCC
>JAMIIV010000177.1:0-2017 GCA_035913415.1 Fibrobacteria bacterium | reverse complement strand
CACGGCATCTCCTGGGACATCATCACCGATGTCACCGGAATCCGTCCCGAAGACCTCCAGGCCTGATCCTCCCTGACCCGAGTTGGCCCCACGCCTCGGGTTTTGCCCTACTTTTCCCCTGCATGCGCATCTCCTTCATCGGCTCTGCCAGCTTCATCGCCGCCGACTTCGTCCATGACCGAATGGCATGAGGGCGCTGGTTGGCAGGAGGATGATTGCCGCTGGCTTGTTCCGACCGATTCTCCGCAGCTCCCGGTTACGGTGGACGTTGGGTGCATCTGAGATATCCTCGATGATCGGTCGTGCGGCGTGTGTCTGTGCCCTGGCCTGTACGGCCGCTGGTGCAGCCATGCCTAGCTGGCTGCAGGTCAGGGGAGCCGTTGCCTCCGAGCTGCCATGGTTTGGCAGAGCGAATCGGGTCGAAACGGTCCAGTTCTATCCCCCCAACTGGGCCGACGGGCGGATCCATCCCGAAGTCGCCGCGCAGCGGGAACACCTGCCGGCGTTGGCCGAAGTCGGGTTGCGTGCCCGGATCGATTCCCTGCTGTTGCAGGTCGATCTGCCCCTGCGCCGGGATCTCGATGCCTGGCGTAGGGATCCGATGGGGGGGGAACCTGCCTCGGGGTTCGCAGGAGCTCGACATCAACGCGCCCTACGAGGGCTGGGCCCAGTGGCGTTTTTCCTGGGGTGGGCGACTGCAAGCAGGCCGTTTTCCGCAGACCTTCTCCTGATCCGACCACGGTGTGGTATTGGGCTCCAAGATGCCCCATGACGCGGTGCATCTCTCCCTTCCCATCGGCGTGTGCCGGTTCGAATCCTTCTGGTCGTCCCTCGATCCGTGG
Organism: Fibrobacteria bacterium; assembly: GCA_035913415.1. Classification (GTDB taxonomy): domain Bacteria; phylum Fibrobacterota; class Fibrobacteria; order UBA5070; family UBA5070; genus UBA5070. Next base: position 1,175 of record JAMIIV010000177.1, on the reverse strand, counting down.
CTGGTCGGCACGCGGCTCGACGGGATAATCGACACCGGTTCCGAGGCCCACCTGCAGCAGGTGCGGACGGTGTCAAACCAGAAGGGGCGCATCTACGCCGAACCGTCCAAGTCACTTTTTGTCCACCGGTTGGCGGCGCGTCTGGGGGCGTGGGATCTGGCAATTTCCGAGGTCCTGATCGTTGGAGGTCGCACCCCGTCGCTGCGCGAGGCGCTCCCGCTGGTGGTGTGGCACAACAACTACGGCGACGGGTACTCCAAGGTCTCGACGGCTGTGCAGGTCCGGTTCTCGACGGAGCGGTTCGGGGCCGTCCATTCCGAGGCGCTGGTGGAGGACATCCGCGTGCCTTCGGCGGAGGTGATCGGTGTCGATCCCCGCACGGTGTACGGCGCCAACCTGGGCTGGCGCCTGTCGCCTTCGACCGGGCGCGGCGGATTCGGGGCCTCCCTCGACGGCACGATCACCTCCGCGACCTTCAACAACCACACGATTCCGCTGCTCAAGGGGGTGTCCCGGCGCCGGTACCGTTCCAACAATCGCGACCAAGCCGTGCCGGGTTTCCTCGACCAATGGATCGTCGATCGGCCCCTGGGGTACCATCGCGGTTCCGATGCGGCCGACCTGTGGAGCCGGCTGGAATGGGCCAGCCCCGATTCATCCTGGGGGACGGGGCTGGAGCTGGATTGGCTGAACCAGGGCGATGCCGCGGTCTGGAAGGATGCCGAGCTCTTCGCGAAGAGGCAAGGCCCGCTGTCGGGCGACGTCACCTCCGAAGGACGGATTCTGGTCGACGGATGGTCGCGTTTCGCCGGTGGTTGGGACGTCCGCGCCCAGGTCGGCTTGATCATCCTGTCCGAGCCTGGCGCCGATCCCGACCTGGGGCCGGCGCTTTCGGCCCAGGTCGGTTGGCGCCTGCGATAGCGACGCTCGTGACGGATTTCGTCCGTCATCGGGCGCCGCGGAGCCCCGGGCTCGTCACTTCGCGCGGATGCGCACCACGGATTCGGCCGAGTTGGCTTTGACCTTGGGGTCGTACATCAGCTCGGCGCGGGCGGGAAGGGCGTGGTACAGGCCCGGGCGTTCGGCGCGTAGCAGGTAGGTGAAGGTGGTGGTGCCGGGGTGGACGTTCGACAGGAACCAGACCATGTGGTCGTCGCGGGCCTCCTTGTGGGTGT
>JAMIIV010000176.1:0-44231 GCA_035913415.1 Fibrobacteria bacterium | reverse complement strand
GATTGTCCAGTTGCACAAACGGCATGAACAGGCGCTCGACCGCCTCGGGAGCGATTCCGGGGCCTTCGTCCCACACGGACATGCGCACCACGCGCGCCTGCGCATCGGTTGCCAGGACCAATCCCGCCCGGGTACCGCGCGGCGGGAACTTGCAGGCGTTGGAGAGCAGGTTCGTCAAGATCTGTCGAACCCGCAGCGGATCGAGCATGGCGACGACCGGATCGGCGGGCAGCTCCAACTGCAGCTCGATGCCTTGGCTTTCCGCGAACGGACGGATGGCGTTCAGGCACTCGCCGCACAGCGATCCGACGTCGATGGCCGTGGGCAGAAGATCGATCCGACCGGCCAGGCTCTTGGACAGATCGAGAACATCGCGGATCAGGGCCAGAAGATGGTGGCCGTTGTTTTCCAGCACCCGCAGCCGCTCGATCTGGCGCTCCTCCAGCGACCCCTGGACCCCTCCGCGCAGCGATTCGGAGATGTTCAGGATGGTGGCCAGGGGGGTGCGGAGTTCGTGGCTCATGGCGGCCAGGAATTCCTCGCGTGAACGCAGCGCCTCTTCCAGGAGTCGGTTGGACATGGCCAGCTCGCCGGTGCGTTCGACGACGCGCCGCTCGAGATCGTCGGCGATGTCGCGCACCTTCTCCTCGGCCTTCCTTCGCCCCGTGATGTTCGAACAGATCGCGTACAATCCGGCGTGTTCGTCACGCCCCCCGGGGATCGGGCCAGCCGAGACCATCACCCAGACATCCTTGCCGTCGGGACGCGGAATCCGCAGCTCCTGGGGCTCGGTGGTCCTGGCCCGGGCCTGTTCGAAAAGATCGGGCGGGAGCAGGTCGGACAGGCGGAGGCTGGACAGCTCCGCCACGGTCGTGCCCACCAAGCTGGCCATGCTCCCGTTCACCCAAAGCGTGGTTCCCGTGCCATCGCAAAGCCACACTCCCTCGCGAGCCGATTCCATCACGGCGCGGAAGTTGGCTTCGTGTTGCTGGGAGCGCTCGTTGAGGTGGTCGAGATCGGCCTTGACGGCAATCCATCCGGCGACGAGGTCGTGGAAGGGATCTCGTTCGGAAAGGGGATTGCGTACCTCGCCGGGAGCACCCCACTGAAGGGCACCGAAGATGTCGGCAAGTCGACGTGCATGCCCACGCAGCAGGAATCCTGGCAGCGGAAGAAGCTTGCGAAGGGGCCGGGGGCCTCCGGGCGCCGAGCCTTGCACCGGAAAGCCCAGCGCCTTCAAGACCGAACCGTAGTCCGGATGGATCTCGAGGGCGAAGGGCACCACATGCAACGCCTTGCTCAAGTTGACCAGCAGGCGGGTGAGACCATTGAGTCCGAAGAAGCGCATGGACGCGAGCCGGTCGCGGTGTCGGATGTGGTAGGCGACATAGATCCGGCGCGCTTCGGTGTCGGCGCTGCGCAGATCCGACCAGTCCTCGATCAAGTGGATCTTGCCCCCGTCGGGAACGACGGCGGCGTACAAGCGTTCGAAGCGCGAGCAGTAGCCTTCCGTATCGGCAGCATGGATGATCCCTCGCGCCAAGCACAACACGGTCCGTGCATCCAGCAGCAGCATCCGGCTGGAGTAGTGCGGCAATTCGACATTCCAGTCCGGATGCGTCCAGTAGGTCCGTCCGGTGATCGGGCACGAGCCGCAGATGTGCAACCCCCCGATCCCGTACGGATCTCGCTCGGTGCGTGCCGTCTTGGCCATGGGAGCTCACCTGCCCTGTGCGGATGGAAACGGAGGGGAGACGCTGGGAACACCGCGCATCCAAGACCGAGGCTCCGACCGACGCGGGGCGTGTCGGGGGTCAGTCTGCTTGGGCAAAATCTAGCTCCCTCGAATATCCACGTGTCGTCGTTTCCCACTTGGAAACCGTGTTCTGAGGGCGCAGTACCCGAGCCATCCCTCCCCTGTATTGCCCCCCGCACCAAACCTTGACGACTTGAGGCCTCCCACTCCAGTCAGAAACCGAAACATCGTTCCCGGCAGTTTCGAGGCTTTCATACTGGCTGGATGGAAAACGGCAAGCGGTCCATCGCGCTGCACGAAAATAGTGAATGGAAAACTCGAATAATCATCCCAAAAGAAACGCATTCTCGACTCACAACAATGCGCGATTCTTCTTAAGAACAAGATATTGCATTTCCATTTCTTTCTTTCTTGCATCGCGTTTCCAGCTCCAGAATCCCGCAGAGGCTTCCAAGTCTCCAGAGTTGCCTCTCGGCGGGGACTTTCCTACCGGAACCAGCCCTGACGAAGGCGAGAATCCAGGCACAATGGGACCTGCAAGCGCCACCCCCTGGCGAGCCCGCCACAATAAAAGACCTTGTGATCACTTGTTTTCGCTTAAGTTCCACTTATCTTTTCTTGGAGACGAACACTCACCCGGTTGCATCGAACAGACAGAAAATCGATTTCCGACATTCAGGAATCCGATGTTTTTCGCACATGCCTACCGCATTACCCATCGTATTCATGGAGATCTATCTGATGATCCGAAGGCCTGATTTACGCATTCCTGACGCCATGATCTTCGACATGGACGGCACCCTTTTCGACACCGAAAAACTGGGGATCGAATGCTGGACGGAGACCTTCCAAACCCTGGGTATCCAAATGCCTCAGGAAGCGGTCCTGAAGACCGTAGGCTGCGATGCTTCCGAGAAGTTCCGGATCTTCCTGGCCCATGCCCCGTCTTCAACCCCGAGCACGGTGTCTCCCGATGTTGTCACCAAGACCTGGAAGACGCTGTTCCAAGCGCGCTTGCAGAGCCGGGGAGTCCCGGTCAAGGCGGGGGTTCGAACTCTCCTGCGTCTGCTCCAAGGCCTGGGAATTCCCACCGCCGTGGCCACGTCGTCTCCACGAGCGCTGGCGACCTTGCTCTTGCAGGCCTCGGGCCTACAGCAAGCATTCGACGCGGTCATCACGTGTGAAGATGCCCCTTCGCCAAAACCCGCTCCCGACCTCTACCTCGAAGCAGCCCGACGCCTGAACATCGAACCATCCTCGGCCTGGGCCGTCGAAGACTCCATCCAGGGCCTGCGCTCCGCCACAGCAGCCGGAATCCCGGTCTTGCATATCCCGGACCTTCAGCCGATCGAAGCCTCCCAGCTCGAATTCGCATGGCGTCGCTTCGAATCCCTGGAGGACGTCGCGCAGCACCTGCGCTTGCTGACTGGCCAGCTCTTCCCTGCCCGAAACGTCGCTCTGAGCGCCTGACTTCAGGGCATCGGCGACTCAGGTCCGGAAGCGCCCCACCAAGGCCTTGAGGTCGGCGGCGAGGGTCTCGATCTCCTGCATGCCTTCGCGGACCGCGACAATTTCCCGGGCGGCTTGAGCCACCCCCTCACTGACCGCTTCGATTTCCTGGGCGGCGACATCGGTCCCACGCGAAGCGCCGCGCACATCCGCCGAAATGGCCTGGGATTGCTGGTGCGTCTCGCTGATCGAACGCGACAACTCGGCGATCGTGGCCTCCTGTTCTTCGACCATCGCGGCGATGCTGCTCGACTCGGCGCGGACCGAGCGGACCACCTCTTCCAGCGAAGAGATGGAGGCATCGGCTCCCACCATGGCGCGCCCCATCGCCTCGATGTGCTCGGAAATCTCGCGCGTGGTTCCCAGGGCTTGCCGGGAAAGGTCTTTCACGGAGGCGGCCACCACCGCGAATCCGCGCCCCGCTTCTCCGGCACGAGCCGCTTCGATGGTCGCGTTGAGCGCCAGCATCTGCGTCTGGTCGGAAATATTCTGGATCCCGTCCAGGAGCCGCGTCGTTTCCTGTACCGCCACCACCAGACCCTGGAAATTCTCCCGTGCCGACGCTACATCGCGATCGGCTCGCCCCGCAGCCACGGCTTCTTGCTGACAGGATCGCGAAACTTCCCGAACCGATGCCGAAAGCTCTTCGATCGCCGCGGCGATCCTGGACAGCCCCAGGGCCAGATCATCCGTCGCCTTGGAGGCGGATCCCACACGGACACCCGTTTCCCGCGAGGTTGTCGCGACCTCGCGGCTTCGACGCGCCACGGCTTCGGAGCCCTCGACAAGCATTCGCGTGGAGGCTGCGATGCGCTCGGAAGCCCCATTGAGAGTACCGACACCGTCTTCGACCGTGCGTACGGTGCGATGGACCCTTTCCACGAAGCGATTGAACGCGCTCGCGAGCTGGCCGATCTCGTCTTGGGAACGGACCTCAAGACGTCTCGTGAGGTCACCTTCGCCCGCGGCGATGTCTTCCATGGTCACATGCGCAACCCGAAGGGGCTCCACGATGCCCTCGACCAGGCGCCGCCCCATCAGGGCCGCCACAACACCCCCCAGGCACACCAGCACGAGAAGGGACAGGATCAGCAAGGACCGTTTCCGAGCCCAATTCTCTCGATCACCCTCCATCACCAGCTTCCAGGACTCCCGCGCGCGTTCCTGCGCCTTGAGGATTCCCTGCACCAACACCGAAGACTGCTCCAGATAGAGGTCCTGCGCCTCACCTCGACGCCCTTCCAGGACCATCTGGATGACCACGGAATCCAAGGCGAGGAGCTTGGCGAAAACGGAATCGAAAGCGGCCGACTCCAGGAGTACGGCGTCGTCCCGCAACTGCACCCCCAAGGCAGAGTCGCGGGACAGCAAAACCAGAAGCGTGTCGGGATCCGACTCCCGCAGGGCCCTCTGCAAGATGCCCTGCTGCTGGTCCAAACTCGACGCGATGCGGATCTGCAACGCGATCTTTTCGCTCAGTCGCAGCTCCAACGATCTTCCGTAGCGATCACCGAGCCACTGCACAACGACCATGACCAGCGCCACGAGCAACGTGGCAGCCAGACTGGACCACAACAAGGTTCGGATCTTGGTCGCCACGCTCCAGCTCATGAGATCTCCCGGTACGACGAATTCAATGCAATGGCGCGTTTGCACGAAGCCCGCGACGCGCGCGAGGTTCCTCAGAGTTTGGCGATCGAGAATCCGACCACGATGGATCCGATGGGCTTGCCGCCGTCGAAGACCGGAACCGAGACCTGGATTTGACGAGCCCCTGTGGAGGCGTCGACCTCGACCTCACCCTGCCAGGTCTTGCCGGTCATGGGCTTGTCGTGTTTGGGATTTCCGGCATGGATCCAGCTACTGGGCTTGGTCAGGAAGGCGACCTTTGACCCATCGGCACCCGACACGAAGGCTTCGGAAACCGCCGCATCCTTGTTGGCCTTGATCCAGGCGGCCACCGCATTTTGCTGGAAGGCACGCACCGCAGGATCCAGGACCGTCAGAGACTTCCAGGAGGCATTGGTATAGGCGGCACCATCCTTGGATGCATTGCGCGCCTTGACCGCTGCCACGATGGCAGGCTGGGTGGACCACACCTTCAGAGCCGCGACCTTGGCATCCAGCTTGGGCTGCAGCTCGGGAGACAAGCCCTCGGCGGAAACCCGGACCGCGCCAACGCAGGCGACCAGGAGGAGAGTACGGAGGATCGTGCGAGTGGACATGGTGTTTCTCCCAGGTACGATGGAGGACAAATCCCCTGCTAGGGGGACTCCTTGCGGCGAGCCGCCAGCACCTTCACTATCGCATATCTCCGCAACATCGGCAATTGCACCGCGGGCTCGAAAACCCAGCACTCCTGCACGCCCTGCCATTCCCGCGGCGGGGGCATCGGAAGCACCTGGGGCCCCGGCTCGAATGCCCGATCCTGGAACGCGCCAGATGGCGTCCCCCTTCAGGCGGCGATGCTGAGACCGTTGCGGACGGCCTGGAACCCCTGGCGGCGGCGGACGGCGTCCAAGGCGAGCCCCAACCGGTGCTGCTCCTCGCGCTCGGGCGCGGCGAAGAGGTCTTGCTGCACGGCCAGGGGTTCGGTGCGAGATGCGGAAAGACGCAACGCGCGCAGGGCCACCCGGCGCGTGGACAACTCGGAGAGCAGGGACCATGCGGCGTCGCGAAGCTGCAGGAATCCCTCGCACGGCTTGGCGGAGCGGATCATTGAAGACAATTCCTGTCCATCCGACCAGCACAACCGCAAACGGATCTCGCGGGCCGCCAGCCCCCTCTCCCGAAGGGCGAAGGACAGGCGGTCGGCAAGCTCGTGGACGCGCTCCCGAGCCACGGCGAAGTCGACTTCGTCGCGGGGAAGGACCAGCTCCTCGGCGAGGGAACGCGTGGAGCCCCCCTCCGGCTCGGCTTCCAATCCAGCGGCCAAGGCGGCAAGCCGCTCGCCGACTTCGCCGAAATGGAGCTTGAGGAACGTACGCGGGAAGCGCCGCACATCGGAGAGCGTGCGCAGATGGTAGCGCTCCAGCTTCTCGCGGGACTGGCGTGCCAGCCAAGGAACCTGGTCGAGGGAGATGCATCCCAGTGTGGCGCCGTCGTCACCCTCCGGACAGACGAAGAGCGGGATTTCGGGACGGACCCGCGCCAGCAGTTCGGCGGCACCACGGCTTGGGGCCAATGCGATGCGCACATCGTCCAGGCCCGTCGCCTGGCGAAGATCGGCCCGAAGCTGGCCGGCCCAGGCTTCGTGATCACCTCCGAAGAGATGTGAAACACCTCCCAGATCGAGAAGGGCCGCCCCGTCGTCGGAGACGTCCCATGTCGGGGTGCGGGCATCGCAGAGGGCCGAGAGGATGCGACGATAGCGAGCCAGCAGCGACGCATCGGGGGGAAGCACCCGCACCTCGGGGAAACGGCGGCGCAATTCGGCCACGCGCATTCCCTCGACGACACCGCACCTGTGTGCTTGCGGCGAAACGGCCTCGATGCGCGCGTGGACGCCTTCGGCCTGCGAGGCAAGGACCCAGGACTCGCTCCGGAGAGCGGGCTGCGCGGCCATCAGAAGTTGGGAACGCAAGGACGGAACAAACAAGGCGGCGAAACGGCTCATCGGATTTCCTCCACCATCTGGGTGTCGAGGGCGTGGGTGTCGTCTTGGGCGGTGACCTTGCCTTGGAGTTCGAGAATGCCTCCCGACTCGGCGACCGCGTGGAATCTCTTGTAGGCTTCGGGCCACAGGACGGCGTCCAGCATGCCCGAGGCGTCGGAGAGGGTGAGAAACAGCATGCGCTCGCCGCTGCGGGCGACGCGGTGGACGCGATGCGCCACGGGAATGCCCACCACGCGCACCGAACGCCCCACGAATTCCGGCAGACGCGCGGCGGCGATGGCCCCGCGCAGAAGTCCCAGGTTCGCCACGCCTTCCAGGACATCTCCGGAAACGGAGAATCCGCCAAGCTTCTGCTCGTCGAGGGAGCGTTCGAGGAGCGTTTCGGAGGGAAGACGCAGGATGTGGGCGGGAATGCCGGAGGTCGCGAAGAGATCGAGGTCGGAAAGGGTCGCGGCATTGCGACCGGTCTTCTGGAGTGCGATTTCGGCGAGCCAGGCGAGATTGTGGACGCGTCCGTTCCCCAGACGGTCGAAAGCCCCCACACGCACCAGGCTTTCGGCCTCCGAACGCGACAAGGAAACCCGCGCGAGGAAATCGGACAGATTCCCGAACAACCCGTTGGAGGCGCGGTCGGCGACCAGGCGCTCGACCGTGGTGCGCCTCAGACCCTTCACGTGCTGGAAACCCGGGCGCATCCAGTCTTCGCTTCCGGTCCATTTCCAACCCGAGGCGTTGATGTCCCAGGGAAGGATGCGCAGACCGGCGCGGCGGGCTTCGTGGATGTACGCCGAAGTGGGATAGTAGCCATGGTCGTTGGCGATCACGGAGGCCCAGAACACGGAAGGCCACCGCGATTTGACGTAGGCGCAGCGGAAGGAGAGCTGGGCGTAGGAAAGGCTGTGGCTCTTGCAGAAGCTGAACCCGCGGAAGCTGGCCACCCTTCCCCACAGCTCTGCGGCCTGCTCGGCCGAAAGCCCCGACACGTCGCGGCATCCCTGCTGGAAACGCGTGGCGGTGAGATGGTATTCGGGAGGTTCTCCCTCGTGGGCGGAATTCATCATCTTGCGCACGCGATCGGCCTCGGCGAAGCTCATGCCGGCGACCTCGACGCAGATGCGCGTCACGTCCTCCTGGAACACGCAGACGTCGTGGCTGTCCCGCAGGATACCCCGCAACGAGGGATGAAGCCAGGCCCACGAAGGATCCCCGTCCGGGCTTGACGGATTCTGCCCAATTCCGAGAGCCTCCCGGTGACGCTGCACGAAGCGCTCGGCGTAGGCGGTGCCGGCCGGGCGCACCAGGCTGGAGGTGATCCCGATGTCTTCGAAACTTCCGGCGCGCGAGCGGCGGTTCAGGCGGATCTGCGCCGGACTTTCCAGGTAGAAGACGCCCCGCGTGTCGCCTTCGGACATCATGCGCAGGACGTCGGGGTCGTGGAGGACGCTTTCGAGATCCCAGACGCGGGGATCCGGCACTCCTTGTCCCTGGAGCATGGAGAGGGCGTCGCGAAGCACCGAGAGCGAGCCGTTGCCCAGGATGTCGAACTTGACGAGCCCGAGGAAGTCGATGCCTCCGTGCATGTCCAACTGGCTGATCACGCGATTGTTGGTCCCCCCGGAGCGCTGGCAGGAGACATGCCGCCAGATGGGGTCGTTGGTGACCATGACCCCACCCGGATGCTGCCCCAGGAAATGGGGGCGTCCGCGCACCTCTTCGGCCAGATGGGCGACATGGGCCAAAGAGGGATCCACCTCGTGGACCCGCTCCAGCCAGTGGGCGTCGGGGCGAAGGGGGGCACGACGGAGGCGTTCGAAAAGTGCCGTGACCTGCGCCTCGGAAAAGCCCAGGACTTTGGCCGTCTCGCGGAAGGCCGCGCGGCGGCGGAAATGGTGGGTGGCGGACAGGATGCAGACACGGTCTTCCCCGTAGGTTTCGAAGAACCATTGCAGGGCCCGTTCGCGTTCGTCCCAGCCGAAATCGAGGTCGGCATCGGGAGGGCTGGTGCGGCTCTCGTTGAGGAAACGCTCGAAGTACAGGTTGTAGCGGACGGGATCGAGATCGGAAGCGCCGATGTTGTAGAACGTGAGGCAGTTGGCCGCCGATCCGCGCATGATGGAGCATTCGCGTGCGCCGCGATAGGCGGTGGCGAAGGCTTCGGTCGCGAAACGGCGAATTTCCCGGACCATGAGGAAATAACTGGCGTAACCGGTACGCTCGATGACCTCGAGTTCTTTTTCCTGGAGGGCATGGGCTTTCACCCAATCGGGCTTGCCCCCGTAGTTGTCCAGAAGCCCTGCACGCGCCAGCTTTCCCAGCCAGGACGAAGGGGTGTGACCTTCCGGAACCTCGATGTGGGGAAGGATCCATCCCGAAGAGACGAGGTCGTCGCGGCAGGAGGCGCTGAGAGCTTCGGTGTGGGCCAACGCTTCGGGGAGGTGGCCGTAGCGCTCGCGCAACTGGGCGGGAGAGACGAGCCAACCCGCCTCCGGAGCAAAGGCCGAAGGATGGAGGCGCGACAGATCCGTGTTGTGGGCGATGGCGCGCAACACACGATGGAGCTCGTGGTCGTGTGGGGAGAGAAACCAGGCTTCATGCGCGACAGCCGCGCGCAATCCCTCTTGGCGGCACACGGCTTCGATGGCACGGCTGCGCGAAGCGGCGCGGGTGTCGTGGAGGGCGATGCTCCCCGACAGACTGTCGTGCAGCGGCGTGTGGGCCAGGCGTTGCAACAATTCCGGATGCGGACAAATAGCCACAAGATCCGGAAAGGGACGAGCAAAGAGGTCTTCCAGGCTGGGGCCGCGACGCCCCAGCATGTGGAAGCTGGTGAGTTCGCACAGGTCTCCGTATCCGGCGGCGTTGCGAGCCAGCAAGACCAGGCGCAGGGCGGGATCGCGATGGTCGCGCAGCTCGACACCCAGGATGGGGCGGATGCCGGCACGACGGCATTCCTCGAGGAACAGGATGCACCCCGCCATCGAGTTGATGTCGGTGAGCGCCAGAGCCGGATAACCCATCTCGACGGCCCGAGCCACCAATTGAGGGATGGTGGGGAGGCCGTCGAGAAGGCTGTGGGCACTGTGGACATGAAGGGGCGCAAGAGCCATGCCCCTAATCTACTCCATAGTGCTCGCTTGTGCAGTACTTATTTGATCAAGACGTACAAGTGTTTGTCAAACCACAAGATCCATCAACCGGATTCCACGATGGGCCGGAAATTCCTGTCGAAGTGCCACGACACCGGTCGTGGGCCATATCGGCGAAGCAGCTCAGGGGACCGCGACCCGGGAGGTCCGGACCACTCCCGCGGCCTGGACGCGCAGGATCGCCACCCCGCGCGGAGCCGGGGGCAGAACGGCTTCGAGTCCACCGCGCGCGTCGGCCTCGGCATCCTGCGACGCGATCCGACGGCCGGCGGCATCGAGGAGTTCGATGCGGACCGCCTCGAGCGGAGCCAGACCCGCCACCCGGGCCTGGACCCGCCGCGCGTGAACGATGGCGTCAACCGCGAATGCGGGACGGGCGACAGAGCGCATGCCGGTCGGGATCGGAGCCGCCGCGGGAGCCAACAGGTACGAGGCCGCCAGCAGTTGCGTGGCGCCCCAGAGCATCGGTTCGGAATGGGTGTAATCGGACCAGTCAATCCGCACCTTGGATGTGTCCGACGGCGCGAAGCCCCACAACCCACCCACGGGGGTGCGGTAGTCGTAGGAGGTCATGGAGGTGCGGCCGTCGGGGTTGGCATTGCGATGGTGCGCGTTGTGGAGGTTCTTCGCTCCCACGCCCGCCACGAAACTGGCGTCCCAGTGGTTGAGCCCCAGGATCCAGTCCATGTGGCGCAAACCCAGGCTCGTGGCGCCTTCGACCGGCCAGGCGTAGGCCGCCAGATCAGCTCCCCCCTTGCCGGCCTTCAATTCGGCGGCGAGATCCGCGTAGAAGAGGGCCTCGGCGGCGTTGCCGGCCATGTATGCCGGCGCGGTCCAGTTCTGCTGGAGAAACAGCAGACCCCATGCCGCATCCCCCTTGACAGAATTCGTCATGGCGGGATTGGTCGGATCGAGAGCCGGAAGCGCCAGCACCGCTGGCCCCGATTCTGAAACGGCCTCCAGGTTGCGCTGCATGCCCGCGGCGACGCGACGCAGCAACAGTGCCCGTTCCGCCTCGCTGGCCACGCCGCACGAGCGTGCCGTCTCGGCATCCAGCAGGACCAAGCGGGCGAAAGCCCACAAGGCGAGCGCGTGGCGGCTGGCCCAATCCGTGTTCGCCATTCCCTTGAGCAGGTTCGCATCCCTGCGGACCAGCCATCCGCCGGTGAAACTGGATCCGGAAAAAGCCGCCAGCCCATGTGAACCCAGTTTGGTGTCGTAGGCCAGGTCCGTCAGATAGGAGGTCTCGCGCGTGGCCCACAACAGCGCCGTCGCGGCCAGGGCCAGGTCGGCGTTGGCGGACGGGGCGCCGCTGTACGCGAACGAGGTCACCATCGTGTCGGGCCGGGCCTTCACCCAGGTGTACATCTCGCGCGACGCGGCTAGGGCGTCGTCGGCCCAGGCGGCATCCCACGGGCGCCAGCGGACCGAAAGCAACGCCAAGGACGCGGCGACGCTGGCAACCACGTTGGCCCCCAGCTCCCGTCGGACGATGCGCTCCGAAGCCCCTCCACGCCTGGCGGCGGTGATCGCGTCCTGAAGCTCGGAAGGCCCCCACCAACCGCGGTCGGCCGCGAGGTCGCCGATGCCCGTGACCATGCCCTTGTGCCCCTGGGCATCCGGACCGGTGCGGCGGCCGTTGCGGATCCAGGAAGACAGGAAGAAGTCCGCCCCCCAGCGCGCTTCCTTGAGCACGTCGGGCACCCCGTCCAGGGGTTTGTCGGCCCGATGCATCGCACCCCAATGGTCGGCATCGCGGTCGGGACGGGCGGCGGCCAGCGTGGCCAGCGTGGCCAGGGCCGCGGCCATGGTCTGCGGCTCCTTGAGGTGGTCGCCGCCGTCGTACCAGCCGCCCGCGTAGACACCCGTGGCGCCGTCGAGGGATCCGTCGAGCATGTGCGAGGGCCCGTGGAACCACGAGGAGTCTCCGGAACGGGCCAGCCCGAAATAGCGCAGCGAGGCGTCGCGCACCCACCCGTAGACGGAATCCGTCACCTGGAACCAGGCCGAGGTGTCGGTACCGACCACCGCGCGCCAGCGACCGGCCGCGAGGTCGGTGGGCAGAACGCCCTCCTGCACCGCGCCACGCGGAATGGAGGTCTTGAGGGTATCCGAATCGATGCGGCAGACGGGACCGGGAGACAGGTACGGCGGATTGATCTGCTGGCAGACGACCAAGCGGGTTCCGTCCTGGAATCCCAGCGTCCGGAACGCGCCCCCTGCGGAAACCGCCCCGCCTTCGCGCTGCAGCGAGAACGCGGACGCCGAACCGTAGTAGCGCAGACGTCCCAAGCCCGCGGCGACATCCGCCCGACGATAACCCGCCTGGTTGACGCGTACGCGACCAGGACGGGCCAGCAAGGAATCGAGGGGGCCGCGATTTCCGGCCACTGGCATCGGGGCCGCGATGGGCGCATAAGGAAGGCGTCCGCCCTCATCGGGAGAGGAACCTGCGGAAGGAAGTCCCGGCCCCGAACCGTCGGGACCACGGCCCCATATGTCCGCCCCCAACCGACGCACGACCACCTGCGGATTGCTTTCCATCGTGGCCAGGGCCTGGTCGACGTCGGTTGGAGCCGCCACGGAAGGCGCGCCGGAAAACGACCATCCCGAGGTCATGTCGAATCCCGCCAGCGGAGTCGGCAACACGTCCCACCAGCCTTGTTGCCCAACCTGGATCGCGGTCCGTTCCGGCACGAAGGTCCGGAAGAGATCCCAGGACGCCACCATCGCGCCCGTCGCTGCCTTCTGGTATTCCGAGCGTCCCACCAGGGCGAAGTCCAGACGCACCATTTCGGACGCGCGCAGCAGCAGAGGCCCCAAGGGCAGATCCAGCGCCCAGTCCCGCACGCCGTGGGCGTCCGGAGCCCCCATCGGCACCGGGGAAGCCATCTGGACGGCCTGGTTCAGCGCGTTCCAGCTCCAGACATTGCCCCACAGAGGGTCGTCGCACGGCTTGTTGAAGCCGCCTCCGTCGTAGCGCTGGCAGAGGTCGTACCGCGCACCCACCGCGTCCGGGAACGTCATCGGAACCGAGGTGTATCCAGATGCCCCGGTCTCGAAATGGGCCCCAACGGTATCGCGCGAGCGCACGAACACCCGCAACGACAACGAGTCGAGCGGTTCCACGCCATTGTTCACCATCAGTACCGCCACCATGGGGATTCCACCGAATTCGTAGCGAACGGATCGAACGATCAGAGAAGGGACGGTGGCGGACGCGAGGGGCGCAACGAGAAGCAACGTCGAGAAGAAACGAGTCATGGCAAGGAGATCCTGGTCTGCGAGGGGGCCGGGTGGGCGTTCAATGTAGGATTGATTTCTCCATGATCCTCCCCCACCTTGTCTCGCATCGCACGCGTCTCCGCGCTGCGTGCCTCCGGGTGGCGGCACCGCTTCGGACTGCGGATCACCCGATCCGCACAGACGTGCGACACCTCTAAAACGGACCTCCGAGTCTATATTTGTCCCGGGACTGGCCCGGTCCCGCCCACCTCCATCACCGGCCGTGGTCCGGGAAAGGCCAGACTCCTATGCGCATCGCCATCCCCCAATACGAAGGCACCGTCAGCCAGGCCTACGAGTTGTCGCGCCAGATCTCCGTGCACAAACTCGACTTCAAGGCCGGAACCAGCGCCGACGAAGGCCTGCACGACTTCAGCCTGGCCTCGTCGTTCGGCTGGTTGGCCGACCGCCAGGTGCAGGCGATCCTCGTGGGAACCATCGATCCGGACAATGCGGAGATCCTCTCGCAGGCTGGCATCCACGTCTTCACCGGCGCCGACGACCTCGCTCCGGCGGAAAACGTCGAACGTTTCGTCGCCCTGATGCGCGAAGCCATCGCGCGCCGCCCGCAAGGCGGATGCTGCGGCGGGCACGGCGGACAGAGCGAAGATTCCTCGGACAAGGAACATGGCTGCTGCGGTGGACACGGTGAAGCCGACGACCACGAATGCTGCGGCGGATCGGGTGGCGAGGGTTGCTGCGGAGGCGGACACGACCACGAAGGCTCGCAAGGCCACGGCGACGACCACGAGTGCTGTGGCGGCACCGGCCACGACGATCCCGACCACGTCTGCCGTTGCCACTGAGAAGGTGTTTACGAATCACGGAGATCGCTTGTAATTCCGCTCGTCCCGGCAAACACGAGCGGATGGACGGATTCCGGGTACGGAAACAGCTTCGGAGATGATACAGGAAGGGCTCCCGGCTTGCGCCAGGAGCCCTTGAAGCGACCGCCTTCCCGGTGCGGTCCCTTCGCGGCGGACTAGTCCAGACGGGTCTTCACTCCCATGTTGATGACCCCGTTGGACATGGTCGGTTTGCCGCCCTTTTCCGTCTCGGTCCAGGTGATCACGCGCCAGGGATAGATCCCCGAAGCGACCACTCGGCCATCGTGCCCGCGCTGGTTCCAGAGGATGCGGATCCGGAAGCGATCCAGCTTGTCGGGATTCATCTCGTCGAGATCGTCCTGGGTGAGCTGGAAGCCGAAGCCCCCCGCACTCACACCGATCAGATCGTAGACGTACACCTGCATGCGCATGGGCTGGTTGACCTCGATCTCGATGCCGTTGCACTCGGAGATGTCGGGGCAGATGTCGCGGAACTGGCCGTCGCCGCCCTCGCCGAGGTAACCCGATCCCGGGCGCCAGGGAGAGAAGTCGTCGCGGTTGCCGCCGTTGGTGGCGGTGATCACGAATCCGCTCTTGCGCGTGCGACCCTGTTCGGTGCTGGAGACTCTGCCGATGGGATTGGGGATGTCGACGACCAGCCGGGGAGGACGAGGTCCGCCTTCGACGACGATGTCCCACCCCGGATCGATCACGACGCGGTTGCCGGCGGAATCCGTCACGCCCGAGAGGAAACGGATCTCGACACCGGGATCGGGCACCCCTTCTTCGCCCGGGGGGAGAAGGATGGAGATGGTGCCGTCGGAGGCCACCGAGATGTTTTCGGCGGGCACCTTCACCCACTGGCCATCGACCTTGATCTCCAACCAGTTGCGGCTGGAATCGAGGATCACGGCCTCGGAAACCTTGATCTTCAGCGTATCGGATCCGTTGTAATCCTCGGTACGGCCGATGGTCGCGGAAAGGATCACCGGCGCCACGCCGTCCTGGATGTCGAAGGTCTTGGCGATGTCCTTGGTGACCGGCTTGCCGGTGCTGTCGAGCACCGTCACCGTCGCGTGGATGAGGCCCAGATCGGACACGCTCGAGGTGGTCCAACCGTACGCCAGGGCGGGATCGAGCTTGAGCACCAGCACCGAACTGTCCCGCCCCGTGCCCGTGACCTTCCAAAGCGGAACTCCGGAACTGTCGCGCACCTGCTTGCCATCCTTGCCCAAGAGGGGGCTTCCGCCCGGCGACTGGTAGAGGATGGTGCCATCGGCGGCGCGCACCGGTTTGCCCGAGGCGTCCAGCACGGGGATCCCCAGCATCACGCGCAGGGTGTCGCCCTGGACCACCCGCAGCACTCCTGCCTGGCTGGCGTCTCCGTAACTGGCCGTCACGGAGGTGCGGAGGTTCGCCCCGGAATCGCCGTAGGAGATGTCGAAGACCGGCAGGGAATCCGTCCAGGCCCTGGGGAACTGGACCACCACGGCGTCGATGCGACCGTCGTTGTCCGTGTCCAGGTAGATGGCCCCGCCAGGGAGGTTCGGATCGATCACGATCGAGGTGGAGGCCTTGCCGATGTTGCCGGCGCGATCGGGCTTGGACACGACGGAAATTGTCTGCGGTCCCGCGTCGCGGAAGCAGTACAGGGTGTCGTGCCGGAGAGTGTCCCGACCGTCGACCTCGACCCAGATCGTGTTGATGCACCCGGCCGACCAGTGGCTGCCGTTGGGAGGTGTCTCGATCCACACCTTCGGGGGAATGGTGTCCAGCCCCACCTTGGCGAATCCGCACCCGCGGTTGCCCACGGCGTCCTCGGCGCACCGGGTCACGGTGGCCAGGGTGTCCTTCAAGGTTTCGGGATCCTGGTGGCGGGTGGTGTCGCCGTTGTCGATGGAGATCCACTTCACGAGGATGCCGGGACGGTTCACCCAAGGGGTGTCGGTGGGGCTCGTCTTGAGCCAGGTGCGGCCGGAGTCCTTGCTCACCGCCGTGATCACCACCTTGGGCGCGGTGGTGTCCAGCGTGACGTGCACGCTGTCGCAGCCGGAATTGCCCCATTCGTCGCTGTAGCACTTGACGAGGGTGGAAGGCCCTTCGGGAATGAGGGTATCGTAGGGGGCCATGGTCTTGCCGTCCACGGTCCACGACACCGGCACCTTGCCCAAGGAATCCAGATCCTTCTTGCCGAGCTTCGCGCCTTCGGCGGGCGAGGTGATCTTCACCTTCGGGCCCAAGTTCGTGTTCTGGATGCGGATGTGCAGCACACTGTCCTTGCCGGCCAGGAGATGGACGAAACCACCGAGGTTGAGGTCGAAGGAACGGTCGGGACCGACCTTGCGGTCGTTGCCGAAGCGCAGCACGAAGGTGGCGACGGTGTCACCGGGGACGTACTTCAGGATCACGGAACTGTCGGAAGGAAGCTGCACACTGGCGGGAACGCCCTTTCCGGACACACCCACCGACGTGCTCCAGTTGGACGCCCGATCGAGGAGGACCTTGATGGAGACCTCGCCGTCGATGTCCTTGACCACCAGGGAGCTGTAGGGGAACGAGACCTTCGAAGGCGCGTTGCCGTTGGTGATCCACACCACCACGCTGTCGTGCAGGACGGTGTCTCCCGCCAGGGGCTTGAGGGCCTCTCCCGCGGTCCAGTCGCGAAGACGCAGGACCGCCCGCAGGGCCGGACCGTCGCGGCCGTCGTCCTTCGTGCCGAAGGACATCGTGTTGTCCAGTTGCAGGCGTGTGAAGGTGGGCGTCGATCCGGAGATGGCCGTGCTGACGAATCCTGTCCAGGAGGGCGAGGTGGCCCCGGTCGGATCGGAGAGGGTGCCCGTGTACTGGGCCGAAGGATCCTTGTCGGAGCGCAGCGGCCGCACGCCGACGCGCAGGCTCGTGGAAGCACCGCGCACCACCGTCACCGTGGTGTCGCGGAAGCCGAGGTACGGAGGAGGATCGATGTTCACCAGCAGCAGTTCCGTCTGCGCCCGCCCCGGATCGACCTTGAGTCCCGCGGGATTCTGCCCCATCGACAGATCGAGGAAGAGACGAAGATCGATGGTGCGGACGGTGTCGTGCAGGATCTTCACCGGCAACCAGAAGAGGCTGTCGCCGGGCTCGACCACTAGGCGCACGCGGGTCCCGGTCGTGGCCGGAACCTTGGTGGTGTCGTGCACGTCGGTCTGGGCCGGCTGGAGCAGCTCGTAGTTGGTGCCGCGGATGCCCGTGGTGCGGGTGTTCACGTCCACGTAGAGGGTGTCCGCGAACAACGCCGGGGCGGTCAGGCGCACCGGCACCCAGGCGGTCTTGACGGATTCCGGCAAGCTGGTGGATGCCACCGGGAAGTAGGCGCGCGTGCTGATGCTGTCGTCGTCGAGGATGGTGCCGAAATTGGCCGACGCCGAATCGAGACGTGCGCTGACCGCCCCGTGGATGCGCACGAAGAAGGCGCGATCCACCTGTTTCAGGGCGTTGCCCCGCACCAGCACCGCGAACGAGGAATCCTTGTCACCGATGGCGACGACACCGACATCGTCGTCGGCGAAGTAGTCCAGCGGAAAGGCCCCGTGGGAGGTCGGATAGGCCAGGGAGTCGACACCGTTGGAGGTGTCAGCGATGGTGGCCCACTGGAAACGCGTCTCGAGACGGCTCGCCATCGCAGCGCCAACGGAATCCCGCAGCTCCACGCGGAAGACCATCGAAGGCGTCTGGCCCTCGGCTCCTTCCTCGACACTGGCAGGCAGAACCACAAGCCAGGGAGCCCCCAGGACCGGAATCAGCCGTCCAGGTGCCGTGGCCGTGGCGTTGGCGAAGGCACCCAGCGCCGAGAGGTCGACATGGAAGCGCCGCAGCGTGTCGTATTCGTTGCCGCGGGCCAGGATCCCGACCGACACGCGAAGCGAATCGCGGATGGTGGCCGAAGTGGAGGTCACCGCGGCATAGTCCGTCCCGGCGAGGGCGCTGCCGTCGCGGGTAGACCACGAGAAGGGAAGTTCGATGGCCGACGCGCGATCGAGCCACACCCGGAACTCCAGGGGAGTCTTCACCTTGGGGCGCAGGATGCTCGCCGAGTCGATCCGGATGGTGGGCTTGGCGAAGCCGTTGAGGATGGTGCCCGTGGCGGTGTCGCGGGTGTTGACCACGCCCACGAGTCCCGCGACCGCGGCGACCTCGACCTGGAAGTGGCGGGTGGTGTCGTATTTGGTCGTCACGATCAGCGCGATGGGGAACGTGTCGGTGGAGATTCCCGCCCGGAGGGTGTCCAGGACCGAGGACGCGCCCGCGAAGTGGGTTCCGCCCTTGGCCGATCCGTCGATGGTGCTGTAGGTGTAGGGCACCGGGATGCGCGTGGTGATGGCCACTCCCGACGCATCGACCAGACGAACCGGGAACCGGATCTGCGTGGCCGAGGATTGGTCGACCGTGGCGTCGTCGACGACCACGCGGGCCCCCGACACCGCGTTGGTCAGGGTGATGACGGCGACCGTATCGGAACCGGCGGCGACGGAGGCGAGTTTGGTGGCATCCCAGGTGGGGATCAGCAGACGGAAGCGACGGGTGCTGTCCAGTTGCGCACTGCCCTTGATGGTGATGCGGATGGTGTCCGTCCCGGAAATGCTGCCCGCGCCCGGTGTCAGGACGAAGTCCGTGCCGTTGACGGCGCCGCCGTCGAGGGCCTGGAAGGTGTAGGCCGAAGGGAACGTGGCCCCCTGGCTCAGACGGACGGGAACCTTCAGTACGAAATCCGTCTTCTGGCGGGCCACGGTGGTGTCGCGCATTGAGATCGCGGGTTTGGGCCAGCCGTTGAGGATGGTTCCGACACCGGTGTCGGGTGCGGCCGAGAGGCGTGTGAACGCTCCCGGAACCAGGACGGCGCGGAAGCTGCGCGTGCTGTCGACCAAGGGCACGCGGATCAGCGAAACGCGGACGGAATCCGTCAGGACGTTCGCCGGGTAGGATCCCGACGTGCCCGCGGGGACACCGACGAAGTGCGTGCCGGCGCGGGCGGTGCCGTCGAGGGTCTTCCAGGTGTAGGGGAGTACGACGCTGGAGCGAACGGGCTGACCGTCGGCGACGCGCACCAGCCGGACGGGAAGAGCCAGCGAGGTGGCGGTCGACTGGTTGGCCGTGCCGTCTCCGATGACCAAGGCGGCAGGAGGCGCTTTCAGGGTGTCGGCCACGACGGAGTCGGCCTTCTTGGCGCCGAAGGACGAATCGATGACCAGTTGGAAGATCTGGTCGGGCCCGAAGCGATCGGCCCTGGGCACGACGACCCGCACCTTCACCGACGAATCCCCCACCAGGAAGGAGACTGTCGGGACGGGCAGCACGACATCGGTGCCGACCGTGGTGTTGGCGACCGGCACGAGTTTGAGCTTGACCGAGATGCCCACCTTGGTCTTCACCACCTTGTTCGTAGCCGGATCTATGGCTTCCAGCCGGTAGCCGAAGGCCGTGTCCGAGGCCCACGGGCGCTCCAGGGAGGTGGGGCCGTCGGGAACCAGGCGCACCTTCAGGGCGTTGTCGTTGTCGATGATGGTGCCCACGCCGAAGCTGTCGGTGGCCAGGGGCCCGAGGTCGCCGTTGGTCACGCTGTCGAGGACCACGCGGAACGTCTCGTTGCCCTCGTAGACGACATCACCCAGAACCCTGATCACGATGGAGGCGGTGTCGAAGGTGGGCTCGATGGCCACGCTTCCCTTGGTCACCGGGACGTAGTCGTGGGTGCCGAGCGCCGTGGCTCCCCCACCCTGCGCGGTGACGGGAGCCGTGTGGTACCAGATGATCACGCGCGCGCCGTTGATGTGATCCATCTTCAACGGGAAACGCGCCAGCACGGTGTCGGGAGTGGTTTCGTCGAGCTTCAAGTCGGGCTCGGCGACGGTCGCGGAGAACACGTCCACATCGAAGCTGATCACCGGGGGCTTGGAGTAGAACGGAATGAACTTGCCCGCACCTCCGTCGAAGTTGTTGGCCGCATAGAAGTGGCGTCCGAACATCTGGCCGTAGAGATGCAACTGGGAGTTGGCCGAAACCTTCCCGGTGGGGGTGCTCAGCGTGGCCCAGATGTAGGCGTCCGAATCGAACTGCAACGTGGCGGCAGGACCTCCGACAATCATCATGGTGCCGCCCGAAAAGTCGTCTGGGGAATCGGTAAGACCGAACTTGTTGGCCAAAAAGCCACTGTCGGGGCCAATGAAAATACCGCCCGAATTGGTGGCCAGTCCATCGCGGACATAGATGATGGTGCGTTCACCTGTAGGCTGGTAGGCGACGATCTTCGATCCGGTGTTCTGGAGAGCGACCTTGTCGAAGTAATAGATGCCTTCGCCCAGGATCACGGTCTCGGTGTTCAGCGTGAGGTTCCCGTAATACCCCGGAGGCAGAACCTTGCCGGAAGGAATCGATTTTGCGCCATTGACCACACCCGGGTAGTTGGTGCACCCCCCCACCGATGGGCAGACCGCGGTGACGTAGTCGGCCCCGACGGCCAGGCGCCCGACTGGCGGAACGAGGGAGAGTCCGTATCCGGGAAGTTTGGTGGAGTCGAAGAAGACAGGAGTCGCGAAGGGAGGTGTGTAGGCGGTGGTCGGAACGCCTTTGGCTCCCAGGAGACCGGCCATCAGCGGGTTCACGATCTTGGCGGGGTCGTAGAAGACACTGCTGTCGAAAGTGACCGGGGTCGAGGAGATGTCAAGGTCTCCGCCCAGATGCAGCTTGTTGAGGAACGCGGTATTCTGGCGGAACGTGGCCTTGCCGCCCACCCAGGTCTCCGCGCTGTCGGTGCCGCCGTTGTTGGAGTAATCCAAGGTTCCGTCGATCTGGACCTTCGACAGCGAACTGGTGAAGTACGTCTTTGCCAGCGAAGCGTTTCCGAGCACCCACAAGGAACTGTCGAACCATTTTTCCTTGGCATCCTCGCCCGTCACGTTGCGGCGGATGATGGTGGGAGTCTTGAAGCGCCCGCCATTGGCAATCAAGAGCGAATCACCCGCGCCGACATTGCCTTCGTCGGCGGTCGAGAAGGTGCCGTTGCTGGTCCGGATGGTGGAGTCCATGTACATCCAGTAGCGATTCAGCGACGAATCCGGCGAGAACGACTCCAGCGGCACCGCGACCTGGGCGTGCCCCGGAGACAACATCCCACCCGCCAGCACAACTGCCAGCAGGAGCGAAGGCGCGAACGGAACAAGGGACCGGCGGGGGAACGCAGGAAAGGACGCGGAGGTCGTGGACGCCCTATCCGACAGGACAGGGCGCAACGAATACAGGCAAGGGAAGGATTGCCGACGGAACATGGGACACCTCTGAATCAAACGACGACCGGGAAGATCGTACTCAGCTATCTTCGCCCAGTTTCCTCAAATTCGCAGGACATTGCAAGGCGAATTCAGACAATTTCCGTTGAAAAATATTCAATCTTCGAATACTCCATTTCGGAAGAATCGCCCTCCAATCGCGCTGCAAGCGGCATCCCAACTGCGATCCACCGAGCTTCACACCTCCGTCCAAGCCGGTTGCGGAATGTTCCGAAGTCGGGGGCTCGTCCTCCCAAATCGGGTTATCCCTCGTTCGATTTGGAGATTCCCAACTCTTTTTTGAGCGGGAGCGACGCGGAAACCGTACAGGTTTTCTCGGACTTCCATGGAGCACAAAAAAGGCTCCACAACCGGAGCGACCGGCTGCGGAGCCTGCAGGCTCGGATGGAATGCTGCTTACTGCAGAACCGACTTGACGCCCACCTTGACGACCTGGTTGGTCATGACCGGCACTCCGCCCTCGACGGTACGCACATACGAGACGATGCGCCAGAGGTAGATGCCCGACCCGACGACCTCGCCTTTGGCATCGCGCATGTTCCACTGCAACTGGATCCGGACGCGATCGAGTTTGTCGGCGCGCAGTCCATCGATGTCCTCCTGAGAGATGTCGATCTCCTGGCTCACCACGAAGGTTCCCGAGAGGTCGTACATGTACAGGATCATCCGGACGGGCCGGTTGACGTACAGTTCGATGCCGTTGCAGAAGCGAAGGTCGGGGCAGATGTTGCGGATGTCGGGATCGGAACCGTCGACATACCCTGCACCGGGCTTCCACCAACTGTACTGGTCGTCGGAAGAGCGATCCGTCGCCCGGATCACGAAGCCGCCGGGACGATTGACCCGCATCTCCTCGGCGGGGACCGACTTGACCGGAGTGGGCAACTCGACCTTCAACAGAGGCGGACGCGGGGGACCCACCACCGTGGTCGTCCAGGTGCTGGTACCGGGATCGGCACCGTTGCCCTTCAGATCCGTCACGCCCTCGAGGAACCGGATCTCGACCCCGGGCCGCGGCGATCCCGAATCGCCAGGAGCGACCAGGAACCAGATGCGACCGTCTTCCGCGAGGAACACGGAGTCCTGCGGAACCGTGTGCCAGATCCCGTTGACCTTGATCTCGACCAAGCCACGCGTTTCATCGAGTTTGACCTCTTCGGAAGGCGTGATGAAGAGCGTGTCCATGCCCTCGTAGTCTTCGGTGCGGCGAACTTCGGCCTTGGAGATGATGGGAGCGACCGAGTCGCGCATCGGGAAGCTCGCGGCCACATCGCGGATGCTGGAGGAGCCGTTGGTCCCGTAGACGGGCAAGGACACCACCAGTCGGCCCGAATCGGAGGAGGAATCGACCGAGGTGATCCCGTAGGGGAAGTTCTTGCCGAACTTGACGACCATGCGGGATCGATCCTCGGTTCCGGGCCCCGGAACCTGGTAGAGCTCGCGCCCCTGGGCGTCGTAGACCGGATTGCCCGAGGCGTCGCGCCAGGGAGTTCCCACCGGGCTCACCAGGAGCTTGCCGGTCTCGGAATCACTCAGGGGCGTGCCGTCGGCGTCGGTGACGGGAATGCCCGGGGCCAGGTAGACCACCTTGCCGTCCTTCGTGACCATCTTGCCGTCCTTGTCCAGGGCGGGAGTGCCACGTGTTCCATCTTCGTACCAGCCATCGGACTCCACCTCGAGGCGCTCCTCGTCGCCCAGTCGGAACGAGAACGTCGGCAACGTGTCGGACGTCCAGGGGGCGTCGAACTCCACCACCGCGGCGTCGATGTCGCCATCGCCGTCGGTGTCGAGATACCAGCCGACCTGGACCTCGGGAATCTCGAGGAACAGGTGCACCGTCGTGGTTCCGGTGTTGCCGGCCTTGTCCGTGTAGGTGGCGGTGAAGGTGTTCCATCCGAAGCGGCGCAAATTCAGCGTGTCACGGACCCAGATGGTGTCGCCATCGTCGATCCAGCGGATCAAGGCGGGCTGATCCGTGACGCGAACATGAGCGCTGTCGGGAGGCCGTACGAAGACGCCGGTAGGAGGCGTCAGGTCGACGCGCACCACCACCTGATCCTGGGAGCAGTTGCCCACGTCGTCGCAAGCACGTTTGATCACCGGGTGCGTGCCTTCGGTGAGGGTGGTGTCGCCGCAAAGGCTGTCCTGCTTGCGCCACGTGGCTCCGGAATCGATCACCTTCCAGCAGACGTTCACGACGGGCTTGTTGGTCAGGAACAAACTCTCCGGACGGGTGATGGTCACCTTGGGAGGCGTGAAGTCGGCCCAGACGTCGATGCTGTCGCAGCCACGGTTGCCCGCGGTGTCCACCGCGCACCGGCGGATGCGGTTCCAGCCTTCGAGAAGCGTGGTGTCGGCGGGTTTCTGGGCCACCTTGTCCCAGGTCCATTCGATCACGTGGTTGGGCTGGTTGGTCCGAGTGCTGTCGGCAGGCCGCGTGATCACCACGTCGGGGTTGCGATCGTCGTCGAGGATCACGACGCGGACGGCGGAGGACGTGGCGGGATTGCCGTTGGTGCCGGCCGTCATCGTCAGGCGGAAGTCCTCGGACGCCTCGACGCGTCCATCGCCGACGATGCGGACCACGAACTCGGTCGCGGTGTCGAACGCGGGCACCGTGACGCGATACACCACCTCGGAGCCCAATACGGCATCGGACCCGGCGCGCAGGGAATCGAGCGTGGCCGATCCGGCCCGGGCGACGATCTCGAAGGTGGTGGGACGGATGGAAGGATGGTCGAGACGGATCTTGACCGACACCGTGCCGACGTCCTCGCGCACCCGCAGCAGGGAGTCGGCGAACCAGGCACGAGGGGCGCCGTCGTTGTCGAGGATGCGCACGATCTGCTTGATCCCGGCGGCCAGGTTGCCGTTGCGCGACGAATCCAGTTGGACAGCCACGGTCTCGGTGTCTTCCTCGAGCCGATCGTCGATCACCGTGAACGCCACGTTGGCGGTGTCCGAACCCGTGCGGAAGGTGAAGTGGAACGGCACCATGTCGTGGTCCACTCCACCGGCGGTGGCCGACCCCGAAACCGAGTACCAGACGTCGATCACTTTCCCCGAGGGCCGGGACAGGTGCGCGGTGACCACCACGCGGCCCACAGCCTCGGAGACGGTCTGGGTATCCACGTGGAAGACGATTTCCGGGGCGGAATCGTCGTCGAGGATGGTCAGGGCGTAGAGGCCGTCGATCACCTTCATCGAATCCAGCGCGACCAGGGTCAGCGGGGCGGTCTCGTCGAACTCGTCGAGGGAATCGGCGGCCACCGAGAGGTGGAAGGTGCGCAGCGAATCGCCCGCGCCGAACCGCAGGGTGTCACCGGACAGGTCGGCGGCCACGAAGGAAAGGTCCGTTCCCCAGGTGGCGGTGGAGGTGGTGGTGGGAACCAGGCGGGCCGACAGCGGAACCGAGGCGCGCCGGGTGAGTCGCACCCGGACGGGAACGCGAGCGGAGGCGTCCTCGCGGACGGACGTGTCCGGCGAGAGGATCTCCACCGAGGGGTAGGCGCCTTCCTCGAGCACCGCGCCCACGCCGACCGAGTCGTCGGAGGCGGCCAGGAAGCCCCCCTGGACGGAATCGATCCGGATCTTGACGGTTTCCGTCAACTCCCACAGAGCGTCGACGAGCGTGCGCACCAGGAGGGTGGCGGAGGTGTCACCCGCCGGGATGACCAAGCTGCCGGAATCGGCGACATAGTCGCCCGAAGCGCGGGTGGCGGTTCCGTCCTGGGTGCGCCAGCGCACCACGACAGGACCGGCCGAGGGGTTCTCAAGGTGCAGCGGGAACCGCAGGACGCCACCTTCGACCACCGCCGGAGCATCGCCCAGCGTGAGGGGAGGAGCATCTCCGTTGTCGCGGATCCAGCCGACCGCGCGATCCACGGCGATCAACGCGGAGTCGGCGCTGTCGAGGACGACCAGGAGCGATTCCGGAGTGAATTCGTACAGGAGGTCGTCGATGACGGCGACCCGGATCTCGCCGCGGGTGCTGCCAGCGGGGAGCACCAGGATGGCGGTGGTGTCGCGGAAGTCGAGACCCGCCAGGGCCGTACCGGACTGGGTGCGGAAACGCACCGCGACCCGCGTCGCGCTGGAACGGTCCATCGTGACCGGGAACACCATCCAGGGCGATCCTTCCTGGATCGTGTCGGCGGCATGGATGGTCAGACGTGGTGCGGGCGTGGGATCGAGGATGGTGATGGTGGCGCTGGAGTCGGCCAGCCCGGCGTTGAAGAGTGTGTCCACGCGGATGGAAAACCACTCCCCCGCCTCGTTGGCGACGGTGTCGGCGAGGACGGGCACATCGAGGAACAGGCGTGTGGTGCCGGCCTTGATGGTGTCTCGGCGCGAAGGGACCGCCGCGTAGTCCAAACCGGAAGTGGCCGTGCCGAGGGCGGGGGTACGCCAGACCAGCACCACATCGAGGGACGAGGGACGGGCCAGGACGGCTTCCACGCGGGCGGTCTGCCCTTCGGAAGCGGAGGTTCCGACCAGCACCAAGGCCGGGGAGGGGTCTTCGTCGCGGATCAGGACATCCGCGGAGGGGTCGGCCAGGACCGCGTTGGCGGGAGCGGACAGCAGCACGCGGAAGGTTTCGCCGAGCTCGTCGAGGGTGTCGCCCACGACAGCCACCGCGAAGAAGACCTCGGTGGTGCGTGGAGGAATCGTGAGGATGGCCCCGCGGGCGATGTAGTCCAGCGGCGAACCGGCCGTGCCGTCGAGGGTGGAGACCGAAACCTGCACGGGAAGGTCGGAGGCGGCGGAGAGCCGGATCCGGACGCGGGCGGAATCGACCGCCCCCAGGGCGGCCGGCTCGGTGATGGCGGTGTCGCTCACCGAGAGGGTCGGAACGGCTTCGTCGTCGAGGATGCGGACCAGACCGGTGCCCTGCTGGACCACCGCGCCGGAGGAATCCGTTAGCACCAGCGTGAAGGTCTCGAGGGAATCCTCGTCGCGGAGATCATCGAGGAGTCGCACAGGGAGGTACGCCCCGAAGGAATCGGCGGGGATCCGCAATACGCCCGTGGAATCGGCGAAGTCCTCGCCGGCGGTGGCGCTGTGGGCCACCGTGCGGAACTTCACGAGCACATCGACCGCGCTGAGGGTGGAGAGCCGGACCCGGAACCGGACCGTCGAATCGGCCTCGTGGACCGGACCGATGCTGTCGATGGTGATGTTGGGGATGCCGGTGCCTTCGGCGATGGAGCCAATGCCGCGGAGATCGCCGGAGGTCGCGTTGGTCAGCGCGGAAAGATCGACGAGGAAACGTTCGGTGCCTTCGCCGGCGATGAGATCGGTCAGGGTGGTCACCGGCAACACGAAGGAGACCTGTCCCGCCCGGAGGGTGTCGCGGCGGAGCGCGGCGGCGGTGTAGTCCAGTCCCGCGACGGCGAATCCCGCGCCGACGGCACTGTCCTGGGTGCGCCAAGCGAACGACACGGCCTTGGCCGAGGGCCGCTCCAACCGGACCGCGAAGTTCACCTGCCCGCCTTCACCGACGGTGAGGGGATCGTCGACGAACAGGCGCGGCGCGGCGTCCTCGTCGAGGATGGTGCCCAGGGCGGTGTCCTTGGCGATGGTGGGCGCCTTTGCGGCCCCCGTGATCGACGGGGCCGACAGCCGGACCAGGTAGGTTTCGTCGGTCTCGTCGAGGCTGTCGCCCAGGACGGTCACGACCGCCGTGTCCAGGGTCGTTCCCGGTTCGAACGTGGCGATGCCCGAGCGGTGCTGGTAGTCCAGGACCGGGAGCGCCGTGACGGAATCCGTCCGCCACGAGACCGTGACCGGATTCTGCGAGGGACCCGACATCCGCAGGCGGAAACGGGCCGAGACCGTAGCGCCGAAGGCGGCCGGTTCGGTGACCAGGCTGGAATCGACCGAGAGTGTCGGGACGGGTTCGTCGTCGCGGATGCCCACCACGGAGGGAGTGGCGTCGCGGAGGGCGCCTTCGGCGGAGTCGATGGAAACCTGGAAGGTCTCGAGGGAATCCTCGTAGAGGCCGTCCTGGAGGATGCGGGCCGACCCGGTGGCCAGCGAGAGGCCGCCGGCGGGAATGGTCAACCAGAGGGAATCCTTGCGGTAGTCGCCGGATGCCGCCGTGGCGGTGAGGTCGTGGGTGCGGACCAAGACCCTCACCGCGGTGGCGGACGGGCGGTTCATGGTCAACGTCAGGGGCACATCGACGCTCGCCTCGGCCAGCGTGTCGGCTCCGGACAGGCGGACCGTGGGCGCGGGCGTGGCGTCGACGATCTTCACGGTGTCGGCGGTGTCGTTCCCCGACGCCCCGACCACCTGGGACAGCAGAACGCGCAGGTGTTCGGTGCCTTCGTTGGCGATGTTGTCGGCGCGGACCGCAACCACCAGGGAGACCTGGGTGGAAAAGGCCGGGATGGTGCTCAAGGTGGCCGCGGAGGTGTCGTAGTCCCCACCCGAAGCGCGGGCCGTTCCGTCGACCGGAACCCAGCGGAAGGTGACCGGAAGGGACGACGGGCGCTCGATCCAGACCCGCAGGTTGGCCCCCACCGACCCGCTGGCCGGCTCGGCAACGGTGATGCCATCGACGTGGATGGTGGGCGCGGTGTCGTTGTCCGTGATGGTGCCCAGGGCGGAATCCCGCCCCAAGGTCGCCCCGGTGGCGCTGGCGAGGGTCGTCCAGAACCGCTCGGTGCGTTCGTACAGGCTGTCGCCGAGCACGCGGATCGCGATGGTCTTGGAGGTTTCGCCGGGAGCGAAGGTCAGCGTGCCCGTGGAGTCCTTGTAGTCCTTCTGCACCGAGGACGCCGAGGAATCGTAGGTGGTCCAGGTGACCGACACGGGAAGGCCCGAGGCCGCCGAGAGCGTGACCGAGAAGGACGCGGGTGTGGACTGGCCGATCGCAGGCGGCTCCTGCGTCGATGCGGCGTCGGCGATGGACACGGAGGGCTGCGCGTCGTCGTTGCGGATGGTGCCGCCCACGGTGAAGACCGTGTCGCGCAGGTTGCCCGATGCCGTGGCGGTGGCCACGACGCGGAAGGATTCATCGCGTTCCAGCTTGGTGTCGCCGTTGACGGTCACGCTCAGGAAGGCGGAATCCGCGCCGGCGGCGATCGTGACACTCTGGTTGGTCACGCCCACGAAGTCCTCGGTCGCGGTTGCGGAGTCGTACCCCGATCCGCCGACGGTGGACCAGGTGAAGGTCGAGGGCAGTCCCGACGACGTGTTGAGCTTGAGCTTGAACGCGAAGGTCTTCGTGCCCGAATTGCCCTCCAGGTCGGAGACCGGCGTGATGGACAGGATGCGTGGCGAGCCGTCGTCGTTGACGATGGTTCCCTTGGCGTCGGCCACGGTGCCCGAGATGTTGGACGTCGGGGTGAGGCGAACGCCGAAGACCTCGTCGTTCTCGAAGGTGAGATCGCCGGCGACGTTCACGGTGAGCAGGACGGAATCGTCCAGGTAGCGGACGGAATCCGGCACCGCGGACACGGCCGCGTAGTCGGTGCCCGCGGTCGCGGGATCCCCACCCGTGGCACCGACGGTGCTCCAGTTGAAGCGCACGGGAAGCTCCGAGCGGTGCGACAGCTTCACGAGGAACTGGAAGGCGGTGGTTCCGGAGTTGCCTTCGTCCTTCGCGACCGAGGTCACGGTCGCCGTGGGCGCCGATTCGTTGTCCTTGATGGTGTCGCGAGCCGTGGTCTTCAGGCCGGTGCCGTTGACCAGTCCGGCGAGGGAGACCTTGAGCACTTCGGGACCTTCCCAGACCGCGTCGTTGACGATGCCGACCGCCAGAAGGCGGCTGACCGCCCCGGCGCTGACGGAATCGGACCGACTGGAGACACCCGCGTAGTCGCCGGGCGCCTTGGCGGTGCTGTCGGCCGTGCTCCAGGTGAACCGGACGGGAACTTCGGGAGCCTGGAGACCGGTCAGCGGACTGGAGCAGGTGCCGTTGGCGAGGAAGACCCGGATGGAGGAGGTCGCAGAGGCCTCCGACACCGAGGTGTCGGCGATGCAGACGCCGGGGGCGGTTTCGTCGTCGAGGATGGTCGCCGGTGCCGACAAGATGCTGGACCCCGTCCCGACGATCCGCGTTCCCGGCACCAAGGTGACGTTGAACGTCTCGCGTCCTTCGAATCGATCATCCCCTTGGACGGTCGTCCGCAGGGTATCGAGCACCTCGCCCGCAGGGATGGTTTCCGCTCGGGCCACCACGGCGGTGTAGTCTCCGGGGGCTGCCGCCGTGCCGTTGGACGTGCTCCACGTGTATGCGATCGAGACTTTGGGGGCCGTGGCGGCGGTCAGGGGAGCCCCGGTGGTATCGACCAGACGAACCACCTGGGAAAGGATGGCGGTGGCGGGTGCGTCCGGTTCCATCACGGAGTCCGCGAAGACCCGAATCCGGGGCAGAGCATCGTCGTTCAGGATCCTGACACTCGCCAAGGTATCGAGGGAATCGGAGCGCGCGACGTTGGAAAGCCCCTGCACTCGAACGAGGAACGTCTCGTCGTCTTCAAGGTGGTGGTCGCCGAAGACCTGGACCAGAAACACCTTGGACGTCTGTCCCGCCTTGAGGGTGTCCAGGATGGCGGTGCGCGCCTGGTAGTCGGTGTCGTTCGGCAGAGCAGAAAACGCCGTTCCGTCGAGAGCGGACCATTGGAACGGTATGTCGAACGCGGAGACGGAATCCGTGGAGACGATCCGCCGCCCCGTCGCGGAGTCGGCCAAGTAGAGTTCGACACCTCGATTCAGGCGAGCTCCGGCCATGCCCTCGAGGTGAGAGGTGTCGCGCATCCGAACGATCGGCCGGGGATCGTCGTCCAGGATGGTGTAGACACTCGCCGTATCGGCGCCCGACGAAAGCGTTGCCAGGCCAGTGGGTGACCGCAGCACGA
Source organism: Fibrobacteria bacterium (assembly GCA_035913415.1). Classification (GTDB taxonomy): domain Bacteria; phylum Fibrobacterota; class Fibrobacteria; order UBA5070; family UBA5070; genus UBA5070. The sequence continues at coordinate 13,903 of JAMIIV010000176.1, read as the reverse complement.
ACGAGATGGTCTCGTTCGGTTCGTAGCGTCGGTCGTTCACCACCGTGAACGGAACCCGGACGGACGTGGTGTTTGCCGGGAAGGTCACGACAATCGGTGAGGTCATCGTGTAGTCGGAGGCAGCCCCTCCCCTTGTCGCCGTCCCCCCCTTGGCGACCACGGTCACCGTCACGGGGCCCGTGGCGGCAGCGCTCAGGCGAACATTGACATTGGGGGAGGTGACCGATTCCAAGCCCGAACCCGTCGTGGCCTGGAAGGACAGGGTAGGAGGCGTCTCGTCGTCGAGAATCGTGGCGGCGATCGTATCGGTCAGCGCCGAGTCGGGCAGGATGGCGAACTTGGGATTCGAAAGGACAATCCGAAGATGCTCGCTTCCTTCGTAGATGTTGTCATCCAGGATTCGCAACCGTATGGGGGCGGAGAGCTCCCCTGCGGGAATGATCAGGGTTCCGGATCGTCCGTATCCGGGAACGGAATCGTAGTCGAGACCGACGGTCGCCGTGCTGTCCTGGAAGGACCAGTCCACCTGGATCGCGAAGGCGCTTGCGTAGTCGATCGTGACCAGGATCGTGGTATCGCGATAGGCCAGGCTTTGCCCGGGATTGCGCTCCCGGACCGTGATCGGAGCCCCTTTGTTCACCGTGATCACGCGGGGTGGGCGGATGGGCACAAACGCCCCGTCGCCGAAATCGATGTTGTTCTGCGACAGGACACGCTTGGCGAAGACCTGTCCGAACAGCTTGTTCTGGGAGTTGAAGATCGCGTCTCCGTGGGGAACGGAGATGGTGGCCCAGATGTTGTTGTCACTGGCCTGGAAATTGGCAGCCGCGCCGCTGACCACCAGCAGGAAGGCTCCGCCGCTGAATTGGCCCGCACCCGTGCCGTACTGGGAAACACCGATCGCGTCGGCGGGACCGATGTGCGAAAGCCCGCTTCCGGACTGGGAGAAGCTCCCACGGACATGAACAACGGTCAGCTCTCCCGTGGGGTGCGTCGAGATGAGCGACCCACCGTTGCTCAGGGTCACGGTCTTGAAGGAATAGAACCCTTGGCCCAGTACGAGGTGCCGGTTGTCCAAGGCCAGGTCTCCGTAGTCCCCCGGCAGCAGGGTGTCGGCGGCACCACCCACACCCGCCTTGCAGTGGCCTCCCGGGAAGATGCTGTTGCAATCCACCAGGTTCGCCTGATCCAGCGACGGAAGCTGGGACCCCGTCCTATCCAGGCGACCGGTTTTGGTCGGAAACGACGAACCGGGGGGAATTTCCGTTCCGGAAGCGGGAAGCCACGGGATGGTGTACCCGGGCAGACGCGTGGAATCGATGAACACGGCGGGGCTCCACGGCTGGGGAACCGCGCCGGCGTTCGTGCGAAGGAGGGCCGGGGTGGGATTGAATGTCGAGCCTGCCGCCGAAACCCGCACGGAATCGAGCCACTGCACGTTGATTCCCGTCTGGCGCACACTGTCGGCGAAGACGTTGCCGAAGCGGCTTTCGTTCTGGGTCGTGATGAATTTGTTGCGCACCAGCATGGTCGGAATCCACGAGGTGTCGTTGCTCTGGTACCGGAGGGATACACGTCCGGTGATGTTCATGTTGCCCAGGACCTGGACCGTATCCCGGAACGTCGATCGCTCGTTGATGGAGCCTTTCACGACGAAGTCCCCGTTCACGGAGATCTTGTTGACTCCACTGAAGGCGACCTGATCTTCCAGGATCAGATTTCTGGCAACCGTGACCTTGGGGCTTCGCACGCGAACACTGTTGTTCAAGTAGATGCCACCACCGGACCCGAACCAGCCGGAGCTTGCCGTTCCCGACGTGCTGGTCGGCAAATAGACGCTATCCACCCCGTACACGGAATACTGGATCAAGGTGTCGTTGGGGATCAGTTTCTCGACATCGTACCCGGGAAATTGGGCAAAGGCGGACGCGGACGCGAGCATGGCGATCATGAACCCCGAGGGACGTCTCGGACGCACCTCGCCCTGTACCACGGACCGGATCGACGTCCACACCAACGCGGCGCGGAGGCCGAGCACCTGGTGGAGAGGCGAGGGACGATGGTTGGAAATTCGGGGGGGATGGATCATTGTGGTACCGATTCAGGCGATTGCAACCCGGATGGCCATCGGCGCTTTCCGACGGAACCAAGTCAGATTCTGTCGAAGAGGGGCGCTGGGCCGGTTTCTTGGGAGCACAGCTCCGATGAGATCAATCTGAAATCCATGGCCAAAACCAGGGATCAGGGGTAGTCCGGGACAAGGACTTGTTAGGAAAGATTCCCATTCTGGCCCGATCTGACAACACTTTCAGAGGGAATACCGGGAAAATCGCACAATTGCCGTTCTCTCCTGGAGTAAGCCCAAACGTGGCATTCCGGGCTCGATTCCCGGGCCAGCACAGTCCAGTTTCCATCTTCACCCCGTTGCTCATGGCTTCGAGGCGTGGTACCTTCCCGGACATGTCCGTACCCGCCAACCCACCTGCCATCCCGCTCGGCCCCCGCACGACCCAACTCAAGGGCAAGTTCCAGGACGACCTCAACTGGCTGTTGGAGTGCTTCCGCGAGGTTCTCGAAAGTCTGGGCGAGACGGAAATCGCTCGATGCCTGCCTTGGATCGGTGCCGAACCCACCAGCGGCGGCCCCGCCCCCGAACGCCTGGCACAAGCTTGGTCGATCTGCTTCCAGTTGCTGAACATGGCCGAGGAAAACGGCTCGGCCCAGTTGCGGCGAGCCTGCGAGGAGGATTTTGGCCTGGCCTACGAGTCCGGCTTGTGGGGGCAGGCTCTGCGGAACCTCGTGCAAGCGGGGTTCGACGCTGACCACATCGCCGACCGCGTGGCCGAAACCGTGGTAGAACCAGTTCTGACGGCCCATCCCACCGAGGCCAAGCGAGCGACCGTCCTGGAACAGCACCGCGAGCTGTACCTGCTTTTGGTCAAACGCGAGAACCGCATGTGGACCCCCGCCGAGCGCACCCGCATCCGTCAGGACGTGCTGGATGTGCTGGAGCGTCTGTGGCGCACCGGCGAGATCCTGGTGACCAAACCCGACATCCGGGCCGAACTGGCCAACGTGATGCACTACCTCAAGACGGTCTTCCCCGACGCCCTGCCCCAGCTCGACGATCGTCTGCGGGCCGCCTGGAACGAAGCGGGCCTGCCCGCCGACCGACTGAAGGATCCCACCCGCTATCCCAAGCTCCGGTTGGGATCGTGGGTGGGCGGAGACCGCGACGGCCATCCGTTCGTCACCTCCGAAGTTACCCGCATGGCGCTCGACCAGATGCGCTCCAGCGCGATCGACCTGGTCCGGCAACGGCTGCAACGACTCGGCTCCAGGGTTTCCCTTTCGCGGCGGCTCCAGCCGATTCCCCCCGAGTTGTCCCAAGCCATCGAAACCACCTCGTCCTTGGTGGGCGAGGCGGCGCGCACGGCGATGTCGCGCAATCCCGACGAGCCCTGGCGCCAGATGGTCAACCTGATGACCCTCCGCCTTCCGGACCCTGCGGCGATGGGCCCTCGAACCCCCTGGACCTACTCCCGGCCGGAGGAGCTGGAGGCCGATCTCGCACTCCTGGACCGCTCGTTGCGAGCCGTCGGGGCCGACCGTGTCGCCGATCTGGAGGTGTTCCCGCTCCGTCGCCATGTGGTGTGTTTCGGTTTCCATCTGGCGCAGCTCGATATCCGACAGAATTCGCGTTTCCACGACCAGGCCATCGAACAGCTCCTGGAGGCCGCAGGCATCGAAGACAACGCCTTCGGTTCGTGGGATGAATCGCGCCGGATCGCTTTCCTCGAGCAGGAGCTGTCCAGTTTGCGCCCCTTCGCCCTCCCGGGAACATCCCTGGGGCCCCAAGCCGAGGCCGTCACCAGTTGCCTGCGGGTGATCGCCGAAGAAATCCGCTGCAACGGAGCCTCGGGTCTGGGCAGCCTGATCGTCTCCATGACCCGCAGCGTTTCGGACCTTCTTGCGGTGTACCTGCTGGCCCGCGAAGCGGGATTGCTGATTTCCACCCCCGAGGGACTCGCCTGCGAGTTGCCGGTCACCCCTCTGTTCGAGACGATCGAGGACCTGGAAGCCTCCGAAGCCATCCTGTCCTCCTTTCTTGACCACCCCCTGACCCACCGCACCCTGGCCCGGGTCCACGAGCGCGACGAAGCCCAATCCGCCAAGCCGGTGCAACCGGTGATGATCGGGTACTCGGATTCGAACAAGGATGGCGGCATTCTGGCAAGTCAGTGGCACCTGTTGCACGCCGAACGCCGCTTGGCTCTGGCGGCACGGGAACGCGCGATGCGGGTACGATTTTTCCACGGCCGCGGTGGCACCATTTCACGCGGCGCCGGCCCCACCAACCGCTTTCTGGCGGCCATGCCCCCCGCCTCGCTGGCATCGGGCCTGCGGGTCACCGAACAAGGCGAGACCATCGCCCAGAAATACGCCAACCTGATTTCGGCCGTATACAACCTGGAGCTGATGTTCGCGGGCTCCACCGATCGCTCGCTGCGCTCCAGCCGCGACGACGACCCCCAACAAGACCTCATCCTTTCGGTGCTGTCCGATGCCTCCCGGAGCGCCTACCAAGACCTTCTGAGCTCCGAGGGTTTCCTGGAATTCTTCGGGAAAGCAACGCCCATCGACGTCATCGAGTCGAGTCGCATCGGGTCGCGACCCGCCCGTCGCAGCGGCCAGCGCACCCTCGCCGACCTCCGGGCCATCCCCTGGGTGTTCTCGTGGAGCCAATCGCGCTTTCACCTCACCGGCTGGTACGGTGTGGGTTCGGCGTTGCGTTTCTTGAAGGAACAGCATCCTGCGCTCTGGAGCCACCTGCAAGTCCACGCCCAGACCATGCCCCTGGCATCGTACGTGCTCACCAACGTCGAGACCACCCTGGCCACGGCAGACACCGAGGTCTGGGGCATGTACGGCAGCCTGGTGGACGACGCCGCCCTGCGTGATCGATTCCTGGACAGGTTGCGCGCCGAACATACCCTGACGTCCGAACTGATCGCCGAGCTGTTCGGCCAGTCCTTCGGAGAACACCGCCCTCGCATGGCTCGAAGCCTGGCCTTGCGCACCGAAGCGCTACACCACCTGCACCGCACACAGGTGGACCTGGTCCGGCGCTGGCGCTCCATCCCCAGCTCGGACCCGCGCGCGGAAGAGGTGCTGCTGCAATTGCTGGTGGTGGTCAATGCCATCGCCTCCGGACTGCGCACCACGGGCTGAGCACAGGTGTTTGCGATTTCGGGAATTGCCCTACAGCCCCGCTCGTCCTGAGGAGCGAGGCTTTGCCTCGCGTCCTTCGACCTTGCTCAGGAGAACTCTCGAAGGGCGGGCGGGAGGCCGGCGCCCTTCCTCAAGGCGGGAGGCTTTCTGGTGCACCGTATTTTTAACCCTCTGAGCGGATCTACACCGGCGGGATGACAACACCCCGGGGGAGAAACGACCTTTCCGGGCGTTGCCCCCGCATTTGCGCCAAGGTTCCGCACGAACGGCTCCTGACGCCATTCCTCCGTTCTCGCCCCATTGCCCAGGAGTCTCCGTGTTCCCTTGCAACGTGCGCAAAGTGCCCATTGCAATCCTTGCGCTGGCCTCGTGGCTGGCTGCGGCACCTCTGGCGGAGCGCGATACCGCCGTCGCGCCGACCTCCCCCTCCACGGTATCCTTCCTTGCCCATTGGAAGGTTGGGGACTCCGTCGTGTTCCGGGTCCGGCAGACCAAGACGCGAAGACAGGCGGACACCCTGGTGTCGCAGGACACCGCCAGCTACGAGGCCGTCCTGCGCGTGGCCTCCCGCGATGCCCGCGACTCGTCGTTCACCATCAAATGGGTGTACCAGAACGATTTGGGCAACAGTTTCAAGTTGTCGGAGCCCATGAGGCGCCGACTGGCGAAATACGACCGGATCGAACTGGAATACCGCGCCGCCGCCACCGGCGAATTCCTGGGAATCGTCGGGTGGTTGCGCCAGTCGCGCATGATGTCGCGCATGATGGAGGATATCGTCCAAGCCGTCGCCGAAGACAAGAGCGTCCCCCCGGAAGAGATCCGGACCACCATGACTCCCTTCCTGGAGGGGCTCACCAGCAAGGAGGGCCTGGAGTCCGTGGTCTTCAAGGATGTGCGCCTGGTCCACTTCGCGCTCGGCGCCGAATTCCAGACGGATTCCGTCTTGGAGTACGAGGACCAGTTCCCCAACGTCTTCGGCGGGGATCCCATCCCGACCCGGGGCACCATGCGGGCATCCCTGGTCTCGCCGGGCATCGCCGCCCTGGACCAGATCGCCCAGGCAGATCCCGCCCAGACGCGGAGCATGGTCCTGGGGCTGATGCGCAAGATGATGCACGCCGATTCCGTCCTGAAGCTGGCCGCCAACATGAGCATGGAACTCCAGGACAGGAACCGGTACGAGATCGGACTCGCCACGGGCTTTCCCCAGCGGATCCACACCTACAGGAAGGTGCTCGTGAACATCCCCGGACAGCGCGCGATGAACGAAGAGGTGATCTCCATCGAGCGCATCCGCTGAGGTCCCGGTTGCGCGGCGGCACCGGAAACGCTCTACGCTAGCGAACTTCGTTGAGCTAACTTGCCCAATCCGGGTCTCCAACCCGACCCGCTTTCGCGGGAACTCGTGGAGCCCGTGTTGCACCCGTAGCTCAGTCGGATAGAGCAACGGATTTCTAATCCGTCGGTCGTGGGTTCGAGCCCCGCCGGGTGTGCTGCCCACCGAGGGTGCATCCCTCGTGTCATCGGATGAGTAACTTTGTACGTCTGTCACCCCCATCCTTGAGTCCGGAGAGATCATGAAGCTCGTTCTGGTCAGTGACGATCCCGCCCTCGCAGAGGGCCTTCGCCAGGCCGTGGGCGGCCAGGGCCACCAGGTCAACGCCGTTCGCGGCGACTACCCCCTCGAAAATCAGGGCCTCCCCGAGTGCGACGCCGTGCTCGTCGAAGAGCGCACCTGGGTGCGCCACGCCAGCATCTATCGCTACTTCGACGTCCTCCCCGAGTTCATGGGTCGCCCCTTCGGCTTGGTTTCGCGTCGCAAGGTCACGCGCCTGAAGCTTCGCCGTCGTCAGCCCGACGCCTGGCTTTCCAACGGCTTCTCGGCCGCGGAAGCCCTCGAAGTGGTCTCCACCCTCGGTCGCGCCGCGAGCCTGGGCTGATCCTTCCCTCCCGGGACTGGTTCGATCGCTGGTTCGGAGCCGAATACGAGCGGCTCTACGGACATCGCGGCCTCCCCGAGGCCGCGCAGCAGGTCGACTCCCTCCTGACTCGCATCCCCCCCCTTCGAGGATTTGTCCTCGACGCGGGGTGCGGCAACGGACGCCACCTCCTCGCCCTCCGGCAGAGGGGGCTTCCTGCCGTGGGGTGCGATCTCTCGGCCCATTTGCTGGGTACGGCCGTCGGCCGTGGCCCCGTAGCCCGATGCGACCTGCGCGCCCTGCCCTTCGCCTCGCGGTCGTTTGGCCTGGTGGCCAGCTTCTTCACGGGCTTCGGGTATCTGGAGCGCCCCGCCGACGACCTCTCCCTCCTGGCGGAACTGGCCCGCTTGGTGGCCCCCGGAGGCTGGTTGCACTTGGACCTGCCCGATCCCGACGCCGTGCGCAAGGCCCTGGTTCCGCGGGACGAACGCCGCTGGAACGATGCCTGGGTGGAGCAGGTCCGCACCCTGGAAGACGACCGGGTGGTCAAACGGATCCGCATCCGACGGGACGACGGGACCGTTTCCGAGTACGTTGAGAAAGTGCGATTGTGGAATCCGGACATTCTGGAGCGGTGCGCCTCCGACCTGGGTCTTGTGCCCAGGCTGCGCCTGGGTGACCTCGCGGGATCCGACTGGCAACCCGGCGCGGCGCGCTGCGGGCTGTGCCTGCACCGGGAATCGGCGTGAGTCTCGTTCCCGTCTCCACTCGTTCGCATCCGTGTGCGCCCTGGCTGGACCTCGAGCCCACCCTGGCACGCCGCATCTTTCCGGCGGGCCATACGGCCTCACCCCAGAACCTGCGTGCCCGGGAAGCCCATCTGGCCTCGTGGTCGCCCGCTCCCGGGTTCCCCAGCCTGGTCGCACGCGCCGCCCGGGAGCATGGCCCCGAGGCCGCGGTCCTGCTGATGCGCGTACGCTCGGGCGAGCCCGTGGTCCTGACGGGGCAACAACCCTCGTTCGGGGGCGGCCCGCTGTTCGTGTGGCTGAAAGCCTGGACCGCCATCGCGCAGGCCGAACACGCCTCGCAGGTTTTGGGACGCCCCGTTCACCCCTTGTTCTGGATCGCTGGCGACGATTCCGACCTCGACGAATCGCGCTCCCTGGCCGACCCGTTGCTGCGCCGCCTGCACGACCCGTTCTCGCTGCCCCAAGGCCCCGGACGCAGACCTGCAGGCGCTCTGCCCTTCGATCCCGCCCGACGGGACACCCTTGCCGAAACCATGGCCGCCGACTGGCCCTCGTCGGGACTGCCCGACCTGGTCCGCTCCAGTCGGAATCTGTCCGAACTCATGGCCGCGTCGCTGCGCGCCTGGTTCGGCGACCGCCTGATCGTGATCGACGCCGCCTGGCCGGAAGTGCGCGCGGCGGCCTCCCCCGTCTACCGCGCCTTCGCCGCCTCTCCCGACGGCATCCATGCGGACCTCAGCGCGGGCATGGCACGAGCACGCGCCGCAGGTCTACCCGTGAGCCTGTCGTCGTGGCCCGACAAACTGCGACTGTTCCATTGGTCGGAAGAGTCCCGCATGCGGGTGGTGCGCACCGAAGAGGGATGGGGAGCCGGGCCCCAGCGCTGGAGCGAGCCGGGTCTGCTGGCGGCCATCGCCGACGCCCCCCAGGAATTCTCGCACGATGTGGCCAGCCGGCCCTTTGCGGCCGAAGCGGCATTCCCCGTCCTGGCCCATGTCCTGGGCCCAGGGGAGTTTGCCTACTTCGCCTGTTTGGGCCCGCTGGGCTCCCGGCTGCAGGCTCCTCTGGCACCCGTGTTGCCCCGGGCCTCGGCCACCATCCTCCCCCCCGGACCCTGGCCCCTGGCCCGCGAAGCGGGGTGGGATCCCGCAACCTCACCACCACCTCCCTACGCCAACCTCGCCCACACGCTGCTGGCCGGAAGGCTGCCGCGTTCGGGCCTGTGGCCCAAACTCTGGGGAGACGCCCGCGCCGACTACCTGGGGCTTTTGTCGGGTGGTGACACGTCGTCCGAACTGGACGCGCTGAACACCCGACTGGCGGCCTTCGAAGCCAAATTCCTGCGCTCGCGCGTGAGCGCTTCGGCACCCGCGCACCGTCCAGATCTGGAGCAGCTCCGCCGCTTGGCGGTGTTGGCGGGGCAAGGTGGTTTGCAGGAGCGCATCTGGTCGCCGTGGGCCCTGCAACACCATCTGGGCGAATCGCGCCTGTTCACCTGGATGGAAGACGCGCTGGAGCCGGCCTCTCCCCTGCACCACGTCCTGGAGGCCCGGGCATGAACACTCCCCTACCCTCGTCGCCCTCCCGCCGGGCCCCCGATGGCTCCATCGATTTCCTGGCCATCGGGGCCCACGCCGACGACGCCGAGATCTCGGCCGGGGGAACCATCGCCAAGATGGTCCAAGCGGGTCGCATCGGCGGGATCCTCGACCTGACGGACGCCTCCATGGGCACACGCGGAACCCCGCAAGCACGACACCTGGAAGCCCTCCGCGCGGCCGAGATCCTGGGCATCGACTTCCGCCGCAACCTGGGCCTGCGCGACGGCTTTTTGACCCCCCACGATCCCGAAGCGCTGCGGCAAATCATCGAGGTGTTGCGCGAGTTGCGTCCTCGGGTCCTGTTCACGCACTCGCGCTCCGACCGCCACCCCGACCACGAGGCCTGCGCCGCCCTGGTGCGCGAAGCCGGCTTCAAGGCGGGACTGGCCAAATACCCCGCCGCGGGCAGCCCCTGGCGTCCGCGCCGGGTGTTCCACTGGTTGGGCGCGCGTGCCACCGAGCCGTCGTTCTGCGTGGACGTCTCGGAGACCTGGGCCCTGCGCGACCAGGCCCTGGCCGCCTACCCCAGCCAGTTCGGACAAGATCCGTCCCTCCCCGAGACGCCCATCTCGGGCGCGGCCTTCCACGAGCTGGTCACCGCGCGCGCGCGGCATCTGGGCGGACGCATCCGGGCGCTGTACGCCGAAGGCTTCGACGCCGACGAGCTCCCCGAAGTGCTGGACCCCTGCGCTCTTTCGGAAAGGGAATTCTGATGCGCATCGGCATCTCGTGCGTGCCCTCGGTGGGCGGATCGGGCGTGCTGGCCACCGAACTGGGACGCCTGCTGGCCCAGCGCGGCCACCAGGTGCATTTCATCACCAGATCGCGCCCGCATCGGCTGCGCTTCGGCGCCGAGGAAAACATCTTCTACCACCAGGTCCGCGCCCTCGACTACCCGGTCTTCGAGTCGCCGCCCTACACGCTGGCCCTGGCCACGCGCATGGCGGAGGTCTACCGCCACCACAAACTCGACCTCTTCCACGTCCACTACGCCATTCCGCACGCCGCCTCGGCGTTCCTGGCCCGCGAGATGCTCGCCCCCTGCCGCGCCCCCGTGATCACCACCCTGCACGGCACCGACGTCACGCTGGTTGGACAAGATCCGTCCTACAAGGACATGGTCCGTTTCTGTCTGGCCAAATCCGACGCCGTCACGGCCGTCTCCGACTGGCTGAAGGAGAAGACCGAGTCCATCTTCCGCCCGCCGGTGCCCGTGCAGCGCATCCACAACTTCGCCGACCCCACCGTCTTCGTGCCGCGCGCCATGCGCCCCGGGCTCGCCCCGCTGGGGGCTCCCGGCCAGGTGGTGTTCCTGCACGCGTCCAATTTCCGTCCGGTCAAGCGCATCCCCGACGTGGTGCGCGCCTTCGCCCATGCCGTCCACCAGGGAGTCGACGGCGTGCTGGCCCTGGCTGGCGAAGGCCCCGAACTCCCGGGGGCGATCGAGCTGGCCGAGGAACTGGGCGTTTCGGAACGGCTGAACCTCCTGGGTGTGGTGGACGACATCGACCGCGTGTTGGCGCAGTCGGACATCCTGCTGTTTCCCTCCGACGGCGAAAGCTTCGGACTGGCCCCATTGGAAGCCCTGCTGTGCGAGGTCCCCGTGGTGGGCGCCCGGGCGGGCGGTCTCCCCGAAGTGGTCACCGACGGTGTGGACGGCTTCCTCCCCGAAGTGGGCGACTGGAAGGCCATGGGCGAGGCCTGTGTCCGACTGGCCACCGATCCCGGTTTGCGCACCGCCATGGGTCGCGCCGGCCGGACCCGCGCCATGCGCGACTTCGGGCCGGGGGCGATCCTGGACCAGTACGAGGCCCTCTACGAGCGTTGCCGCGTGCTGCGCAAGGGCTGTTGCGGAGACGACCCCGCCAGTCCATGACCATGGCGCGTCCGCTGGCTCGAACCAAAGCGGAAAACGCGACCCAGGCGACCTCGCGAACGTCCCGGATATCGAAGGGATCGAAGGGCATCGACGAATGAATCCCAACTGGGACTCGCTCGCGCAGGCGGCACGCGAGACCCACCAGCTCCCGCCCCGATTCGGATCCCTGGTTTTGTGGATGGAGCACCCTCCAGCCTTCGCAACGATCGAAACCGAGGAGTTCGACACCCCCTACTGGGCGCTTCGAAGTTCGCTGTTCGAGGCCAAGGAGATCGTCTTGAAGATGGGCAGCGATTCCTCCCGGCGTGACGCGAATTACGCGAGATTCGTGAAGGACTACCTGAGGCGAGGGAAGGATCGGGAGTTCAAGGATTCCCTTCTCCGCCTCGAACGAAAATTTCGGCCTTGATCCCTCGATGCCCGGGGCGGAGATCGAACCTGCGGAAACCGTCCCGGCCGGCGCTGACGCACACCTCGAATCTGGGTCAGTCCGCCAGGCAACGGACCGAATAGGAGATCAATCCGCTTTCGGTCGTATGCGCGGCGACAAGGGTGTCGGCTGGTCCGAAGAGACGGACCTGTGAGGGCATTTCGGCACTCCAGAAGTAGGCCAAAAACCCGCTGCCGCTGAAAACCTCCTGGCTCCCTTGCCCCAGGCCTGAGGGCCGAACCGAGAAGCCGAAGCGATCGAGGCCGTCGTAGAACGGGAAGGCCCAACCCGAGGACGATTTGAGATCCCTGTTGGCGGAATCGGGCGATATGGTGGTGTCGGTGAGACGCCGCCACTCCGCGTCGGTGGGTACGTGCCACCCGAGCGGACAGGCACCCTGGTGGCGAGCGACCACCTGGTCCATGCAGTCGACCCTGTTGCAGGAATCGTCCAGGGCCATGGCGGCGGCCCAAGTGTAGAGGCGACCGTACTTCGCACCGCTGTCGGCGCTGTTCTCGTACCACCAGGAATTGTCCACGGCGTGATCGAGGTTTTCGGCCATCCAGGTCTGTCCGCCCAGGGTGACAGTCCGATAGGCGCGTCCGTCCCGGATGTCGACCAATCCCGTCGCGAGGGTGATGTACGCTGTGTCCTGTGTCCAGGCGCCGGTGTTGTCCGTGGCCCGCACCAGCACGACCACCCGCTGACCGTCCCCGGCGGGGACCACGATGGTCGTGTCCGCACCACCGGCGAGGAAACCCGATCCGTCCACGTTCCAGTCGATCCGCGCGATACGTCCGTTCCCCCGGTCGGTGGCCTCGGCATGGAGCGTCAGACGGGAGCCCGGAGCACCAGACATGTTGCCGAGACGGACGACGGGCAAGTTGCCGTACCCGCGGAAATGGGGAATCACCAGGATCGAGGTATCGGCCGTGAACCGCACCAGGGTGTCGGCACCGACAAAGCCCTCGTTGGTCCGGACGGTCAAGGCGAGGGTGCCGGCCTGGTTGTGGATCGGGAGCGAGCCGCGGAAATTCTGCACCCCGTCCCATCCCAGGTTTCCGTCCCACAAGACTTCGCCCGCAGCATTGCGTGCCAAAGCGTGGATGGCCTGGACACGCAGGCCGCTGCCTGAAGTATCTCCGATCGAGCCGATCACGTCCCGGTGGGACCGCACCACCACGGCGGTGTCGGGCTCCCAGCGCATGATCATGTCCACGCCGGTGCGGTCTTCGTCGATGGCCAGCACGATCCCCGAAAGGGAGGTGTCGCGCCAATCCGCGCGGGTGAACCGGAGGGTCCAGGTGCGGCCGGGAACGTCGGGGATGGTGTAGCGGCCCTGGTTGTCCGTATTGGTGGCGAAGCCGCCGGTGTCGAGGGTGACGGCCACGCCGGAAACGGGATTTCCGGCGGAATCCGTCACACGCCCCGAGATGCTTCCCTTGAGCTGGAGTTCCTCGATGGTGCCGGGATCGGTGGGCGAAGGCGACTCGTCGGAAAAACACCCCGAGAGTGCGGCGAGCATGGCCAGGACGGCGAACGAACGAATCGACATGGAGGACCTGGGGGTTCGAGACGGCGGCTGGAAGCCCCAACGCTCCGGAATCCGGCGTGGCATCAGGGGGGCTCCGCGGCGCCAATGATAGCCTTGCGCCACGGCTCGTCGACGCGACGGGTTTCGAGGGGGGCAAGGGTTCGTGATCCGGCTCACAGTACCATCGTGGCAACCGCTCGGCTCGGATCGATGACACCACCCTCGCGGCGATGTGACGCAGCGCACACCGCAGGTGCCGAGCATTGCGCGCCGGAATTAGACTTTCCCGACGATGCCGTCCCCCATCCTTTCCATTCTGTTTCGATTCGTGGCGGCGATCTCGATCGCCGCCACGCCTGTGTTGGCCACTCGGGTGGCCGTTCTGGACTTCGGCTCCGGCAGCGAAACCGGTTCGCCCCAATTCCTCGCCCAGACCCTGCCCAACGCGTTGGTCGAACCACTTTCCACCCAGCCCGGGATCGAGGTCCTCGAACGGTCCCAGGTTTCAAGAATCCTGCAAGAGCGGCAATTGTCGCTCACCGGCGCGGCGCTCCCC
>JAMIIV010000175.1:0-22932 GCA_035913415.1 Fibrobacteria bacterium | reverse complement strand
CTGACGCTGCTGGCGGCCCTGTGCGCCGTGCCCCTCAACGCCATCTTCGGTCTGGCCGCGGCCTGGCTTCTGGCCCGCTTCCGATTCCGGGGCCGGCAGCTCCTGCTCACGCTCATCGACTTGCCGTTTTCCGTCTCGCCGGTGGTGGCGGGACTCCTGCTGGTGCTGGTCTGGGGGCAACAGGGATGGTTCGGGCCGTGGCTGCAGGCCCACGGGATCGCGGTGGTCTTCGCCTGGCCCGCCGTGGTCCTGGCCACCGTCTTCGTGACCTTCCCCCTGGTGGTCCGCGAACTCCTGCCCGTCCTCGAGGAGCAGGGTTCTTCAGAGGAGGAAGCCGCCCTCCTGCTGGGAGCCAGCGCCTGGACCATGTTCCTGAAGGTGACGCTGCCCAACGCCAAGTGGGCGCTGCTCTACGGCATCGTGCTGGCGGGCGCCCGCGCCATCGGCGAATTCGGCGCAGTGTCGGTGGTGTCGGGCCACGTGCGCGGCGAGACGAACACGCTGCCGCTGCACGTGGAAATCCTCTACAACGAATACCGCTTCCAGGCCGCCTTCGCCGCCGCCACCCTTCTTGTCCTGCTCTCCGCGGCGGCCGTCGCCGCGAAGGGTTTCCTCGAACGCAAGGCCCACCGATGAGCATCACCATCCGCGGGATCAACAAGCACTTCGGCAAGTTCCAGGCCCTCAAGGACGTCGACCTCGACATCCCCGACGGCGAACTCGTCGCCCTGCTGGGCCCTTCCGGAGGCGGCAAGACCACCCTCCTGCGTTCCATCGCCGGCCTGGAAAGCCCGGACTCCGGACAGATTCTGTTTGGAGGCCAGGACGCCACCCTGGCCCGTCCCCAGGAGCGCGGCGTGGGGTTCGTCTTCCAGCACTACGCCCTGTTCCGCCACATGACCGTCTTCGAGAACATCGCCTTCGGACTGCGCGTCAAGAAGAAGCCCGAGCGCCCCTCCGACGAGGAGATCCGCGCCAAGGTCGACGAGCTCCTCAAGCTCATCCAGCTCGACTGGATCGCCGACCGCTACCCCGACCAGCTCTCGGGCGGCCAGCGCCAGCGCGTCGCCCTGGCCCGCGCCCTGGCCCCGCGCCCGTCGTTCCTGCTGCTGGACGAACCCTTCGGCGCACTGGATACCAAGGTCCGCAAGGAACTGCGCCGCTGGCTCCGCCAGCTCCACGAGGAACTGCGCATGACCTCGATCTTCGTGACCCACGACCAGGACGAGGCGCTGGAACTGGCCGATCGCATCGTGGTCATGATGGACGGACGCGTGGCCCAGACCGGCACCCCCGACGAAGTCTACGAGCACCCCGTCTCGCCGGCCGTGTTCCAGTTCCTGGGCGACGTGAACCTCTTCCACGGCCGTGTCGCGGAAGGCTCCTTCCTGCACCAGCCCCACGCACCCCAGGGCGCCGATGCCGCCACGGCCTTCGTGCGTCCGCACGAGCTGGAGGTCGACCGTTTCCGCGCCTCGGAAGAGGCCATCGACACGGTGCTGCTGCACAGCTACGCCCTGGGCCCCAAGGTCCGCCTGGAACTGCGCCGGCGCGACAACGCCCAGCCCATGGAAGCGGAGATCACCCGCGACCGCTACCGCAACCTCGGTCTGGCCGCCGGCGACCAGGTCTGGGTCACACCCCGCAATCTGCGCGTGTTCCGGGCCGAGGAAGAAATCGCGATCTGACCTTGTGGGGTACCCCCCGGTGGTCGCGTTTGTTCCGGTGGTCGAGTCTCCATTCCGTGGTCGAGCTTGTTCCGGTGGTCAAGCCTGTCGAGACCCACTCGGCTGGTCTCGACAAGCTCGACCTCCAGGTTTCGGCTCGACCATCGGGTTTCGCCCCGACCATCCGCGACACGATCGAGTACTGGATGGTACGATCGATCGTATCGGTAGGGTCGATGTGTTCCATCCCGAGCGCACCGGATATCGGGACCATCGCGAGGTTCTAGATTCGGCCAAAGACCGCGCCGGTCCCGGCTCGAAGCTTCGAGGACGATTCCCATGACGCCATTCCTTCCCGCCCTGATCGCCGCCCTTTCGGCCGCCACGTCACCGACCACCGCGCGGGACACGTCCAGCGCGATGACGGATTCCGTCTCACTCGCCGCGCTTGCGGCGACGGCGACTCCGCCCACCGCGCCGACGCCCGCCGCACCGGCGCGTCCCAACCTGCAGGAAACCCTCGCCAAGGCTCCGGCCGACCTCGCAGCCGCACTCGACCAGCTCTCGGCGGCGGCGAAACGCCCCAGTGGGGTCCCCCCGACCCTCGCCGTGCTTCCGTTCCAGATCGCCGGCGGCGCTTCGCCCGAAGCGGCCGCGGTCGCCTCCGAGACGGCGGTGCTCCATCTGGCACGCGACACGGGGTGGAAGCTGGTCGAACGCGCCAGATTCCAGAGCATCCTGCAGGAGCAGGCGCTGTGGGGAGCGGGGATCACGTCGTCGGAACTGGAGATCGGGCGCGCCCTGGAGGCCCGTTACCTGCTGGCCGGAGCGGTCACCACCGACGGCATGCGGCGGCTGGTCGCCATCCGCCTGATCGATGCGGTCGACGGGCGCATCGTGGCCACGGGGGCAGCTCGTGTGGACGGCCCCAAGATGGACGATGCGCTGAAGGAGGCGCTGGGCGAGAAGTTCGGTGTTTCGGGGGCGGTGTTCCGGTCCATCTCGGTGCCGGGCTGGGGCCAATTCTGGACGGAGCGCCCCGTACGCGGCTCCCTGTGGCTGGGCGCCACCGTGGGGTTGGCCGGTGCGCTCACGTGGTCGGTCCTGGACTGGGCCGACAAGGACAATGCCTCCGAAGACTTCAAGAACCGCGATGCTTCCACCTTCCGCCCCGGAGAAAGCCCGGACGACTGGATCGCACGCGCCAACGCGGCCATCGACGACCGCAACACTGCCGCCACGCGCAACCTCCTCATCGGCTCGGCCCTGGCCGGAACCTGGTTGCTCAACGTCGCCGACGCCGCCTGGTGCGGTGCCCGCTCGGCCCGCTCGGCCCGCTCGCGGTATTTCGCCTTCGCCCCGCTCGTTGGCCCCGATGCCGCCGGCGCGCGCCTGACCATCGCCCTGGGAGCCTCCCGATGAACGCACGTCATTTCCTGTCTACGCTCGCCCTCGTGGGACTGGCGCTCCTGGCTTCGTGCGACAAGGACACCAAGGTCTTCGGGACAACCGACCTCTCGTCCGAGCGCTCCACCGTGGCCGGCCGGGTGACCGGCGTCGGGGACACGGGCGTCACGGGAATCGTGGTGACCGCCCAAGCCGTGGCACCCGATGGTGCCGTCCTTCCCGAGGTTCCCGCCCAGACCGCGCTGTCAGGGGAATCGGGCAGGTTTACGCTCGAGCTCCAACCGGGCCGGAAGTGGAAGATCTCGTGGCAGTCGCCCGACTACCGCACCGACGAAGGACAGGGCACCACGGTCGACCTTGGACTGCACCAGACCGTCGAATTGCCCGAAGCCAAGCGCCTGACCTACCGCTACGGCTGGATCGCCGGCCGCACGGCCCCCAACGCGGCCGTGGCCATCGAAGGACAGGATGTGTCCACCCTCGCCGACGACCAGGGCCATTTCCGGATCGCCCGCGTGGTTCCCGGAACCGTGTCGGTGGTCGGCATCGTCCCGGGCAAGGGGTCGTGGCGCGTCACGGAACTGGTGCAGGCCGAGAAGGTCGACACCGTGCGAGGTGTGGAGCAGATCGCCTCGTGGCGACCGTTGGCAAAACTCACGGGCATTTTGGTGAACCAGGACGGAACCCCGCAACAGGGTGCGAAACTCTCCACCCTGGGTGGACTCGTGACCGCCACCACCGACGTCCAGGGTCGATTCCTGCTGGAGAATCTGCCGGCCAAGGGGCGCGTCGTGGTCCAGGTCTCACGCGGTCTGGGCACCAAGGAACGCCTGGTCCTGCCCACCCCGGGAGAAGACTCCACCGCAGATCTGGGAGAACTCCCGTTGAGCGGTTCGTTCTCGGGATCGGGCATCTACATCGGCAACGGGCTCGTGGTCGCCGATTCCGGCGACGTCGTCACCATTCCCCTGCTCTGGGAACTGCTCGACTCCAGCCGCTCCGTGCTGGGATTCGCCTGGGACACCTCGGGCACGGGAATGTCGTCCCGCGCCCTGCGCACCTGGGGTCCGCGCACCCCCGAGCTGAAGGTCGGATCGCGCAGCCGCGCCATTTCCGCCTGGGTCGTTGTGGCCATCCCCAGGGCCAATGGCGGCTTCGACACCTCCTGGTCGTCCGAGGCCCGCCTCAGCATTCTGGTCCGCTCGAAGGCAGCACCTCCCGACTCCCTGAAGCCCGTGCAATTCTCCCACGATCCGACCCAAACCTGGTTCGGCCCCCTGCGTGTGGGCATTTCCACCCCCAGCACCGGCGCCAGCATGCAATGGACGACCGACTCCAGCTCCGGTAAATGGACCACGTGGGACCCCGACGACTCCATCGTATTGTACGACGCCACCACGGTCTGGGCTTTCGCCCGCCAGCGAGGCAAACTCGACTCGCGTATCGTCCGTGCGGACTTCAACGTGCGCCCGTCCTCGATCCCCGAGACCCTGCAGACCAACCTGTCCTCGTCCGTGAAGCTGCCCCAAGGCTCGCTGTTCCAGGCCTACGGTTGCCTGGACCTCGCCGACGGGGTGTCGCTGGTGCTGGATTCCGGCGCCACCCTCAAACTCGCCGCCAACTGCAACCTGCACATCGACCTGGAAAAGACCCTCGAGTTGCGCGCCGGGTCCAAACTGATTCTGGGCTCCAAGGGACGCATCATCGTCGGCAACCAGACCCCCGGCGCGCTTCTGGTGAAGGGTCGCCCCGGTCGCTACGCGTCGATTCTCCCGGGCAACCCGTCGAACCTCCCCGCCGTGGCCGGGACCCATGTCCTGACACTCTACGACAACGCCGACGGCTCTCGCATCGAAGGCCTGGACCTCGACGGTTCCGCCGGCGGCGGCATCCTGGTCGAGGACGCCGAAGTCGACATCGTCGCCTCGCGCATCCGCAACTGCAAGGAATCCGGCATCACCTTCGAAGGAACGGGAAGACCGCTCACGCCCGATGCGATGACGGAAAACGTCATCGAAGGGAATCGCTGGGGCATCAGCACCACCCCGTACGCGATGGGCAACATCCCGACGATCGGCGCCCTGTCCGACACACTGCGCATCGCCAATTCCGGAACGGCCGACCCTGTCTCCGGAGTCGCAACGTGGCACAGACAACCCCGTCCCGTCGTGGTTCAAACCCCGTTGGAGGTCGACGGGCAAAGTTCCCTGACTCTCGACAGCGGGCTGACCCTGTCGTTCGACGCCGGAACGTGGCTCCGGGTGGGTGGCTCCTCGGAGGGAACCCTCCACGTGTCGGGAACGACAAACGCTCCGGTCACATTGCGGGCCCGGACCCCATCAGGATGGGGACTGTATCCCGCGGATGAAAACTACGCGGGTCTCCACATCGACGACAAAGCGGTGGATGTGACCTTGCGCCACCTGCGTGTTTCTGGCTCGCGCTCCAACGGCATTCTCAGCCTGGTTCCCCTCACCATGGAAGATGTCCGAGTCGATTCCAACTCGCTTTCCGGAATCCGCTTCGAAGACGAGGGGGTACCGAACGCCTTCACCGGAATCAGCGCACGCGGCAATCGGTGGGCGGTATCCGTCACTCCCTTCGCCCTGGGAAACATCTCGTTCAATCCAGGATTGGAAGACACTGTCCGGGTTCTTGACCTCAACACAGCCAGCCCTCTGGTCGGCGCAGCGACATGGGCCGCGCAACCTCGCCCCCTGGTCGTCACGCACGCCATCGAGGTCGCCAACAACGCGTCCCTCGTTTTGGACACCGGGATCGTCCTGCTCTTCGACAAAGGGACATGGATACGGGTTGGCAACACCACCGCCGGCAGCCTGAAAGCCATCGGCAGCGCGACGTCTCCGATCGTGATGCGTGCCCATACGCCTTCAGGCTGGGGACTGTACCCGGGAGACCAGAACTACGGAGCTCTCGAGATCGGGACAGAAGCCTACGACGTTTCCCTGCGTTTCGTCTCGCTCTCGGGTTCGTCGAGCAACGGAATCATGGTGCACGCACCTGTGGACATCCGGCAGTCCAGAGTGGATTCGAACACTCTCTCCGGCATTCGCCTGGAAGGTATCGGCGCTCCTGCAGAATCGTCGTTCACCGCCCTCGGTGCCCGGGGCAACCGGTGGTCGATCTCCACAACGCCGTACGCGCTTGGCCGGATCCCCACCAACAAGGGATTGCTGGACACCGTGCGGATCCTGGACGGAGGCAGTACCGACGCGATCGAGGGCCAGGTGACCTGGTTCCCCCAGCCCCTACCCTTGATCGTCACGGCACCGCTCCCGGTGACCAACGGAGCCAGCCTCACCCTGCAAGCGGGATTGCAACTGCGATTCGATGTCGGTGCCTATCTGAATGTGGGCTACTCGACCCCCGCGTCCTTCCATGTCGCCGGAACCGCCACCAACCCCGTCCGCCTGGCTGGGCATGGATCATTCTGGGGCTACACCCCCACGTCACCCGATGGATACGGCATCCTGCTGGGCAATGACGTCACCTCGGCCAAGATCCAGAACCTGATCCTGGACGACCTGCCCGCCAACGGCATCTCCGTCCAGACGCAGCAACCTGGCGTCGTGGACATCAGCAACGTCACGATGACGACCTGGACTCCCGCGGTCGCCCGCACGGTCCAGGCTGTCCTGCGCGGGGACATCCCGACCCAGAACATCAACGACAACACCATCGTCCTGAACCTGAAGATGTGAGCCCACGCTTGGGGAGGGTGAGCCTCGCCCCAAGCGTCACACGAAGGTCAGCGCGTACGGGCGAGCAGATCGCGGGCGCGGGTGGCCAAAGCCGCCTCGCCCCGACGTTCATGCCAGTCGGCCAGGATACGGCCGTAGGTGATCGCTTCGGTGTCACCACGCTCCAGGGCCACCGACAGGCCATCCCAGGCGGCATCACCGTCACCCGCGCGCAGGCCGGCTTGCCCAAGGCTCTTCCAGAGACGGATTTCGTCGGGCAGGCGTGCGACGGCCTGGCGCAACACTGCGACGGCGGTGGCGTCGTTGCCCTGCAACTGCCCGATACGTGCCAGGCGCAGCCATCCTTCGACCCGCGACGGGTCCATCACCAGACCTCGTTCGGTGGCGCGTCGCGAAGCCTCGAGATTCCCCGAGCGTTCCTGCAAGGCGGCCAGGGTGAACCAGGGGCCCGCCACGGTGTCTTGCATCCGCAGTTCCCAATGATCCAGATGCTCCCGCGCCGCGAGGGTATCGCTGGTGGCCAAGGCCGAGCGCACCAACCCCTGCCACGCAGCTCCGGAGGTGCTGTCGAGGGACAAGGCACGTTCGAACCACAGCAAGGCCCCCACTGGGTCGGTCTGTTCGAGCTGGATTTCCCCCAGGCGCAAGGCGATGGAGGCGTCCTTGGGATCGAGCTCCCAGAGACGGCGATACTGTACACCGGCCACCGCGAATTGGCGGTCCTCCTCGGCGAGGATGGCCAGGTTCAACCGGGCCCGTTTGAAGCCGGGCGCCCATTCGATGGCCTTCTGCCACGAGCCTGCGGCCTCGCCGCGTTTGCCCAGGCGCGCCATGCAATTGCCATGGTTGAACCAGGCGATGGCCGCCTGTTTGCCGCCCCGAGCCGCTTTGCGGTACAACACGGCCGCTCCCGCGAAGTCGTCTTTTTCGTAGAGGGCTCCCGCCTGCGCGAGCAGATCGGTTTCAGCAGCCCACAGCGAGGTGGCAGCAAACAGCAGAACCGTTGCGGCGCGCATCAGTCGGGCCTCTTGAAGTGCCAGGGCAGACGCACCCACTGGGGCACCGGGACTCCGCCGAGGTTCGCGGGTTCGAAACGCCAACGCGCGGCGGCCTTCTTCAGGGCGGCCTCGAATCCGTAGCCGGGAGGAGCACCGAGCACTTCGACTTGCTCCACGCGTCCGCGTTCATCCACAAGCAAGCGCACCTCGACCAAGGCCTCGATTCCGTCTTCGTCGGCGCGGCGCGGGTAGGCGGGTTCGGCGAGGGTGCCGGAGGGACGGGCGTCCTGGTCGACCTGGCCCGGTTGGTAGACGAACCGCTGCGTGCCAACCCCACTGCCCACACCGGAGCCGGAGCCGCCTCCGGAGCCACCTCCTCCCGAGGCGACCGCCATGCCGGAACCGGGCCCGCCCTCGAGCCCCAGATCGAGACCCGGGACTCCGTTGCCCGAGCCACCAGCCGGGCCGGTGGCGACGATCCCCACCGACGGGGTGGACGGTACCGAAGCGAGACGGGCATCCGAGGTGGGAACGGGCGCGACTTCGGAGGGCTCCTCGGGGGCGACCTCTTCGGCCGGAGGCGCCGGAGGCAGTTCGACATCGATGACTGTGGCGGTGCGCGGCGCCAACGCACGCGGCACGCCCGCGATGTCGGCGTCGCGGAACAGCACCCACAGGGGCAGCCCGATGGCGGCCCCGATACCGATGGCGATGGCCAGTTTGTGTCGACCGCGCAAACGACGGCGGCGCACGGGTGGGCGGGATGGCTCGGGGAGATCAGGGACCGCCTCCCACACCGGAACCGAGCGGACCGCCGAGGTGCGCCGCCGCAGTCCCGTCGGCGACGAGCGCGTCATTCTGGACCTCGCATGGCGGTGCCGGAACGCCTGCAGGAATCGCAGCGGGCGGCTTCCACCAAGGGATACACGACGGATTCCGACGGCGCGACGCACGCGGCACGGTGCCGCTGCACGGAGATCGACGCGGGCAGGCTCATGGCGAATCGCCGAGGCGGACCTTCAGGGCGTAGCGGGTCACACCCGATGCACGCACGTCGTCGAGGACCGCCATCACCTTGGCGTAGGGAAGTTTCTCGTCGGCGGCCAGTACCACCTGCAAGGAGGTGTCCGAAGCGATGCGCTGCGACAGAAACCGACGCAGCCCGGGCCGGTCGACGGCGCGGCCGTCCAGCCGGATGGCCCCGGTGCCGTCGAGCCCCACCAGGAGCGCGGACGGCGCGGACGAGGCGGCCGTGGAGGCCTTGGGCAACTTCACCGGCACCGAAGCGGAATCGACGGCCTGGGTGGCGATCATGAAGACGATCAGCAACACGAGCATGATGTCCACGAGCGGGGTCATGTTGATCCCCGCGATGGGCTTCTTCCCGGCTCCGAGATCGCCCGCCAAGGATCAGCCCTGCCGACCGCGCGCGGCGGCTTCGAGGGAGGCGGCGACCATGAGCGTGCGCAGTTCGCGCCCGCGAGCGAGGATTTCCTGGACCCGCAACTGCAGCGAGTTGTAGATCCAGATCGCGGGGATGGCGACCAGCAGACCGATGGCGGTGGCCACAAGCGCCTCGGCGATGGCGGTCATGACGGCCTGGGGGCCGCCGCCCGCCTGGCCCAGGGCCGCGAACGCGTCGAGGATGCCGCAGACGGTGCCGAAGAGCCCGATGAACGGGGCGTTCGATCCGATGGTTCCCAGAAGTCCCAACCCCGACTCGAGGTGCCGACCTTCGGCGCTTTCCTGCGCGGTCAAGACCTGTTCGAGCGCTTCGGGACTTAGATGCCGGGCGGCCAGACCGCCCTTCACCACGTGCCCCGCGAAGGTGTCGGCGCAGCGGGCGATCAGATCGTCGGCGGGCTTGCCACCGGCCATGGCCTGCAGCAGATGCGGTTCGTAGCGGCCGTCGTCAACTTCGTGACGCGCGAGAATCCGGTGGCGGCGCACCCCGATCCAGGCCACGGCGCCTCCCAACCCGAGAAGCAGCACCATGACCAGGCGTGCGGCCCAGCGGGCGGCCACGTGGAGGGGGCCGTCCTGGAAGGAGAAGAAGGAGCCCAGGCGGGCGACGAAGCCCTGTTTGGCGGAAGCCTCGACCGCGAAGAATCCTTCGCCGTCGGGGGCGGCGCCCCCAGGATCGAGGGGCAGAAGGCCACCCGGCCGGGAAAGGCCGGAGGCGAGCTCCAGGCGGACGGAATCCGTCAGGTCTTCGCGCCACATCCAGCCTTCGGTGGCCGAGCGCGCGAGGATACCGGCCACGCCGTCCTGCTCCGCGACGTACCAGGCGCCCAAGGTCCCCAGGCGTACGAGTCGTCCTTTGAGCACATCGCCTTCGGGGCGAGGCAGGGTGGTGTCCAGGACTTCCGAGCCGTGGGCGAAGGCCCATTCCGAAGCCCAGGCCGCGGACAGATCGGCGAGGGCCGTTTCGGCGCCGGCTTCACCAAGACGTTCCACCAAGCTGTCCAGACGGGCCAGGCGGCGATCGCGGTCCCAGGGCAGGGATTGGGCGACACGCTCGCGCAGGACGCGCGCACGCTCCTGCAGAGGACGGCGGTAGGGGTCGAGAGGATCGGAGGGGTCGGAGACGATGGCGGGTGCGGCACTGGCCTGCGCGTCGCGGGCGATGCGGAGGGCTTCGGCGTCGATGGTGCCGCGTTCGGAGCGGATGGTCTCGAGGCTGTCGCGCAGGTGTTCGAATTCGTCCTGCCAGGCATCGCGTTCATTCTGCGCCACCCGGCGCGACTCCCAGCGGGCCGAAACGATGCTGTCGCGGGCGCGTTGGGCGGCCGCCAGCTCGGAGCGCTGGATCTTGGTGGCCGGGGCCGCCGGGGCCGGGGCCTGCGACGGAAGCTGCAAAGCCCCCAGAAGGACCAGGAGGGCGTTCATGGGCGGGCTCCGGGCGCGACGGGAATCCAGGCCCAGCCCGGGCCATCGGAACCGCTCACCTTGGCGCAGGCGTCGCGGAGCGCCAGGCGCACCTGGACGTCGGGGATCTCCTCCCAGCCCGCAGCCGAGCGCACGGCGGCGTAATCCCCTTCGCGATCCACGAAGGCTTCCATCAATCCCCCCACCGAGAGGAAGTTGCCGCGCACGGCGCGGCCCGATCCGGTGGTGTGGGTACCGGGGCGAACGGCCAGGCGAGCCGCGGCATCGAGACCTTCGGCCCAGGCGTCGAACAACCGGGACAACCCTTCCGAGGCGTCGGTTTTGCCGGCCTTCAACGACCGGGACAGCCCCTCGAGGTCGGACTTTGTGGAGGCGGCTTCCGGAGCGACCAACCGTGGCAGGAAGGCATCGATGCGGGCGGCGACCGCCGCGGCGAAGGCCTTGCGACTGGCCGCGGCCGAAGCGGTGCGGGGCGGCGGTGGCGGCGGAGCACTCAGTCGCCGATCGACGAACCCGCGCAACGAATCGCGCTCCCGCGCCAAACGCTGGGCTTCGGCCCGCATGGTGGCCAGTCGTTCGCGACTTTGGCGGCGCCATTCGGCCTGACGCGCGGAATCGGCCGAGGCCATCCTGCGCTCCTGCTCGATCTGGGCTTTGAGTCGTTGGGTTTCGCGCACCACGTCGTCGGCGGACTGGGCACGGACCAGAGCCGCCCCGAGGGCGATCAGTAGCAGGGCGGATCGGCAGAACATGAGACTCATCAATCTAGGTTACCATCGCCCCGCCGCCCGCGCCCATCACCCCAATCCCCCACGACCTCCCCCTCAACCCTGCCCCGCCCCACCGGGCCAGCGAAGCGTCGCCCGGGCAACGGCACAGCACACCCAACCACCGCAGGCCTACCAACCCATCACCAACCCTCGGGCCTGACCCCACCCTCTGCCCACAACCCTCCCCGCCCACCGGGCCAGCGAAGCGTCGCCCGGGCAACGGCACAGCACACCCAACCAATCAGCGCTGGGTGTCTGAGGGAGCGAGGCGGATGCAGACGACTCGCCCCGACTCCCGAAGCCGTACTCCAGTACGGCGAGCGGAGGAGGAAGAGGAGTATGCGCCGCCGCAGCCCCTCAGACAAAGTGGCGGGAGAGACGGCGGCCAAGATCGCAGGTGATCTCGTACACAATCGTCCCCGCCGCCTTCGCCAAGCGTTCCGCCGGCAACCCCGGCCCGATGATCGTCACCCGATCCCCCAAAGCCGCCTCGGGAACGTCCGTCACATCGACCATCATGAGGTCCATGCAGATGCGCCCCACCTGGGGGCATCGGATTCCGCGAACCTCGACCTCGAACTGCCCGCTGTGGCAGCGCCAGAATCCGTCGCCGTAGCCCAGCGGGAGCACGGCCAGGCGCGTGCGCCGCGTGGCAGACCACGCGGCGCCGTACGAGACCTCTTCACCCGGCTCGATCCAGGACAACTGGCGGATGGTGGACCACAGGGACAGCGCAGGGCGAAGCCCCTGGGCGCTGGGCGCGGCGCCTTCGGTCGGATCGTAACCGTACACCGCCAGCCCCGGGCGCACCATCTGGTACCGGGCCTGAGGATGCAGCAGCGTTCCGGCCGAGTTGCTCGCATGGGCCAAGGGTGGACGCACCCCTTCGTGTTCCAGTCTCTCCAACAATGCGTCGAAGCGGGCGATCTGCACGAGGGTGGCCTCGGAGGGCTCGTCGGCACGGGCGAAGTGCGTGAAGATCCCTTCCCAGGCCATGCCGGGCAACGCGAGCAGGGAAAGGATCTCGTCGAAATCACGCTCGGTGTGGAACCCCAGACGCGACATGCCGGTATTCACCTTCAAATGCGCGCGTATGCGCCCCTGTCCGTACTGCGACAGGCAACGTGCCGCTTCACCGTCGCAGATGGTCGCCACCAGGTTGTGCCCGAGATACTCGGCCAGATCATCGGGATGGAAGGGCTCCAGAACGTGGATGTCTCCGACCAATCCCGCCCGGCGCAACTCCACCCCTTCGTGGACACGGGCGACGCCCACCCGATCGGCTCCAGCGGTCAACACCGTCGAGGCGGTCTCGAACGCACCGTGCCCGTAACCATCGGCCTTCACGGGCACCAGGATCCGAACCTCCGGTCCGACCAGTCGGCGCAGGAGCCGCACGTTTTCCGAGAGGGCGAGACGATCGACTTCGATCCAGGAGCCGGGAGCGCTCATTCCTCGTCGTTCTCGTCGGAGTCCGCTTCCGCCTCGGCAGCCGCGGGACCTTGCTTCTTGGCCGCGGGTGGTTCGGCGGCATGCCCAGGAGGCACCAGACGCAAGCTGTAGGTATGGGAAATGCGCCCCTCCGTCTCCACGACCAGGCGCCTCAAACGCGCCTCGACCCCCAGGGCCTGGGCGAAACAGACCACGAAGAAGGCACCCGCCAGCATCAGCGTTCCGAAGAGGATCCAGACGAGCGCCACGGCGGGTACCCGCGGCTCAGGCGAACAGTTTTTCGGCGATCTGGACGGCGTTGAGGGCCGCCCCCTTGCGGATCTGGTCGCCGACCACCCAGAAGTCGAGGGTGTTGGCCTGGCTGCGATCCTTGCGCATGCGTCCGACCAGCACGGGATCGCGCCCCGAGGCATCCAAAGGCATGGGCCAGCGGTTGTTGGAGGCGTCTTCGAAGATCTCGACCCCTTCGGCTCCGCGCAACACGTCCATGGCCTCCTCGACCGAGACCTCGCGATCGAACTCGACATTCAGGGCTTCGGAGTGCGCCCGCAGGACCGGAACGCGCACGCAGGTGGCATGCACCTTGACACGATCCGTCTCGAAGATCTTGGAGGTTTCCTTCACCATCTTCAACTCTTCCTCGTTGTAGCCGTATTCGGGCACCCAGGGAGCGTTGTGGGGGAAGACGTTGAATGCGTAGGGGTGGGGAATGACCGTGCGCTGGAACTCGCGTCCTTCGAGGACCGCGGCGGTCTCGAGCTTCAGCTCATCCATGGCGCGGGCGCCGGCGCCCGAAGCGGCCTGGTAGGTGGCGGCATGGACGCGGCGCACGCCGAAGGCCTTGTGCAACGGGTACACCGGCAGCGCCATGATGATGGTGCTGCAATTGGGGTTGGCGATGATGCCCTGGTGGTCCTTGATCCGATGCGCGTTGATCTCGGGGACCACAAGAGGGACCCCCTCCGTCATGCGGAACTTGGAGGTGTTGTCGACCACCACAGCGCCGGCCTTCACCGCGCTGGGTGCATATTCGGCGGAAATGCTCCCCCCGGCGGAAGCCAGGACGAGGTCGATCCCGTCAAAACTCCCGTGGGTGAGTTCCTCGACTTTGATCTTCGCTCCCGCATATTCCAGCGTGGTTCCGGCGGAACGTTTGCTGGCCAGCAGACGAAGTTCCGAGATCGGGAAGTTCCGCTCGGCGAGAATGGAAAGAAGCTCGGCACCCACCGCTCCGGTGGCACCCATGATGGCGACGCGTACGGACATAGTTCCGCAAAGATAGACGCTGCCCCCGGTCTCCGACGCGGTTGCCGCCCTTCAGAGCACCAGATCGGCGATCAGGCGGGCCAGCGGGACCACCACTTGACCGATGACGGCGTCAGCGAGCGCGCGCGCCCAGAATTCCGCCGTGAAGGCTCCAAGCAGGAGAACTCCCCCAGCGGCGAGCAGGATCTTGATCCACAGGCGAGACATGGAGCAGGAAAGTAGCGACTCGCGGAGAAAAACGGGGAGTCGCCACGCGCACCGGAACTCGCCGTTCCGCTTCTTGAATCCGGGGTGGGAAAGAAACGGAGGCTCGTACAGTGCATCGGCATTGGCACGCCTCTCGCATTTCGAGTCGCAACAGATCTGCCGGAGAATTTGGAACGGGGCTCTTCGGCGGAGCGGCGGGGCGGGGATTTTTCCTGCCCCGTCGTTGTTTGTGGCCTCCAAGTCGCGCCCACAAAAGGGGCGGCCAACCGGCTCAGGGCACCCGCGGTCCGATCGTGCCACGCACGCGGATGTCGGCGATTTCGAGCCGGGAACTCGAACCGGACGCGATGAATCGGATCGATTGGACCCCGCTGGCGACCTCGGCCCAACCGTAGCCTTTGGCTTCGACGATTCCATCCGGACGAAGCTGGGCGACAGGAATTTCGATCCAGCGCCAGACGGAGTCGAGTCCCACCCATTGTCCGAAATGTCCCCAAGCCGAGATATCCTCGACCTTGCGGGTGTTCAACTGCAAGCGGAACAGCCCCCGCCCCCGGGCCAGAACATGCAAAGCGGTCACACCGCGCCAATCGAGACCGTTGCCATCCGGTGCGACATGCATCCCGATGGCGGCCCAGGGGTATTGGTACGCGCCGTTGACACTGTAGGGTTTGGGGCCGAGCTGGATATCCCAGCGCAGGAACGTGCGTCCCTCATCGGTGCGCAACGCCAGGCCGGGATCCGCGAAAAAGCCCGCGGGCTCGATGCGGCTCGTGGAGTCCATGGCGTGGAACCACTTGCCTTTGGCGGTATCGGAATCCGGCCAGAAGCGCCCGCGCAAGGCGCAACGCAATGGCGTTCGCCCCAGATTGACCAAACCGGTTTCGGAACTGTCGCCATCGAGCGTGTCGTTGGACAAGTTCTGCCCGGCCTCCAGTCTGCGGCTGCCCAACTCCCGATGCTCCGCGGCCCAGGCCCCCAGGATCCGGTAGGTCCCCGCCGGAAGCCAATCGAGCACGAAGGTGCGATCGGAGGTGATGGTGGCACGACGCGAGGTCCCGACCAACCCCAAGGACGCGGGGAGCGCCCCCTGCGAAGCCAGGACACCCGACCAACGGGCCGCAGGGCTCAAGCGGGCGTAGGCCCCCACCGCATTCAGGATGACGACCTGATGGTAGGAAGAATCGAGGATCTCCAGGTGCCAGACGCCGGTGTCGGGGCGTGCGATGCGCAATCGGCCATCCGAGCCGACCACAGCCTGGGGCCCGATGACGACGGTATCCAGTGCGGAGGCCGTGTCCGACGGGCTCCATGTCCCGTGAACCCAACGGGCGGCGGCTCCAACGGCCGGTGTGGCGCCATCGGCCCGCACCACAGCCACATCGAGGGAGTTGGGTTGATCGGAACCGCCTCCCGCCGTGGGCTGGTTTCCACAGGATCCAAGCAGCATGCAGCCCGCCAGGGCCAGTGCCCGGCGCATCAGCCCTCTCCTCGGGCGCTCCAGCGCCCGATCGGAAACGCCTGCAGACTCACGACGTAGACGCCATCGACTTCGGAATCTGTGACGGCTTCGGCCAGGGACTTCTGTCGGGCCTCGTCGAGCAGGCGCGACACTTCCTGGAAGGCCTTTCGGCCCATGGCCAGCACCGCCCAGGAGGCGTGGCGTTCGGTGGGGGGTAGACGTTCGGAGGCTTCCACAGCCCTCAAAAGGTACTGTGTCCGGGCCTCGCGGAGGACCGTTCCCGGAACATCGACGGCACTGACCACGGCATCGGTCTGGCGCCAAGTGCCGTCGGGCTCGTGCACCAGCAGACCGAGGCGCTCGAGAAGCTCCACCGAGTGGCGGGCCTGGTCTCCCGAAATGGGAGGAGCGAGCATCGCCCCCAGACGCGACCATTCCCCTCGCCAATTGGCGTAGACCACCAGCTCGCGAACAACCGGATGCCACCAGCGGTCGTAGTATTCCCACTGATCCTTGCGCAGGCGGTGCGCGTCGCGACCGGCGCGCAGCTTCTTCAGAATTTCGAGAGTGACCTCGCGCTCGGAGGGCGTCCGGCTCTGGTTGTGGTGCACCAACGCCCGGAAATAATGGGCCGCACGGCCCTTCAGGCGAAGCGCCTTGGCCAGACGCTCCAAGCCCTCTTCCCCGAGATTGCGTTTCCCGGCCACCAGCAGGCCGGGAAAGCTGTGGCTGGAGAAACCCGCGCGCTGCGCGAACCACCGCAACGAGAATTGGGGACGCAACGCACGCTCGGCGACGAGGAAATCACCTAGCGCCTTGCGGTAGTCGGAGTACTCCCAGATCTTTTCGTTGAGGTCCACATCCCGAGTATAGCCCCCCGCTGCCACCGCGCGCTGGGGGCCCTTGCATGGTGCCTCCGGATCCGGACTCGGAAGAAACCGAAGCGTCACCTGCGGCGCGGCCCCGGGCTCGAAGCTACCTTGGCGGCACAATGCCTGATCTCGCCTCCCGCGCCCAGGGCGCTTTCCTGGGACTCGCCGCCGGCAATTCGCTCGGCCTCCCCTACGAATCCATCTGGCCCGCCGCCAAGATCCGCGAGGCTTGCCGCGGCAACGTGCGCGAGCTTCCCGCGGACACGGCGCAGGAGCCATGGGACGACGAGACGGCTCATGCCGTGCTGGTCGCCCAAACCATCGCCGAAACCGGCGACGTCGAGCCCCGCGACCTCGCCGAGCGTCTGGTGGACTGGCGCGCCACCAACGGCCGCGGGATGGTGGTCCTGCTGGAAAAGGTCCTCGACGAAATCGAAGGGGATGTGCCCGTCCTGGAAGCCAGCGAGGAAGTCTGCGATCGCCTGGGCCGCAACTGGTCTGCCGGCAACGGGTCGCTGATCCGCGCCATCCCCGTTGCCCTCGCGTCGCGCCGCGACCGCATCCGTCTGGTGCGCATGGCCCGCGACGCCGCCCGGACCACCCACTGGAACCCTTTGTGCGTGGGATCCACCATCGCCCTGGGGCTCGCCTTGGGCGATGTCTTCGAAGGCCGCGACGTCGACCTCGCCGTGCTGGCCGAGGAGACCACCACCCTGGGCCTTCCCGAAACCATCTCCCAGGCCATCTCCGGTGCACGCCTGCCCTTGTCGGCCTTCCAGCTCGATGGCAAGCAGAAAGGCTGGGCGATCAAAGGGTTGCAGGTCGCCCTGTGGAGTTTGCGCGCCGAAGGAAGTGTCGAAGAGATCCTCGAGCGCGTCATCCTGGAAGGTGGCGACACCGACACCAACGCGGCCCTCGCCGGCGCCGTGCTGGGTGCTTCGCGCGGTGTGGAAGCCATCCCCGAACGCTGGATCGCAGCTCTCCGGGATCCACAGGCACTGCGGACCCACGCCTTGGCGCTGGTGAGCCCTTAACCCCCCACTCCCCAATCCCCGGCCACTCCCCGAAAGTACGACGATGTCTCTCCGCACGTTCCTTGCCGCCACGGCGGCTCTGGTCATGACCGTTTCCGCCCAGGACACTCTGTCCGAGGCGGAACTGAACCGGCTCAGCGACTCCGTCGCGAATGCCCTGTCGTGGAAAACCGGTCACATCGAACTGCCGGGTGGAAAAGCCGCCCTGGATCTGCCGGAAGGGTATCGTTACCTCGATCCGGAGAACACCCAGATCGTTCTGGAGAACCTTTGGGGCAACCCCAATGGCGAAGGCACCCTGGGGATGATCTTCGCCCCCGGCCAGACCCCCACGGGCGACTCCAGTTGGGGGGTGGTCGTGGACTACGACGACGAAGGTCATGTCGACGACAAGGACGCCGCCGAGATCGACTACGACGAGCTGTTGGAGAGCATGAAAAAGGAAAGCCAGGAGTCCAACGCCGAACGTGCCGCGGCCGGCTACCGGACCGTGACCCTGGAGGGGTGGGCGGAAAAGCCCCACTACGATGCCGACGAGAAGAAGT
The DNA here is from genome assembly GCA_035913415.1 of Fibrobacteria bacterium. Taxonomy (GTDB): domain Bacteria; phylum Fibrobacterota; class Fibrobacteria; order UBA5070; family UBA5070; genus UBA5070. Next base: position 4,641 of record JAMIIV010000175.1, on the reverse strand, counting down.
TGTGGTGGGCCAAAACCTTGGCCTTCGATGGCCACGACGAGAAGACCCTGAACTACTACGTGCGCATCCTGGGTCGTGAAGGCGTCCTGGAGCTCAACGCGGTGGCCGGCTTGCCCCAGCTCGCCACCGTCCACGCCGGGATGGCGAACTTGAACAAGGTGGCGAGTTTCACCGAAGGCAACCGCTACGCGGATTTCAACGAGGACACCGACAAATTGTCCAGCCTGGGTGTCGCCGCCCTGGTCGGTGGCGGTGTCGCCGCCGCCGCCAAGACGGGGTTGCTCAAGGGACTCTTCGTGGCCCTGTTGGCCATGAAGAAGTTCGTCGTCGTCGGAGTGATCGCCGCCTTCGCCGGACTCAAGGCGTGGTGGGACTCCCGGCGCAAAGCCAAGGAAGAACGGGAATCGCGTTTCCGCGGCGCCGACCCGGAAGCCTGATCGCGTGACATCTTTCCGCCGAAGTTCGTGAACCTCGGCGGAGAGATCTTTCGCTGGTCATCCGCCCGCGCTGAGCCCCGTCCGACGGCGCGCCTGCAGGCATCCACTGCCGCCGACCTCCAACTCCGAACACGCCCGGGGACGCGCCTCGTAGTCGCGGCAACGCCAAGGCGACGCCGGGGATCCCTGGCCGTCCAGCGCCACGCAACGTCCGTTGGGGCGGGGCAGGCAGGCCTTGCGCCCACGACCCTGGATCCACTCGGGATGGGCCGTCAGCACGGCCTCTCCGGGGCGCACGGGTGCCAGGGTGTAACCTTCGCGACAGCACGCCCCGCAGGTCCCGCAGTCGGATTCCGTCAGACGCGTTTCCCAGCGGGCGCAGGCGGGGCTGTTCTTTGGCAGGCGGTTGGTGACCGCCCAGGGGCCGTCGGCTTGCAGGCAACGACCGGAGCGATTCCAGGCACAGTCCGCGCAAAAGCGTCCCTGAGGCCCCGTCCCCAGCCGCAACGGATGCGGTGGCGCCGCGCTCGACCAGTGGGAGTCCGTGGTCTGGCCGGGCAGCCGCGCGACCGTCAAGGCCAGATCGGAGGTGGCTTGCAATGCCTCTTCGAGGATGGAGCGGTAGGGCTCGCGCGCCGCGAGATGCCATCCCTTCACGGCCATTTCACCGGTGCGGGAGCTGGTATCGGGGCGCGTGGGGTGGGGCATGTGGATGGGATCGGGGGGCAACGCATCCCAGTAGTCGCGGTTGGCGCCCGTGATCGCGAGGAACTCGCGCAGTCCCCAGCGATCGGCCAAGGCGGCCTGGAGCCGATGTGCCGCGGCTTCGCGAACCCAGACGTCGGGATCGAGGTTGGACAGCCCCCAGTCCTCGACCGGGCGGCTGTCTTCGCCTTCGACAAGGAAATGGCAGATCTCGTGGAACAGGAACTGCGCCAGGGTGTCGTCGGGATCGTAGTCGGGCCGATCGGTGACGGTCATGGTGCCCACGCCGTCCCAGTGGGCGTAGACCTCGCGGGAGCGGCGGACCTTCCAGCCCAGCCGCGCAACGGCATGGATCCAGATCGTGTCCAGGGGATCGTTCATGGCGGTGCGGATCACCCGCCCCGTGGCCGCCAGATCCCCCATGTCGACCAATTTCTGTCCATCATTCACGGACGTTCGATTTCCTCGGCGAGACGATCGAGGAAGGCGAGGTTGGCTTTGCGCAAACGCTGGAAACGCTCGGCGCTGGCCAGGAAGACCTCCGGGGTCTGGACGTAGAATCCCTCGAAGCGGTCCTGGGCCTCGATCAATCCGCGCAGGGTCTCTTCCGAGAATTCCATGTGGAATTGCAACCCCACCACGCGGGCCTTGCGAAACGCCTGGGAGGCGCAGCCCTGGGAATAGGCCGCGTGCAATCCGTGGGGTGGGATCGCGAAGGTGTCACCGTGCCAGTGGAAGACGTCCAGACGTTCCGGAAACGCGCGGAAGATGGGGTCGGGGGCGGCCTCGAGCGTGCGGTTGACCGGCCACCAGCCGATTTCCGTCCAGGCGTTGCGGACGACCTGCCCCCCCAGGCGCTCGGCCAGGAGCTGGGCTCCCAGGCAAACTCCCAGGCACCACTTCTCGGCGGCGATCGCCCGGTCGAGAAACGCCTTTTCGGCGACCAACCAAGGAAAGTCAGATTGGTCGTGGACGCCCATCGGACCGCCCATCACGACCAGGAGATCGAACGACGAGGGGTCGGGAATCTGGTGATCGGGCTCGTACCAGCGGGTGCGGGAGATTTCGTGCCCGCGCTGGACGATCCAATCGGCGATCGTGCCGATCCCCTCCATGGGGTGGTGCTCGAGAACGTGGACGCGCATGGGATCCTCCGGTAGGTCGGAAGGAGCGTGGTGGGCAAAACCCGAAAGATGCATCGCCACCCAGCTCCGGCGAGGCCGACCTCTCCTACGATCTACTCGCGGGAGCGTACCCGAACCACTAGAAGCCCCTCCTTCGCCGGCTGCGGCAGAACGTAACGGACCAGATCCCCCACGCGTTCGGAGATCGGAAGTTCCTGCACGAAGCGCCCCTCGAGGTCCAGTACATCGACACGGACCATGTTTTGCCCCGTGAGGTCGACCTCGACCATTCCGCGCGTGAGCCTCAGGCTCGGGGCATGCGCGGGGGGAGAACTTCCCGTGGAAATGGGACCTTCGGGAAGGGCTCCCCACAGGGGAGCAAGTGCGAGCAGGGCTAACGCGAGCACGGGGGCCTCCGGGTGGAAGAGGACATGACAGGTAATCTCACCCCGCCCAGCCTCCTTGCCAAGGGATTCCCGTCGAAGAGTGGTGTCCGGTGCGTCAACACCCGTTCAGCCGCCCCCCCCCCTGCGGGGCGGAAACCGGGATCTGAGAGGCAAACGAAAAACGGGAAGTGAAGACCGCTTCCCGTTTCCGTGCACGCCGACACCCCCCGCAAGGAGGGTGGACGTTTCAGCTCTTGTTTTCGACGATATCGACCAGACCGTACTCCTTGGCCTCGTCGGAGGACAAGAAATGGTCACGATCGGTGTCGGCTTCGATCTGGGCGAGGGTCTTGCCCGAGGCGTCGGCCAGAAGCTGGTTCAGGTCGGTGCGGATGCGCAGCATCTCCTCGGCCTGGATCTGGATGTCCGAAGCGGGACCGTACATGGTGCCGGAGATGAGGGGCTGGTGGATCATGATGCGCGAACGCTTCCAGGCGTAACGCTTGCCCTTCTGGCCGTAGGCGAGGATGACCGCGCCCATGGAGGCGGCCTGGCCCATGACCACGGTGACGACATCGGACTTCACGGAGTCCATGGCATCGAGGATGGCCGTACCCGAGGTGATCACGCCACCGGGGCTGTTGATCAGCAACACGATGTCGTCATGCGACTGGCTGTCGAGGAACAGCAGGCGCGCCACGACTTCCTTGGCGGACTTGTCGTCGACGGCACCCCACAGGAACACGCGGCGATTCTTCAGGAAACTCTCGGCGAGCTGCTTCTCCAACCCGCCCTTCTCCTTCTCTTCCTTCTCCTCGCAACCGGGGCAACCGTGGGAGGAATCGTCGTCATCGTCGTCGTCAAGCTTCCAGGGATGGGTATTCATGTTCTCTCCTCGAAGGGGCGGTTGGGGACCGTGCGGGCACGGGCCGATAACGGAGTCTCCAGTGTTCCCCAAACTAGTTCCCACCTCCCTTGCCGCCCAACCCGCCCCCTAGTCCGAACGCCGAGCAAAGACCCGCAATCACGCGCCCCGAGATCCGTACTCTGAGGGCGAGTCCAGGGATGCAGACGACCCGCCCCGACTCCCGACGGCGTCCGTGTTCTGGACGCCGAGCGGAGGAGGACCACTCCAGTTGGCCACGAGTCGGTGGGGCGCCGGCCGAATGGCCGGTGCCAGGGGGAGTATGCACCCTGGAATCGCCCTCAGATCTTTTTCCAGAGGGAGCCTTCGGGTGTATCCACGACGATCACCGACAACTCCCCCAGCTCGCCCCGCAGGCGATCGGCCTCGGCCCAGTCCTTGGCTTCGCGCGCCGCACCACGGGCCTCGAACAGGCGCTCGATCGCGATGCGCTCGTCGTCCGTGACCACGGCAGGGAGTGGCTCGGGGAGCTCGCGCGAAAGATCCAGACCCAGGATACGATCCCAGTCGGACAACAATCGTCCCCGCTCGGCCTCGGACAAGACGTCCTCGCGGGCCACGCTTTGGGCCAGGCCCAGCGCCTTGGGGATGTTGATGTCCTGCCCGACAGACTCCTCGAAACGCTTCTGCCAGTCCTTCTGCACCGGGGTCAGTTCGGACGGGGCATCCAGCTCGCCGGCGCGCGCTCCGGACCAGGCGGCCAGCAGAGGCGCCACGCGACGGCGGAACGCGCGATGGGCGTCACGGGCCGCGGCGATGTTCTCCCACGAGAATGTGAGGAACTTGCGGTAGTGGGCCGTGGCGCAGAAGTAGCGATAATCCAGGGCATCGAAGCCCTTGTCGACGAGCACCTGGAGGGTCAGGAACTCTCCGGACGACTTGGACATCTTGCCCGAGGTCTCGGTCTTGAGGAACTCGTTGTGCACCCAGTAGCGCGCGAAGGGCTGGCCGTGGGCGCATTCGCTCTGGGCGATCTCGTTGGTGTGGTGGACACGGATGTGGTCGGTGCCGCCGCAATGGATGTCCAGGGTGGCGCCGATGAGCGAATTGGACATGGCGCTGCA
>JAMIIV010000174.1:0-9511 GCA_035913415.1 Fibrobacteria bacterium | reverse complement strand
ATTGGGCGTAACACTTTAAGCCAACAAGCAATACCAAGCATTTTAAGGATGTCTTGATATTTAACATGAGAGACTTTCCACCATCTGCAATACTCCTTTATTTGCAGTTTTGCTATTTACTCCCGCGCCGGAGGCGTCTGGCTAACATCCTATTGTGCGCAATTGTGGGTAATACGCAGATTTGCGCGCAAACGACTGTTCGCCCCCTTTTGAAGCTCTCCGTACTTCGTTTGCGCGCAATTCTGCGCGCAAACGACTGTTTCCGTTCGTTTGCGCGCATCGCCAGCGCTACCCTGTGCGCCCCTCGGTGCGCTCTTCGGACCGTCGCCGACATGGACACGGGGCGACCTGAGGGAAAAAGGGCATGGGCTTGCATGGGAAGATCCAACTTTGGGGAAGTATCGATCTAGGGGTGTGCGTTCCCAATGGTAGGTCCTTGGGATTTTGCTCGCAAGGAGCCAACTGTCAACGTGTTGTCTGGTCAGCAGAGCCACCTTGGGGCTATGCCCCAACCCATTGCAGCTCCTCTCCTCCCATCGGATCGTACGCCGGCCTTTCACGCACGATTGTTGGGGGCGGGTGTCCTGTCGCGTCACCTTGGATACCACGAGCGGTGGATCGCCGATTGGCTACGCCGGGATCTTCCTTCCCGCTCCACTGCGTCCCAGGCCCAGACCTATGCGCGCCTGCTCGAGGGGGAGGGGCATACCGCCTGGCAATGTCGCCAAGCGTACCAGGCGGTGACCCACTGGCTGGCACTGGATACGGGGGCCACACCAGCTCCTGAGGAATCGCCCGAATCACGGTCCTGGAAGGAGGTCCTGGACCGAATGGTGACGCGGTTGCAGACGCAACGCTACAGTCCGCGGACGATCGAGCGTTACTTCGAGTGGGGGCGGCGCTTCGCGGAGCACACACCCGAGGTTCCCGCGGACGGGGCAACCGCCTCGCTGACTGTTCAGAATTTCCTTCGCCATCTCGCCTTGGCTCGCAATCTCTCGCCGGCATCGATCGCCCAGGCCCGCAACGCGTTGGCCATGGTGTTCACACGGATTCTGTCGATGGAGCTGGTTCTGGAAGAGCGAGGCGATGCCCACAGAGGTCGACGTCTTCCTTCGGTGATCGCTCCCGCCGAGGTTCGCCGCCTTCTACGGCATTGCACCGCTCCGTGGGATCTGTTCTTCTCGATCCAGTACGGCTGCGGGTTGCGACTGGGGGAGCTTCTGGAGATGCGCATCGGGGACATCGACCTCCAGCGCGGCCTATTGACCGTGCGTCGCGGCAAAGGTGACAAGGATCGTCAGGTTCCCTTTCCGCATTCGCTCGTCGGGCGCTTGCAAGAGCACTTGGAGGAGCGCCACGAACTTTGGAAAAGCGATCTTCACCAAGGTTGTGCCAAGGTCGACCTCCCTTTTGCCCTGCAACGGAAATTCCCCACCGCCGACACGTCCTGGGAGTGGCAACATGTGTTTGGATCTTCTCGCCCATTGCGCCACGAGTCGTCCGGGGAGCTGCGCCGTTGGCACCCCATGGAGACCCTGGTGCGTGCGGCGCTTCGCAAGGCGGCTTTCCAAGCGGGGCATCACGCCCGTGTCCATCCTCACCTCTTGCGCCACTGCTACGCGACCCACCTGCTGGAGTCGGGAACGTCCCTTCGCGAGATCCAGGAGCTCATGGGCCACGCGCGCATCGAGACCACGATGGTCTACCTGCACGTGCGCTCCCCGGCGGCGGCGGCACGCTCTCCCCTGGACCACCATCTTTGATCCCTATCGCTTGATCACGGTTCCCTTGTGCTGCAGGTTGCGGATCTTCCCACCCAGGTCGCTGGAGAGCAGCGTCAGGGACGAGATCGTCTTGTCGCCGAAACCGTGGGACTTTTTGGTGAGGGCGGGTTTGCCGTCGATCATCACGCTGAACGTGTTGTCGTCGTGGATCGCGACATGGACCTTCACCCACGTCTCACCCGGAGTCCAGGTTCCGATGGCGCCCTCGTCGGTCAGACCGAAGGTGCCCGGGTCCCTGGCGGCGTGGAACATGATTTCCCCGTTCATCCGTAGCTTGGTGCCCACGTGGTAGGTGGAATCCTTCGTGAAGGCGTCGACCTCCAGCCACTTGTCCGGGACGACCTGGGCCTCGTACGAGAATTCGAAGCCAGACGAGCGGTATTCCTTGCCCAGTCCGATCAGGAGGTTGTTGCCCCAGAACACTCCGTGACAGAAACTGCCATGGGGCTCCTGTGCCTCGAACGAGAGTACCTCCCCAGCGCTGGACACGTCGATCTTCCCCTGGCCGCACACCTGGGCGATGTTCCCCGCCCCGACATCCGTCCGGACCCAGCCGGGAACGGCGGACTCGACGGGCGGGGTGGCCTTCCTGCCGGCACCCGCCGCTTAGCCGACCGAAACCACGGGCAAGAGCGAGAACGCAAGGTTGCGGAGGACGATCTTCGAGATCATGGGGACCTGCTCAAGGGGTGACTGGGTGATTGGGGTTCGGCGCGATGCATCGCCGCTGGAGCAAAAGTACGCCTGTGTCCCATCGCCGGGACGACTGGTTCGTTGGACGGATTCCTACGTCGTTGGCCGTTCCTCGGGGCGCAGGGTCAGGACGCGCACGCCGTTGCGCGTCACGGCCACTGTGTGCTCGAACTGCGCCGACAGTTTCCCATCGCGCGTGCGCACGTTCCAGCCATCCTTGGACCTGCGGATTTCGTGCGACCCTTCGTTGATCATCGGCTCGATGGTGAACACCATCCCCTCCTCCAGGCGCACGCCCGTGTGGGGCTTGCCCCAATGGAGCCCCTGGGGGGGGCTCGTGCATCTTGCGCCCGATGCCGTGTCCGCAGTACTCCCGCACCACCGTGTATCCGTGGGCCCGGGCGTGCTGTTCGATGGCAAAGCCGATGTCGCCCAGATGAGCACCGGGATGCACCGCGGCGATGCCCTTCCACAGGGCTTCGTAGGTCACGCGCACCAGCTTTGCCGCCTCGGGCGTCACGTCGCCCACCAGGTAGGTCTTGCTGGAGTCCGCGAGGAACCGATCCATGCATCGATCGAATCTGCAAAACACCAGTACGGCAAGTGGGGAGGGGAGCACAACCCTTGGCATAGCGACACCGTGGTTGGTCACCCCCCGGCATCGCACCCAGGGGTGACAGGTATGCGCCCCAAGCCCCGACAGCCCTGGGGTCCTATCGGGGAGAGCAGACGCCGCGACACGACCCCGCAGCCGTACGCCTTGGTACGGCAAGCGGGGAGGGGAGCACAACCCTTGGCATAGCGACACCGTGGTTGGTCACCCCCCGGCATCGCACCCAGGGGTGACAGGTATGCGCCCCAAGCCCCGACAGCCCTGGGGTCCTATCGGGGATGCAGACGCCGCGACACGACCCCGCAGCCGTACGCTTTGGTACGGCAAGCGGGGAGGGGAGCTAGTATGCGCCCCGAGAGGACCCCAGGGGGACTTACCTACAGCGGCGGACTTCCCATAACGTGATCGCCGCCGCCACGGAGGCGTTGTAGCTCTGCAGCTTCGACTCCATGGGGATGCTGGCGACACGATGGCAGGGGCGGCGCATGTGGGGCGGGATCCCGCGATCTTCGCCACCAGCCACGATCACCACGGGGCCGGTGAAGTCGATGGTGCGGATGTCGTCGCCGTCGGCGTCCAGGCCCACCAGGGTGAACCCGTCGTCGGCCAGTTCCTTGAGGCTCTTCTCGAGGTCGTGGGGACGTGCCACCGGCATCAGCGACAGCGAACCCGCCGAGGTCTCGTCGGCCAGGGAGGTCAGGCCGCAGCCACCCTTCATGGGCAGAATGAGGGCGTCCACACCCATGCCCACACAGGTGCGCGCGATGGCGCCCAGGTTGCGGGGATCTTCGATGGCCGAGGCCACCAGGACCACGGGGGCCTTGCCCTGGGCGATGGCGGACTTGAGGTCGGCACGGACCTTCGACCACTCGGTGTAGTCGCGGGCGTTGCACAGGGCCACCACGCCCTGGTTCTTGCGGCCAGGGGTCTTGATGTCCAGGTTGCGCGAGTCGATCTGCTGGCAGGGAATGCGCTCGGCTTCGGCCAGGGTCTGCAGCTTGTGCAGGCGGGTGTCGTTGTTGGCGCGCAACAGCAACAGGCGTTGCACGCGGCGCGGCGAATTCTCCAGAAGGGCTTCCACGGCGTGGATGCCGCACACGATCTCGGCGGCCTCGACCTCTTCGACGGAATCCGTCACCTTCGGCTCGCGCACGGGGCGGTCGTCGCGGGGGGCATCCATCCGGCGCGGACGCGGGGCGCGGGGGCCATCGAAGCCACCTTCGCGCGGGGCGCCGTAGGGGGCGGCGGGACGGTCGAACCCGGCCGGATCGCGCGGGGTGTGCGGGCGATCGAAACCGCCCTGATCGCGGGGAGCCCGGGGCCGATCGAAGCCCGAGGGGCCGCGGTCGTTGCGGGGGGCGAAGGAGCGGTCTTCACGACCCTGGGGCGCACCGTAGCTGCGGCCACCCTGGGGGCGGTCGGAGGGGAAGCGCTGGGGACGATCGCCGAAATCGCGCTGGCCGCCCTGTGGGGCGCCATATTCGCGGCGGGGCCGGTCGGAAGGCGTATAGCCGTTGTCGCGGGGTGCCGATTTGGGGAAGAAGGGGCGGTCTTCCGAGGGGCGTGCCGGAGCGCGCCCGCCGCGGTCGTCGCGCTGGTCGCGGCCGAAGGCGGGGCGGTCGTCGCGTTGGTCGCGGAAGCCGCGGCCACGGGGGGCCTCTTCATCGCGCGGTTTGGCGAAACCGGGTTTGCCGGGGCCGCCGAAGCGCTGGTCGGGGACGGCCGCGTTGCGATCGAACCCGGTGTCCTTGCGGAACTTGTTGAAGGGACGGTTGGGGCCGCGGCCCGAACCCTGGCCGCGCGAGCCCCCGAATCCGGGCTTCAAGGACGGACCTGGACGGCGGCGCGGGTGCGGACGGCCTGGACGAACTGCTCGAAGAGGTACGAGGAGTCGTGGGGACCGGGGGAGGCTTCCGGGTGGTACTGCACCGAGAAGAGGGGAAGGCTGCGATGGCGCATGCCCGATACGGTGTTGTCGTTGAGATTCATGTGCGAGACCTCCATCTCGGTGGGGAGGCTCGTGCGGTCGACCGCGAACCCGTGGTTCTGGGAGCTCACCTCGACGCGGCCCGAGGGGGACTCCTGCACCGGATGGTTCGCGCCACGATGGCCGAACTTGAGCTTGTAGGTCTTGGCGCCCAGCGCCAGACCGAGGATCTGGTGACCCAGGCAGATGCCGAACATGGGAAACGCCGAAGCGAGTTCACGGGCGGCGGCGATGGCGTAGGGAACGGCGTCGGGGTCGCCGGGGCCGTTGGATAGGAACACACCGGCAGGGTTCAGGGCCGCGACCACCGAAGCGGGGGTGCTGGCGGGAACCACGTGCACGCGGAATCCGTGGCTGACCAGAAGGCGCAGGATGTTCTGCTTGATGCCGAAGTCGTAGGCGACCACCAGAGGGGCGTCGGGTCCGGGAAGCACGGGAGCGGGACCGTCGAAGGCGAAGACGGGTTCTGTCCAGTCGTAGGCCTGCGAAGAGGTCACGCGCTCGACCATGTCGATGCCGACAATGGACGGCACCTTGCGGGCCAGCTCGACGGCCTCGGCCTCGGAGGGGGCTCCGGGCAGGATGACGCCGCGCTGGGCTCCCTTGTCGCGCAGGATGCGGACCAGCTTGCGGGTGTCGATGCCGGCGATGCCCGGCACCTTGTAGGCGCTCAGGAAGTCGTCGAGGGTGCGGGCTCCGCCGCGCCAGTTGGAGGCCACGGGCGAAAGGTTGCGGACCACGAAGCCCTCGACCTGGATCTTGCCGGATTCCATGTCTTCGGGGGCGATGCCATAGTTGCCGATCTCGGGGTAGGTCATGGTGACGATCTGCCCGCAATAGGACGGATCGGTCAGGACTTCCTGGTAGCCGGTCATGGCGGTGTTGAAGACCACCTCGCCGGCGGCTTCGGTGGCGGCTCCGAAACCGTTTCCGCGAAAGACGGTTCCGTCTTCCAGCGCCAGGGTCGCTTCACGCATGATCTTCCTCCATAGGGTGCGACGGGCCGCTCTCTCCCCCGATCGGGGAGGGTTCGACCTCGATGGCGCGGAAAGTTACCAATCGGTTGTCGGTCAGGAGGTGTTGCATTGGAATGTCGTGCCCGCGCAGGGGCAACCGACCCGGGTGAACCTGGACGTCCCATCCCAGGCCGACCGGGATGGTATCTGGCCTGCGGGCCAGCCAGCGGTCGTAGAACCCGGCACCTTTGCCGATACGTCCCCCCTGCAGATCGAAGACCGATCCGGGCACTAGGACCACTCCGCCCAGCGGAAAGGCGGTCTCACGCAGTTCGGGGCGGGGTTCGCGGGTGTTCCAGCGTCCTTCCACCAGGTCCGCATCGAGGTCGGACACGCGGGCCATGTCCATGTTGCCTTTCTGCGGCCCCAGCCAGGGCAGCCACAAGGTCTTGCCGTCGGCCAGGATGCCTTCCAGGACCGGACCCATGGGAAGTTCGCCTGGAAGCGACCAGAACGCCGCGACGGCGGTGGTCTGCTGGTATAGAGGCCAGCTCCGCAGCCGCTGCAAGATGCGATCGGGGGCCCGTTCGTATTCACTGACCCCCAGACCCTCGACACGCTCCGTGGCCCAGCGCCGCAGACGGGTCTGCGGATCGGGATTGGCGGGGGGAGGCGGATCGTCCAGTTGCAGCCCCACTTCGTGCTCGAGGTCGGCGCGCGCCGTCATCAGGCGTTCTCGCAGACGCAGGAATTTCCCCCACCAGCGGCCAGCGGTCCGGGGATCGATGGCCAGGAGCACCACCACCGCGATGACGAAGAGTTCTCCCGAGCCGATCGAGTCCATCAGAGCGTTTCCTTGCGACGGCCCGCAGCCAGGTGGGCGGTTCCGATCCCGACAAACCACAGGACCAGCATCGGAGCCGCCATGATGCACTGGCTGACGGGATCCGGGGGGGTCAGGATCGCGGCAACCACGAAGATGGCGACGATGGCACCTCGGCTCCAGGAAAACAACTGGCGGGCGGTGACCACACCCAACGAGCCCAGGATCCAGGTCAGCAGCGGGAATTCGAACATGGCGCCGAATCCGGCCAGAAGTTTCACGGTCATGGAGGTGTAGTCACCGACATTCCACAGTTGCTCGAACATGCCGTCGCCATACTCCACCAGCCAGCGCAGGGTCATGGGCAGGATGGTCCAGTAACCTGCGGCGGCGCCCAGGGCGAACAGCAGTGTGGTCCACAGGAGGGCCCAGCGCACGACCTGCCGCTCGCGCGGGAGCATGGCCGGTACCACGAAGCGCCAGATCTGCCACAAGATCCAGGGGGCGGCCAGAAGCGAGCCCGCCATGAGGGCCAGTTGGAAGGAGACGGTCACGGTGGCCGTGGGATTGGTGACGACGATCTTGGGCGGGTGGGGAAGGGAGGTCAGCGGATGGGCCAGGACCTTCCAGAGCAGGGGCCACCAGTTCCAGGCCAGCGCGGCCGCCAGACCCCATCCCACCACGCTCCACAGCAGCATGCGCCGGAAGTCTTCGATGTGACGCCAGAAGTCGTGCCCCCCTGCGGCGTCACGATGTCCCCGAGTGGCGGGAGCCACCGATCAGGCGTCCTTCTTCGGCGGGTCCTTGGGATCGGTGTCGTCCAGTTCCTTGGAGGCCTTCTTGAAGGCCTTGAACGATTCACCCATTCCTTTGGCCAGTTGCGGCAGCTTGGTCGCACCGAACAGCAGCACGAGGATCGCCAGGATGAGGAGCAGCTCAAGGGGGCCGATGCGGCTCATGGGGGACCTTTCTCTGGGTACCGGTTGGATCGGGCTAAGGTATCAAAACACGATCGATGTCCAGAAATCGCTTGGTTCCCCGGGGCCAGACTGCCTATATGAATCCAGAGGGAGGCTCCATGCGGATCGACCCACCAGCCGACCGGACCCAACAGCCCGCCACACCATCCTTGATCCGTCCGGTCGAGGAGACGGTCCCCGTTGTGCCCGATCCGGAAAAGGGCGAGATCGCCCAGGTCGGTGACGAGGCGCCGCGCCGTGGCCCGAGCTTCGGCGAGATCCTCGAGCGCAATCTGGGGGGTGGAGATTCCTCGGCGGGTTTGGCCGATCCCGACCGGGACGCCTGGACCCAGCAGGTCATCGGCTCGCGCATCCATTGGCAATACGGTCCCGACGCGCGGCGCAAACCCTTTTTCCGCCACCAGACCCGCCGTCTCGACGACCCCCCTTCGGAGAGCGGGGATTCCCGCTCCGATTCCGGCGAGGCCCCGTCGCGCGGGGCACGGGGCGGCTGAACCTCAAGGGATCTTGAGGCACCGTACCGAGGCGGCCATCTCGGGGCTCTCTCCGTGCACCAGGACCCGCGGATTGCCGCCCGCCAGAAACCACGTGAGGGCCTTGGTGGAGTCGCCGGCCCGGGTGCTCAGCCAAAGACGAGCGGCCCCTTCGAGGGCGGAGTATTCGCCGTTGGACTGGCGGTTGCCTCCGGGCAACAGACGAAATCCGACATCGTCCTTGCCGTCCCAGTCGTGGTTGCTCTTGAGGGAGTTGCCGGCCACTTCCGGCCCTCCGAAACGTGCCTGCAGGGTGTCCATGTCAGAAAGCGCCGGGAGTCGCCAGCCTTCGGGACACGCGCGCCTGGCCAGATCCCACGGGTACATCCGGCCGTACGAGGTGCAGTGGCGGGACAGGTCGTTGTAGCAGAAGGTGCCCGTGGTGTCCCAAGCGAGGTTGCGGGCCATCCAGACCTGGGACCCCAGGCGCACCCAGGGGTAGCTCTTGCGGTCGCGGGGATCCTTGAACGTGCCTTTCTTCTCGGCGAAGGGGTCGGGGACGACCACCACGGGAACCGCCGGAACCGTCGGAACCGTCGGGACGGTGGGGGTTCCCAGCAGCTCGCGCACGGCCTGCGGGGCGAGTTTCGTGAGAATGGCTTCCTGGGGCCCTTCGATGCTCTTGGAGACGCTGCGCAGGATCTCGCCGCTTTGTACGTCCACCAGGCGCAGGGACAGGGAGTAGGCGTTCCCGAATCGCCCCACGTTCCCCAGCAGGATGCGGTCGACGGTCAGCAACTTGCCGATCTGGACGGCGCATTCGCTGCCGTCGCAGGCACCGCTTTGTTGGAAGCCCTGCTCCTGCAGGATCTGCTCCATCTGGGAACGCTCCAGCACACGCACCTGCCCGCTGGAGACCAGCTCCGAGGCCAGGGTGGATCCGAGTACGTCCAGGGCGTCGGCGTCCAAGGCGCGGCCCTGGAGCGGCATGAGGGCCAGGGCGAGCTTGCGCACGGAGTCGGGTCCCGACCAGACGGAGCCCGTGAGGAGGACCACTGCCAGCGCGGCGGGACGAAGCCTCATGCCGGAATCCGTCGCCAGGCTTCGAGGGTTTCGTCGAGGGTGGCGAAGCGGTCGGCCGCCTCCTTGGCCATCATCCTCTCGATGACTTCGACGGCCTGCGGGGGGATGTCTTCGGG
>JAMIIV010000173.1:0-1802 GCA_035913415.1 Fibrobacteria bacterium | reverse complement strand
GTCCTGCCCCCCAAGCTCTCCGAGGACGCCCGGAGGGTGGCGCGCCAGGCCTTCGCGGGAATGCTCTGGTCCAAGCAGTTCTTCCACTACGTCGTCGACGACTGGCTGGAAGGCGACCCGGCCCTCCCGAGCCCGCCTCCCCAGCGCCTCGGGGGACGGAATCACCAGTGGGCGCACCTCCACGCCCGCGACGTGATCTCGATGCCCGACAAGTGGGAGTTCCCCTGGTTCGCCGCGTGGGACCTCGGGTTCCACTGCATCACGCTGGCGCACGTCGACCCGCAGTTCGCCAAGGACCAGATCCTCCTGATGCTGCGCGAGTGGTACATGCACCCCAACGGGCAGATCGCGGCCTACGAGTGGGACTTCGGCGACGTGAACCCACCGGTGCTCTCCATGGCCGCGGTCGCGGTGTTCGACATCGAACGCCGCCGGACGGGGGTCGCCGACTACGACTTCCTCGAACGCGTCTTCCAGAAGATGCTCCTGAACTTCACCTGGTGGGTCAACCGGAAGGACGCGCTGGGGAACAACGTCTTCCAGGGCGGCTTCCTCGGGATGGACAACATCGGCGCGTTCGACCGCGGCAAGCTCCCTCCCGGGTACCTGCTCGGGCAGGCCGACGGCACCAGCTGGATGGCGGCGTTCGCCAAGAACCTGGCGACGATCGCCCTGATGCTCGCGAAGCGGAACCCCGTCTACGAGGACGTCGCGAGCAAGTTCTGGGAGCACTACATCCACGTCGCGAACGCGATCAACAACGTGCGCGACCCGGTCCGCTCGCTCTGGAACGAGGAGGACGGCTTCTTCTACGACCACCTCTTCTCCCGGGAAGAGGCGCCGGTGCCCCTGCGGGCCCGCACCATGGTCGGGTTCGTGCCGCTCTTCGGCGCCGCGACGGTTCCCGCCGACACCTCCGAGCGCTTCCCGGACTTCAGGCGGCGCCGCGACTGGTTCATCGCGAACCGGCCGGACCTCGTCGAGAGCGTCGGCCCGATGGTCGTGCCGGGACCGAAGGGCAACCTGGTTCTCGGCTTCGTGCGGCCGGACCAGCTCCGGCGCATGCTCGAGAGGATGCTCGACGAGAAGGAGTTCCTCTCGCCCCACGGGGTGCGCTCGGTCTCGCGCGCCCACGAGGCGAACCCAATGGTGCTCCACCTGGCCGGACAGGAGGACCGGCTCGACTACGAGCCGGGAGAGTCGCGAACCGACCTCTTCGGAGGGAACTCCAACTGGCGGGGCCCGATCTGGATGCCGGTCAATTTCCTCATCCTCCTCGCCCTGCGCCAGTACCACGCCTACTTCGGGGACGAGTTCCGGGTCGAGTGCCCCACCGGCTCGGGCAACCTGATGAACCTGGAGCAGGTGGTGCAGGAGCTGAAGCGCCGGCTCGCGAACATCTTCCTGCGCGACGGAGACGGGCGGCGGGCGGTCTTCGGCTCCTGCGAGCTGTTCCACACCGATCCGCACTGGCGGGACCTCGTCCCGTTCCACGAGTACTTCCACGGCGACACCGGCCGCGGGTGCGGCGCCAGCCACCAGACGGGGTGGACGGGGCTGATCGCACAGGTCCTGATCGACCTGGAAGAGGACGAAAACACGACGAAGAAGGGGGCCACATGACGACACTCCCGAAGCTGCCCAGGGAAAAACAGACGGTCCTGGGGCTCTACGTGACGGCGAGGGAGGACTACGAAATGTGGAAGGCCGCGCCCGAGAAGGTGAAGATCCTCGACGTCCGCACCCCCGAGGAGTATCTCTACGTCGGACATCCGGCCATGGCCTGGAAGATCCCCGTCGCG
>JAMIIV010000172.1:0-2293 GCA_035913415.1 Fibrobacteria bacterium | reverse complement strand
CATCTGGGTGCCTCCGGCGATGTGGCTCCATCGGCCGGCGTCGGCGACGAGTCCTGACAGGCTCTCCGTTCCGGTCTTCGCGCCCAGGACGATGGGGCCGTGGAGGATGGCGACGTAGTTGGCGACGTTGGACAGCGGTTCGACGGTATTGCGCATGGGAAGCAGGACGGTGACGACATCGCCGTCGTTCCAGGTGCGGTTCAACTCGACGTACGAGGAGGTGGGGGATTGGCGGGAGACCGTGTCGGTGCCGACCACGACCTTGAATTCGTCGGCCCGGACCCACGAGGGATGGCGGACCAGAAGACGGAATTTGGCAGGAGCCGCGGTGGCGATGGTGAACTTCGTCTTCTCCTCCTGTGGGAAGGCCGTGCTCTGCGTGATCTTGACGCCCTTCTCCTTCCAGTTCAGTTCGCTGGCCAGGAAGAGGTTCACGAACAGGGAATCGCTCTTGTGTACGTAGGCGAACTGCGCGTACTTGCCGGGGTTCTCCATGCCCGACCCCACGCAGCACCACATGGCCGAGTTCACCTTGGAATACACCCGGTAGTGCCGGGGGCGCGCGGGCGTGAAGTACACGTAGCCGCCGTGCCCGGGATGGATGGTCGACAGGATGTGGTTGTAGAGGGACCGCTCGTAGAAGTCGGCGTACTTCGCCTGCGGGCTCATGCGGAAGAGGTCCTCGGTGAGCTTGAGCATGTTGTACGAGTTGCACGACTCCGGGCCTTCGGGGACGTTCACGAAGTCGGTGTACTTGCTCGCATCGGGAAAGTACTCCTGGCGACTGTTGGCGCCGATGGCGATGCTGCGCCTGCCCGTCACCGTGGTCCAGAAGTACTGGGCGCCCTTGGTGTAGGTGGCGTCACCGGAAAGCTCGGCGATGCGGGCGAACCCGATGGCCTTGGGCACCTGGGTGTTGGCGTGTTTGTTGTCGAGGTTGTCGGTGCCCGCGGCCATGGCGTTCAGGAGCCACTTGTGCGACCACTTCTTCGCCGCGACCAGGTACTTGACATCTTTTGTCATGCCGTAGGCGTCGGCGTAGACCTCGTTCATTCCTCCGTACTCGTTGCCCATCATGCCTTCGACCGCGGCGTCGGACAGGGGATTGGTGATCGTCAGGCCCCAGTCGCAGAGCTTGAGGAACATGGTCCTGGCGGTCTCGTCGCCTGCGTAGACCCAGGCGTCCCGGAGTCCGGCGTAGGTCTTGTGGATGTTGTACCACGGCACCCAGTAGTCCCACTGCGCTCCGGTGTTCCCGGATTTGATCTTGAGCCAAAGGGCCTTGCCGTTGGGCACGCCGCTCAGGTACCCCGCGAAGTTCGGATCCTTGCCATTGGCGTCCTGGGCTCGTTTGAGCTCGCCCACCACGTAGTCCATGCGGGCCTTGATCTGCGCATCGCCGGTGGCGGCGTAGTGCATGGCCAAAGCGCTGAGGTAGTGTCCGCCGACATGGCCGTCGAGCCCTGCCCAGTTGGTGAAGGCGGCCCCTTTTGCGGTCAATCCGGCTTCCTGGAGGAACGGCTGCATCAGGCGATCGACGTCGTAGGCCAGAAGCGTCTTACCATTGAGGTCCATCATCTGCTTGAACGGGCCGTCGAGCAGCTTGACATCCCCCAAGGGGAACATGGCAGGGTACAGCTTGTCCTGCGCCGTTGTATTGGTGGCGCAGGCCAGGGCCAAGGCAAGGACGAGCAGAGGGGTTTTACTCATGGAACGGACTCCGGCAGAGGTGACCTGGGGCGACTGGCCGAGGCCAGGAGGTCCACCGAGCGGATGCGGGTGGACGATGGATTAAGCATGCGCGGAAAGCCGAAGCGGTGGGGTCCGATTCGTATCGGACCGTTTGCCATTTCGGCAAGACCCGTGGGCGTGCTTTGCCAAATTGGCACAGGGCACCCGCAGGAACCGCGCATGAAGATCGAAGATGCCCGCGTAAGTTCATGCCAAGGCGACACGAGCGCAGGAACGACCTCGGTTGGAAACCTCCATTCCAGGCGCCCTGCGGGTTTGGCTGCAGGAGCGGGAGACGCAGGGCATGAGCCCCTCTCGCCCAGGAAAGGGTATAGGCGAATCCGATGAGACAAAAAATGTTGGCTCTTCACGGAAACGTGTGGGTAGCTTCGGATCCCTCGCTACCCTGTAGCGCCGACGCGAAGCCCCTTTTCGGCGCATTGGTTGGATGAGAAACTTGGCTCGATGACCGATCAGCCAGACACACCGGAAATCCAGCATATCAAGGACGCCTACCGCTACCCCGGATTCCGCCCCTTGGCACGGGTTCGTAGGCACCCCA
>JAMIIV010000171.1:0-6832 GCA_035913415.1 Fibrobacteria bacterium | reverse complement strand
GCTGCGGTGCCCAACACGCCGTGGTTTCTGATCGTCCGCATCCAGGCGGCCGATTTGTTCCGCCAGATGCTTCCTCTGGGCGGGCTGGTCTTCCTGGTTGTGGTGGTCGTGGCCATCCTGTCCGGCCGCATGGCGGCCTCCGTCACGGCCATGGTGAACGCGCCGTTGCAGGAATTGTCCTCACGGATCCGCGGGCTGGAGGCCGAGCGCTGGGTGGCCTCCGGCCTTCCCTCGGACTTGGTCGAGATCGACGAATTGGAGCGCAGCTTCGATCGGATGGCCGTCCAGGTGCGCCAACGGGAACAGCAGCGCCGCGAAATCCTCGAGGCGCGCACCCTGCAATTGGAGGATCGGGAGCGCCAGTTGGAACGAGCGGTGAAGGAGTTGGAATCCTTCTCGTATTCGGTGAGCCACGACCTTCGCGCTCCGCTGCGGGCCATCGACGGCTTCTCGCGCATCCTGGAAGAGGATGCCCTGGAGCGACTCCTCCCGGATGAAGTGGATGCGCTGGCCCGCATACGGCGCGCCACCGATCGCATGGCCTCGTTGATCGACGATCTGCTGTCGCTGAGCAAAGCGACCCGTGCTCCTCTCGCGCGCACTCGAATCGACATGACCGAATTGGCCCGCGAGGTCGCCACGGGGATATCGGAATCGGATCCTGCCCGCCGCGTCGAGTGGAGCTTCGGCGATCTGGGTGATGTCCAGGCCGATGCGGGCCTGTTGCGCCAGGTCTGGACCAACCTTCTGTCCAACGCCTTCAAGTTCACGTCCCACCGCGATGGCGCGAAGATCGTGGTGGAGGCCGAGCGGCGCGAAGACGGCGCGATCTGGACAGTTTCCGACAACGGTGCCGGGTTCGATGCCGGCGGCGAAGCCAAGCTGTTCCAGCCGTTCCGCCGCTTGCACACCGATGCGGAGTTTCCGGGGACGGGCATCGGCCTGGCGCTGGTACGCCGCATCGTCGAACGTCACGGCGGAAGCGTGGGGATCGAATCCGCCCTGGGATTGGGCACCCGCGTGTGGTTCCGACTTCCCGCGAGTGTCCCTGCGCACGATCCGCGCTGAAGCCAGGGTCTCAGCGCGCTCCGCGACCGTGGGAGGCTTTGCGGCCGGGTTTGGGTGGCGGGCGGCGGTTGGGCGGCACCACGCGGTCGTTGTGCTGGTAGGCCTTGCGCACCCACGAGGCCCAGTGGGCGGTCTGGTCGGGGAGTTCGGGCGGCGCGATCACCCAGATGCGCGATCGGGCCGGGTCTGCGGGGATCTCGTAGCGGCTTGAGCCGGGAAGCTTGAGCAGGTGTTCCTGGTCTTCCGCGGACAGTTTCAGTGCGGTTCCCTGCGGGAGCAACAAGGCGAACAGGACCCCCTTGGTGGAGACCCCTTGGCCGCCCAACATGGGTTTGGTCGAGGTGGCCGCGTTCAGGGAGGCGTGGCGCAGGGCGTCCTGCAGCAACTGTTCCTGGATTCGAGTTGGGATCACGGTGCCTGCCGGTCTGGAAAGGAGGGTGCGTCGAGCCGGGGCGATGGCCGGAAACGGTCCTCTCCGGGCGGAAGGCGCCGGAGAGGACCCACAAGGGTCAGTCCTGGAGGTCGGACAGGGTCTCGCGGATCTGTTCGGCGCGGCGCTGCTGGCTGGCCAGCTTTTCGCGCTCGGCTTCCACGACCTCGGTCTTGGCGCGACTGACGAAGGATTCGTTGCCGAGTTTGCCTTCGATGGCCTTCACGAACTTCTCCGCTTCGGCCAGTTCCTTGGACAGTCGGGCCACTTCGACGGCCTTGTCGAGGATGCCCTCGAGGGCCACGTGGACCTGGACTCCCGAGGTGATCTCGGTGCCGGAAAACGCCGGCTTGGAGCCGCCGACCTGCACCACGACCTTGGCCCCGGCGAGGGTTTCGAGAGCATCGAGGTTGCCTTGCAGTTGGGTGCAACCGGAGTTGTCGTCGCAGCGCACCACGACTGAAAGCTCCTTGGAGGGGGCGATCTGGTAGCGTCCGCGCAGCGACCGCACGGCTTCGACCGCCGAGATCAGGCGGGAGAAGGCGGCTTCGGCGGCCTCGTCGCGCACGGAGGCCTCGAAGGAGGGCCAGCGGGATGCGATGGCCTGGGGCAGGCCGAGGTGTTCGCGCAGCTCTTCGGTGAGGGCGGGCATGAACGGGTTCAGGAGCTTGGTGAGGGCGTCCAGGACCTGCAGGCAGGAGCCCACGGCCGAGCGCTTGGCGGGGCCGTCCTCGCCGTGGATCTGGGCCTTGCGCAGCTCCAGGTACCACGAGCAGAAGTCGCCCCAGGCGAAGTGGTAGAGCTCCATCGCGGCCTCGGCGAACCGGCACGCCTCCAGCGACTTGGTGACGTTTTCTGTCACGGTGGCCAGGCGCGAGCGGATCCAGCGGTCGGCCGGGTCCAGTGCTTCGGCGTTGGCGTCGGCGCCCTCCAGGTGGGGGAGCACGAAACGCGTGGCGTTCCACAGCTTGTTGGCGAAATTGCGTCCCATCTCGAACTTGACCGGCGACAACTTGATGTCCTGGCCTTCGCTGGAGAGGATCAGGAGCGAGAACCGCACGGCGTCCGCACCGTACTGGTCGGCCATCTCCAGGGGGTCGATGCCGTTGCCCAGCGACTTGGACATTTTCCGGCCCTTGTCGTCGAGGATGGTGCCGTGGATGTAGACGGTGTGGAACGGGTCCTTGCCGGTCAGCTCGTTGGCCATCATGACCATGCGCGCCACCCAGAAGAAGATGATGCCGCGGTCGGTCACCAGCACGTCGGTGGGGTAGTGGCCCTGCACGTCGGACTGGCTCCACTCGGGGATGGACGCCCCGACCTTGGCCTCGTCGCCGGGCCATCCCAGCGTGGAGAACGGCCACAGTCCCGAGCTGAACCAGGTGTCCAGGACGTCGTCGTCCTGGCGCACGATGGGCTTGCCGGTCTTGGGGTGCACTGTGGGGGCCTCCACTGCCGCGCAAGGCACGCCGTCTTCGTCGTACCACACGGGGATGCGGTGACCCCACCAGAGTTGCCGCGAGATGCACCAGGGGCGCACGTTCTCGAGCCACTTGCAGTAGTAGTCGTTCCAGCGGTCGGGGACGAAGTTCACGCGGCCTTCGCGTGTGCTGGCCAGCGCCTTTTCGGCCAGGGGCTTCATGTCGACGAACCACTGGTCGCTGAGACGGTACTCGATGGGCTCGCCCGAACGGTACGAACGACCGATCGGGGTCATCCGATCCTCGATCTTCTCGAGAAGCCCGAGTTCCTCGAATTCGGCGACGATGCGCTTGCGCGCCTCGAAGCGATCCAGACCGCGGAAGCGCTCGGGTACCTGCTCGTTGAGCGAGGCGTCGTCGTTCATGATGTCGATGCAGCCGATCTCCGGATGGCGCTGGAACACCCCGAAGTCGTTGAGGTCATGGGCGGGGGTCACCTTCACGCAACCGGTGCCGAAGTCCATCTCGACGAAGTCGTCGGCGATGACGGGGATTTCGCGGTCGGTGAGGGGGAGCTTGATCTTCTTTCCCACCAGGTGGGTGTAACGCTCGTCCTTGGGGTTGACGGCCACGGCGGTGTCGCCGAGCATGGTTTCGGGGCGCGTGGTGGCCACGACAAGAAATGTCCCGTCGGCCAGCGGGTAGCGCAGATGCCAAAGGTGGCCGGGTTCACCGCCGTCCTTGGTCTCGACTTCGTCGTCGGACAGGGCCGTGCGGTCCTTGGGGCACCAGTTGACGATGTACTTGCCGCGGTAGATGAGGCCCTTTTCGTAGAGGTGCACGAACGCCGCGCGCACGGAACGGGAAAGACCGTCGTCCATGGTGAAGCGCAGGCGGTCCCAGTCGCACGAGTTGCCCATGCGCTGGACTTGGCTCACGATGCGCGACTCGTACTGGTTCTTCCAGGCCCAGACCTGCTCCAGGAAGGCTTCGCGGCCCATCTCGCGGCGCTTCTTGCCTTCCTTGGCCAGCATGCGCTCCACCACGTTCTGGGTGGCGATGCCGGCGTGGTCGGTTCCCGGCTGCCAGAGCGTGCGCCGTCCGCGCAGGCGCTCGAAACGCACCAACACGTCTTGAATGGTGTGGTTGAGGGCGTGGCCCATGTGCAACGCACCCGTGACGTTGGGAGGCGGGATCACAATCGTGAAGGGCTTGCCGTCACCTTTGGGGCGGAAAGCTCCGCCCTCGCGGTGTGTTTTTTCCCATTTGGCTTCGACGTCGATCGGCGAGTAGGCTTTTTCCATGGACATAGGGGACCAAAGGTAGAACCAGAGACCCCCCTGCATCACCCCGTCCGCTCAGGACTTGCCGGACTCCGTCTCCCGAAGCGCCAGCGCCGGGGGCTTGCGGGCGCACAGGCGGGCGGCCGTCGAGAGCAGCCCCAGGATCCAAGCGGCGGGATTGGCCCACATGAGGACACAAGCCAGCACGCCTCCGACCAAGAGGAAGTTCGTGACTCCACGCGCGAAGGGCCCCGCCCATTCCTCGCCCCCTTTGTCGGCTTCGGCCAAGAAGCCCAGCACGAACCCCGACGCGAACATCCAGAGGCCGGCGGCGAGGAACATCCAGAGGTTCGTCAGTCCCTGCTCGAGCGGGAGCCTGGAGTAGTCGTATTTCCAGGCCGGCCAGGCGGCGAGCAAGTGGACGGCGCCCAGCAGGGCCAGACCCATGGCAACACGGCGCAACCAGGAGGGGCTTCTCACGAAGCCGCCCCGATCTTCGCTTCGAAGGCTTCCAGGTCGGCCGACGAGATCGTGAAGTAGCGACCCTGGGGATGGTGGAAGACCAGCGCCGAGACGGAGCCTTCGGGCTCCATCATGTAGCCTTCCGTCAAGTTCACCCCGATGCTCTCGGGCTGCAGAAGGTCGAACAGCGTTTCCTGGTCTTCCAGGCGCGGGCAGGCAGGATAGCCGAAACTCACGCGGATGCCGCGGTACTTGGCCTTGAAGATGTCCGAGACGGAGAGGTCGGCCGGATCGGCGAAGCCCCAGGAAAGACGCAGGTGGCGATGGCAGAGTTCGGCGAAGGCCTCGGCGGTCTCCAGGGCCAGGGCGGCCAGGGCGTGGGCCTTGAGGTATTCGCCGTCGGATTTCAGGGACTCGACGGCGTCGCGCACCCCGCGACCGGAGGTCACGCAGAACAGGGCCACGTGGTCGGGTTTGTCGGGATGGACAAAATCCGACAAGGACAGGCCCCAGCCCTCGGACTGCCGGGGGAAGGAAAACGAGCCGACCTGGCTTGTGCCGGTGGGATCGAACAGGCGGATGGTGTCGCCGTCGGCCTGCGCGCGGAACCAGCGGTACACGCCCTTGGGCTGCATCCAGCCCTTCTGGAGAACCTCGGTCTTGAGGGTTTCCACGAAGTCGCGCAACTCCAGGGCCTTGGGGTCGTTTTCCGCCCACAGACGCTCGACCGAACCCTTCAGGCCCAGATGTTTGCCGAAGAGCATGGCGGGATTGAGGTACTTCCAGATCTCGGGCAGGGCGCGGGTCCACTCCGTGCGTTCCAGGGTGGGGGGCACGAACCGTTCGTTGTCGCGCGCCAACACGAGTTTCTCCTTGGGAACGGTTTCGGACGCGTCCGAAACGCGGGTCTCGACACCCGATCGCACGCCCTCTTCCATGGCCTTGTGGGCGGCCAGGTACGGCCCCGCTCCCGACTTGTCGGTCAGCTTGTTGGCCACGTCCAGGCCGGTCATGGCATCCTTGCAGTACACGACCGCGCCCGTGTACTGGCTGGCGATGTTCTTGACGGTGAAGTTGTTCGACAGCGCCGCCCCACCCACCAGGATGGTGGCATCGACTCCTGCGTCGCGAAGGTCGCGCGCGGCGGTGACCATCTCGTGGGCGCTCTTGACCAGCAGGCCCGACAGCCCGATCAGGTCGGGTTTGTGCTCCTTGGCGGCGGCCACCAGTTTGTCGGGGGCGACCTTGATGCCCAGGTTCACGACGCGGAAGCCGTTGTTGCCCAGGATGATCTCGACGAGATTCTTGCCGATGTCGTGTACGTCGCCTTTGACCGTGGCCAGAAGGAGGGTGCCGCGGGTGCTGACGTCGCCTTTGGCCATACGCGGTTCCAGGTGCGCCACGGCGGCCTTCATGGCCTCGGCGCTCTGGAGGACTTCGGCCACGATGAGTTCGTTGCGGTTGAACAACACGCCGACCTGGCTCATGCCGTCCATGAGCGGGCCGTTGACGAGGTCCAGGGGTGCGTGGCCTTCGTCGAGAAGTTTGTCGAGGGCGGCGGTGAGGCCGTCCTTGGAGCCCGTCAGGATGCAGTTGGAGACGTAGGCGGCCGGGGGCAGGGACTCCGCCACCACGGCAGCTTCGACCTTCTTCACCCGGAAGTGCGCGGTGAAGGCCGCGACAGGATCCGTCCCGCGGTTCCAGATGAGGTTGTCGCAGAGGGTCTTTTCGTCTTCGGGGATCTGCGCGTACCGCACGAGCTTTTCCGCGTTGACGATGGCGCTGGTGAGTCCTGCCCGGGTGTTGTGGTACAGGAACACGGAGTTCAGGACCTCGCGCCCGGCAGGGGGAAGTCCGAAGCTGACGTTGCTGACGCCCAGGGTGCTCTGGCAGCGCGGGAAACGCTCCATGATCAGGCGTGTGCCTTCGATGGTCTTGGCCGCCGATCCCACGTAGTTCTCGTCGCCGGTTCCGGCGGGGAACACGAGGGCATCGAACATGATGTCTTCTTCGGGGATGCCCCAGTCCTTCGTGAGGATGGAGTGGATCCGTTCGGCGACTTCCAGCTTGCGGGCGGGCTCCACGGCCATGCCCTGTTCGTCGATGACCCCGGCCACGACCATGGCGCCGTAGCGCTTGACCAGCTTCAGCAGCCCCGTGAACCGTTC
>JAMIIV010000170.1:0-29137 GCA_035913415.1 Fibrobacteria bacterium | reverse complement strand
TCTCCAAACGCTCCACCACCGGAATTGCTCGGCCTCGGGGTCCTGATTTGCTTGGGCTTCGGAGCTTGACGGAAGAGTGTTGGGGCACGGCCCATCTCCATCCTGTGCCTGGATGGAGATGGGCCGTGCCCGGTTTTCAGCGCAGCTTCACGAACGGGGCGACGAATGTCCTGTCGCCGGATTCGACGACGGCCCAGTGTGTACCGGCGATGGCGAAGGCGACCGGGAAGGCTTGTTCGCCGCTCTTGGCGCCATCCAATACGAAGCTCGCCTGCTTGCGACCCTTGGAGTCCACGATCGACAAGGTCGCCGTGCGACCGGTGGACAACTCTGCACCCGACAGGTCGACGACCAGTTGATCTCCGCGCATGCGCGCGGAGATCGAGGGGGCGTGCCGCGCCGGGGAGCGGTGCTCGATTCCCGTTGGCGTGGCGGGGAATTTCGGAAGTGGGATCGAGACCCGGCCGGCGATGTCACGGTAGTCCGGCTCCAGACCCGCGTTGGCGATGGTCGAGGCCAGTTGCCCGGCGTTGTCGGAGGCTGTGTAGGTTCCGCAACTGTTGCAGGCGATGCCCGATGGAGCTCGCGCGAAGACGTTGTGCGCGATGTCGAATCCGCTGGACCCCTCGTCGAGGTAGACGGGGTTGATCCAGTAGTCCGCCCACGAGGAACCGGCGATGTCGTGCATGTAGTTGTAGTGGATCCGTGATCCGCTCCCCTGGTTGGACAGGGTGTAGATGTGTCCGGCGTCGGCCAGAAGCTGCGAGGTGTGGTGGATCTTGTTCCAGTTGATCTGGTTGCCGGTCATGGCGTTGGCGGATTTTGTCCACCCGAACCCCACCGAGATGGCCGAATAGTTGGTGTACGAGACCTCGTTGTGCTCGATCAGCACGTTCCGGGGATAGCCCGCGGCGATGCCGATCGCCCCCTGGATCTCCGTCGTCACCTTCGTGACGAGGTTGTTCCGCACGGTGTCGCGGGTGCTGATCTCGTTCTTGTCGGTGGGGTTGTAGGGAATGTGGATTTCGGTCAAGGAATCCTGCGCGAACTTGCCCAGGGTGATGCCCGTACCGCCGAGGTCGGTGAACACGTTGCCCCGGATCCGGCTGTCGCGGGTGCCCGAGACGAGATCCAGTCCCGAGGCGGCCATCTGCGCGAAGACGTTGCGCTCGAAGCGCACCCTCTGGGTGTTGCTGACCACGACGGCGGCCGAAGGCCTCCAGAGCATGTATTTGTTGCCCCCCGGCGCCGCCACGTTGAATTGACCGGCCTGCAGATTGAGAAAGCCCATCTTGCTGGGACGCATGAACGTGGTGTGGGCGAATACCAGGCCCTGGAACTCGAGGTTGTCGACGGTCTGGCTGGTGCTGGTGCCGGCGACCTCGATCAGGGTCTCGACCATGGGCACGACCACCGAGGCGGAGGCCATCGTCTCGCCGGTGCGGGGCATGTAGTAGAGGGTGTTCGCCGATTCGTCGAGGTACCACTCTCCCGGCTGGTCGAGGAATTCGTAGGCGTTCTCGAAGTAGAAAGCCTGTTGCTTGTTCTTGTCGCCGAAGGTCACGCCCAGCATGGGGTAGGGGCGGTTGAAGAGCATCGTGCCTTCGGGGTCCTGGATCTTGAGCTTGGTGTAACTGCCCATGTTCGTCGCCGATGCCAGCCGCAGGGTGGCGTCGGCCCAGGCGATCATCAGATGCATCTCGACCTTGTTGAGGTTCTTCCAGTTCGACACGTAGGAGCTCGCGACGTTCAGCGCGCGACCGGTGGTGTCCACCTTGGTGAGGCGGTAGAAGTTGTGGGCGCCACCGGTGCCGAGATTGGGCATGCGGGCGCGGATGCCCTTGGCATTGTTGACCCAGATCTGGCGAAACCGCGCCTCTACGCCCGTGGCCTTCCAGATGTTCCTCGTCTGGTCGTGGATGGTCCAGCCGCCGATGGCTTTTCCGCCGGTGAGCAGCGGGGTTTCACCCGCCTGGTTCACGTAACGCACGAAATGCCCGTTGCGTCCCCCATCACTGGGGCCGAAACGGACTGTCGAAGAGATGGGGTAGGTTCCGCCGTGAAGGACCACCTCGATGTCGCCCGTCATGGTTCCGTTGATGGTCCGCACGGCATCGCGCGCCTTGGCCAGGGTCTGGAACGGTTGGCTTGAGGTGCCCGGGTTGGCGTCGTTGCCTGTCGGCGAGACGTGGAACGTGGCCTGGGTGGCCGCTCCGATTCGGGTGGCCACCATCAGGACCGGGAGGACGAGGCCGGCGCACAAGGCGCTGGCATGGGAGCGGGAGCGGTATGGTTTCATCATTCCTCCACGTGAGCGGGCAAGCTTGCGGAGGGTAAGGTATCGCGGGGGCCATCGCCGTAGGGGCCGATGGGAACGCATTGGTTTGTAGAAAGTTCAACGCGCCCCGGGGGGGCTCCGCCCTGGGTTCGGGGCGGATCCCCTGATAGTTCCTGCATGACCCGGATGCACGAGAACGCGATGTCCGGTTTTGTCGAAACAGCAACACGCGGGGGGCGAACCTGTTGGACAAAGGGGGGGAACTCCCGCATTTTGAAACCATGGTGGTCCTGCGGATAACAAGCGAAAGTGGTAGACTGGCATGAGCATGCGGTCGATCTTCGAATATTTGGACTACCGGGATCTGCTCCGGGATGCCTTCGACGAACGCAAGGCCAATACCGCCTTGTATTCCTACCGGATGATGGCCGAGGCCTTGGGGCAGGATACCAGCAACATTTTTCGCATCCTCCAGAAAGACGCCCATCTGCCGGCGCGGTGCCAGTCGAGGGCCATCGA
Source organism: Fibrobacteria bacterium (assembly GCA_035913415.1). Classification (GTDB taxonomy): domain Bacteria; phylum Fibrobacterota; class Fibrobacteria; order UBA5070; family UBA5070; genus UBA5070. Next base: position 26,340 of record JAMIIV010000170.1, on the reverse strand, counting down.
GTATCTCGGGCTCACGGGCCGGTCGGCGGAGTACTTCGTCTTGTTGGTCGCCTACGCCCGGGAGCGCAATCCCAAGGCCAGGCACGATATCCTCGAAAAGGCGATGGCCTTGCGCGATGTCGCCTGCAGGAACCTGGAGGATCGGGAGTTGACCTACTTCCGATCCTGGTGGATCGTCGCCGTACGGTCCTTGGTGGAAGTCATGGAGGGACGGGCGCAGCCGGCGGTCCTCGCCAAAAAGCTCAGTCCGGAGGTCCCCGAGGGGGATGTGGCCAAGGCCATCGAACTTCTCCTGGAGCTTGGTCTGCTCAAGAAGGCCAGTTCTGGCCGGTTCGTTCTGGCCGAAACCCACCTGAATGCAGGGGGAGACGAAAAGAAGATCGCGGTCCGCGAGTTCCAGCGCCAGGTCCTTTCCCTGGCATCCGATTCTCTTGAGCGGTTCCCCAAGGAAAAGCGGGACGTCTCGACGTTGACCTTGGCTGTGGACCAGTCCGCCTTCTCCGAGATCCGCGAGATGCTGCGGGAATTCCGCCAACAGATCCAGAAACGCGTCGAGGAAGCCCGCCACCCGGATCGGGTCATGCAACTGTCCATGGCGTTTTTTCCCATCGCCTCCAACGAGGGCGACCACGAATGAGACGGATCCTGTCGATCTGCAGCAGTGGCCTGATCCTGCTGGGACTGCTCGGCGCCTGCGCCGACGAGCGAATCTCGGGCAGCACCACCCAGACGGAAAACACCGTGTTCGCCCGCGAAATCCTGGTGGATTCCGTGCTCTCCGAGTGGAACCGGCCGCGTTGGGTCCCCACTGTCGCGACACTGCGTTTCGACAGCTCCAACTTCGACTTCGCCGCGGCCGACCCTGCGGGACTGGACCTCGATGTCCGCACGCTTCAGGACGATCCGGTTCCCTTCGCCGTCGACGGCTGGGACACCAAGGCCCGGATCGGGCGACTCCATGTCCGCATCGACAGGGAATTGCTGCTTCCGGGGGCGCGTTTCGTCGTCCGACGCCTGAATCTTCCCGTGCGGCGTGAAGATACCCTAACGCTTTGGGTCGCCATCCCCGACAGCCAGCGTTTGGCCATCGGGTCGGTTCAGGTCGACGACTTCGAGGACTCGAACCTCACCACGCAGCTTCCCAGCAACAACTCCTGGTACACCGCCGCTCCCGATTCCACCGTGCGACTCGGACCTCTGCAGCAGGTGGATGCCGGTGGTGGCCGCATGGGCAAGGCCCTGCGACTGGAGTACGGAGCGGCAGCGTCGAATCAGGGCAAGTACGCGCTGATCGGCACCTTCCTGGGCTCGAAAATGGCCCCGCGCAACCTCCGCAGCCTCGATTCGCTCGTGGTGTGGGTCAAGGGGTCGGGCAACCTGTCGGTGGCCTTCGATCGACTGCCCCCACACGACAAAGCGAAGGCGTGGGCGCATACCACCTTGGATTCGACGTGGCGTCGCTTGCGCATCCGGCCCCAGGATTTCGATCCCCCCGACGGAATCGCGAACAATCGAGGCTGGGAGGCCGTTCGCGACTCCGTGACGAACCTGACGTTCCTGGTCTCGGATGGAGCCACCCTCTTCCTGGACGACGTGCGCTTTTTTGGCGTGGATCGGGACGACCTGAAGTGATGTCCAGGAGCCTTTGAGCCGACCATCGGCATCGGCCACCGCGAGCTCCCGTGACGATGCTCCGGGCTGTTCCGCCGGGAAGCTCTCCTGTTGACAATTCAACAAGGGGTGGCCTCGGGCTTGACACGTGCAGCGGCGAAATCCTCGGTATCGTATCGAAGTCCATAGACCGTCGCTCTCCCGGAGGTATGCAATGAATCGAAAGATCGCGTCGCCGCACAGGACCCCTCTCGGGTTCGCACTCGTCGGAGCCCTGAGTCTTTGTCTGACCCCTGCGGTTGGTGCCTGGTCCGTTTCCGGAACGGTGAAGAGCGCCGCCGGGGCCACCTTGCCCAACGTGAGCATCACGGTGAAGGACTCGGCCAAATACGCGACCACCTCTTCGGGCACCGGGACGTTCTCCCTGGCCTCGGTCCCGGTCGGGGTTCATGGATCGGCCGTCCGCTCCACGTTCTCGGTCCGGATCTCCGACCACAGACTCGAGCTGCTCACCCCGGCCGACGGCCCGATGGACCTCTCCCTCGTCGATGCCGGTGGTCGTTCCCTTTGGAACGCCCAGGTCGTGGCCGTCCAGGGTGAGGCCGCCGCCGCCCTTCCCGACATGCAGAGCATGAGAGCGCTGTTCCTGCGCATCCGCCACGCGGGCGGGGTGGAGCACATGGTCGTGAGCCGCAACGGAGGGATGACGAGCATCGAGCCTTCCCATTCGGCCGCTCGGGCGCAAGCGACGTATCCCGTCCTGATCTTCAAGGTGACGGGATTCCGGGACACCACGTTCGCGATGACCGCCGAATCGATGACGGGTGTCGCCGTCACGATGAAACCCGTCGAGGCCACCTGCGACCTTCCCACCACCTTCAAGTGGAAGGATTACGGCAAGCCCATCGCCGAGCCCAAGAACGGATGGCTGGCGATCAAGGACTTCACCATGGTTCGCCACAACAACCAGTATCTCGTCTACATGACCTACACCCCCTCGGGCGGTGGATTCCAGGCCGCGTACATGGCACCGTTCGCCGATTTCACCCAGGCCAATGCCGCCGCGCAGTACGTGATGCCCAACCGCTTGCCGGGTGTCGCGCCCGAGCTCATCTACTTCACGCCCAAGAACCAATGGGTCTTCACGACGCAGTGGTGCGGCGGCGGTTTCTGCTACACCACCGGAACCGATCCGACCAAGCCGACCACCTTCAACGCGACCACCCAGTCGCTGCTGTCGGAGAACATCACCACGGTGGGCAATCCCCTGGAAGGCAACAAGGGCTCCGAAACCGGCCCCATCGACCAGGTCGTGATCTGCGACGACGCCAAGTGCTATCTCTTCTACAACGACGACAACGGGCGCACCTACCGCGCTTCCATGCCCAAGGCGAATTTCCCGGGCAAGTTCAGCGGCTCGCAGATGATCCTCCAGGACACCAAGACCCGCATGTTCGAGGCCGTCGAGGTCTACAAGCTCAAAGGTCAGAAGAAGTACCTCATGATCATCGAGTGCGCCTGGACCCGCTACTTCCGTGCTTTCACGGCCACCGATCTGGGCGGCACCTGGACCCCGCTGGGCAACACCCGGGAGGAAGCCACTCCCTTCGCCGGAGCGCGGAACGTGACCGGTGGATGGTCCACCGACATCAGTCACGGCGAGATCGTCCGCACGGGCAATGACGAGTACCGCGAGATCGACCCCTGCAACCTGCAGATGATCTACCAAGGCAAGAACGGCGGCGGCGATTACGACAAGCTCCCGTACCGGATGGGTCTGCTCACCCTGATCAAGTGAGCGAATCTCCGTAGGTCCCTCGCGATCCCCTCCGCCGTGCGGGGGGGGGATCCAGGGCGCCAAGACCGAGACCAGAACAAGGCGCACCGGCTCCCGGATCGGATGGTGCTCCTTGGCAATCCCCATACGACGTTCCTCGTGGATCGAGGAGCGTCGTATTTCTGTTTTTGTCCGATCCGTTGACGCGCTCCCGAATGGGGTTCACCCTGCAGGTCGAGGGAGTCGAGATGCGCAGGGGAGTCGTGGTCTTCGCTTCCTGTGCGGACTCGGCGCCGTTGCGACGACGTCTGTCCTGTGGTTGATGCGAGGCACCGGGGGCCCGAGCCGCGCCTGGTGAAACCCGTTGCAGCGGATTCTCCCGCAGCGATCGGTGGGGGCCGCAGGCTTGCCGTATGCTCTATCGCACAGAACACAAGGAGACTCGATGAATCGGATGAACATGCGCGAGGCGTTCGCGAAGGCGGCGGGTCTCGCTCTCCTGGGTGGGAGCATGGTCCTTGCGGCCGAACTGCCCACCGCGAAATCCATCGCCGCCGAGATGGGCGCGGGTTGGAATCTCGGCAACACGATGGAATTGATCGGCGTGCAACCCATCCCGACCAAGGCGCTGATCGACTCGGTGAAGAAGGCTGGATTCAAGACCATCCGCTTCCCGCCGCCTGGAGCATGCACGCCGACCAGACCACGCACGTGATCGATCCCGCGTGGATGGCCCAGGTGAAGACCGTGGTCGACTACGCCATCGCCGACAGCCTCTTCGTGGTCTTGAACATCCACTGGGACGGGGGATGGCTGGAAGGCAAGATCGATTCGGCCGCGACGCGCCCCGCCATGTTGGCGACGATGAAGGCCAAGCAGGGACGCTACTGGAAGCAGATTGCCACGACCTTCCGGGACTACGACCGCCACCTGCTGTTCGCCAGTGCCAACGAGCCGGGTGTGGACGATCGGGCCAACCTGGGCATCCTGATGTCCATCCACCAGATCTTCGTCGACACGGTGCGGGCCACGGGCGGCAACAACGCCTCGCGCACGTTGATCCTCCAAGGGCCCAGCACGTCCTTCGAACATTCCGCCGATTGGATCACATCGCTTCCCTCCGACCGGATCGCCGACCGTTTCATGGTGGAGGCGCACTTCTACCCCTACCAGTTCGCGTTGATGTCGCAGGAAGCCAGTTGGGGCAAGCCCTTCTACTACTGGGGTGCGGGGCTGCATTCGGCCACCGATCTCGACCACAACCCCACGTGGGGCGAGGAGGCGTACGTGGACTCCCAGTTCAACCTGATGAAACCGAAATTCCTCGACAAGGGGATTCCCGTCCTGGTCGGCGAATTCGGAGCCCTGAAGCGTCTGACCCCGACGGGCGACAACCTCCGGCTGGCCATCCTCTCGCGCCGGTACTTCTACCACTACGTGGTGAAGGCCGCCTTGAGCCGCGGCATGGTGCCCGTGGCCTGGGATGCCGGTGGCAAGGGCGAGGGGACCATGACGATTTTCGACCGCAAGCAGGAGGGGGCCGTCTACGACCTGGGGTTGCTGAATGCCATCCGCAGCGCGGCCGGACTGGACAAGCTCCCCGGCGACACCTCCGCCGATTATCGGATCGCGACCGGAGCCAACGCGATGCGGATCCTGTATTCGGCCAAGGATTCCGGACTCGGACAGGTGAACCTGGGGGTGTCGAAAGGCGACATGACCTCGACGGATTCCGTCCTGGTGCGCGCCTACGTGAAGGGGACGACGCGCTACGACTCCGCCGGGATCTCGAAATCCGGGTACGTCTCCTTGAGTCTGGTGACCATGTCCAAGGGCTGGACCTGGCGCGAGGCCAGCCTGGGAAGTCCGGTTCTCGATACCTGGAAGACCTACAGCATCCCGGTCTCCTCGAATGTCGCCGACGCCGGAGCGCTGGTTCCCGCCGATCGGGCGGCGATCGACTTCTTCGCCCTGCAGGCCTATTCGCGGGGATTCCGCGGCGCCCTCTACGTCGACTGGATCGTGTTCAAGTCCAGGAGCGGCACCACCGACACCGTCTACACCTTCGACCAGAAGGCGCCCGAAGAAGGCACGGGGAACGTGGATCGGATCGAGCTGGTTCCTGTCGCTGGCGTCGCTGCCGACGAGACGTGGGCGACGTCGACAACGTCGAAGTGGGGGACCACGGGTGTTGGTACCCGCTCCGTCGGTGGGACTCGCGCCTTGCACGCCAGCGTCGCCGAAGGGCGGATCCGTGTGGACTGGTTCGCACCGGCGGCGGGATCGGCGCGGCTGGAACTGAAGGACCTCCAGGGGCGGACGCTGTGGTCGCAGCGGTTCGAGGCTCGAGCCGGCGAAAACGGGTTCGAGATTCCCGGGGTTTCGCACGCGGTCTCGATCCTCCAGGTCCGGCAGGGCGATGTCGTGTTCTCCACGAAGGTCGGAGTTCCCTAAGCGGACCCCTGCGCCCTAAGCAGACCCCTTCGCCCTAACGGCCCCCTGCGCCCTAAACTGACCCCCTTGCCCTGAGCTGATCCCCGTCCGCGGGGATGCGCCATGGGGACACGACGGATCAATGCCGCCGGGTACGGGCTCGCTGTCGCGGAAGCCTGAGTCGGGAATTGTCGGAGTCGCGGCGTTCGAGCCATGGAAAAGGCCCCCGGCGTTCGCGCCGAGGGCCTTCGATCCTGACAGGAAGTGTCAGAGGTTGATCAGTTGATCTCCTTGGCCTCGAACCACTTCATGTTGCGGCGCAGCTTCTTGCCGACTTCCTCGATCTGGAGCTTGCGCTCGGCCTGCTGGCGGGCGCGGAAGTCCTTCATGCCGTTCTGGTGGACTTCGTTCATCCAGTCCTTGGCGAACTTGCCCTTCTGGATCTCGACCAGGGCCTTCTTCATGGCCTTGCGCGTGGCGTCGGTCACGATCTTGGGGCCGGTGGTGTAGTCGCCGAACTCGGCGGTGTTCGAGATGGAGTGGCGCATGTACGACAGGCCGCCCTGGTACATGAGGTCCACGATCAGCTTGACTTCGTGCATGCACTCGAAGTAGGCCATCTCGGGGGCGTAGCCGGCGTCGACGAGGGTCTGGAATCCCGCCTTGATCAGTTCGGAGAGGCCGCCGCAAAGCACCACCTGCTCGCCGAAGAGGTCGGTCTCGGTCTCTTCCTTGAAGGACGTCTCGTAGACGCCGCCGCGCAGGGAGCCGATGCCCTTGGCGTGGGCCAGGGCCTTGGCGTGGGCCTTGCCCGACGCGTCCTGGTGGATGGCGATGAGGCCGGGCACGCCGCCGCCCTTCTCGAATTCGGCGCGGACCATGTGGCCGGGTCCCTTGGGGGCCGACAGGAACACGTCGACGTCCTTGGGGACCTTGATGTAGCCGAAGTGGATGTTGAAACCGTGCGAGAAGATCAGGCTCTTGCCCTTGGTCAGGTTGGGCAGGATGTCGGTCTCGTAGATCTTGGCCTGGACTTCGTCGGGAAGCAGGATCTGGATGAAGTCGGCCTTGGCTGCGGCCTCGGCGGCGGAAAACAGGCTGACGCCGGGCTTGAAGCCGTGCTTGACGGCCAGCTTGTAGTTGTCGGAGCCCTTGCGCTGGCCCACGATCACGTTCACACCGGAGTCGCGCAGATTCTGCGCCTGGGCGTGACCCTGCGACCCGTAGCCGATGACGGCGATCGTCTTGTTCTTGAAGGGGGCGAGCGAGCCGTCCTTGATCGTGTAGACCTTCATCGCGTTTCCTTTTGTGAGGGGATGGTTTCGATTCGGAACCAATAGGGCGGAAATGTTAGAAAACCAGACGACAAGCCGCCGCGGGGGATGGGACTTCGATTTGTGCAGGAGTGTTTCTCCGGGCGATTTCGCGTGCGCGGCGGGCATTGCCATGGAAGAATTCGGGTTCTAATTGAACTCTTGAATGTTGCTCTCCTCAAAAATCGACTCTGGAGTTGATATGCCCGCAAAGAAACCCGTCGCCGCCAAGACCGCCCCCGCCAAAAAATCGGCTCCTGCGAAGGTTGCCGCACCCGCCAAGGTCGCGCCCGCCAAGAAGGCTGCCCCGGCGAAAGTCGCTCCCGCGAAGGTTGCCGCTCCCGTCAAGGCTGCACCTGCCAAGAAGGCTGCACCCGTGAAGGCCGCGCCCGCGAAGGTCACCGCGCTCGTGAAGACCCCCGGCAAGGTTGTTCCGGCCAAGAAGGTCGCTCCGGTCGCGGCTCCTGTGGCACCCGCGAAGGTGGTTGCTGGGGCGAAGGCTCCTGCGAAGGCTCCCGCCAAGGCGGCGCCCGCGAAGGCCTCGGCGGTCAAGGTTGCCGCGTCGGCGAAGAATTCCGTCAAGGTGGCGGTGGTGTTCGAGAAGTACAGTCCGGAATCCGCTTCGGTCCAGGTGGTCGGTTCCTTCAACAACTGGGAACTGGGCAAGACGGTTCTCAAGCGTGACAAGTCCGGGGTCTGGAGCGCGAAGGTCTCGCTCGAGCCCGGCACCTACGAATACAAGTTCGTGTTCGACGGACAGTCCTTCGAAATCGATCCGGAGCGCGAACAGGTAATGGGGCCGTATGGCGCCAACAACCTCCTCATCGTGGTCTGAGCGGCTGCGCGGGCGCATACTCCCCTTCCTCCCCCTCTCGGCGTACTGAAGTACGCCGTCGGGGGTCGGGGCGGGTCGTCTGCATCCCGCTCGCTCGCTCAGACACCTGGGCTTGTCGGCATCTTCAGCGTCCTGCGGACGGCTGAAGATGCGGGCTAGGGGAGGGTGGGGGCGGGGACGTTGAGGGTTGTGGGGATGTTGGGGGCTCAGCGTCCTTCGGACGGCTGAGGGCGGTTGGGTTGTGGGTTGAGGGCTGGTGGGCTGGGCGGAGTTGGTGCTCAGCGTCCTGCGGATGGCTGAGGTGCTTGGGCGTGGGGTGAGGGCTGGTGGGCTGGGCGGAGTTGGTGCTCAGCGTCCTTCGGACGACTGAGGGCGGCTGGGGCGTGGGTTGAGGGCTGGTGGGCTGGGCGGAGTTGGTGCTCAGCGTCCTTCGGACGGCTGAGGGCGGCTGGGGTGTGGGGTTAGGGCTGGTGGGCTGGGTGGCGCTGGGGGATTGGTAGGCGGGGGAGTGAGAAAGAGTGAACGTGGGGAGGGGGGTGGGGTACTAATTTCGGCATTGATGTTTTCGTCTGTCCGATTCTCCTCGCCGCGTGTTCGCGCTCTGGTCGCCTTTGTCCTCTGGGTCCTGATGGGCTGGGGGGGTGGGTTTGTCGCGAGTCGGCGGGTGGACCAGGTGTGGCCTGCGGACAAGAGGGCGATCGCGTTCACCGATGTCGACAGCGGCGGGACCTCGCGGTCGGCCGTGGATACCGCCGGGCGAGTTCTGACCATCACGACGACGCTCGATACGGGGGCGCGTTTTCCCGTGGCGGGAGGAATCCTGTTCCTGGGCACGGACAGCCAGAGTGTCGATTTTTCCAGTGGTGTGGTCGACTTCGAACTCGGCTCGAGCAGCATGCCCGACCTCAGCATCTGCCTGATCGAACACCTGCCGGGATTCACGCGCGACGATGCCTGGCAGTCCGCGCGCTACGAGTGCACCACCCGGGAGCTCCTGCCGGGCACGTCCGCGTACCGCATCCCCGTGACGGAATTCGTGACCCCGGCATGGTGGCACGTGGTCTCGGGGTTGCGCCAGTCCCAGGTGGGGCCGGAACGGCGCACCCGGATCCTGCGCATCGTCTTTCAGGCGGGGGAAGGCACTCCGCCCCGCAGGCAGTACGATCTGCGGATCCGCGCCATCGTCGTACGCTCCCGCAACCTGTGGATCCTGTGGGGACTGGTCGGCCTGTCCGTGTTCGGGGGGGTACTCCATGCAGGTCTGATCCTGGTCCGCTCCCGTGGACAGCTGGCCACCATCGCACCCGAAGGCCTGCCCTCCGTGGCCGCTCCCACCTTGGGTGGCACGATCCCCTTCCAGCCGGTCGAGGCCACGTCCTACGCCGATCGCGAGCGCGATTCCATCATCGAATGCATCGCCCGGGACTACCCCGACGCCGAGCTCACCTTGGAACGGGTGGCGCGCTCCACGGGAGTTCCGCTCGACCGGGTGACCTCGCACATCAAGGTCGCTTCGGGCCTGATGTTCAAGGCCTATCTCAATCGCGTGCGTGGAGAAGCCGCGCGCAAGCTGTTGCTGGAAACGGACCTGCCCGTGGCGGAAGTCGCCCAGCGTGTCGGCTACGGCAGTGTGCCGCACTTCAATCGCGTGTTCCGGGAGCTCTACGAGACCACGCCCACGGCCCTGCGCGAAGGCGGACGCCCAACCGCCGCGGAAGCCGCCGCAGATCCTGTCTGAGCGTCTACTTGGCCGTGGCGGTGCGGGTCGACAGCGGTGACCTGCCCGGCCAGTCCAAGGTCCAGGCCGTGAGCGACCCCGCCAGGTACATGAGCAGGTCGGAGGTCTGGTAGGTCGTGCCGATCACGATGCTGGGGATGCTGCCGCGCGGGAATCCCAGGCGATCGGCAATCGAGAACGCCTGGGCCGTCTCGATGGCGCAGGCGAACAGGAAAATGGCGCAGGCCAAGGGGGTGGCGCGGAAGGGACGCACCGATTTCGCCAAGGCGTAGAGCAGGATCACCACCAGGAAGTCACCCAGGTCGGCGCGTACGAAAGGGACCTCGTTCCAGATCGTGGCGATCAGGACCTCGGTTGTGAACAGCACGAGTGCCGCGGCGATCCAGAGGGGGCGGTGCGATGGGGTGGTCATGGGAGCTCCGTGGGTGCCGCCGCAAAGTAGTCGATCCGGTGGGTTGCGGCCTACCTTGTGGAACATGGATTCCCACTTCAAGGCGCGCGTGCTCCAGGCTTTCACGGAGGCCAGCCGGACCCGACTGCAGGACGCCGAACGCGAAATCGCCTCGCTCGACGAAGCCGCCCGGGGCGAGACCAAGAGCAGTGCGGGCGACAAGTACGAAACGGCCCGGGAAATGTTCGCCCAGGCCCGCGATCTGCATCGGCGCGCGCAGGAGTCTGCGGCCGCGAACCTGGAGTGGCTGGAACGACAGGATCCGTCACTGGTGCGCGCCTCGGCGGGGCCGGGAGCCCTGCTGCGGGTGGACGGCGGTTGGATCCTGATGGGGCCGGTGCCGTTTTCCGTCGAGCTGGATGGAGTCGCGGTGCAGGGCGTCTCGATGCAGGGACCGCTGGGAATGGTGCTGAAGGGGGCCCGGGCCGGGGAGGAGCGCCCCTTCCGCGATCGCCAGGTCGTGGTCGAACTCGTCCTCTGACCTTGAGCGCGCTCACAGACGGGGGCTTTCCGCCGATCTAGACTTCGCTTCTCACCTTCGATGATTCCGATGGAGTCCGCCATGTCCAAGTCCAAGGTCGTCCTCGCCGCCGCGATCGCCGCCGTCTTCCTGGGGGCCGCCGCCTGGTTCCTGGTATCGCGCCGAGCGGGCGCTCCGCAGGCCCCGGAAACGGCCGTCTCGTCCGATGCCGATTCGTCCCGCCGGACTCCGGAGGTCAAGGATGTCCCCTGGGAGCTGGTCCGGTGGATCGACGCCACCTTGTGGCGGAACGGTTTGCTGGACATCCGGGATTCCTTCCTGGTGGAGGATCCAACCCTCCGCACGCGGTTGGCCCACGACAGCGTGGACGGCAGGATCGTCTGGCGGGTCGATTTCTCGGACCTGCCCGTCTCGGTGCTGGGTCGGCCCGGGAGCGCCGCCGTTCCGGTCCGGAGCGAGGAGTGGACGGAATTCGACATCGCGGTCCGAGTCCACCGCGCGCGCTTCTGCCACGAGGACGATCCTGGCCTGGCGGGTGTTCCGGGATGGCTGGATGGCAAGGTGAGCGGACTCGACGAGCAGGCTTGCGCCCCCGCCGACGATGCGGCCCTGGCGCTGCGCTGGTACCGGACTTCCTTCGGCCGCGCGCCCCGACCAGGGGAGTTCTCGGGCGGGGAAGGACGCGCACCGACGGCCATCCGGATCCGTTGCTCGGTGGGCGACTCGCTGCGGGCCATCGGCCTGCTGCGGCAGACGGGTGTCGATACCCTCGAGTTCGACGGCTGCCGGTTCGACGAAAGTGCCCAGATGCTGCTGGCGCAGATGGACCTGGATCGCCTGGTCCTGAAGAACGTCGCGGCTCCCGCCCTGGACTTCACGTCCGGACGGATTCCGAACGAGATGTGGGTCGAAGGCGGTGCGGTGAACGTCGTCATGCTGCCCTTCATCTGCCCCGACGGCAAGATCTACTGCGACGAAGAGGAAAAGGTTGTCGCAGGAGGGCGCCTGGTGCTGCGCGATGTCCCGGTTTGCGACACCGGGTTCGCCGCCGCCGTCGCGCGCCATGGCGTGGTCCTCGAGAATCCCCGTTGCGCGGACTATCCGGTGGAGCTCCTCGAGGCGCGGGATCGGATGCGCGCGGGATGGCAGGATATCTTCGCCGATCCCGAAGCCGTCGCGGCCAAGCGGTACGACAGCCTGGAGCCTTCGGAGATGAAGCTCGCGACCGAAGGCCTGCTCCAGACCTGGGCCTATTCCACCACCGACTGGGACTACTGCGAGGATGACGGTCCGTATCCGGACGGATTTTCCACCGACGCCTGGGAGACGGGCAAGGACTGGATCAACGACGAGCGCGTGGGCCACTTCGTGCGCGGCGAGGCGATTGCACTGACCTTCCGGGGCAAGACGGTGCGTGCCGGACTCACCAAGGCCCAGGTGATCTCCATCCTGGGGCGTCCCACCGTGAACCGGGGCGACTACCTCGCTTGGGGAGTCCACAACCAGGACTGCATCAACGATCTCGACGGGATCGTGGCCCGCTTCGATGCGCAGGGGCGCCTGGAGAGCGTCCTCAAGAACATCGAGATGGACTGCGGAGGCTGCTGATCGCGACCGCGATCTCCCTCCTGGGGGCCGCGTTGGCACTGGCATCCTGCGCCGGCCCAGCCCCCGAGACACGTTCCATGCGCGTGGACAACGTGGTGGACGGGGACACGTTCCATGGCCGCATCGTCCGGGGATCCCCCCTGCGGGGCGTGAAGATCGTGCGCGACTCCCTGGTCCCGGTCCGCCTCCAGGGCGTGGACGCGCCCGAAAAGGATCAGCCCTGGGGCATCAAGGCTCGGGAAGCCCTGGCCGGAATGGTGGAAGGCGACACGGTCCTGGTCGAGATCGTGGAGCGCGATGCGTTCCGTCGGGTGGTCGGGCGCGTCCGCCACGGTTCGCGCGACGTGAACGCCGCCCTGGTGGAACAGGGGCACGCCTGGATGTTCCGCAAGTACACCGATTCGCCGTTGCTGGATTCCCTGGAGCGGGTGGCCCGTGGACAACGGCGGGGATTGTGGGCGGCGGGATCGGGGGAGCCGATCCCGCCCTGGGAGTGGCGGCGGCGCAAGCGCTGATCGATCGCGCCTCCCGCGATGGAGTGGCGCGCCCGTTTCGATGGGAGGCGGCTCGGGCGGCCGTTTGATCGGGGAATCGCGGCTCGTTGAACGGAGATTCAACAGCATCGGCCGGATCGGAGGGGTGGGGGCCAAGGCGGCACGCTACTGTTCCCGTTGTCGCCTTTCGGGGTGCGCTCGTGCTCGCAGCCCTGTCCTCGCTCCTGGAGTGTCCGCCATGAAGTTCCGCCATCTTCTCCTGGGTCTGCTCCTGTCGGGAGGAGCCTCCTTCGCCGCCACCCCCAACTTCGACCAGGTGGGTTTCTCCACCCTGGACGGGGGAACGCGTGGCGGTGCCGGTGGCGCCGTGGTCACGCCCACCACGCTGGAGGAGCTCAAGCGCTACGCGCAGGACAAGACCACTCCGTACGTCATCCGGATCACCAAGGAGTTCAACACCGGAATTCCCGTCACGGTGGACGGTGTGGCCTCCACCTACGCCGACGTCCTCCGGCTGGGTTCGAACAAGACGCTTGTGGGCATCGGGAGCGCGGCGTTCTTCAACCGCATCGGCATCCGCATCCAGTGCCAGTCCAACATCATCATCCGCAACATCCGCTTCACGATGAAGAACGTGCCCTACCAGCTCGACGGCGAGGTCAAGATCCTGGGCCGCTACGCTGGCAAGGATACCCTGCTGGGCGATCCGGACTGCATTGGCATCCAGGCCGACGACGAATCCCTCCCCGAAGCGCAGCGGGTCTCACGCAACATCTGGATCGACCACAACGAATTCTTCAACGAGGATCCGTCGGTCATGACCGAGAAGGACCGCTACGACGGTCTGGTGGACACTAAGAACAACAGCTACAACATCACGATCTCGTGGAACTACTTCCACGACCACCACAAGGCCTCGCTCATCGGCAAAGGGAACAGCGACGTCTTCGACCACAAGACGACCTACCACCACAACTACTTCAAGAACATCGCGGCCCGCCTGCCTCTGTTCCGCCACGGCGTGGGGCACCTGTACAACAACTACATGCTCACCAGCGAGAACGGCGCGAACGCGCGCATCAACTCCGACCTCTACATGGAATCCAACGTCTTCCAGGATTCCAAGAAACCCGTCTTCGGCAAGGTCTCCGAGAACGGCGCCGCCACGTTCGTCTCCAACAAGTGGATCAACTGCGATCGCGTCCCGGCCGTGGTCCTGTCCGAGGCGCCCGGAGCTTCGGCCCTTTCGGCCGACGAAGAGATCCTACCCGGCAAGTTCAAACCATCCTACCCCTACGCCGCGACCTTGCATGCGGTCGGCGAGGTCACGACCATCGTGCCCCAGCATTCGGGGGTGGGAAAGATCAGTACGACGGAATATGACGCCCCGGTGGCCGTGGATCGGGCGGTCGACGCCCGGTCGCCTGCGATCCGGATGGTGGCCGGCGACCTCGAGATCCATGCCGTGGCCGGAACGTATTTCCTTCTGACGGACCTGCAGGGCGCGGCTCTGCACTCGGGCGTCACCTCGGCCGGACGCACCTTGGTCCCCGCCGCGCTGCGATCGGGAGTGTACCTGCTGCACCTGGACGGGCAGGCCCACCGGCTTCTGGTTCCCTGATCGCCGCGGCGCGCGGAATCCAGTGCATCGCCTCGCGCCGGCGGAGTCGAACAACTTCCGAGGAGGTCGTCTCGCCTGACGTGATGCACTTGGAAGGCTCGGGCAGGTAGGGGGAGGCCTAGATTGGGCGTATCCCCAAATGTCGGAGGTTTTCCCGTTGTCGCCATCCCCAGCATCCGCGTTGATCGCCGTAGTCCTCTGCATCGGCGCCGCCAAGAGCGCCGAGGGCGCCAAACCCGCAAGCGCCAAGTCCGTAAGGCCAGCGGTCCAAGCCGAACTTGCCAAAAAGGTCGCGGCGATTGATCTGCACGTTCGACAGTGGGAAACCATGCAAGCGGCCTACCACCAGGAAACGGACCTGGTGACAGGGCGCTGGCAGACTCTCGGGTTCGAGCCACCCCGGGACCAAAGCGTGGTCACCTACCAGGAGGGGGACAACGCTCTGATCATGCGACTGAATAGGGAGGTTGGGAAATGCCCCAAGGGGGCCAAATGGACCGTCCGCGCGAAACCGTCGGCCGGGGGAAGCTGGAACGTCACCTTCCACCGCACCAGAACGCACGAGGCATGTGACGAGCTGCTGCCGCAGTTCCGGCCCAAACCCTAAGAAGGTGTTCACGAATTCGGAAAAGCCCTACAACCCCGCTCGTCCTGAGGAGCGAGGCTTTGCCTCGCGTCTCGAAGGGCGGGGAGCGATCCTTCGGGCGATCGATCGCGATCCACAAGGAAACAAGATCGGGCATTCCGCCCTTCCGCACGCCCTTCGAGACGCGCCTTTGGCGCTCCTCAGGACGAGCGGGATGATCTGCTCGATCATTCGCAAACACCCTCTAAGGGCGGACAGGCGTCGGCTGGAGTGCGTGCTGGAGCCTGTCCGTTCCCCCGAACATCGGGATCAGTGGACCGCGATCGTGCGATGGCCGGCAGCACCGGCATCGACCACCCAGACACCCGCATGGGGCAGGGCGAAGTCGACGGACCCCTCGCCCGAAGACCCGGCGACGCCGCGTCCGCGCGCATCGAACACGCGCACGGGCGCGTCGCCGAGGCCTTTGATGGACAGATTCCGACCCTTCAGGTCCAACCTGAGGTCCGTAGCGGTCGAACGGGAACTGGACGTGGGAATCCCGGTCATACCGGGGCTGCCGTAGGCTTTGAAGGTTCCCGATGCGTGCAGGATGCCCAGCATCTGGACCAGTCCGTTGTAGTAGCGCCACTGCCCTGTGGCCAAGGGCTTGTTCCAAAGGGCGTCCACGAAGGCGTAGTCGCGGTCGTCGTCGGAGGCGAGCACCGCGGCTCCATTGGCGCCCGCCTGGGCCTCGGAGACCGTGTACTGGCTCTTGGATGTGCCGTCGAGCGCGTACTCCTGCGAGTAGGCGGAGACGCCTTTGCCGTACAGGAAACCCAGGAGCTTCTTGGTGTTGGTCACGATGACCGGATTGGACTTGAACCACGACCAATCCATCGCGTAGTTCATGGGGGTCCGGACGGCATCGGTGGAATAGAGGTTGGCCGCCGCGTCGTTGTTGGTGCCCGAAGGCATGGGAACGCCGTCGAAGGTGGTGAACTTGGGATTCAGGCCGGTGGTGGAATGCCAGGACCGGGACATGAAGGCGATGGAGGTGTCGGCCATGCGATTCCACAGAGCGTTGTGATGGCTGGCAAACGCCCCCCACATCCGGTAGAACGCGGGAAGATGGTACGAGGGGTCGGTGTAGGTGACGTTGGGGATGAACAGGACCTGGGCACGCACCGTGTCGAACATGGGGCCCTGCCCCGATCGACCCGGAAGCATGTACGTCAGGATGCTGTCGGCCTGCTGCTTGTAGTTGAGATAGTCGGCGACACCGGTCGCGCTGCCCCAGCGCTTGTCGGCCAGATACAGCGAGGTCACGTAGTACTCTTCGCCGTCAGGGGCGGGACCACCCGCCTTGGTGGTGAAGTTGGTGCCGGTGAGCTGCCAACTGAAGTAGCCGCGACCGTCGCCGCTGGTGAATTGCATGTTCTGCTTGGCGAACTTCCAGAGCTTGTTGAAGACGTCCTGGCGGTTCATCATCACGGCGATGATCATGCCGTAGCTCATCCCCTCGGTGCGGACATCCTTCGAGTCGATGGCCTCGATGTAGGCCTTGGACGTGTCGTTGGCCATGACGCGGTAGACCGCCTGGTTGGACGCGTCACCGAAGAACAACTGGTTGAACGCATTGTCGACGAAGGTCTTCACTTCGGCTTCGGAGTGGCCCCGTTCCACGAAGAGGTTGCGGTATTTGCCCGTGTACCAGGCCCCCGAATCGGGGAACGTGATGGCGGCGCCATCGACCAATGGCAGCAACGCCGCGACAAGCGAAATCATGGACATCAAGATTCTCCCGGGTGAGGATTGGTTTGGTGCGCTTTCGGCGAAAGCGACCGGTGTCCGCCGCAGTCCGAGGAGCCTCGGGCGGACAAGTTAAGACAGATGGTCGGATGGATCCGCGATCGCCCCCTTCCGGACGCTCCCGTGAAGGGGGATGCGGTGCGCATCGCACGGGAGCCGGTCGCAGAGGTCTTCGGCAGCTTCCGCTTCACCGAAGACCTCGGACCACCACTCCATCGGCACCTGGTTCGTGGCGACGATGGCGCCTTTCCTGGGGCGATCCTCGATCACCTCGGATGGGATATTCCGCTGTCCGCGCGTCGGTATGTCGGTGCCGCGAGGCTGTTGCCCGCCAAAGCTTCACAGGCGATGGTGATCAGGCCACCTGCCAGGGGGAGGGCGTGGCTCTACGGCCGCCCGGGGTGTTTCCCCGACAAGCGTCCAAGGCCGTGTCCCTTCGATGTTCCCGCCGACAGGCCCTGCCCGTAAGCAACCGCCTCGGAAGTGTTACTTTAGTCGTCCAGCCTTCATCGGCGATGGCGTCGAGCGATCGACGCGGCTGCTCTACTCCGGCGCTTCACACAACGCAGCTCGGCTCTTCACAGAGTCTCTTGGTGACGGGCGAGAATTCCACTTTCCCTGCCAGGCCTTGAACTTCTCCCGGACCTCGTCCAGGGTCAGGATCGCGCCCAGCCCCCGCACCCCCAGCAGCTCCATCTCGAACTGCTGCTGGATCCGCAGGTTCACGGTCTCGACCTTCCCGCCCGCGCGCTTGTTCCGCAGCCCCCGGGGCTGGAACCCGACGTCGTTCATGTCGCAAAAGATCTTGAAGACGCCCTTGAACTCGGACCCGCGGTCGACGTTCACCCACTGCGGCTTCCCTACGCGCAACCAGAACTCCCGAGCGATCCTAGCCGCCTCCGCGGAGTTGTTGATGGTCACAACATCGCCGTAGACGTACCCGGAGTACTGGTCCACAAAGGTGACGTAGTAGACCGAGCGCCTACCGCTGTACTCATACTGATGGTTCTTGAGATACCGCGAATCAATGGCCGGCCCGATCTCGACCCGGCCGTCGTTCCTCAGCTTCAGCACCATCGAGCCAGTAGAATCAGCGAAGTGGCAGAAGCCCACTCCCGGGCATCCCACGCGTACGTGCGGGGTCTCGTGGAGGTCCCGCATCAGATGGCGCTTGCGAATGATCGTGTTCACGTAAGACCAGGAAACATCGACGTTCTGGAGCTCTCCACGCTGCTGCAGCACACTCAGAACCAGCTCCGTCGACGGCATCTTGGCAGTCTGCCCGTAGAGACGAATTTTCTCCTTCGCGACCTTCTCCGCAACCAGCAGCGTCGTTGGATCCACGTGCCCGTTCCGCGGGTCCACGCGCTTCCGGTCCAGGAACGGCTGCAGCAGCGAGTAGACGTACCGACGTCCGCCGATGTGCTTGTACGACTCGAAGAACTGGTCCCGCAACACCCGGGAACGCGGCGGAAGCTCGCGGAATATCCGGACCATCTCGAACAGCTCCGTGATCGGAACCGTCCTCGGAAGGTCGGAGGCGTAGAGCGGCGCCGGAGCAGGAACGGCTGTCCGTGAACGTGGAATCGGGGTGCGGATCCAGCGGACATGGCCGGCTTCGCCGCTGCCGTCGAGTGGATCCAGCACCCGGAACCTGGTCGGTTCTGTACCGGGAACAGGTATAGGAAGCAGCGGGGCATGCCCGGAAGCGGTCTCGGCCAGGGTCTGGACCGGGGCTAAATCACGGTTTTCCCCTGGGTCCAGAGGCGAAACAGGGGCTCTGGACAGGCCTGGGCAGGAGCTTTTTGGCCGGTGTGGGGCAGGGTCTGGGGCTGAAAATGGTGCAGGAACAGGGACAGGAACTGGTACTGGAACAGGGACAGGGATCGAACCTGTGACCCACGATTGAGGCATTCGTCTCTCCATCCAACTGAGCTACGCGATCTGGATGCACCTTTTCTTGACCCGCCTACGGCGGGTCTAAGAAGAGCACATGCACGGAGTGTACTTCGCGAATGTGTTGCGCTGAACCGCGGCGAACCCGGAAAAAGAAGAGCCAGGAACAGCGACGTTCCTGGCTCAATCTTTCTCTACCTGAGTACCCGCGACAGGAATCGAACCTGTGACCCACGCTTTAGGAAAGCGTTGCTCTATCCTGCTGAGCTACGCGAGCAACTGCGTCGACGAGCCGACGACCAACCTAATGGTTGGATCAACAAAATAGCACTTCCCAAGCTCCTTGATTTGACGATGTAGCTCGAAGCCTACATGCCTGAGAGAAGCGTTCAGCGCATCCGGAGGATCGGCGAATCCACGGCCCCCACTGACGCGCACGAGTCCAGGCCACGTTCGAGAATGGCGAACTCGACGGAGTCAGAGGCAAGGTCCCATCGCGCCTTAACCCTTACCCAGCGCTCTAAGTACAAGCACCTGGAACTCGAGAGAGAAGGCAACCAGTGCGCGGGGTCTCGATCTCGTTTGCTGGTGTTGCTGGATGCATCGACCGCGACAAGGTGATCGGAGTCGGAGAGGTCATTTGCGTAGGAGTTCTTGCAGGCGGAATCCCACGTTGCACCACCGGAACGGTGTGCTTCTGCCAGTGGAACAACATGGTCGATTTCGAGTTCTGCCGCGGCAAGAATGGTGTCGCCGGTGTAGGCGCTCACCCAGAGACCGGAGTCGACGGTGCACCCTGTGGCGCGAAGACGAACGGGGCCAATCGATTCCTGAATGAGGACCCGGGCTCTGATGTCGAAGCAACCGGAATCGGAGCGATTCCACCGGCCGTCTGGCATCCACAACTCGCGATCGTAGGCAGAGGTGTCATCTGAGCGAACACGGAGCGTGATCACCGGCCTGTCATCGCGGATATCATCATGCGGTGCGACAGCGCAACCTGCGATGACGACAGCAGCAAACGAGGGAATGATCCTGTGCTTCACCGACCCAAGGTAGCCCCATGCATGAGTCTTTCGCTTCCCTGAATCGCCTTCAGGCAGCCGCAGAAGGTGGCTTCGGCGGGGACGCGAAAATTTATAGACAACATCTATAACTGCGCAACACACTTCGTGCCTAGTGTTCCGGCGATGCTGGATCACACGTCAATTCACCTCGAGATCGCGGTCCCAAACGAGCACATCTCGCTGATCCGACGGTGGCTCGACGAGCACCTCCCCGCCGAGATCCGCGCCGGAACCCTAGCCGAAACCACGCTGAAGCCATATCGTCACGCAGCCTCGACATGGTGTGCGTTTCTTGCCATAGAGGCTCGGCCAACTCCCCGGCATGTCCCAGCCTGGGTAGTGGCCCTGCGTGATTCCGGAAAGGCACCAGCAACGATTGCAGGATACCTCGCCGCAATCAAGTCCTGCTACCGGTGGCTTGAGTCAGAAGGCGTTTACCCGAACATCGCCCGTTCCGTTCGCTCACCCAAGGTATCCAGGGACGCACCGCTTCCGTGCCCGACCTCAGCAGCCGTCGAGGCCATGTACAGAAGCATCAACAATTCGAGTCTTCGTGGCCTTCGCGATCGGGCACTGATTTCGCTTTTATACTCGACTGCACTTCGAACGATTTCTGTCTGTCGTGCTCGCGTTGATGATGTCGACCTAACCGCCGGAACTCTGCGGCACCAACCTAAGGGGCATGCGACCAAGGACGCAGTCGCTGTCATGTCTGTGACGGCAACGGACGCTCTTCGCACCTATCTCGCAACTCGTGAACCTCTTCGACGAGAAGCGCCGCTGTTCGCAGCCGTCGGGAACCGCCGAAACGACGAATCTGGACTGACATCACGCTCGATCCGCGCCATCGTACTGGAGCTTTCTGAAGCCCAGGGACTAGCGCAGCGCACGCCTGATGGAAGAATCCGAAACCGTGGACACTATTCCGCACACGCTATCCGACGCGCCTCCATCACTGCCGTCGCAGAGCGGCTCGGACTTGATGCCGCACGAACGCTCGCCGGGCACGCCAGCGTTGACGCTACCCGTCGTGCTTATGCCCGAGTCAACAGTTATCGACAACTACAACTCGCCGCCACCACACTCGATTTCATAGGAGGAGAAGTATGAAACCCCTGAAACTTGCCATCGCAGCTCGAAAGGGCGGCGTCGGAAAAACCGCCATTGCGACGTCGATCGCCTCGCTCCTTGCAAAGCGCGGAAACGACGTCACGCTCATCGACTTCGATTCGCAGTCATCAGCCGCAACGGCTCTGGGCATGGATCCTGTCGGCGACGGAACCGCACGCTGGATCCATGGAGAGGACTGCTTCGTGAGCCCGCATGCGGGCTTGCGCCTGCTCACGGGGGGGCCTGGAATCGACCAGATCCGTGGCATTTCGAACTCGATACTTCGTAGCCGGTTCGAAGACATGCAGGGTGACTTCGTTGTTATCGACACCCCGCCGAACCCCAGCCCCATCGCCAGCATGGCTATCGATCTCGCGGACATCGTCTTCGTCGCGGCAGAACCTCACCCAATGGCGCTGTCTGGCGCTGTGGTGCTCCTGCACGAGCTCCGACACTCACAGAAGCGAGCATTGGTGCTTTCTCGCGTGAACGAGAAACGAGCGCTACACCGCGAAGTCGCCGCCGGCGCGTCCGATGCATTCGGAGGTGTCGATGTCTTCGAGATTCGCAACGACACCCGCTACGAGCGGATCCTTGCCACAGGGCAACCAGCTTCAATGGCGAAGCGAAGCAATGCCCTCGATGACCTCGACCGGATCTGCGACTGGGTCGATTTCCTCCGGAGTCAGAAATGAACAAGCCGAACTTTTTGAAACTGGCGATCAATGCCGGCGCGGCCCGAAGCCAGGAAGAGAGACGTGCCACAGAGATTCTCGCCTCGGCGAAGGACTCCATGGTCGACATCCGCACCATCCTTCCTCGTCCTCATGCTCCTTCACGGCAGTTGTCGTCACGGCACGTGCTCGAACTTGCGGCCTCGATCTCGGAACTTGGCCTGATTGAGCCGGTCGCCGTTGATCGCAGCATGCGGCTCCTCGCCGGCGCCCACCGGCTTGCCGCCCTACAGATTCTGACTTGTCCTCCAATAGAACGACGAAAAGTCTGGTCTGAGTTGTTTCTGGATTCGTTACCAGAACCTGATTTCGAATTGGTCGAGCACGTTGGAGTACTTTCCGCGACGATCCCTGTCCATGTACTCGATCTTGATTGCGTTGGAGATCCAGCGACTGCTCTGCTGGTTGAGATCGCTGAAAACGAAAAACGTCGGAACTACTCCTACGAGGAAGTCCGCGGAATCGCCAGCCGCCTTCAAGACGCTGGCTACAGGTTCTCCCCGGGCAGGCCGAAGACTGGGGAGCAAGCATTGATTCCCGTGCTCGCAGCGACGATCGGAGTTTCGTCGAGAACAATCAAGAGAGCTCTAGCTCCCCAGTCCCGACGTGAAGCAACAGATACGGTGCCAGTTGCCACCGTATCGACGAAGCACGAAGATCGCCGCCTTTGTGCAGCACTAGATCGCTGGCTTACTCTCTTCCCGGAGAGGCGACCTGCCAGGAACCTCGTCACAGAGCTACTTACTGCACTCGGAGGTAGCCGAGATGTCGCGAGGCCAAAAACTGACGAAGTCCACAACGCTCACAATCTCATACAAGGACCTTGCAAGGTTGTTGTGGATGGCAGAGCATGAGAGCCGACCGTTTTCGCGTATCTGCAGGGATGTCTTCGCCAGTGGAATACCAAGCTTGTCAAAGCGATTGAAGATCGAGTTGCCTGTCGAATTCAATGATTCTGAAGCTGCCAGGAAGTACCTCGAGGAGCGTAAGGCGCGAAATCACTAGGTCGACGAGTACTGCTCTGTAAGCGGCCGTTGACCACGTCCTTATGCTCTTTAACCTGAATCATTTTTCTCGAGTGGTTCAGCTTCCGCTTTTGATGCAGCGGAGACTAATGCCCGCCGATTTTCCGGGGTGAGCTTGGTTAAGATCAAGGTTGCCTGGAGTCAGATTGCGGCCGGTGGCGCCATCTGTTTCGATAGTTTCCGAGGAGGACCAGAATGTACCGTAGCTGCCCTCGAGAACAAAGTCGCCTCCACTGCGACGTCCCGCCGGGAGCGCGCGGAAGCCGAATGAATCCGTGCCGTTTCCGAGCGCAGGCCATCCCTTTGTGGACTTGAGTTTCGTGCCGGCCGTCTCACCTCCGACGAAGTCACTAAGTTCATCCCACTCGGCATCGCTTGGAACGTGCCAGCCGTTGGGACATATGCCCCGGTGTTTCGGCTGAACCAAGCTCAAACAACTGACGCGGCTACATGAATCTGGCAGGTTCATTGCCGCAGCCCAAGTGTACAAGCGACCGTACTTGGCGCCACTGTCGGGACTGTTGTTGAACCACCAGGAACTATCCACTTCAATATTCAAGTTTTCCGCCATCCAAGCTTGCGCCCCAATCTCTACCGTCTTGTATGTCTGGCCGGCGTAGCTGACGCTCCCGTAGGTGACCGTAGTGTTCCAAGGAATCGAGGCACTCTCCGGCTGACGATTGGTGTCGGAGCTTGCAGAATTGCTGCTGTCACAGGATGACAACACCGCCACAGCGACGTACAAGGCCATGGCGGATAAATGAGAGAGCGAACGCTTCATCAGAGTTGCCTTGCAGGAGGGGACTACTTGCGAGGGGGATGATTTGCAGTGTAGCAAAGGTGATCCAGCAACAATGCAAATGGTCACACCTAATCCTGGATACACCGCAGCGAAAATCCGGAAGTCTTGGCGTAATAGTCTCGAACCACGTCTGTGTATTCACCTTCCATCTTGTGGGCCCAGGCGGTGCTCGTAAGGTACTCCGATGCACTCCACCAATAGCCCCTGGTGCCGACATATTGGAAAACACCGCCCTGGAGGTTCCCCGACGGGATGGCTCGAAAGCCCTTGGCGTCCGTTCCATCGTTTCCGGTGATGCTGGACATCCAACCAAACGTCGACTTCAAAGCCTTTCCCGCCATCCCCGGCCAATGGTCCACTTCCACTAGTCGGATCCACTCCCAATCGCTTGGAACATGCCAACCCAATGGGCAGCCCCCCTTCACGCCGCTAGGCATCCCCCCGCTGGCACTCGATCCCTGCATCACCTCGGCCCAGGAGTACAAACGGCCATACCTGGCACAACTATCGACCGTCCCCTCGACCGTGCTCCCCGAATCCCCGGGGCACACTCCTGCCCCGGCCCAGTTCAGATTCTGCGCCATCCACACCTGGGTTCCGATCTTCACAGTCCGGTAGGTCTGACCATCTCGAACGTCGATCAAATACCCGTACACGATTGAGTCGTTCCAGGTTGTGTCGTACCCCCGCACCATGCCCGAGCGCGATTCCGAGACAGTGTCACGCAGGAACACCTTGCCGTTGAAACGATACACGAGCGTGTCCGGACCGGATCCAAGCACGCGAGCTGCCAATGCCGTCGAACGACCAGCATCCTGGGTTCCACCAGACAGGAGCCGTCCCGAAAGATTCCGACCCGACAGGACGACGCCAACTCTGCCGCCATGGATCCGGAGGTTGCCGGGCAGAGAGGCGGGAACCACTGAACGCGACGGCACGCCCGTCGTTCCGGCAAGCGCCCAGGTGCCATCGGAGGCTGTGACCGCAGAAAGGGTGGTGCCCGACAACGACACAGCCACGCCGCCACGGCCGGTTCCGTCCGTGTTCACGACCTTGCCGGACAGGTCCAGCGCGGAGGTGGCACCGGAAACGGCGAGGACAAACGCAAAGAGCAGGTTAGGATTCTTGATGTCGACTTCTGCCTTCACTGATGCCTCTGCTTGCCCAAGTTCGTTTCCGTCTACCGCGATCTCGATCTCGATCTCAGGATACAGCCCCCGCGCCAGGGGTGCAACTCTCCATAGAAGCCCTGAGTCATGGGCTGCTGGAGGTTAATCATGAAGCATCGATCCCTCTTCCTGCGTATGCAGGCTCGCCCTATCGCTGGGAGTGATGATGACTCCCTTGAGTCTCTTGAACTGCGTCAACGACATCGCATACCGGTCGAGGAGCGCCAGTTCCTGCAGCATGCGAAGATCCTGAACCAGCTCAGCTATGGAGGCAAGTGTGTGATTACTCCACAGCTTCCCTGCGTGCTGTCGACTTCAATGGCGGGAACCTGGCACTACTACTGGGCTGGGATTCTGACGGAAGTTGCGTCGGAATGGCAAATCCGAAATCACTGCCGCGAGATCTACGACTACACCGGATACGATATCACCGTGCCTCCGCCTTCACACCTGGAGAGAGTCGCGCACTTGCGCGCGGGCTTCGACCCTCGGGTGAGCAGGCGCTCGAGCATCGCCGCCGGACTGCTTCGTGACATGGAGGCACAAGCAGCACATAAATCGGCCGTGGAACTCCATCTGCAGCCATCGTTTGATTTTTCGGACGATGGCACTGAAGGAACACCAGACAGGACTCGGTAGCCTGTGGACCTAATGCCTGCGTTCGGTTTTCCGAACGCAGACGCCTCGATTCTGGGGCGTTTCAGACCTCCCGACGGGGTCTTTCCGGCCCCGCCGGCAGTCCCTGGGCGGCCTAGGCGGCGCGGGCGAAACCAGAGCAGATCGAGCGGATCGAAACCGCCATCCAGGCGTCGATGTCGTCAGACGACCAGTACTCCCGGCCATGCCGAACTGTCGCGGGCTCAGGAAAATCTGGCATGTTTGCGATGGCCGCCGCTGATGATCTTGTCGTTCTCAAGCACTTCGCCAGGCGGGAAATGTCAAGGATACCACTTCTATTCCACCTACCGCAGGGCCCAGGCCTATTACCATCTCGGCGATTATCCCAAGGCCCTGGCCGACTGCGAGGAAGCCCTGCAGCTGGATCCGGGCAACGAGTTCCTCAAGCGGCTCAAGAAAATGACGCTCGCCCGGCTCAAGATGTGAGAGGCCGCCGCGGCCGATCTTGACATCGGAGTGGCTTATTCGCTAGTATCGCCCTGTCCAGAGTGCTTGTCCCCTTCGTCTAGAGGTTAGGACACCGGGTTTTCATCCCGGCAACAGGGGTTCGATTCTCCTAGGGGATAGACGATCAAACCGGCCGCACGGCCGGTTTTTTATTTGCGCGGAAAGGAGAATCGAACCGAGGCGGGCCTGCGACAGGCATCCGGCGCGGCAGCGCCATGGAAGAAAGCCGGCGCAGGGACGCGCCGGGCCCGGCGAGGCGGCCCGGAACGAGCGCGCGGGATGCGCGCGAGCGGAGGGCGATTCTCCTGGGGGATAGACGATCAAACCGGCCGCACGGCCGGTTTTTTATTTGCGCGGCATTGGTTTACGAAAAAATCCCGATATGGTATACAGGAACATGCCTCCGGCCGAGGCCGTTCATCGCGCGCCGCACCATTGCGCCTGGCTGGGGTGATAGCATAAGTTCAGGAGGTTCTATGAGATCCAAGATCCTGCTCATCGCGCTGGTGCTCCTGGTCGCCGTGGCCGTGCCCGCGACCTTCGCCACCGGCGTCGGCGCCGCGTTCGGATTGCCCTTCGGCGGCCTGCCCGGATCCAATGTCATGCTCTCGCTCAAGCTTGACCAGGTGCCCTTCCTCATGGGGATAGGCTTCAGCCTCGGCGAAACCCAGAC
>JAMIIV010000169.1:0-63375 GCA_035913415.1 Fibrobacteria bacterium | reverse complement strand
ATCTGGTGACGGGGGGCACGGAAAACCATCTGGTGCTGCTGGACCTGCGCCGTACCGGACTGGACGGCAAGAGCACCGCTGAAGCGCTCGATGCCGCGGGCTTGGTGGCCAACGCCAACAAGGTGCCCTGGGACGACCGTCCCGCGGCGCGGCCTTCGGGCCTGCGTTTGGGCACGGCCGCCGTCACCACACGTGGGATGGGCCCCGGTGAGATGGAACGCATCGCCGACTGGATCGGAACCGTGGTGCGCAACCACCTGGCTCCGGACGTGATCGCCCGGGTGCGCGAGGAAAGCACCGCGATGGCCCAGGGCTTCCCGGTCCCCTGAACCAGTCCCAGCCCGGACTCGGGTCGTCGTGCGCTCCCATGGACAATATTCGTCCATGGGAGCAACCTCAGAGCCTGAGAAAAACCGATGCACCAGTAAGCCGCTCGTCCTGAGGAAGGGCGAAGCCCTGTCTCGAAGGGCAGCGGCGGCACGCTGGGCACAACACCTTGTGACCGCGAATCCTCCGCCCGCCCTTCGAGACGCGAGGCAGAGCCTCGCTCCTCAGGACGAGCGGTAGATTTCGGCCGCTCCGAGGTTTCTTCTCACCCCTCAGGCCCGCATTCCGCACGCGTAGGGGAATGCCGTCACAAGCCCGAATGGCCAGGGTGGTCCCCTGGGCCTTCGGGCCGACATCGTTCGCAAGGGCACCCGGGCGCCGGAGCCGGGATCGGATCAGCAGATGGCGAAGAGCGCGGTGACCGCGATGGAAACCAGCACCGCGGAACAGACCAGCAAGTAGGCGCGCCGACGCAGTCGGTTCTCGAGATCGGGGTCGGGCACCCGCTGCGTGCCGCAGCCCAGTTCCCACTCCCCCAGCACCGCGAGCATCACGCAGGTGCGGGTCCGCGCCTGGAGGATCAGAAGGATGGACGAGAACAGGGGCAGGAACAAGGCGACGCGCCAGAGCCAGTCGACCCGCGCGTACACGAGCATGCACCCGGCAAGCAAGGTGGCCAGGAGGCTGGCCAGTCCGCCAAGCCAGCGCCAACGCCTTCCACTTTCCCCCAGGTTGTAGACCTGGGCTTCGCGATTGCGCCGGCAGAAGTGTTCTTGAGTGTTCATGTTCCGAGGGATCAGAATACTCGCGACCACGCGAACAAACCACCCGATCTCCACCATTTTACGCAATGGAGACGCAACACGGCAAAAGCCGGGAAAAACAGGGAACTGCGAGCAACTCGAAAGGTTTCCCAGGCGCATCAACGCGGGATCAGAACTCCGGAACGGCTGGCCCGTTGGACCTCGACGGCACGGTCGAGCACCAGCATCGCGGATAGAGCCAGCCCCCCACCGAGTCCGATCTGGCGGCGAGACCACGAGGCGCGTTGGTCCAGCACTCCGGTTGTGGGAACCAGAGCCAGGCGCTCATCCCCATCGATGGCCAGACGCAGCATGCGGCCATCCCAGGAGACGGCCATACCGAACCAGGAAGTGCCGGGGTTCCAGACCACCGCGGTATCGCGGTCCCCGACCCTGGCGGTCAGGAGGCCTCCCCCCATTCCGATGCGGACTCCCATGGCGCGCGCGTCGGTCCAGTCGAGCAGCCAAAGGTCCTCGATGCCCACCGACGTGGCCCGGCCGCGCAGCACCAGCCCGAAGGCTCCTGTTTCCGGGAGCCCCGAGTCGATCTCCCCCAGGGTGGAGCCGAGGCTCGCGACCACGTTGGGCCCCTCGACGGAATCCGTCTGGGGTGTTCCCGAGACGAGGAATCGCGCCCTCGTTGGGGAGAGATCCTGCGGTGACAGATCCGGAATCCACGCCAACCGGTATCCATCCACCGAATCGAAAAGCGCCGAGGCGGCAACGGGCGCATCCCGGATGGCGATCCAGGCGGGGACCGCACCGGCGGTGGGAGCGGTCCACAACCGCGCGCCGCGGGAACCGGTTCCTCCACGGCGATGCGGGAGCACCCGTCCGGCGGAATCGAGAAGTACCGGGATTTGTCCGGCAGGCAGGAGGGATTCATCGACGAAGAAGGGCAGCCCCCGGCCCCGAGCCTGGACCGCCACAGGGGCCCGGAACACCTCGAGGGGGTAACCTCCCCCCAACAGGACGGAGCCGGTATCGGAGGAGAGAGCGACCGTCTGCCCCGCAACCCGCAGCTCGAGGGATTGGGCCGGTACCGAATCGAGGGCGAATGCGCCCCCCGCACCGACCGCGACCGTGACCCCGGCCCCGGGGAGGGAGACTCTGGAGCCTTCCTCGGCTCCGACCAAGACGCCCCGCAGGGTGCGCAAGGGCACGAGGGTGTGGCGTAGGGTGGTGTGTTCGAGGTCGGGGAGGGATAGCAGGGCGCCGAACCCGCGCAGGCGAACCTCGAGGGTCCACAGCCCTTCGGGCAACCGCAGCGCGATCCGTCCCGAGTCGTCGGTGGTGTCGAGGTGCCACAAGGCCGCATCGCGGGCATCGATGGCGTCGCTGGGACGGGCGATCACGACCGCACCAGCGGCGGGCATGAGGGAGTCGTGGCCCTCGGAGCCGGGAAGGGAAAAGCGGGCCGCGATGGCGTTGCCGGCCTCGGTGCCGGTGGTGCCCCCCGCGGAGCGGTCGGGAGCGCAGCCGGTCAGAAGCGCCAACCCGAGACATAGCGCCAACCAGGCCTCGGACATCCGAGGTGAAGGAGTGAGAACGAATCTCGGCGCGACCGAAATCCTCCGCTCGTCCTGAGGAGCGCAGCTTCTCGAAGGGCGGGCGGTGGATTCGCGGTCACAATATATGGTGTCCAGCGTGACGCCGCAGCCCTTCGAGACAGGGCTTCGCCCTTCCTCAGGACGAGCGGCTTTCTGGTGCACCGTTTTTTTCTCACCCTCTGAGCGGGCCGACGGAAGCGGGTAGGTGGGCTCAGACACCCGACGCATCCTCGGGCAAGGCCAAAGGCACGATCTGCAGCGACATCTGGTAGACACGATCGGGGGTATCCATGCCGGCCACGGTGGCCAGCACCCGGGCGCGGAACTCGCGCGCCATCTCGACCAGTCTGGGATATCCTTCGGCGGGAATCGACACGGTCAGGGAAGATAGGTCGCGCACATCCTTGGGGAGGCTCTCGATGGCCTCCATGGAAAGCAGCAGCGACTGGCGGTGGAAGTGGCGCACCATGGGGGCCTGCGCCGGCGACCCGTCGCGCAGGAACGATTCCCGCACCTGCCAGATGCCGTCGTCGTCGCGGAAGGCCAGCCCCAAGCGCTCCAGCAAATGGACCGCCTCGCGCACCTTGCGGGCCGACTGGCGGGGTCGCAACCGCGCGCCCAGGGCCTCCCAATCGTCGCGGAAGGCTCCGCACGAAAGCAACGAACGGACGGCCACATGGATCCAGCTCTCCCAGTAGGCAACCTGGACATCGTCCAGCGGCACCGGGGAGACCCGCCGCAATTCGGCCATGCGGGCAAAACACGCCTGGGCCTCGCGATGCCCCTTGGCTTTGGCGTAATGCACGCACAAGCGGAAGTATTCGGCCTCCGCCCCTTCCAATGCGAGCAGATCGCACACCGGTTGCACCCGCGAGTGCGACAGATGCCTCTCCTGGGCCAGGATCTTGGACAGGAGACTCGGGTCCATGACCAGCTTCTGGGCCATCCATCGCAGCGACAAGGCGGGCCGCGTGCGCCGCTCGGACTCGAGCCAGTCGCGCAGAAAGATCCGGTAGTCGGTGGAGCTCCAGAGGGAGGGCATGATTCCAACATGCCTTTTCGCGGAGCCTCCCAGGATGGAAGGCCCCACCACACCTGTGGACAAGATGTCCATTTTGGAGGGACGACCATGGACACGATGTCCACGCTTCCTGGCCCATTGCGGCACCGCCCCAGCTTCGAACGCCCCGATCTTTGGAAAGCGAACCTCGCTCACCAAAGGAGTCCTCATGCGCTTCCTCACTTCCCTCGCCCTCCTCTCCAGCCTGACCATGGCCGAAAAGGTCCCGGTGCTCTCCGAACCGCGCACCGCTCCGGAGTCGGGTCACTTTATCTCCCTGAACGCTTGGGGCGACACCCTTGTCGGGGGCCGCTGGGGACAACTGCAGCGCTTCGTCCGACGCGGCGATGTCGTGATCCGGCTCGACAGTCTGGTCTCCGATTCGATCAAGTCGGAAATGCCCCGGGTCCTGGGAGGAGGTTATGGTTCGAACTTGATCGTGGGCATCGATCGCTTGCTCCAGATCGAATCCTTCCTGGCCACCCCGCTTCACAAAGCGAACGGATTCGACATGAATGTCGACTACGGCAAGGCGGAGGGCGATTGGTTTCTGGACCAGAACTCCAATCTCGGTTCCCGCCTACTCGCCTACTTGTGTGGTCCCCGCCGTGGGTACCTCGCGGCACAACAGAGCTTCGGAAAATGGACCGTGGTCGACTCCCTCCACCTCTCGGGAGACACCGTGCAGGTCTGTTCGGTCGACCCAAAGATCCGACAGGTGGTGCGGATCCAATACAGCGAGCAGGGCGCCGGGCCCGCCACCGTTTGGCGCGGGAACGCCCGAGACGGCTTCACCCAACTTGGTCATGACACTTTGACCATGAAGCCCGATGCCGTGTTTGCCGCCTGGGACGGAACCTGGCTGGCGTACGAAAAAGCCACCGCCACGGTGCGTCTGGGTGGGCTCGGCGTACAAGCGACCTACCTCCCGCAGGAGCTTCTTCGCCACGCCAAAAGCTATACCAAACCCGCTCGCAAAGATTCCCTGGTCGTGTTCGCCGGCGACAGCACCCTGGTCCTCGCCAAATGGACTCGTGACCATTTCAATGTGACCAGTTCTATCAAGCTGGATGCACGCATTGGCAACGACATCGCCATAGGCGACTCCACGGTATGGGTGAAGGTCTACGGCAGCAACAGCAACTCCACACTGAGCTTCCGCCTCCGTTGGGAGGAGCGCAACCCCTCCGCGACGTCCCCCCGGCAGGCCACCGCAGCCCTCCAGATCCGCTCCACGTCGGGTGGCGTCCAGCTCACCCATGAAGGCGTCTCCCTGCCCGTGACCTTCCTGGAGCCCTCCGGACGCGTGGTTGGACAGCAGATCCTCACCACCGGGACCACCCGGTGGACAGCACCACACACCGGACTGTTCCTGGTGCATACCCCGCAGGGAACACAGCGAATCATGGTCAAATAAAAAAGACCATATTACTGCCGCGCCTTCACCTCGGCTCGGCTGGCAACTCGCATACGGTGGTCACAAAGGGCGGGCGCCCCGAACCAGGCACACCCATCCCTGCAACCATTCCCCGGTCCCCTCGCCCGAAGGCCCTCCTCCTTCGGGCTCTTCGTTTTCCCGAA
This sequence comes from Fibrobacteria bacterium, assembly GCA_035913415.1. GTDB lineage: Bacteria > Fibrobacterota > Fibrobacteria > UBA5070 > UBA5070 > UBA5070. Next base: position 58,054 of record JAMIIV010000169.1, on the reverse strand, counting down.
GGGGAGTCTTCCGGAACTCGCCAACGAAGCCGCTCGTCCCTTCGACAAGCTCAGGACATGCCTCGTGTCTCGAAGGGCGGGAAGCGAACACGGCCCCCGGTGCGAAGGCCCCGACCCTACGGGTAGACTGTCTTCGCCCATTATAGACATATCAATATGACCACAGCCGATTCCAGCTCCGGGCAGGAGCACTTCCTTTCCCATCGATCGTTGTGCAGACTCGATTCCGACCAGAAATCCATCACCTTCCCATTCCAAGAAGGGCCAAGGGTGAAAACAGGAGGATCTCAGGGCAGGTTAGAAGAAGATCACCAGATGGAGGCGATTGGCCTCTCCATCAACACAGTCATATAGAGATGACCTCTAGAACTGCCAGCTCCCCGCACAAAGCTGAGATGCTTCGTTGCCGCAAAACCCAGGGCGCGCACCCAACCTGGACACAACAACATGACCACTAAGGTGGGATCCGCTTTTCCCATTCCCTCATTGCCCCACCACCGAATCCGTCGTACCTTGTTGTATACCCCCCATGGGTATACAACAAGGAGATCCGAGATGGAGTTGAAGAAGGCGGAATTCAAGGTTGGCGGGATGACCTGCAAACACTGTGTCGAGGCGGTGCGCCAGGGCATCGAAGCCCTTCCGGGCATCGACGCCCTGGACGTGGTGGTGGGGCGCGTCCGCATCGAATACGATGGAACCCAGGTGAACACCAACCAGCTCATCGCGGCCATCGCCGATGCAGGGTACGACGTCAACCTCGTCTGACATGATTCCGGGCAGCCCCGACGAGCGGACCGTCCTGGAGGTGCAGGGGATGACCTGCTCCGCCTGCGTGGCGCGTGTGGAGCGGTCCCTCCTGAAAACGCCCGGGGTGAAACGCGCCTCGGTGAACCTGCTCGGTGGCTCGGCCGTGGTGGAATTCACTTCCGGCGCCGTCACCCCCGAGCAGTTGGGCACCAAGGTGACGTCCCTGGGGTACGCCTCTCGGCCGCGGAGTTCTGCAACATCCCGCGACCTCGGCCCCGACCCCACCGCCTCCCGGCACCTGGTCGCGGCCACGGGATCCCTCGCCGCCTTCGCCGTGGCGATGATCCTGGGCGCTCCGCTCATGCACGTGCACGCCACCACCTCCAGCCTGCTGGCCAACATCGCCATGCCGTTCCACGGTGCGCTCCGCCGCCTGGCCCCCGGCCTGTGGGAAGTCTCCCCCACCTTGCTGGGGTGGCTCCTGCTGGTGGTGCACCTGCCCGTCGTCCTGTGGTGGGGTCGCCCGTTCTTCGTGGCCGCGGCCAAGGCCGCACGCTCCTGGGCCGCCGACATGAACACCCTCGTCGCGGCGGGAACCGGCTCGGCCTTCCTGCTGTCTCTGCCGTCGGTGCTGGCTCCGGCCTGGCTGGAACACCACGGTCTTCCGGCCCCGCTGTGGTTCGAGTCCGTCTCGGGGGTCATCGGGTTTGTGTCCCTGGGCAAGTGGCTGGAGCACCGCGCCCGCACCCGCACCCGCGGAAGCCTCCTCGAACTGGCCCGGCTGGTGCCCGACCATGCCCGACTGCTCACCCCCGAGGGGGAACGGTCCGTCACCCCCGCCACCCTCCTGCCCGGTGACCACATCCGCGTGCGGGTGGGAGAGCGCGTCCCGGCCGACGGTCTGGCGGACACCCTCGGGTTGCTCGACGAAAGCCACCTCACCGGAGAACCCCTGCCCCGCGAGATCCTCCCCGGCGCGGCGGTCCAGGCGGGCTCGCTCGTGGTCGGACGCGCGCTGGACCTGCGTGTCGAACGCTCGGGGGAAGGCACCACCGTCGAGCGCATCGCACGCCTGGTGGATGCGGCCCAGACGTCGAAGGCACCTCTGCAGCGCATCGCCGATCGCCTGGCCGAACGCTTCGCCCCCGCGGTGTTGGTGCTGGCCCTGGCCACGTTCCTCGCCTGGGTCGTGTCGGGCGCCTCGGTGGTCTTCGCCCTGACCGCGACGATTTCTGTTCTGGTGGCCGCCTGCCCCTGCGCCATGGGGCTGGCCGTTCCTTCCGCCTTGGCCGTGGCCCTGGGCCGCGCGGCTCGCCTGGGGCTGTTGGTGCGCGACGCCGTCGCCCTCGAAGCCCTGGGGCGAGCCACGGTGGTGGTCTTCGACAAGACCGGAACCCTCACCGAAGGAAGGCCTCGCCTGACCCGCACGGTGTCGGCCGGACACCTCACCGCCTCGGACCTGCTCCACTGGACGGCCATGGTCGAGACCGACTCCACTCATCCGTTGGCGGCTTCGGTGCTGGAGGCCTGCCGGACGCAACCAGCCTCCGAGGGGGACCTACCCGTCCCAACGGCTCCCTCGACCACCATCCCGGGGCAAGGGGTAGAGCGGGCCACCGACCGGGGGATCCTGCGCGCCGGCCGGGAAGGGTGGGCCTGCCCCCTGGAGGGCCTTCCCGCGTGCGAACCCGGTGAGTCGATGGTGCACCTGGGGCTGGATGGTCGCTGGCTGGGAAGCCTGGGCCTCTCCGACCCGGCCCGGCCGGAATCCCACGCGTTGGTTGCGTCCCTGCAACGACGCGGCCTGCGGGTGGAAATCCTCTCGGGGGACGCCCCCGCCGCCGTGGAGGCACTTGCCACCACCACCGGCGCCGATGCCTGGACCGCCCGCGCCACCCCCGAAAGCAAGGCGGCGCATGTACACGCGCTGCGCGCACGTGGCGACATCGTGGTGATGGTGGGCGACGGCATCAACGACGCGGCGGCCCTGACCGGAGCCGATGCCGGCCTCGCGCTCGAATCCGGCACCGCGGTGGCCTTCGAGTGCGCCCATGCGGTGGTGCGTACCCCCGCCACGGTGGCGGTCGGCATCGACCTGGGTCGCGCCACGGTGCGCACGGTGCGCGGCAACTTGGCCTGGGCCTTCGGCTACAACATCGTCCTGCTGCCCGTGGCGGCCGGAGCTCTCTATCCCCTGTGGGGCTGGATGCTCTCTCCGGTGCTGGCCGGGGCGGCCATGTCGCTGTCGTCGGTTTCCGTCATGGCGCATTCCCTGCGACTGCTGGCCTTCCGCCCGTCACCCCTGTCTCGGCAGACCCATGCCTGATCCCGTATGAACGAACACGCCCCCTCCTGCTGCCCGACCTCCGATTCCTCCCCCCCCACCGGAGCCCTGGTCGATCCCGACCACCGGTCGAAGGTGGACCGCCGCCTGGCGCGCCTGGAAGGACAAGTGCGCGGCGTGCGCCGCATGGTGGAAGAGGGGCGCTGGTGCCTGGACGTCCTGGCCCAGATCGAGGCGGTCCAGGAGGGTCTGCGGGCGGTCTCGGCCGAACTGCTCTCGGGGCATCTGCGCCACTGCGTCGCCGACGCCGCCCGGTCCGGATCTGCGGAAGCCCTGGCGTTGCGCCTGGACGAGGTCGACACCCTGCTGCGGCGCAAACGGAGCTGAGACCACTCGAGGCCCGCCAGCGCGGGACTCCTCTTGGTGTTCCTGGCATGCTGATTCCTGCTGTCGCCTTCCGTCGCCCCCCCCGTCGGCGCGATTCCGGGGCCGGGACCACCGCGACGGATCCGCTTACTAGCTTCCCGACGATGTTCATCGCCCTTCTTCTCGGGCTGCTGGCGGGTGCTCCCGCCTCCAGCACACTCGACAGCCTTCTGGATGCCGCTTCCCGACCCCGCGGAGGCACCGCCTCGGGGTGCGCCATCCGCCTGCGCGACGATTCCGTACTCTGGCAACACGACGCCTGGCGCCGCATGCTGCCCGCCAGCACCCAGAAGACGCTCGCCGCGGCCTCGTTGCGCCACCTTCTGGGCCCCGGATCCGTTCTGACCACCCGCCTGTTGCGCTCCGGAGCGCTGACGGATTCCGTGATCCAGGGGGACCTGATCCTGGAGGGCGGAGGCGATCCGTCGTTCGCCCGCGACCCCGACAGTCTGGCGTTGGAGCAGGCCGCCCGCGAGCTGCGGGCGTGGGGCTTGCGTGGGGCCACCGGCTCGCTGGTGATCCGGGACGCGTTGCTCAAGTCCGCCGACTCCCCCTGGCCCGGATCGTGGGACTGGGACAACTCGCTCACCGACTGCGACGGCGGCGCCTCGGCGGGCATCTCGGTAGACGGAAACTGTCCCAACGATTCGTCGCAGGCCCACCCGCACCGCCGCATCGCGCTGCGCCTGCGCCATGCCCTGGTCCGCGCGGGGATCGAGGTCCGAGGTCCCGACCGCTTCGAGCTGGGACGATCCACCCCACCCACCGACACCGCCTTGCGGACCTGGGCCTCCCCTCCCCTGGACACCCTCCTGGCCCGGGCCCTGTGGAAATCCTCCAACCACGACATGGAGACCTTCGGCCTTCTGGCGGGAAAGGCCGACCCCGTTTCGGCCCGACGCGCCGGAATGCACGCGGTGCGCCGCGACCTGGCCAGCCTGGGACTGGACACCGGCATCGTCGAGCTGGCCGACCACAGCGGACTCTCGCGCAAAAACGCCGTGTCCACCGCAGCCATGGCCCGCACCCTGGCGCGCATCGCGCGCGATCCCCGTCGCAACGTCTTCCCGTTGCTGCCCTCCCCGGGGCAGGGCACGCTCAAAAAGCGTTTCCAACGGACCCTGCCCGCCGGGACCTCCCTGCGGGCCAAAACGGGCAGCCTCGACGGTGTGTCCACGCTGGTCGGGCTTCTGGTGCCCCCCGACGGCGATTCCCTGGTCTTCGCCGTATTCTTCAACGGACATGCGGGTCCGTCCACACCCATCCGTTTTGCCCAGGACCAGATCGTCGGCGTGCTGGCTGGGGGGGCCGTGGTGAAGCCCACCGCCCAGGACACCACGCCACCACCACCGCGCGCGCCCAAACCGCCGCGCCTGCGGCCCGCCCTGCTGGATCCCTGAGCGGAGCCAGGCGCTTCGGCAGGCCAGAGGTTTCGCCGGCCAGCCAACCGGAACAAGGCTCGGCGGGAAGCGATACCCGATCGCCCTCGAGGACTGTACCTTTCAGGGCAGCCCCTGTAGTTCCCTGAAAGAAGGCACCCATGCGTCGGACGTTCTCGAGCTTCGCGCTCCTGCTCCTCCTTCCCTTGAACATTCTCGCCGCTGAAAACAGCGTCGCCGTCGTCACCTCGACCGGCACCGCCTCCATCCAGACCGCCACCGAAATCCGTCGCGATTTGCTCGGCGAGTGCATCCTCAGGCTTCCCACCGAATCCCAGCTCGCCGTGGTCTCCACCTCGAGCGACCAATTCCTCCGCAAGATCGACGGCTCCGACAAGGATGGGTTCACGACCGTCTGGACCAGCCACATCACGATCGGGTGGCAGGTGCGTCAGAGATATCTCTACGTGGTCAGCACCAAAGGCGTGGGCACCACCGCGGCCCCGGTCTTCCGGCACGACACCGCCCAGGTCTTCCACAGCGAACTGGTCGTCTCGGACCCGGGTGAATCCAGCCACTTCCACGGCAACGAATCCCGCACCCGCTATTTCGCCACGGCGCAGGAAGCCGAAGCATCGGCCCGCAAACGGGCCTTGGCTCGATTGCGGGAACTCCAGGCCAATCACTGCTCGGACACACCCGCGAAGTGATCACGGGTTGATTCCCGTGCGGGACGGATCCGGCTCCATCCCGCACAGGCCCGCGACTCCAATTTGAGAACGCTACCGTCCGGGAACCCCATGCCGGGGGTCTTTCCCTGGCGACATATTCCGACTACGCATCCCGCACCCATCGCGGGTTCCAGGAAAATCGTGTAGTCCGGATTCCTGGAGCGCCCCTTGTGGGGCGCGATGCGGCCCCGCCACGTCCAGCAGAGGCTCCAGATGGTCTTCAAAACCTGCGCACCCGTCCTGATCCTGTGCGCGCTGGGACTTGCCCAGTCCCAGGTCAGCCTGTCCGGCACCGTGAAAAGCTCCCGTTCGGGCTCACCACTCGCGGGTGCCGATGTCCGTCTGGCAGGTTCGTCTCTTGCCACCACCACGGCGGCCGATGGCTCGTTCCAACTGACCGGAGCCACAGGTGTCTCCCACCGGGAGCGCCGCATCGAGACTCGATCCGGATTGGAGGGACAGGGAATCCCGCATCGCCAAATCGTGGATGGCCCGGTGGTCCTGCGCGTTTTCGATCTCGCGGGTGTACAGAGCGCTGTACTGCAGTTGGGGACCTTGCCCCAAGGCGACTGGATTGTCACCGTCCCCGCGAGAACCGAGGGATTGCAAATCCTGTCCATCGAGGCGCCAGGATCGCGAAGGTCGTACCGACTCCTGGCAGGTGTGGGATCGCCTCGGCGCAACCACGACCTGGCGATCACCCCGACGGATCGCCCCACCACCGAGACGGTACGGGCAGCGCGCGGGGCGGCAACCGAGGCCCTGGATACCCTGGTGGTGTCGCACGACGGATACGTTCCCGTCCGGATGCCCTTATCGTCGCGGCAGCAGAGCGGGCTGTCTCTGCTCCTGGAAGACAGCGCAACAGGCAACGTCGACCAAGCGACCCTCGTCCCCGATCCGTCCTGGCCCTGTTACATGCCCGAGGGGATTCCACCTCCCCACCTCGGAAAACCCGTTTTCGTCCTGAACCTGCGCATCGGCGCCATCCACGAGGTGGGGGCCACCCGATTCGGACGGCGCCGCCAGTACGACATCGGCGGCGGCTCGGTCAGCGGCGACCGCATCTCGGCGACCGTGGAAAAGGGCGGGTTGGATTACGACCTCACCCTTCGAAACGGAGCCAAGGAGATCGAGCAGATCGTCATCCTGAAGGCCGGATCGGTGCCCATCCTCATGCGCAACGCGGGCCTTGCTCCCACCGGGGCGGAACACGCGCGCATGGTCCTCGATTTCGAGGCCCCGAACTCGAGTTCGTACACATGGCTGAACACCGGAAAGTTCGCCGCGGTCCGTGTCGTGGACACGATCGCGAAGACCATCCGGATGGAGGTCTACGACATCTCGCAGACCATCCCGCCCAAGGACCGGATCGTGCTGCAGGACCCGTCGGGAGCGGAGCACCAGAGCTGGGACTGTCCGGTCCAGACGGGCGGACAAGGAGCCTCCGTGTTGACAGAAACCGTCACACTCGGATCGTCCATCTCCATCGGCGCGAGCAAACGGGGAAGCCGGAACATCATCCCCATCACCGGCGGCACCACCAAGGGTCGGGTGGTCGGCAAGATCCTCGATGGAGGCGCCGACTACCAGCTCGGCGGCTTGGACGCGCGTTATACACTCGCCCCCGACGACGGAGAGCTGGTGATCGTGCGCAACTGCGGGTCTGGCACCCTGTACCCTGTGTTCGAAGCCCGTGTGGATGGTCCGTACGCCTTCCTGAACCAGAACAAGTACGTCAGCTCGAGCCCCAGCATGGTCAATGGTGGTGTGAGCATCACGTTCTACGAAAAGAAGTAAGCCGCACTGGATCCTTCTCCCCTTAGGCCTGGCTTCTGGCCCCAAATGCGCGGACGCGAAGGGATCACCGTGTGCGCCCTTCAGCCCCGATGGTCATTGTGGGTGGACCGACGCGCAGGACCGTTTCGGTTTCGCGGGTGTCAGGCCAGCTTGGCCACCAACGCGCGCAACGCCTGCCCTCGGTGGCTCAGCGAATGTTTGAGCGCCGAGGGAAGTTCACCGAAGGTGCCGTCGGACAGGGTGTTATCGGGGAGCACAGGCCGGAAGAGGCTGTCGTAGCCAAACCCCTCGGAGCCCCGTTCGGACAAACCCACAACCCCCTTGCATTGTCCCTGCGCCGCGATGTCGCGACCCGTGGCGGTTTCCAACCAGTGGATGGCGCAAACAAACGCCGCCGGGGTGTGGTCGTTCTCCCCCACCCCGGCTTCCCGCAGACGCCGCACGAGTTCGCCCCGGTTGGCGGCATCGCCGGTGCCGTGGCCCGCGAGTTGCGCGAATCGGGCGCTGTAGACTCCGGGCTGCCCGCCCAGGAGGTCAACCGCCAGGCCGGAATCGTCTGCCACCACCGCGTACGGGAGGGAAGCGGGATCGAGTTGGGCCGTGCGCAGGGCCTCCAGGGCGAAACGCGCCTTGAGGGCACTGTTGCCCGGAAAATCGGGTTCGTTCTCTTCCGGCTCGGGCACACCGGGGAGCCAATCGCGGATGGAGCGCGCCTGGAACCCAGCAGGCCCGAGGATCTCCTGGAATTCCTGGAGCTTGTGGGCGTTTCCGGTGGCGATGGCGAGGATCTTGGATCTGGACATGGCAGGAAAGGTAGGAGGCACACCCACCCGGCATGGCCCAAGCTGGCGGGGGTGCCCGGCCGGTTCAGAGATCGTCGCTGCGCTCGGCGAAGGCGTCGCGGGGCAACGCGTCCAAAAGCAGAGTCTGGGCGTCGCGTCGGTACGGAATCCGTCCGCGATGGGGCGCACGCAGCGTTTCCAGACGGCACGCGGCCCACGAGGTCTCGTCGAAGGCGATTTCCAGGGCACCCGAGGACTCGTCCCCCTCCAACAGGACCACCCGGAGGGTGGAGAGATCGACCTCCGAGGTGCGCCCCTCGATCCATCCATCCAGCAGGGCGCATGCGACCTCCGGAGAGGCCACCAGCGAGGCCTTCACTCGATCGGGGAAAGGGGTGTCGGTGGCCTCCACAAGCGGGAGTCGGTGTGTCTGGTAGGCGAACATCGCCAACAACCTACAACCGGCAAGGTCGATCGTCCCGCACCACCGTTGTCAGATTTTGTCATCCAGAATCCACGGCACGACGGGATCAAGTCCTACCCCGTCAAGGATGGGTGTCCGCTCGCAAGGTGAGGCGGTAGTGGTAGCCGTAGAGGTCCGAGAAACCGAGCGAGGCGTACAGGGCGCGGGCCACCTGGTTGCTCTCGAGCACCTGCAGGACCACTTCACCCAGGCCCAGTTCACCGAGCCTGGCCAGCACCGCGACCACGAAGGCATGCCCGATTCCCCGTCCGCGGTGGCGCGGATCGACCACCAGCGAATAGAGGTGGGCCGCATCCCCCCGCAGCGACGCGACCATCACGGCAAGTGTCGCGCCTTCGACCACCCACGAGAAGAAGAGGGGGCGCTCCATGCGCCCCAGAAGCGCCGCGTTGGACCGGGTGTCGCTTGGTGCTTCCCCTTCCCAACGAGCGTGCCGCTCAAGCCAACGGGAGTCCACAACCACCTGGGAAAACAAGGAACTCGTGTTTCCCGGGTTGGCCACCACCCCAAGCTCCCGCCCCATCACCCGCGTACGGGTGATCTTGGCCCAGCCGGCGTCGTCCAGTAGGTCGTCCAGTCCCACCGGCGCCAGCGGCGTGATCTTGATGCACGGCTCGATGGACCTCTCCTGGTACCAGGCACGAACGGCAGCCAGTGTCCCTTCGAGATCTTCGCTCGGGCACGGCCCTGCGGCCAGGACCGAATTGGCCCGGCGGGTGAAGCCCTGCGCGGCGCGCAGGATCCAGTCCCCCCAGCGGACGTCCTCCAGACATGGCCACGTGTGATGCGCGAGGTCCTCGAGACGGGCCGCGTGTTCTCGAAGGTCGGTCGGATCCATCTCACCAATGGTAATCCCCAAGCCCGCGAGGAAAACCGTAGACCCCCGGCGTTCGGCACGGACCCACCAGAGGCGACCACGCCCCGAACGTGTGCACACGTTGCACCGTAGGAGACGCCCATGATACCATAGGGCGCACGGAGCCAGACGTCGGAGGATCCCGTCCCTCTTGGGGGGGGGCGGGGAAAAGGGGCTACCCCTCGACCGCAGTGGCCAAATACCGCCCCCACCTCCGAGGATCGTCGATGACCAAAACTCCATGGCACTCCGGGACCGACCCAAGTGGGCGCCTCGTGTTTGGGCTGATGGGCTGGCCGGCGCTTTTTGCGGGGTTGGTGATGTCATGCAATTCCGAGCCGACGACGGAGGCGGGGAAAGCCCCCCGCACCTTTCCGGGGACGAAGGTGCTCTACATCGATTCGTACGACTCCTCCTACGCCCCCAACATCGAAGCACGCCAGGCCTTCGAACGGGGAATCGCCAAGCGTGGCTTGAGCACGACCTGGGCCTTCCTGGACGAAAAGAACCTGGTCGATTCCTCCCGACTTGCCCGGAGGGCCGCGGAAATCGCGGACCTGGTCCAGCAACTGAAACCCGACATCGTGGTCAGCGCCGACGATCCCGCGATGACCTACGTGGTGGAGCCCTACTTGAGCGGGGGCACCGTGCCGGTGGTCTTCATCGGGGTGAACTGGGAAGCGCCGAATCGGGCCCCCAGGATGACCGGCCAGATCGAGGTCGAACTCATCGAACGATTGGCCGCCGACCTGACGTCGCACGCTCGTGGGCGCCGGGTCGGCGTGCTCACCGCGGCCACCGCGACGGACCGCAAAAGCCTGGCGGTCTATAGGGAGATTCTGGGCAAGGACCTGGTTCAGGAGCGTCTGGTCGAGACGTTCGCCGCCTGGAAAAGCGCCTTCCGCACCATGCAGGATTCGGTGGATGTGCTGATCGTGCGGCAGAATGCCGGCATCCTCGGCTGGGACAGCGCCGAGGCCGTCCGCTGGGCCAGTCAATGGACGCGGATTCCGACGGGCAGCCCGAACCGCCACATGGGTACCTACGTGCTTCTGACCTACCCCAAGCGCAACGACGAATTCGGCCACTACGCGGCAGGAACCGTCCTGGACATCCTGGGAGGCACAGCCCCCGCCGACATCCCCATCGCGCGCAACCGCCGCATGGGTGTGATCGTCAACACCATCCTGATGCGCAAGCTCAAGGTCGAATTGCCTGCGGAGATGATGGAGGGTGCCCAATTCGTGCCCGTCCCCAGAGGTCGGGTCGCCTTCGTCAACTCCTACCACCGGGGTTACGAATGGAGCGACGGCATCGAGAGGGGCTTCCTCAAGGCACTTGGAATCCTCGCTTCGGCGGGTGGTGATTCGTACGAGCAGGGGCCATTGCAGGTACGCCTGTTCCGGATGGACGCGAAGGCCCATCCGGACGAACCGTTCCAGACGACCAGGGCCGAAGAGATCCACCAGCAGCTCCAGAAATGGCGACCCGACGTGATCGTGGCCGCCGACGACGACGCCTCGAAATGGCTGGTCGTGCCCCATTACAAGGGGGGGACGGTGCCGGTCCTCTTCTGCGGGCTCAATTGGGACGCTTCGGTGTACGGATTCCCGTCGACCAACGTGACGGGAATGGTCGAGGTCGCTTCCGTTCGCCCGCTCATCGAACAGCTCTCGCAGCACACCAAGGGCAGACGCATGGGATTCCTGGGCGCCGATGTGCGCTCGGAAATCAAGGAGCTCGGATTCTATCGCAGGTCCCTGGGGATCCCGTTCGCGGATGGCGCCATGGTGAAGACCTTCGGCGAATGGAAGGACGCCTACCGTCGGCTCCAGAGTTCCACCGACATGCTGATCCTGCTCAGCCACATGGGGATCCCCGACTGGAACGACTCCACCGCCAGGGAATTCGTGCTGGCGGAAAGTCGCATCCCCACCGGGGCCACCGCCCGGCTGGCGCACAAGACGGCCATGATCACCTTCGCCCGGATCCCCGAAGAACAAGGTCTGTGGTCCGGCGACCAGGTCCGACAGATTCTGGCAGGACTCCCGATCTCCGCGATCCCCATGACCAGGAACACGCGTTCGACGATCATCGTCAACCCCAGGCTTCTGGACCGGATCGGAGCTCGCCTTCCCGCCTCCTTCCTGGACACCGTTTTCCTGACCGACGGGAACGGCATCCAGTGAGACAGCGCTCCATCACCTTCCGTCTAATCCTCGTCACCTCGCTGCTGATGGTGGCGCTGGTCGGGTCCATCTCGGCATGGTCGTGGTACGCGCTCACCAGGATCATCAGCGCCAGCCAGGAGGAACTCTACCGCGAGCGCTCCCACACCGTGTTGCGCCTGCTCGAGAAGAAATACGAGCGGCTTCTCCAGACGGGTCTACGGGAACTCTACGAAGACGAATTCATGCGCCAGGCATTGGTCGACCTCCACGGCCTGTACCCTGCCGACCGCCAAGTGCGACTGGATGTCTTCGACAGCAGAGGGAACGACCTGCTCGCCCGATTCCGTGCGCAAGGCGTGGCGCCCTCCCTCGACATTCCCGCGTTTTCCGCGTTGGATGGCACCCACGTCGCCACGAGCAAAGGGGAGTGGCACCACGCCGTTCCCTTCAAGCCTTGGAACTGGATCGTCGTGTTCTCCGTTCCCGTCGAGCGGAAATTCACCGACCGCACCCGTTTTTTCCTGGTGCTCCTTCCCTTCGCCCTGCTGGCGACGATCCTGCTCCTGATCGTGCTGCATGTGGCCTTGCGCCGCATCATGTTACCCGTGGGAGCGTTGGTCCAAGCGTCTTCCGCGATGGCGGGGGGCGATCTCACGGCGCGTCTTCCCGAAAACGCCGTGGGTGAACTGCGCGATCTGGCCCGTCATTTCGCACGGATGCGCGATGCCATCCGCGATCAGATGGACGCGCTGCAGGAGCGGGAGCGCAACCTGAAGACCACATTGGAATCGATCGGCGAAGGCGTCGTCACCACCGACAGGAATGGAGCCGTGACCCGCATCAACCCCGCCGCCTTGGTCATCGCGGGAAAGGAGGAATCCGACATCCTCGGGCATCGCCTCGAAGCGGTCCTGGCGATCGGGCGTGCCGAAGGACCACTGTGCATCGAGAGTGTGGTCGCCAGCAATGGCGTCATCCCTTTCGACGAACGAACCACCCTGACCTCGGGTGCGGGAGAGCGGAAGCGGATCGTCGGCAGTGCCTCCCCGATCCACGACGAAACGGGCGAGATCGTGGGCATGGTCGCGGTCTTTCGCGATGTCACGCGGGACCTCTCGTTGCGCGAACAATTGCACCAGTCGCAGAAGATGGAAGCCGTGGGCCAGTTGGTCGGAGGTGTTGCCCACGACTTCAACAACGCCCTGGGTGCCATCCTCACCGCGGTGGAGCTGATCCGCGACGAAGGCAATCTTTCCCCCTCGCAGGACGAATGCTCGGACATCATCCTGGCAGCCTCCGAGCGGGCTCGGGATCTCACGAAGAAGCTCCTGGGATTTTCGCGCCGCGCAAGCCGGACCAAAGTGCCGCTGGACTGCGCACGGGTCCTGCAGGACACCATCGAGTTGCTCAAACACTCCGTCGACAAGTCCATTTCGATCGTGCTGACCAACCACGCAACCCGAACCACCGTGTCGGGCGACCGCTCGCTGCTGCAGAACGCCTTCATGAACCTGGGAATCAACGCCTCGCATGCGATGCCCGAAGGAGGCACGCTGGAGGTCGCTCTGGAGAACATCCATCTCGATGAAGCCCATTGCGCGGCGTCTCCGTTCGGGCTCAAACCGGGCGACCACCTGTGTATCCTGGTCCGCGATACCGGCATCGGAATGGCGCCGGAAATCATGGCGCGCATCTTCGAACCCTTCTTCACCACCAAGAGGGAGGGCCAAGGAACCGGCCTGGGTCTGGCATCGGTGTACGGAGCCGTGCAGGACCATGGAGGCGAGATCTCCGTTTCTTCCGAGGTCGGGGTCGGATCGACCTTCCGGATCCATCTCCCCACGACGGCCGCTCCGCTTCCGGTCAAGGTCGTGGAGCACGCGCCACGGGGAAGTGGCACCATCCTGTTGATCGACGACGAGGAGTTCGTGCGCTCCACCTCGTCCACCCTGCTGCGTTCCCTGGGCTACGAAGTGATCGCCGCCGAAAACGGCCGGGTCGCGGTGGACCTGTTCGCAGACAATCCCGGGGCCGTGGATCTCATCATCCTCGACATGATCATGCCCGTCATGGGAGGACGCGAAGCCTTTGGAAAACTGCGGGCCATCCGTTCCGACGTGCCCATCGTGATCTCCTCCGGCTTCGCCAAAGCCGAAGATCTGGCCGAACTACAAGCCCAAGGGGTGTCGGGATTCCTCGACAAACCCTTCCGGAGAACCGACCTGGCGGGGCTGGTGAAAAAACTGATCCCCCCCGCCGGTTGAGGATCAGAGCGCCACGTTCACCCGCACCGCCGAGACACCATGCCGAGGTTTGGCCAGGTACAGGCCTGCTCGGGGGGCCAGCTTGCGGACTTCCGATTCCAGCGCGGCAGGATCTGTCACGGTGACGGATCCCATCCACATACCCGAGGTGCTGTAGATGTGGTATTCACCCGCCGTCGGGGCGACATCGGGCACCGGGATCCCGGTGGAGATCTTGTTGCCCGTCAACAGGAAGGTGGTCACGCTCTGGGCGTCGACCGAGGCCGTGAAGGCGCCGTTGGCCAAGGCGCCGGTGCCGTCGTCCTTGAGGCTTTTGCTGGAGGAGGTGGTGTATTTGCTGTAACCGGTGGAGGTGATCCCGGGGATGGAGATCTTGAGCGAACTGGCCGAGGTGTTCTTGTTGACCACCACGACCACCACGCTGTCGGCCTTCTTGTAGGCCGAGACACTCACCCCCGAGGTGGGACTCTTGGTGGCATCGACCCGCTTGGCGCCGGGGCGCACGAACTTGGAATACTGCGCGAAGCAGAAGCCGCGTTTGCTGATGTTGCCGTCTTCCTTCATGGGGCTGTACTTGCGGCGGATGAACCACCACACGTAGGCGCTGAACTGCCCTTCGACCATGGTGTTGTGGATATCGGTGCCCACATCGAGGGCCATGGGCCACAGGTCGGCGTCGTTGCTGCTTTCGGTGTAGTGTTCGGTCATCCAGCGTTCCTTGCCCGCGGGCGCGGCCTTCTGATCGAACAGCGGGTACGAAAACGCGCTCACCTGGGTGCCGTAGGTGTGGGTTCCCAGGATATCGATGTTGGCCAATGCCTTGGGGTCGTTCAGGATCTTGTCGTAGAGGTCCTTGCGGTACTGGAACGACTCGGCCGAGATCACGCGCGTGTTGATCTTGTCGGCGTAGTTGAGGGTGAACTGGTAGACCTGATCCACACTCCAGTACGTCCAGTCGCTGGCGTAGTCGGGCTCGTTGGTGATCGAGATCGCGTGCAGATCCACACCGTTGGTCTTCATGTACGCCACGAAGTCGTTGAGGTGCGTGACGTACGCGGAAAACGACGACGTGTTCATGGTGTACTTGGCCGTCGAGGAATTCGTGGTGGTCCGCATCGTGGACGGCGGATACCACGGGGTCGCGAAGACGATGGCCCCGCGGGCGATGGCGGCCTTGGCGGTGGGCACCGCTTTGGACCAGCCGTTTTTGTCATCACTCACCCAGATGCGCAGCACGCTCATGCCGATCTGGTTGGGGCCGTTGCCGAACGCCGTGGCCTGCTGGGCCGCACTGAGGTCGCTGCCCTGCCACTCGGGAATGCTGATGCCCCCGAATCCCCGGATGAGTTGTTTCTCACTGGAGAGTGTCACCGTGACGTTGCTCTGCGCCCGAGCCGAGGGCACCGCCAGGAGCGAGGCGATTGCGCCCAGGGCGAAGGTGAACGTGGAGCGTGGGAAGTACATGTGCGTCCTTTCTTGCCAATCCACGCTCGATGGGGGGCACCACTGGATAGGAGCCACCGCGCAGGACCCGAGCGAAGACCTTCGTAGGGTACGGAAGAACCATGTCCCCCACCCCATGGGTTGGGGGCTGGTGTGTTGGCCGATCGACAACACGTCGCGTGCCGCGGACGCTGCGATCCCCTCGCGCAGGGAGGAAGGATCGCATGAACCGGATCCTTCGATCCCCTCTGACCTCCACAGCCCGTGGGCTGGAGTTTTCCTTCCTGTCGCGGGGATCCTCCGCGAGCGATTCGATCACCCGCTCGCTCGTCCCCTGCGCTGCAGCCTTGTCAGAATGTCAACAGGCGGCCCCCCCAAGCTGCCCTGGAGCCTCGGTGGATCGCCTATCCTCGTGGAGAAGGTGCCGCATTGTTTTCCGGACAGCAGGATCCCCTGCGACGCCCGATCGACCTTGCAGTACCCACCCGTGAGGACCGCCCGCATGCAAAAACTCGCCCTTCTTCTGAGCCTGATCCCCCTGTCTGGGCTCCTGGCGCAGGACGTCCGTCTGACTGGAACCGTGAGCTCTGGAGGCCAGCGAGTCTCCGGCGCGATCCTCACCGTGGTGGGCATGGGCCTGAAAGACACGACCGGTACCGACGGGGCCTACTCCATCCTTCGGACCACCTCGGCGGCGGAGGTTCGTCCCTCGGGATCCTTCCTGTTCGACGGCCGCATCCTCGACGTCTCCCTGGAACAGCCCTCACCTCTGACCGTCGAAGTCTTCGATGCCAACGGAACCCTGGTGCGCCGTGAACACCAACCGATGGCCGACGCTGGCGCGCATCGCCTGGACCTCGTGGGAGACTCTCCCGTCCGCGGCCTGCTGCTGGTGCGCACGAGAATCGGCGGCCAGACACGGTCGTTCCGTACGAACACCTTCGAGCGCGGCGCGACATCCTCGACCGAAACGACCAACCCGTTGATCGCCACGAGATCGACGGCCCTTCCCGACACCCTGCGCGTGGAGGCGGCCGGGTACGCCTCGAGGGCCATTCCCCTCACCACCTACTCCCAGAGCCTGGACATCCTGCTCACGGCCTCTCCCACCTGCGACCCCACCCAGAAGCAGACACTTCCTGTCTCCGTGAACATCGCCAACACCGGTGCCCCCGCGACGGGCCCCCTGGCCGTGGTCGTGGAAACCGACGCGGGCATCGGCCAGTCGACCCTCTACCGTCCCAAGGACCTGGGGGCCGGGAAGAACTTTCCCATCCTGGTCTGGGGCAACGGCGCGTGCAGCCGCAACGGCACCGACGTGAAGGAATTCCTGATGGAGATCGCCTCGCATGGCTTCGTGATCATCTCCGACGGCACCCCGGGCGGCACGGGGGGACGCGACCAGGGGTCGGGTTTCAACGCCTTGGGCTCCCATCTGCTCAACCCCATGAACTGGCTGATCCAACAGAACTCCAATCCCTGCAGCCGCTTCTACCGCAGTCTGGATACCACCAGCCTGGGCTCCTTCGGCTTTTCGTGCGGGGGCTTGATGGCCTACGGCGCAGGTTTCGACAAACGCATGAAGGCCGTGATGGTCATGAACAGCGGCATGCTCGGGGCCGACCCGACCAATCTCGCCCGCGTGCACACGCCCATCGGGTACGTGCTGGGCGGCTCCAGCGACATCGCCTACAACAACGGCACCCGGGATTACCGCGACATGAGCACCCAACCCACGATCCTGGCCAACCAGAACGTGGGGCACGGTGGCACCTACTTCGCCGACAACGGCGGCGACTGGGCCCGCATCGCCACCGCCTGGTTCTCCTGGTGGCTCAAGGGCGACACCACCGCCAAGGCGAAATTCTACCCCGCGACCTGCACCTTCTGCAAATCCCCCTGGACATACGAGTCGAAGCGCTTGCCTTGAACCGGGGCCGACGGGTAAGGACAACATTCACCCGGCGGTGGGGAATCTTGTGTGGCGTCCTTGAGGAGGGTACGCTGCCCGCGCGTCTCAGGAGCCCATGAAGTGGGCCCCCTTCGACAAGGCTCAGGAGAGCTCTCGAAGGGCGGCAATGCTGGAGGAGTTTGCAGGACACCACACGAGTCGGTCGAGAAATGCCGATCGAGACGCAATAGCGGGTCCTGTTGTGGATCGAACAAAACCATTGCCACCATTGCCCGGCGGGATCGTTCGCATCGGTGCGATACTCAAGGAAACGGTAGCGTCGAAGCCTTCGCGACGAACGTGCGTCCACACCGCGCGGAAAAAGGAGTTTCTCTTGAACACCAACATCTCCCCTCGGTTCGGCTCCCTCGCGATCCCCTTGGCGCTCTTGCTCGCGACCCTGGTTTCGCCCGCCACCGCCTGCCGTGACGCGATCCTCCCCGGTGGCGATTGGATCCGGACCGACGGCAAGGTCGTGTCGGCCACCGAAGGCGGCATCGTGAAACACAAGGGGTTCTACTGGATGTGGGGACTGGACCGCTCGAAGAACAACTCGACCTTCGAGGGCATCAACCTGTTCAAGTCGACAGATCTTGTTCATTGGACCTTCGTGAAGCAGGTGCTCAAGAAGACCTCGAACCCCTTGATCGACAACAACGCCACCGTCGAGCGCGCCAAGATCCTCATCCATCCCACCACCGGCAAGAGCGTGATGTGGATGCACTACGAGGGCCATGACGCCTACAACGTGGCCGAGGTCGCCTACGCCACCGCCGATTCCATCGACGGCGACTTCGTGTTCAAGGAACACTTCCGACCCATGAACCTCGACAGCCGCGACATCAACGTCTACCAGGAGGGCGCCAAGGCCTACCTGCTGTGCACCACGCTGAACAACCAGTACGTGAGCCTGTTCGAACTCGACGATTCGTACACGAAGATCACCAAGGAGGTCTTTCGCGGGGCGGCCTCCAACCGCTTCGCGTGCGAAGGCCACGCGATCGTGAAATCGGGTGGCCTCTACTTTTGGCTCATGTCGTGGTGCACCGGCTGGAATTTCAACGACAACCACTACTACACGGCCACGTCGCTGGCCGGCCCCTGGACCGAGCGCGGGAACATCGCTCCCGCCGGTGCGAACACATTCGAATCGCAGGTGGGATGGGCCCTGCCGATGCCCGGCAACAACGGCGTCGATTTCATCTTCATGGGAGACCGCTGGTCGGTGAACGACTTCTCGAATTCGCGCATGGCCATGCTGCCCATGCGGGTGGAGGGCACCAAACTGACCCTTTCGTGGTACGACCGCTGGTACCCCAACGACACGGGTTTCACGGCCGGCGCCCCGTTGCTGGCCGACGGCATCTACCAGATCAAGGTGCGCGGATCGGGCAAGTTCCTGCAACCTTCGGGCGCCAGCACCACCGCTGGCGCGGCCATCGTGCAAGCCCCCCCCTCCGGCGCCAACATCCAGAGGTGGAAGATCGAGAACCTGGGTGGATCCGATTTCCGGGTCACCAACGTGGGCAGCGGGATGCGCATGGAGGTGAGCGGCAGCTCGAGCTCCATCGGGGCGAAGATCGACCAGTATACACCGACCACCGGTGCCAACCAGAAGTGGCACATCACCAAGACCGATTCGGCCTGGTGGAGGTTCATCAGCGTGGGCACCATGCAAAAGGCCATGATCGTGCAGAGCGCCTCGACGGCCGACAACGCCGCACTGGTGCTGGGAAGCTTTTCGTACGCGCCCACCCAGCAGTACGAGCTGGTCCCGGTCAATGGCGTAGAGGCGGGTGCCACCGTCGAACTCGTCGCTCGCCACAGCGGCAAGGTGGCAACCTTCCGGGCCGATGGTTCGCTGGTGCAGGCGACAGATTCGAGCAAACCCAACCAGATCTTCAAGATCGTGGCCAAAGGAGGCGGTCGGTACGCCTTGATGCAAGGCGGCAAGGCCCTGCTGGTGAAGGACGGAGCGCCCGAGGAAGGAGCGTCCCTGGTGCTGGGATCCGACACCAGTTCGTCGGCGCAGTGGACGATCAACGACGTGGGTGGTGGGTACCACTCGATCCTCAATGCCTGTACGGGCAAGGCGCTGGACGTTTCGGGCGGAGCCACGGCGACCACCGACGGCGCCGCGATCAAGCAATACCGCTACTGGGCCACCACCAACCAGCAGTGGAAGCTCAAAGCCGTCGACCCGACGCTGCGGGTCGGCCCGGGGCTTGCCGTAGATGCGACAATATCTGTTAAATGGCGGGCCGGCCTGCTGGACATCTCGACGGGAACACGCATCGATCGTCTCGAAATCGTGGACTTGGTGGGCCGTTCCCGGTTCGCGTGGAGCGAAGGATTCGAAGGTTCGCGGTCCATCGGGGTGCCCGGCCTGGAAGCCGGATCCTACCTGCTCCGCACGACAGGTCCCGAGGGCGCGACCTCAAAAGCCTTCACGGTCTTCTGAGTAGAAGTCCCCGAAGACCCTGCGAGTCGAAGCGTTTAACCCAGGCGACGGGATGGGGCGAACGCCGCCATCCCGCCCCTGCGGTCAAGCGGGTTTGACCACCAGGTTCACGATCTTGCCGGGCACCACGATTTCCTTGACGATGCTCTGGCCTTCCAGGAACTTCTGCAGCTTCGGGTTGGACTTCGCCAGCGCGAGCAGTTCGTCCTTGGTGGCGGCCTTGGGCACGCGGGCATTGTCGCGCAGCTTCCCGTTGACCTGTAGCGCGATCTCGACGGTGTCGTCCTCGGCCTTCTTCGGGTCTCCCTCAGGCCAGGGCTCGTAGGCCAGCGAGGTGGTGTGGCCCAGCAGGCTCCACAGCTCCTCACTCAGGTGGGGTGCGAAGGGGTTCAGCAGTTTCACCAAGGTCTCGGCGGCCACGCGGGGCACGGCACCGGCTTCGAACAGGCCGTTGACGTAGACCATCAGGGCCGAAATGCCCGTGTTGAAGCGCAGGCCCTCGATGTCGGAATCCACCTTGAGGCAGGTCTGGTGGCGCAGGCGCTCCAGCTCGACGGATTCCGTCTCGGACAACGGCTTGAGGACGGTCGCTTCGGATTCTTCGTCGACCAGCAGGCGCCACACGCGGCTCAGGAAGCGATGCACACCCTCGATGCCGCCGGTCTGCCAGGGCTTGGCCTTGTCGAGGGGGCCCATGAACATGAGGTACAGGCGCATCGCGTCGGCGCCGTGGCTTTCGATGACCTCGTCGGGAGTGACCACGTTGCCCAGCGACTTGGACATCTTGGCCACGATCTGCGTGAGCTTCTCGCCGGTCTCCTTGTGGAAGAATCCGCCTTCGCGCTCCACCATCATGTCGGTGGGGATACGCGCCTCGCGGGCGTCCAGGTAGGCGTAGGCCAGGATCATGCCCTGGTTGTAGAGCTTGTGGAAAGGCTCGCAGCGGCTGACCACACCCAGGTCGAACAGCACCTTGTGCCAGAAGCGGCTGTACAGCAGGTGCAGCACGGCGTGTTCGGCGCCGCCGATGTAGAGGTCTACCGGAAGCCAGTACTTCTCCACTTCGGGATCGATCAGGCGCTCGGTGTTCTTGGGGTCGGCGTAACGCAGGTAGTACCAGCACGATCCCGCCCACTGCGGCATGGTGTTGGTCTCGCGGCGTCCCTTGCGGCCCGTGACAGGATCCGTCACATGCAGCCAATCGGTGGCGTTGGCCAGCGGGCTCTCGCCCGTGCCCGAAGGCTCGAAGCGCTCCATCTCCGGCAGGCGCACGGGGAGTTCCTTGTCGTCCACCAGGGTGATGGACCCGTCTTCCCAGTGGATGAGCGGGAACGGCTCGCCCCAGTAGCGCTGGCGGCTGAACAGCCAGTCGCGCAGGCGGTAGTTCACCTTGGGCTCGCCTGCTCCCTTGGCCGCCAGCCACGCGGTGATCTTTTCCACCGATTCGTCCAGGCCCAGGCCGTCCAGCGAGATCTCGCTGTTGGAGCTGTTGATGTGCGGGCCGTCTTCCTCCCAGCACTTGTCTTCGGCCCCGCCGTCCAGCACGCGGATGATGGGCAGGTCGAAGGTCTTGGCGAATTCCCAGTCGCGCGAATCGTGCGCGGGAACGGCCATGATGGCGCCGGTGCCGTAGGTGGCCAGCACGTAGTCGGAGATCCAGACCGGAATCTCGATGCCATTCACGGGGTTGATCGCCTTGGCACCGGTCCAGACGCCGCTCTTTCCCTTGGCGAGATCGGTGCGTTCCAGGTCGGACTTGCGCGAGGCCAGCACCTGGTAGTCCTTCACCGCGGCCTTCTGGGCGTCGGTGGTGATGGTGTCCACGAGCGGATGCTCGGGGGCCAGCACCATGTAGGTGGCCCCGAATAGGGTGTCGGGGCGGGTGGTGTAGACGCGGATCTTCTCGGAGCCTCCGGCCACCTGAAAATCGACTTCGGCGCCGTGGGACTTCCCGATCCAGTTGCGCTGCATCTCCTTGATGGCCTCGGGCCAATCGACCTCGGAAAGGTCCGCGATGAGGCGCTCGGCGTACAGCGGGATGCGCAGCATCCACTGCTTCATGGGACGCTTCACCACCGAATGGTTGCCTTCCACGGATTTGCCTTCGGCGGTCACTTCTTCGTTGGCGAGCACCGCCTTGAGGGCGTCGCACCAGTTCACGCTCACCTCGGCCATGTAGGCCAGGCGTTTGTCACCCACGTAGACGCGTACGGCGTCAGGCCCCTGGACCTGCACCTCGGCGGGGATGGGCAGCTCCGCGATGGGCCGTCCCTTGTTCATCTCGGGGTCGAACCAGGTCTCGTAGAGCTTGGAGAAGATCCACTGGGTCCAGCGGTAATACCCTGGGTCGGTGGTGTCCACTTCGCGGTCCCAGTCGTACGAAAGCCCCAGGGCCTGGATCTGGCGACGGAAGGTGTCCACGTTCTTCTTCGTGGTGACGGCGGGGTGTGTGCCCGTGCGCAGGGCGTACTGCTCGGCGGGCAGGCCGAACGCGTCCCAGCCCATGGGGTGCAACACGTTGAACCCCTTCATGCGTTTGTGGCGGGACACGATGTCGGTGGCGGTGTAGCCTTCGGGATGGCCCACGTGCAGACCCGCGCCCGACGGATAGGGGAACATGTCCAGCGCGTAGAACTTCGGCTTCGAGCGGTCCAGCTCGGTGATTCCGGGGGTGCGGAAGGTCTTGTTCGCGGCCCAGACGCTCTGCCACTTGGGTTCGATGGACGACGGATTGTAACGAGGCACGGTGGGAACTCCGGACAGTGCGAGCGATGGTGGACGTGAAGGCAAGGAAATCTAACCCCTGGGCGCGCACCCTCGTACGGGGGCCACGTTCACCCACGCCACAGCCTGGAGTTTGCTGCGGTTGAGGCCAGCCTGACGGGTGCGAGTACGTTTCTCGGTTCACCCAACGAGAGGAATCGTACGACCTCCCCATCCCTCCTGACCTCGACGCTACAAGCCCTCGCGAGCTTCGCCTTCCTCGGGGCCTGCGCCGATCCAACAACATCCGCCCCCCCCGAGGATGTGGCGTGGAGGTACACGACCTCGTTCGAGGAGGCCCCGTTCTTCGAGCGTCTGTTCCCGACCGACGGCACCGATTGGACCAACGTCCAGCTCGTCGAGCCGGATGGAGCCCATGCGACCGTTCGGTCGGAGCGGGCATTCGGGTCGGGGAACAATCGCATCGTCCTCGATACCGGGCGATCCGCCCACGGAAAGCAATCCATCCGGTTCGAGGCACCCCCGACAGGATCCGACGTTTCGAAGGCCTCGCTTGTCAAGGAAGGCATCGACTTCCGACCCGCCGATCGGATCGTCTTTCGGTGCAGACTGTTCCTCGACTCCTCCGCCACGTCCGAAAACACCTTTCTCGTCGACTTCGAATCCACCGAGGTGCCGGGATTCCCTGGTCGGCGCCTGGCGATCTCGACCGACCAAGCCCTGATCCTCGAGTCGAAGGGCACAGGTGGCCCCTATGGATCGGGACCCAACGTCGCGCAAGCGCCCGGAGTGCGCACGCCCCTGCCGAAAGGCCGTTGGGTCGACCTTCGGCTCGAGTTGCGTCTCGATCGTGGCGACCAGGGACAAGTCGACCTCTGGCAGGATGGCATCCTGCTGCTCCACGCGAATTGCCAGACCTTCCCCATCGAACCCGAGGTCACGGCCTTCGACTGGCTCGAGATCGGTTTGACCGCCAATTCCTCGGGATCCTTCCAGCGTCTGTGGATCGACGACATCGAGCTCACCAGGCTCTAGCTGCGCGTCCCATCCACACCACGGACCGCTGGAAGCTGGCTCTGTCCTCTGGACTCCTGGGCGGTTTGCTCGACGGCACCCTGGATGCCCGCGTCATGGGCCCCGCCAGCGTCATGATCCTGGTCCCGGCATTCCTGGAAGCAGACTGGCACCCCTGGGAAGGTCGCGGAAAACGGTTCGGCCTGACCTTCGGAGTGGGCGGCGTCTGGACCACCCCCGGCGACGAGGACAACCTCTACCCCGAGGTCTCGGCCTGGCGATGGCAGGCGCGGACCGGCCTGGTGTTCTGAGCCTTCGCCGCTTCGCCCGCCCGTTGCGGAGGTGCACGGATCGGGCGGCCTCTCCCCTCTCGGACCCGGCAACTACCTTGTCCCCCCTATGACCGCCGGCACTTTCGAGATCCATGCGCGTTGCGGCAAGGCCCGCACGGGCGTCCTGACCACCGACCACGGAGACATCCGCACCCCCGCGTTCATGCCCGTGGGCACCGCGGGATCGGTGAAGTCGCTGTCCAGCGAGGAGGTCGCCGACACCGGCGCCGACGTGATCCTGGGCAACACCTACCACCTGTGGTTGCGGCCCGGCACACCCTTCCTGCGGGAATGGGGCGGATTGCGCAAGTTCAACCGGTGGCCCAAGGCCCTGCTCACCGACTCGGGCGGCTTCCAGGCCTGGTCACTGTCCGGCATTCGCAAGATCGACGACGAAGGCATCACCTTCGCCAGCCACCTCGACGGTTCCCGCTTGCGCTTCACACCCGAATCGGTGCTGCAAGCGCAACGCGACATCGGCGCCGACATCATCATGGCTCTGGACGAATGCACCCCTTCGGATGCTGACGTACCCACGGCCCAGCATTCGTGGGAGCGCACCCTGCGCTGGACCCGCGACATGGCCGAGCGGTGGCACAAGGATCCCACGGCGCACGGGCATCGTCAGTTGTTGTTCCCCATCGTGCAGGGCGCCCTGCACGGGCATCTGCGCGAACGGTCGGCCCGCGAGGTCGCGGAGCTGGACCTTCCCGGCCACGCCATCGGCGGACTCTCCGTGGGCGAGCCCGAACCCGAGATGTACCGCATCGCGGACCTCTGTTCGGACGTGTTGCCCGAGCACAAACCCCGCTACGTCATGGGCGTGGGCACACCCCGCAACCTGCTGGAACTGATCGACCGCGGCATCGACATGTTCGACTGCGTCATGCCTACCCGCAACGCGCGCAACGGCATGGTCTTCACCTGGAACGGCTCGTTCCACTACAAGGCCGCCGCCGTGGCCCACGACCAACGCCCCTTCGATCCCGATTGCGGCTGTCCCGCCTGCAAGCTGGGGTACAGTCGCGGCTATCTGCGCCATCTGTTCAAGGCCGGCGAAATCCTGCCACTGCGCCTGGCCACCCTGCACAACATCCACTTCTACCAGGAGCTGATGGACCGCTCGCGCCAGGCCCTGCGCGAAGGCCGCTGGACGGAATTCAAGGCCGAGACGCTGGTGCGCCTCGAGGGCAAGGGGATCATCGCCTAGGGGATGCGCCGGGCGATGGAACGAGGTATGATTTGCCTCTATGGGAATCCCGCCTCTCCTGACCACCTCCGGATGTGTCGCATGAAGATCGCCGCCGTCTTCACCGGAGGGACCATCGGCTCCCTCGCCACGACGGAATCCGTCCAACTCGACGAGGAGCCTCCACGTCGCGTGCTCGAATCGTGGCTGGGGTCGCATCCCGACACGGACGTCGAGTTCGTCGCCTCCGAGCCGCTTCGCCTCCTGTCGGAAGACGCCAACCCCGACCATTGGGAACGCCTGGTCCGCCACATCCGCAAACGCGTCGATGCCCGCGTGGACGCCGTGGTCGTGTTGCATGGTTCGGACACCCTTCCGTGGACAGCCTGCGCCCTGGCCTTCGCGCTCCAGGGACTGTCGGTGCCGATCGTGTTGGTGGCCGCCGACCTCCCCCTGGACGATCCCGCCTCGAACGGCCAGACCAACTTCGATGCCGCGATGGCCTTCATCCGCGAAGAAACCCTTCCCGGGGTCTTCGTGGCCTGGACCAATCCAGACGAAGCGCCCACCATTCACCTGGGCACCCGGCTGGAACCCGCCGACACCTTCGACGACCGCTTCCATTCCGTCCGGAGCCGATTCTTCGGCCAATTCCGCGAAGGGCGGTTCGTACGCAACTCCGAACCCGGCAACCCCTCCCGCGAAGAGGTGAGCCGGGGCCGCGACCCCATGGTCTGGAGCGCCTCGTGTCGGCGCCTGGAATCTTCGCCCTCGTTGTTCGCCCGACGCCTCCTGGTCCTGCCCTGCCACCCCGGCCTGGACACCGGGCGCATCTCGCTGGATGCAGGCTGGCAAGGAATCCTGCAACTTCCTTTCCATTCCGGAACCGCCTCGTCCCTGGAAGGCGAAGCCAGCGTTCTGGACCTGGCCCGCCGCGCCCGCGACCAGGGCATCCCCTTCGTATTGGGGCCCGCCCGAATCCGCGCCGTGCCGTACGCCTCCACCACGCGCCTGATGGAGGCCGGAGCCAAACTCCTGCCTCCGATGTCCTTGCCAGCGGCACAGGTGAAGCTCATGCTGCTGCTGGGCACGCAGGGGCATTTGGCGGGGTACGACGTCTCCTTGGCTTTCGAACGGGTCTGAAGGCTGCCTCGGGGCGCATACTCCCATTGCGCCCCCTCTCAGCGTCCCGAGCACGGACGCAATCGGGGGGCGCGGCTGGTCGTCTGCATCCCCGATACAGCCTTCAGATGACTGGTCTCGGGGCGCATCCGACGCCTGCGCCCCCGCTGGTTCCGCCCCTGCGGGGCGGTGCCCCACCGACTCGCGACACCCGAAGCCGTCAGCGTCCCGAGCACGGACGCGATCGGGGGGCGCGGCTGGTCGTCTGCATCTTCGATATAACCTTCCCCGTGTCTTCGCGTGATTCCCCTCTGACAGCCGTTCCAGTTTCCGCGCAGGGACTATCCAAGCCGTATTTCCCGGCACCGGGCGGCGCCTCGCCGCCTGCCGGGTCTCGACCTCTCCCACTCCACAAACCGACACAACGAAGAGCAACCCGCGCCAGGGCCCAGGGGATGCCATCCCCTGCTGCCCGGGGCTCCCCTTCGACAGGCTCAGGGCAGGCAAGGGGGGCTGGCACAAGGCCTCCCTTGGCCCTGGGGGTCACGGGGGCTGGGCGAAGCCCCCGTGCAACCAACGGGGGCCACGGGGGCAGAGCCCCCGGATGCGCAAATCAGTCCAGGATGCGGACCAGCGAACGGGAGCCCTGGAAACGGGCGATGTACAACCCGCGCGACAGCGAGGCGAGATCGACCCGCGTCGCGGAACGGATCTCGCGGCGGAGAACTTCCCTGCCCTGCGCGTCGCACAGCACCAGGTCGCCGGATCCGGTCACGGTCAAAAAGCGTCCTTGCTGGGACATCGCAGCGGAGCGCAGGGTGCGGGAGGCGATTCCGGTACCGGGCACGGCGGCCTTGATCGAGACGTTGTCCATGTGGATCGTGGTGCCGGTGGTTCCGGCGCCTCCGATATCGAAGGACAGTTTGCCAGATTCCGTCGAATCGGAGACGAACGTGTAGGTGTAGCGCTTGGAGGTGGTCCCCAGCGACACGACCTCGTTGACGGCACCGAGATTCGCGTAGGCCTTGATGGTTCGCGCCGTGTTGGCCCAGGCATCGAAGGTGAGGGTGTACGACACTCCCTTCACGAACGGGACGGCGGTCTGGAAGAGCTGGACGTTCCAGGTCTCGGTCGCGCCGTTGGTCACGACGTAGGTCAAGGAGCCGTCGGTCGCGGTGGCCGTTCCCTTGGCGGCGCCGTCCTCGCTCCAGGCCGAAGGCGTCCAGCCCGAGACCCCGGCGGCGAAATCACCGTTGGTGATCAGGTTGACCGACGACAGGAAGGTCGCCTGCACGGTGCGGGGAGCATCCATCACCAGCGACAACGAGGACTCCTTGCCGGAGGCCCCCAACGCCCAGCCGCCGAATGTCCATCCCTCGGCCGGCACGGCATCGAGCTTCACCACGGTTCCGCGCGGCAGCAGCGCGGTGCGGATCGAGCGGGTGACGCTGCCCTGTCCGATGACCTCGACCTGGAGCGCGACGAGGTCGGGTGAAGGCAGGGAGACCTGCGCGTCGGTGGAAACCACGAAATGGACCGCCGAGGTGGCGGGCAGGACGTAGTCGAATCCCGAAGCGGAGACGGCGGTCGGATCGGCCAGGCGAGTGATGACGGAATCCGTCGAAAACCCGTAGGCCACGGCCGATTGCCAGGACTTGCCGGCCAGCGAGAACGTGACGGGCTTGGCTTCGGCGGACTTGTTGATCGCCACCACGTGCAGCAGTTTGGGGTTCTTGGAATCCAGGCTCGCGTAGGTCGAGAAGCTCACACGGTCGGGGTTGTCGGTCGGAACGTGGAGGTCGCCGAATCCGTTGCCCTTGCCGTCGAAGTTGCGGTACAGGCGAAACGCCGCTTCCAACCTGCCGGTGAAGGCGGTGTGCAGATTGGCCGCCTCGAGGTCCAGCTTCCCGAACACGCCCAGGACGTCGGCCAGCGCCAGCGCACCCGACCAGTGGTTCTCACCTCCGTAGTTGTATTCGGTCAAAGCCAGGCGCGTGCCCGGCCAGGCCGTGTCCATCGAGTTCCTGGTGCGGGTGAGGATGTGCACCGGCTTGTTGCCCGTCATGCCCGTCACCCAACTGTTTTCCAGGTAGGTGGAATCCCACAACGAGCGCGGCGCCTGCAGACGCGCCTCGATGTCCTTGGCCGTCCCGCCATCCATCACGCTTCCGGAGTTGATGCGCGAGTCGCCTTTGTCCTCGGGGTACCAGTGGATGCCCAGCACGTCGATCAATCGCATGCCCGCCGTTTCGGAGCGTTTCTTCATCTCGCCGAGGTACGCGGCCAGGGACCAGTCGTACCTGGACTTGTACGAGCTCCAATCGGCGCATTCCGTCCAGCCGCCCGTCGCGGCGGCCGAGCCGCAATTCCACATTTCCATGGCCCCGAAGCTCTCGAGCCCGAGCACTTTCGCCGAAGGGTCGACCGCCTTGACGGCCTTGGCGAGGGCCTCGCTGTTGTTCAACAGCTCCGCCATGGTCAAGCCCTGCGGATGGATGCGCGCGTGGGTCGAAGGCCACAGCGCCGGTTCGTTGTCCAAGGCGTAGTAGGGCACGCCGCCTTGATCGGCGCGTCCGAACTTCCGCACCAGGAAGTTCACTTCCTCGTCGAGATACACGAACGAATCGGTGGTCGAAGGTGTCAGGGTGAAGGGGGCGCCTTTGGCGAAGACCACCTTCTTCCAGCGCGCCGAAGGCGCCGCTTCCGCGGGGGTGACGGTACCGGCACCGTCACCCGCCACGTATCCCGCCATCTGCAACTGCACGATGGGCGCACGGCCCAGTCCGAGGTTGCGCTCGACGAAGCTCGCCACGGAACCACCCGTGGTGCTGGGGGTGGCCAGGGGGCTTTGCGTCATCCAGTTGTCGCTGGAGTGCTGCCAGTCCGAACCCGCGCTGGAGAAGTTGTTCTCCCAGTTGTACCCCGTCATGCGGTTGCCACCCATGCGATCCGACCCGAGCATCGCCGAATCCGCGGCCAGGTAGTTGGCCCGGCTCGTCGAAAGGGCGTTGATGCCGTAGATGGCGGGATTGATCGCATGACCGGCAGCGTCGGCACGCACGGTGACGATGGGCGCGGCCTGCGCCCCCATCGCCAAGGCCAGCAGGATCGAGGGTAGGGTTCCGTTCAAGGCTTCCTCCAGAGAAAACAGTGTTCCCTCAATCTGAAGGACAACGGGACACCCCATAGGCAGTTTCGGCCCGATTCCGTTTTGTGGAATAACCGCGGGCTCCGTTTCGGGCCGAGTGGTTTTCTCCGGTGGTTGCGCCCGGTGACTTCCCTCGGTGGTCGAGCCTGTCGAGACCCACCGCGGCTGGTCTCGCCAGGCTCGACCACCGGAAAGTTGGCTCCCACCGGAGGGTTGGCTCGGTCAGTTCAGCCGGCGTCCGGGTAGTTCGCGCCCGTGGTACCGCAGATCGTCCAACCGGAATTCGGCGGTTTCGAAGCAGATGAACTGCAGGAAGCGCACCCGTTTCGCGTCGGTGCTCCATCGGCGCCCCGCATCGATCGGCGCCAAGGCCGATGCGGTCACGACATGGCGCGTCCAGTTCGAGTCGAGTGAAATCCGGACGGCGTGGCTTGTGACTCCGCCTCCGGTGTCGGAGACGAACTCCACGCGCATCGTACCGCTTCCCTTGGCGAAGAAGACCAGACTGTCCAGTCCCGAGAGATCGACAGGATCCGTCTCCCTGGGGCCGAAGTGGAAGCCCACGAGTCCGAACTTGGGAAACGCCGAGGAAAACGCGAAGCCCGCGCGCAAGCTGGCCCGGCCACCGTGGGCGTCGAGGGTGTCCCGCATCGCACCGATATCCCCCGCGGTCTGGCTGTCCGTCCCCTGCGCGGCGACGTACCACCAGCCACCACCGATCAGGCTGCCCAGCCGGTTGCGATTGTTCCTGCCTTCGAAATCGTCGACAAGCCAGCCCGCCCGCAAATCCACTTCGATGTCTTGCGGGGAGAGGAAGAGATCGAAGACATCGCCGTTGGCGGTGGTCGCCCGCGCCCATATATCGGCTGCCGGCCAGGCGGAAAGATCCACGCGCCCCGAGTCGTCGGTTGCCACCACGCGTCCCAATCCGTAGGCCTCCAGCGTCGCGACCACGGGGGTTCCGGTCCCATCCCGCAGGCGCACCACGCGTGGAGGCGGCACTTCTGCCAAAATCCGTCCAGGGGATTGACCGGGATCCAGATCCACCAGGGCACGCACCGAGTCGCCCCGCTCCACACCTGCCACTTCCAGGCGCAGGGCGTATCCGACGGGCGGCTCCAGACGGAAGCGCCCCGTGCTGTCGGTCGAGGTCTCCCGCATGGCCACGCCGGTGAGCGCGTCGCTGGCGAACAGTCTCACCGATGCTCCGACAACACCCTTCCCCGAGACACCCACCACGATGCCGGAGATCGTCTCCCCGGTGAACCCTCCCCCACCGGCGGTGGTCGATTCCGTCGCGCACGAGCCCAGCAGGCCAAGCGTTCCGAGCACCGCGATCAGCCGTCTCACGGCTCCTTCCTTCCGTAGGCCAGAGGAAACAACTCCAGATTCAACTGTACGACGCGATCCGGAGCGGGGTCCCTTTCGGCGAGCGTCAGGAGCCTCTGGAGCAGACCGCGCAACTCGGCCCGGATCAGCTCCAGGGTGTCGCCCGAGACGGAAAGTGTCGCCCACCCGTGGTGGCGCTCGGAACGCGGGAAACGATCGAGCGCCTCACCCCCCAGGTCGTGCACCTGCCGCATGAACGCCCGCGTCGCAGCTTCGGTGTAGACCGCGGGCGTGGTAAGGCAGGGATCGGTGCGCACGATCCCCTGGGCGGTTCGATGGGCCAGTCCCAGCTCCAGCAGCAGATCGAGGGAGGCCCGGATGTCCTCGGCCGTGGCCGGAGGCGTCATGCGCTGCCCCCACTGCGCCTCTCCCGCGCGAAAAGGCTCGATCCCCAGCATCTCACGCAGGGCCACGTTCCGCCACGAATCCAGGAAGGCGTCCTGATCGTCGCGCAACTTCGTCGTCGAACGCCCCGAGATTTCCTGCAATTGCCGGAACAGGATGTGGCGCTGCGAGGGAATCTCCTCCTGGTTGCACGAGACCAGCAGCAGGAAGTATTCGCGGTCGCGCCCCTTGAGGCCGATGCAGTCGGCGAATCCCATCGCCATCTCCATCGAGATGTTGGACTTGCGCTGCAGGACAAGGCTGAAGAACGCGTGCGAGCGGTATCCCACCTTGGCTGCCAGGCTCCGGTACGAGAAGCCCTTCTCGCGCTTCTTGCGGGCACCGTACCAATCCTTCAGGTACGCCCTGTAGTCCAGGTAGCCCAGGACATCGGGTAGAGCTGGATCCGCCGACTCCTTCATCCCCCAATGATGCCACATCGGAGGCCCACACGCCCCTTGCTTTTGCGACCACGCTGTTCAGTCCACAAACCAAACCCCCGCCTAGACGGGCACAGCCAGGAACACGCCCTGCCACGCACAATCCCCTCCGTCGCGTGGTCCCCGAAGCGGCGCCGAGACTCAAAACCCGATCCCCAGTCCCCAGCTCAGGGCTTCTTCCACCGGGTACGCACCGAATCGCCCCAGGACCAGCAGATACTGCAACTCCACTTCGGGGCCACACCGCAACGGGCCCGCGACCGACCACCCCGCGCTGTCGTGGCACGCAGCACCAAAGGACAGCCTCGCCATCGGCCAGCCCCCGAACGTGAACCCCGTGTGGTACGACGGCGTACCCGTCGCGGCCTCCGCCGACGCGTAGAACCCCCACATGTCGGGCGCCATGCAATCGGCCCCGCATTTGCCCTGCATCCCGACGATGATTCCTCCTTGCACCCCGAACCCTTCCAGACTCGACAAGCGCAACGAAGCCGTCGGCAACACCGCCCCATGCATTCCCCCCGCCCCGGCCTCCGCCGCTCCGAGGAACACCATCGCCCGCAAGGCGATACGGCACAACAGGCAGGATCGCCCAAGATTGGGAACACGGGAAATCCACATCATTCCCCCAAAGCTAACCGCCCCAACATCATCGACCTAGACAACCACGCTGACCGAACTCCACCCTCCCCGCGCACCTCTCCCACTACCCAACCAGCGCCAGCACCCCCCGGCACCGGGCGGCGCCTCGCTGCCTGCCGGGTCTCAACCTCTCCCATTCCACGAACCAACACGACGGAGCTCGACTCCGCGCCAGGGTCCAGGGGATGCCATCCCCTGGTGCCCGGGGATCCAAGGGGGCCTGGCACAAGGCCCCCTGGCCCTGGGGGTCACGGGGGCTGGGCGAAGCCCCCGTGCATACGACGGGGGCCACGGGGCGCGACAGCCCGGTGTGCAATCGAGGGGGTCACGGGGGCAAAAGCCCCCGTGTCTAAAACCCCAAAGACAACCTCACCCCTCGCGCGACTTCTCCGCTTCCATCAACAGGTACGCGTTGATGAACTCGTCGATGTCGCCGTCCAGCACGCGATCGGTGTCGGACGTTTCCACGCCGGTGCGAAGATCCTTCACGCGGCGGTCGTCCAGCACGTACGAGCGGATCTGCGAACCCCACTCGATCTTGAGCTTCTTGGCCATCTTGTCTTCGCGCTTTTTCGCCTCTTCGTCGCGGTAGTGCTGGTAGAGCTTGGCGCGCAGCATCTTCATGCAGTTTTCGCGGTTCTGGATCTGCGACCGCTCGGTCTGGCAGGCCACGATGATGTTCGTGGGAATGTGCGTCATGCGCACGGCAGATTCCGTCTTGTTCACGTGCTGGCCACCGGCACCCTGGGCGCGGTAGGTGTCCACGCGCACGTCTTCCATGCGCAGGCCTGGGATCTCCACGTCTTCCACCAGCGGATACGCGTACACCGACGCGAAACTGGTGTGGCGACGCGCGTTGGCGTCGAACGGACTGATGCGCACCAGGCGGTGCACGCCGATCTCGGGGCGCAGGAACCCGTAGGCGTATTCGCCCTTGATCTCGAACGTGACCCCCTTGATGCCGGCTTCGTCGCCGTCCTGCAGGTCGATCACGCTGAACTGGAAGCCGCGTCGCTCCATCCAGCGGCTGTACTGGCGCATCAGCATGAGGGCCCAGTCCTGGGCCTCGGTGCCGCCCGCACCCGGCGTGATGGCGAGGATCGCGTCGCGGCCGTCGTCTTCGCCGTCGAGCATCTTCTTGAGCTCGAACTTGCGCAGGTCCGCCTCGAGGGCGTCGCCATCCTTGACCAACTGCGCGACCAGCCCTTCGTCGTTTTCCATCAGGGCCATCTCGTTGAGTTCGGCGATGTCCTTCTGACGCGTGGAGAGGTCGTTCCAGGAATCGATCCAGCCCTTGAGCATGCTCATTTTCTTGAGCAAAGCCTGGGCGGTTTCGGCCTTGTCCCAGAAACCCGGCTGGGCGGACATCATTTCCAGCTCTTCGCGCTCGCGCCCCTTGGCGTCGAGGTCGAGGTAACCGTGGAGGGCATCGAGGCGGCTGCGGATATCGAGTAGGTCGGCCATGGGAGCCACCAAAGATAGATCGGGGCGCCACGGAAGGCGGATCCATCTGCAGTCCTGGTGCGACCACCTTCCGCCCGGGCCGCTCCGGGCTCCGCTGACGCTGCGGCCACCGCCCCAACAGGCGGCGTCTTCCCCTGCGCGTCCCTGGCGCAGGCGCGGGATCAGCCCGGCTTGCTCTCGTCTTCCCGCTTGCGGAACAACTGGGCCATGGCGCCCAGGTCGGGCTGCGCGGCCTGGCGGGCCTTGCGGTTTTCTTCCTGGATGCGGGTGTACACCTCGGAGCGGTACACGGGCACCGAGGCGGGGGCCTGGATCCCGATGCGGCAGCTCTTGGCGTCCACTTCCACGAGCGTGATGACGATGCCGTCCCCGATGTGGATCGCCTCGCCCACCTTTCGCGTGAGGACCAGCATCAGGCCAGGATCCGGGCGGCTGTTCCCCAACGCGTGTCGTCGACCGGAATTTGTCTTCCGCGCCGGGTGCGGATGTTCACGAACAGCGGTCCCGCCAGGTTGGCCGTGGAATCGCGCATGTCTTCGGCCACCGTCACGATGGTGTACAGCAGGAGCTCGCGCGGCTCGCGCACTTCCAGCTCGCCCAGTTCGTGGGGGGGGATGACCGGATCGTAATCGGAGCGGAACAGCAACGGGTTGATCAGGACGAACTGCAGTTGGGGCCCGTTCACGCAGGCCATCCAATGGAAGGGTTCGTGTTCGGGAAGGGAGTAGATGACGAAATCCCGAGCCCCCTCGAATCCGATGATTCCGTGAGGGAAGGTGATGATGTCTTCGGGGCTCCAATTCAACGCAGGCTCCATGGAAGAACTGTACCAACGTTGCGGCTCTCCCGCCAGAGGGAAATCGCACTCTCGACGATCGCCAGATGCCCCACCGCTTTCAAGGCACCCGCCGCGCGGGGCCTGCTGGCCTCCAGAAGGGCATCGTCGAGGAACGCCGCCAACTCCCGTCCGACGACGGATCCCGACCGCACCGCCTGCCGGGCAACCGAGACCAGCTTCCGTGCCAGCTCCCGATCCTCCTCCCGCCCTTCCGTGGCGTAGCGCTCGACCGCCCTCTGCGCCCCGTGGACGGCGGCGCGAAACGCCTCCGGTCCGGGTTGCACCTGGACGGTCTGGCGCTGGTAGGCGGCCAAGGCGCTCGCATGCCCACCCGTCTCGGGCAGCAGCAAGCCCGACAGGAGGTGGCGATCGATGGTCCCGAACACCTCTTCGGCCGCTTGGGCGAGCGACAATTCGGCCAACCCCTTCAACAACCGCTCCTGTGCTTCCCGCGGGTCTCCCAATTCCGACCACTCGCCCGAGGAACTGGGCTCTTCGTCTACCTGGCCTTCCCCTTCTTCGGTCGCCGGCCGACGCCGAGGCTGTCGATCCGGCTCCCGGCGGCCATGGCCGTTGAGAGCATCACCTGCGTTGTACTCGGGATTGTCCTCCTGCTGGGCCACGTAGAGATCGGTTCCGATGGTCTGGTTCTTTTCCACCTGGACTCGTTCGTGCAATTGCGCCAGGGGCCGGACCACGGCATCGGGCCCGCCGGGAACACTGTTGCGGGCCAGATGCGCCTGCACGGCGGCATCCGCTTGGACAACCACCTGACGGACGTTGGCACCCTGGAGATTGGCTCCGTCGACGGGCATGGGGGGGATTCCTGAAGGGAAAGGCGGGGCGCGACACGAGGGATGACGCGACCACCCTGTGGAATCTTCCTCTTCGCACGGGATCTGTCAAATCGCAAGATCCCGGATCGGGCGCACCGTGGCGCATCTTTGGCGGCATGGAACCCACCGCACCGAAGGCCGCCCGCGTGGTCGGCCGCGTCCTGGACCGGCTCTACCCCGCCCCGCCCATCCCGTTGGACCACCACGACCCCTACACGTTGCTGGTGGCCGTGTTGCTCTCGGCCCAATGCACCGATGCCCGGGTGAACCAGGTGACCCCGCTGCTATGGGCCACCTTCGGCGACACGCCGGAGCAACTGGCCGCCACCGAAGTCGACGCGATCCGCGAGATCATCAAACCCTGCGGACTCTCCCCGGCCAAGAGCCGCGCCATCCAGGGACTGTCCCGCATTCTCCTGGATCTCCACGACGGCAAGGTCCCGGCCGACTTCGCTGCCCTGGAAGCCTTGCCGGGCGTGGGGCACAAAACCGCCTCCGTGGTCATGAGCCACGTCTTCGGTGTTCCCGCCATGCCGGTAGACACCCACATCCACCGCTGCGCGCGCCGCTGGGGGCTGTCCGACGGCAGCTCGGTGGTCCGGACAGAATCCGACCTCAAGTCCCTGTTCCCCGCATCGCGCTGGAACAACCTCCATCTGCAGATCATCCATTTCGCCCGCGCCCACTGCCCCGCCCGGGGGCACCAGCCCCAAACGTGCCCGATCTGCTCGGCACTGTCCGCCAAGGGCCTGCCCGTGTCGGACTGACGGCCCCACCAGGGTCATCCCCAACCCGCATCCCCCGGTCCCGGCCACGGACCCCACGATGTCGGATCGGAGACCAATCCTCAGTGGTCCAGGTGTCGCTGCTCGGGACGTCGGTGGCCGCCAAGACGTCGGTGGTCGAGCAGTCGGTGGTCGAGCCTGTCGAGACCCACCGCGGCTGGTCTCGACAAGCTCGACCACCGCGACAGGCTCTACCAGCGGAACACATCGACCACCGGAACCTCTGGGCATCCGGCCCCTCGCGGATCAGTCGCGAGGAGCCTTCACGCCGATGTTCTGGAGGTAGTTGGTGACCTGGATGTTGTTGGCGCCGGCCGCCAGCTCTTCGGGTGTGGCGCGGCGGATTGCCACGATGCGGACCACGTAGACTCCGGTGCTGGCCGCGGCGCCGGAACCGGTGCGCGTGTTCCAACGGAACCCGACATCAACCATGTTCACCGTGCTGGGGCGTCCGAGCGAATCGTCGATGGCCACCTGCGCGTTGAACTGGTCGAGCATCTCCTGGGTGATCTCCAAGGTGCTGGAAGCCGCGAAGGTTCCTAGCAGATCGTAGACGTACAGGCTGATGGTGGTGGGAAGGTTCGTGCTCAGGTAGAGGATCGAGCTGGAGGAGCCAGGTCCGGCCGAGATGCGCTCTCCCGTGGCGGGATCGAACCCGGCCAGATCTTCGGAGCGCCACAACTGCGATTCGGGATTGCCCGAGCTGGGTTTGCGCCAGACGAACTGGAAGCCCGTGGGGCTGTTGGAGACCAAGTTTCGGTCGGGAATGATCATCGAGTTGGTGAGTCCCAAAGCGGGCGCGAAGATGCGCCGCGTGCCTTCGACCTTGGTCCACTTCGCGACCTTCTGGGGCGTGTTCCCGAACTTGTCCTTGATCGCCCCGTTGTCGACGATGCGGATCATGTCGCCTTTCTCGGGGCGACCTTCGAGATCCTGGACAGGCTCGAGGAGGAACGTCAGGGTGCGGTTGACGCTGTCCCAAGCCACGGACACGGGTTTGATCTCGCGACCATCGGACTCGTTGGCGAGTTTCCAGGCCAGGAGGAGATTCTCGAGGTCGATGGAGACGTCCTCGGAGAATGTCATGACCAGCGTGTCCACGCTCGTGGTGTCGCTGGTGTACCCCAGGTACGCCTTGGTGATCACGGGCTCGACGGCGTCCCGGATCGGGAAAGCGGCGGTGTCGGTGGCACCGGCCGCACCCGGAACGAACAGGCGTCCGAGGTCGGTGGTCTTCAGCGAGGTGACGTCCTGCGCCCAGGCCGTGTCGAGGGTGATCTCGAAGCGGGTGCGGACGGAATCCGCGGCGGTGACCAGATAGTCGCGGAACTTGCCCGAACCGGCCGGATCGAGCACACGGATGACGGTTCCCGGCGAAGGCGGCACCACGAACGAGGCCGTCCAGGTGTCGATGGCGCCATTGCCGTTCTTGTCCAGGTAGGCGGCATCGTAGGGAGGACGGGGCCTTCCGGCCAGCGGCACCCAGCGATGATCGGGGTGCGGCTGGTTGCCGATGCGCGTGGTGTCCTTCACCGAACCCGACACGGAGAGCCGGACGGAGTCGCCGGGAGCCGGATGCCACGGACTTTCCGGAGCGATCACGACCCTCCAGGTATTGCCGTCCATGGGCTGGGCGGAGAAGATGATGACGGAATCCGACGAGATGGTGCGGTTGCCGCGCCGGAACGACAGGAGGATCTTGCCGGTGGGGTTGGCGACCGTTTCGGAGGTTCGCACCAGGATGGTGTCGGCGGGATTGCTGCCGGCCGCAGGATTGAGACGCGCCCCCGGGAGCAGGACCGGCCCCACGCTGTCGCGCACCGGGAACGAGTAGGTGGTCTGGGTGGACTGGGTGCCGAGATTGCGCACCGCCGACGGGCCGTATCCGGTGGCCCCGTAGGGGAACGGCGAAGTCAGGCGCACCACCCACAGCAGCTTGGACGCGTCCAGAGCCGACCAGGAGGATCCCGACGAGGTCACGGCCCGCCCTGCGGAATCGCCCCATTCGAAGCTGAATCCGGGAAGGGTGGTATCCGTCACGGCCTGCGCGTACGAGAGGACAACCGCTTCGACGACGCCGTCGCCGTTGCGGTCGACGAACCACCCCAAGCGGGGCGGCCGACGATCGGCGCGCACGGGAACCCAGGGCGTCTTGTCTCCCACCTTGTTCGAGGCGCCATCCCAGGTGCTGTCGGTGATGGGACCCGCGTTGGTGGCCGGCGCGGCACGCAGGCTGTCTCCGGCCTGGACCGAGGTGGCGGCGGAAGACGAAGGCACAAGCACCCGCATGACGTCCCCCTGGACGTCGAGGATGGTGGACCCCTCGGGGAAGTTGAATCCGCCCGTGTTCGTGCGACTGAGGTCGAGGCACACGTTCGGATCGGTGCCGACGGGGCATTTGGCGATGTCTTCGGAGAAGGTCAGCCGGAGGGTGTCCATCTGCACCGATGCGCCGGAGCGATCGTAGAGCAGACGCGCGTGGATCAGGGCCGGCGCGATGCCGTCGCGGATGCGCACCTGGATGGCGCCGCCGTAGAACGACGCGGTGTCGGACGGACCATCGGTGCGAGGAGCCAGGACCTTGTCGCCATCGACGGTGATCCACTGCCCCTTCCAGGAGCTGAAGGGAACTTCGAAGGTGCTGTCGGCACTCTTCACGCCCAGGGCGACCAACTGCGCCGAGCTGATGGAGAGGGTCTCGGCCGGAGTGCCCCAGCGGATGGTGATGCGATCGGGGAAGGTACCGATGGAATCATGCCAGGTGAACCGCAGCATGTCGCCGTTGCCATCGCCGTCGCGGTCGGTGACCAGCACGTCGTAGGGCATGGTGCGGGCTTTGATGACAGGAGCGAACGGATTGTTGGCGCAGAGATCGCCGGTGGTGTTGCCGGCCAGATCGCGGATGGACGAACCGGAGACGACCAGACTGTCGCCGGGGAGGATGGCGCCGATGCGCCCCTTGAGGGTCCAGGCGTAGATTCCCGGCGCCACGGTCTCGATCCGCGAGGCGACCGCAATGGTGTCCAGGCGGACCAAGACGTCTTTGCGCTTGACGTTGAAGGGGAACAGGGAACCCGCTCCATGGATGGTCGTATCGATCTGCTCGGAGAACCGGACGGTCACGACGTCGATGGGTTCGAGTCCTTGCCAGGACTGGTCGACCGTCCCGGAAAGGGCCAGGGGGGGCGCCTTGTCCTGGAGGATGGACGGGAACAGCACCAGATCGGATCCACCCAGGGGGTTGCCGAGCACCAGGCGATTGGCGGCCGGCGTGGCGGCGGCCATCGCGGCGGGGTTCCAACCAAAGGCCAAGACGGTGTCGGAGATGCGCGTGAACCGCGCCGCGCCACCCTGAGCCGACGAGGTCAGAATGTGCCCGGGGAACAGAAGGTCGAGGCTGTCGTGGAATACGACGTTGGTCCCGCGGAACCGGACGGAGTCGAGGAAGCGCAGCACGAGGCTATCCACGCGGCCATCGCAGTCGTAATCGTGGAAGGAGGCCGCCCGAAGACGCGGGAAGCGGAAGACGTTGCCCGGCACGGAGGCGGCCACGAGCTCGCCGGCCACGGTAGCGGAGGCGGAGAAGGCTGCCGAGCGTGTGGTGTCGATGGCCCGGACCCACACGATCGCGGAAAGGGAGTCGTTGACCAACGCAACCGTGGTCAGGGGGGTGGCCCCCGCGGGATCGGCGAACCAGCGCAGGGAGGGATCGGCGGACAGGGCGATGTTCGCCGAAACCCGTGTGCCCTTGCCGTACGCGATGCTCTTGAGACGGACCGGAACGAGGTCCCCCACCAGCCCGGAGGTGGGGCCCTTCTGCAGCCCTGCGAGCGTATCGACGAACAGGATGTTGAATGCGGGTGGAACCGTCTGGATCCAGGTGGTGTCGGGGATACCCGTGCGCAACCCGGTGCCGGAGGTGATTTCGGGGTAGCCGGCCTGGTTCAGGACCACTGCCGACCGCATGGGGACGATCACACCGGAGCGGGCCATCGAGCCCACCCGGATCGAATCGAACACCACCCGACCGGTGGAATCGAAGGTCCGCACGGCGAAACCGCCGGCAGCGCCGGGAATGGTGATGCCCTGGGCTTCGGCAACGGTGGCCCCCAATCCGTTGGGGAAACGCGTGGCATTGTCGGAGGCTTGCAACTTGACCAGGAGATCCGCTGTCGAGGAGTCTCGGACGGGGTTGCCGAATTGGTCGCGCACCTGCAAAACGATGCGGACGTTGCCGCTGACACCGTCGCCGAAGTGTCCGATGTTGAGCGAGGAATCGAGACGGGTGCCCACCATGGCCTTCAGAAGGGTGTCGCGAGCACCGGCTCCGGTAGGTGCGAGCAGGTCCAGAGCGCGTTTGACCGTGGGCCAAGGCGTGGCCACAAGCGAGTCGCCGATGTAGACGGAATCGATGGTGGCCTGGTAGATGGCCGAAGCCACCACGCGCACGCGCTTGGAGATGCCTTGCAGGAATCGCTGGTCCTGCACGTCGAACAAGGCGCGCAAGGTGAGGGAGCCCACCAGTCCGGCCTCGGTGAACCGCAAGGTGTCCCAAACCGTCTGGGTCTTGCCCAGCGACGCTTCGATGATCTGGTTGGGGCTGACCTTCTGCCAGCCGTTGGCTGCGGTGGCGTCGCGTTCCAGACGGGAATTGGCCGTGTCGGAACCCATCAGGGAGGTCTGGCCGATCTGGAGATCGCGGAAGCGGCTGACCGTGGAGGGCAGCGAGGCGACGTCGAACTTGGGGGTGACGCTCATGAGCACCTTCTGGCCCGCCAGCACCCGGCGGGAGTAACCGTCGGCGTCGATGGGCAATTCCTGTCCGGCTTCGTTGAACAGACGCACGTCGAGCTGGAAACGGGGGCGCGAGTACATGAAGACGCCGGGATTGGAGTACACCACACGACCGTCGTTGAGGGTGGCCTCAAGGACCACCTCGGCGCGGGCGAAGTACACCGAATCAGGAAGCGCGCCCTTGGAGAGCTTGCCGATGAAGAAGTGCGTGGGCTTGAGCTTGCCCGCCGTGAGGGAGTCGTCGACGCTCCAGAGGTTGTAGTTGATCACCGTGTCCGCGATGGGCCAGGGCTTGCTGGAGAGAATGGAGTTCCAGCGGGTGGTGTCGTTGCCGACGGTGCAATCCCCGGAGGTGTTGCGGGCGCGGCAACCGCCGGCGTTGAAGGTGGTGTCGGCGACGGGGACGTCGTAGTAGAACTTCGCTTTGGCGACCTTGAGGGTCTTGATGTCTGC
This sequence comes from Fibrobacteria bacterium, assembly GCA_035913415.1. Taxonomy (GTDB): domain Bacteria; phylum Fibrobacterota; class Fibrobacteria; order UBA5070; family UBA5070; genus UBA5070. Next base: position 16,718 of record JAMIIV010000169.1, on the reverse strand, counting down.
GGAAGCGAAGCCGGTGGCCGAAACGTCCATGCGGAACCCCACGGTGTCGCCCTGCATCATCTCGATGAGGGTGTCCTGCAGGGTGAGGCGGACTTCGGGCACCGCCCATCCGGTGCCTCCGGTGGTGCGCAAGGCGCCGATGTCCAAGGCCTTGCCCGCCAGACCATCGTACAACGGCCAGCCACGACCGGTGATGGCCCGCTGGGTGATGTTCGAGGTGGTATCGGGCTTCATGTACAACGGGCTGATCGGGTAGGTGGGGGCACCGAAGGGAATGGCGGTGGTCCAACGGATGTTGAACTTGGACACGTCGCGGAAGACCTTGGGATCGGCCATGTTGCGGCGGATGTTCAACGGCAGATAGGGAAGGCCGTACCCGGAGGTCGTGGTGTTCTTATCCTCGGGATCGAGATACGACGCCGCGTACATGTTGTGCCGGATGTACTGCACGACGCCACCGGTATCGGACATTTGACTGACTGTTTGCCCGGCAGGAGCGTCGGGAACCCAGGTGACCGCCAGAGAGTCCTGGTCTTGCGGGCCATTGTTCCAGGTTCTTTCGCCACCTCGCCAATCGCTGGCGGCGGGAGCCGGAGGGAGCCCACTGACCGATGCGGGGTTCCACCGACGGTTCATCTTCATGCGGAACATGCGGAAGTTCCCCGGCTTGGCCCAATCGGTGGAGAGGTCCCCCCACATGTCCATGGTCTGTGTCAGGGCCGCACTGCCGGGGGCACCGTCCTGGGGCTGCACAAGATTGGACCGCTGGTGCTCCGAGTAGAACTGCAGCATCTCGGTGGCGCGCTCGGTCTGCGTGTAGGTGGCGTTGTCGGTGGTGGCGATCGCGGCGTTGTGGTACTGGTAGGGGCGCCCCACCAGATTGTTGTAGAACAGGTGCTGGGTGCCAGCCATGTAGTAGGCACCGACCACCACACCGTTGTTCACGAACGAATTGTTGTGGATACGGTACGGAGTGAGCGCCACGCCATTCATGAAGAACGCACCACCGACCACGTTCCACCGCAGTGCCTGGGCCTGACCGAGGGTATTCTTGCGCGCGTCCGCAAGTTCCAGGCCGTTGATGTACCCCGGGAACTTGCCGTAGCCGCGCAGGTAGTTGGCCACGTACAGGTTGTTGCGCACCACCGACCCCAGGTCCCAGTCGTATTCGAACAGGGTGCCCCAGGTGTTGTTGATGAAACGGCTCTGCTCGATGACGTGGCGACCGTACAGACCCGACCGCGACGTGGGCAGGGTGGCGTTCACCTGCGAAGGGGGATCGAGTGGGGTGGGATACGAGAACGCTCCACCGAGGTTGCGACCCTGGACCGCCACGCCGTACCAGGTGTTGGTGACGGTGGTCCCCCGCACGGTCACACCGTACGAGTTGCGGATGTTGATGCCCATGTTGCCTTTGATGTCGACACAGGCGGAGGTGGAATAGGTACCGCAGAAGGCGAAGATCTTGTTGGTGGTGCCCGTGGAGTCGCCGGGGTTGGCGCCGTTGACACCCAGTCCCTGGATCTTGATGTTGCGGGACTCGTTGACCAGGACAGCCCCGTTGTACTCCCAGTAGGTCAGCTTGTTGGACATCCCCGTGGTGTCGGAGATGGTGTGAGCCCGGTCCTGGTAGATGATGAACGGCAAGGTGGTGAGGTAGGGAATGGCGGCGGTGTCCCCCACCAGATGCACGTTCTTCTTGCGGTCGATGAGGACCTGCGCACCCGTGAACCTGGTGCCCTTGGTCAGCGACACAAGCAGAGTGTCTTCCAAGCGGGAATCCACGGGGGTGCCATAGGTCGCGATGCATGCGTTCAGGGCCGCGGTGGTCGCCGGAGGGGCGTCGCAAGTGCGAACGGCCGCCTGCGATGAGCGGGCGGTCCCCAGCACGAGCAAGGCCACCGCGGCAAGCCGGGGGGTCATTCCAAAGTGCGGGATAGTACGGGCTAGAAACATGGAAACGGTCTCCGCAGTCACCTGGCGAGGTGTGAACACACAGTCACGCAAAACATATCCTCCCTGTCCATGCTTGCGCAGGCCATTTCCCGGGGGGAGAAGGAACAATCTGGACACACGCGGAGTCCAGTGGAAAACTGGACAACAAAACGCGAAAACCAGACGACGGAGCGCGATGGCAGTTGATTTCGCCGGAAAACTTTCCGGTCAACACTAATTTCGCACATGGCTTCGCGTTCCGCAGTGGGAATCGCGATGAAATGCGCAGAATCTGTTATGCACCCAATTCCTTCGATCTTCGTGTCGCTGCTGCAACTGCTTCCATGACAGCGGCATAGAAGGATCTATCCTCGAGTGCCTTGAGCCCGTGGATGGTGGTCCCCCCGGGGGAAGTCACCTGTCCACGAAGCACATCCGGCTCCTGTCCCGTCGCACGCAACATCGCCACGGTCCCTTCCAAGGTTGCCAGGGCGAGCTCACGCGAAATTGGACGTGCAAGTCCCGAATAGACTCCCCCATCTTCCAGCGCCTGCAGAAACCGCAGCACGAAGGCTGGACCCGAACCGGAAAGGCCCGTCACCGCGTCCAGTTGGGACTCCCCCACCTCGACAACGCTGCCCGCGGCCGACATCAGGGCCCGGCAGGCTTCGACGTCGGCGGACTCCAGACCGTCGACGGCGATGGCGGTGGCTCCTTTGCCCACCATCAGAGGCAGGTTGGGCATGGTCCGTGCGATCCGCTGGGTTCCCAGCTCGGCGGCCAGGCGCGCCCGCGGGACTCCCGCCAGGATGCTGACCACCAGCGTTCCCGGCTCGAGTTGGCCGCGCAACGAAGCCGCCGCCGAAGCGAGCATCTGGGGCTTGATGGCCAAGACCAGCACGCGAGCCCCTTTGAGAGCCATCGAAAGGTCTGCGCGGGTGCCGATCCCCTCGGCCTCGAGCGCTTCGACCTTGGAAATATCGGGCTCCACAAGGCGGATGCCCCCTTCCGGATGGACAGCTCGAACGCCCCGAACCAGGGCAGCACCCATGTTACCGCAACCGACAAGGACCAGGGGGAAGATCGCCACGGAGGTCTCCGGATCTGATGGTGGAAACGGAAAGCTAACCCCGCCAGCGTCTTGTGTTGCGCAAACCCGTTGTCTGCGGACACGACCTGGAATGGTGTGCGCCGTTGGGAAGGTGATGATACCTTTGGGAAGTCAGAGGATACCGGAGACCAACGATCATGCTCGAACTCGTTCGTACAGAAGCAGGGGCACGCACCACCATCGCCCTGACCGGTGTGGCCAACCTCCGGTCCACGAGCGAGCTCAAGCAGATGCTCCAGCTCGCCAGCGACAGCGCCTCCACCAGGCAGGTGGTCCTGGACATGAGCGGCGTCGAGATGCTCGACAGCGCCGTTCTCGGCATTTTGCTGGCCCACCACCAGAAGCTCCAGCGCCGCGGTGGTGAGCTCGTCCTCCTCTCGCCCTCCGAGGAAATGAGCGATCTTCTGGCCATGACCGATCTGGAACAACTCATTCCAGTGGTGCTCAACCAGGAACAGCTTCCCGAACTCACCCGCATCTGACCTCCCCGAAGCGGGAATCGTCGCGGGTTCGTACCTTCCCTCCCATGAAGACTGCTTTCGTCGGGCTGCTCGTCGCCCTCCTTCTCGTGCCCGCGATCCCCGAAGCGCGTACCCGCAAGAAGGTCGAATCTCTGGTCTCCGCGGTCCGGGACACGTTGCACGTCGGGAAGACGGTCCTGTCCATCGAAATCGCCGATGAAGACTCCGAACGCGTGCAGGGCCTGTCCCGGCGCACGTCGATGGGATGGGACCAGGGGATGCTGTTTTCGTTCCCCGATGCCGCCCAGCGCAGTTTCTGGATGATCGATTGCCACTTCGATCTCGACATCGCCTACATCGGCCCCGACGGAACCATTCGGGACATCCAGGCCATGGCCATCCAGCCGGGTACGGCTCCCGAGCAGCTTCGCCGCTACCCCAGCGCCAGCGCCGACATCATGTACGCGCTGGAGGTCAACCGTGGATGGTTCGCCGCTCGCGGTGTCCGCGTGGGCGACCGACTCCCGGGCATCCTGCGTCATCGCACCCGTCGCTGAGAGAGTGAAAAAACCTCCGAGCGGTCAAGATCCACCGCTCATTCGTAAAGACCCTCTCAGCGAGGCCTCAAGGGATCTCCAGCCGCAAGTCGGCCCGTCCTCCCCAGCCGGAATTGCCGGCGCCCCACCCCGCGACCGCCGACGGCGCCAGGTGCATCCTCGACCAGCTCCAGCGCGAGCGGACTCCGGCCCCCAGGTACTGGCGGAACGACGCCCCCACCAACCGATCTTCGCGCCACCAGGCCGGTCCCGCCTCGAGGTGCCGGTGGAATTCCCACCAGGCGTCGATGCGGGTGAGCACCACCGCGTTGCGAGGGTCGTAGGCGTCTGACAAAATCTGCCTTCCGACGGGCTGGTAGCGGTCCCGGATGTCCAGCACCACCCGCAGGGAATCGATTCCCGTGGCCGTGTAGCGCCATCCGGTGGTGTCGACCATGAGCAGCGCCTGGTGCACCCAGGCCAGCAGCGACGGCTCGACGACAAGCGGGGCGGACGGTCCCAGGGGGTGGAACACCCCCTCCAGCCTCCCCATGACCCCACCCGTGAAGAACCGGGCGGCGGGACAGCGCAACACACCACCGACGTCGAGCCACAGCCGGTTCCCCTCGCGGCCGCCACCCAGCAGGTCCATCCCCACGAAGAGCATGGGCCAGTCCTGTTCGCTCCAGGATTTCCAGAGGAAGGTGCGACGGGGATCGACGACGAGCAGTCCCATCCGGCCGGCACCCGACGAAACTCCGACCTCCCAAGGCGCGGCGGTGGCGTTGCGCTGGTGGGCCAGCCACCAGCGTCGGTCGTGGGCCGCGCGCGCGCGCAGCGCGAGCTCCTGGGGCACGGCGTTGCCCGCGGAATCCGTCGCGACACAGCGCGCCCGGATCCAGCCGGTCCGCGCCGGCGCGAACCACAGCCGTTGCCCGTCCCACACCGTGCCCTCGGCGGAATCTCCCTGGCAGACGATCTGCAGCGAGTCGTCCTCGGGATCGCGCGCCAAAGGCCGGTAGCGGAGGGTATCACCGAGCCGGATGCGCCCCGTTCCAAGCTCGGACAACCAGGTGGGCGGGCGGTCCGGCGAGGCCTGGACCGCGACGCGCCCGGAACCCTCGCGCGACACGCTGAATTCCAGGACACCCTCGGTCGAATCCCCGACAGGATCCGTCGCCAGGAACCGGACGCGGTACGGATCCCGACGGGCCCACGGAGGAGGCGTCCAATCCAGGCGCCCCGCGAGCGGATCCCAGGAGGCCCCGGCCGGAGCCTCCAGCAGCCGCAGCCGGACCTCCCCGGCCGGATGGTCGCTGTCGGAGACCACGGGGATCAGAGTCCACGGCTCCCCCGCACGGGCCGGCGGTGGGTCGAAGACGATCCTGGGCGGACGGTTCCTCCACGACACGATCCGGGTGCGCAAGGTGTCGGCGCGACCGGCCGCCGTGGCCGCGAGCTCGAGCGACCACTCCCCTTGCGGCCAACGGCCCTGCAGCACCCGGGTCGAGGGGGTCCATGCCATTCCCTCGGGCAGCGACGAAAGCAGGTCCACCCGGAGATTCCGCGAGGGGCCTCCAGCCGAATCGAGGGCCCAGGCTCGCCAATGGAATGGCGCATCGGCCACCACCCGGGCGGGCAGACCGGAGGTGACGAGAAACGGCCTGGGAGACACGGCTCTCGGTTCGGCACCTGCTTCGGGATCGCGCATCGTTCCAAGGGCGTCGAGGAAGGAACGCGAAGCCAACAGGACCAGATCGTTGCCCTCGAAGGCCAGTTGCAACCGTCCCTTGAGGGCGCCCCCCCCACCCGCCTCCTGCAACGCGCGAAGAAGCTGCGCTCCCAAGGCGTACCCCTTGCGTTCGTGGGGTGTCCCCACCAGTCGGCGACGTTCGGTCCAGGCCCCCTCCCGCGCCCGCGCCCGCAGTTGCACGACGGAGCCTTGGGAACGCAGCAACTGGGGAAGCGCACCCTCCGCCTGGAGTGTCTGCCAGACGTCGGCGTCGATCAGGACCGCCTTGTCGGAAAAACGCAGGAGATCGCCCTGGGCGAGGCCGCGCGAAGGGCTGGCCATCAGGAAGACGGGTCTTCCCCTGGCCTTGAAGCGCGCGGCCAGCCGCGCCTCGATGTTCCTGTCGGAGAGCATCGAGGCGCCATACCCTACGACGGATTCCGTCACGTAGTCGGCCGTGAATCCCGGACACGCGCTCCAGAGCAGGAGCCCCACCGCCACCGCGAGCGAGCGCATCAAGGCAGGGCCTCGCGCGCGCGCAGGCGACCCACCAGTTCGAGGGACGAAGGATGCTGCCCGTAGTCGGTGGAATCCGAGGCCGGGAACCAGACGGATTCCTCCCCGCTCCAGAGCAGGAGTCCCCGGCGGAATACGGGGGCTTCGCTGGAGGCCTGCACCCGCAGCGACACGAAACGCCCCGTGGCGGGGTCGTGTTCGACGACGTCGAGGGTCGAATCGGCGGAAAGGGCCTCGACCAGCACGCGTCCGTCGGGGAGGACCGTCGCGAACGAACGGTCGGATTGCAGCGCGAACGCCTGAAGATATGGCTGGCTGGCATCGTCCTGTCGCCGGGCTCCCGCGGCCAGGCGCCCCACCACGCGCTCCCACAGAAGGCTTCGCCGCGCCTGGTCGACCTTGGACTTGTCGAGGTTCACCATGGGAACCAGGAACACCATGCGCAGAACCAGCAGGACCGTCAGGACCGTCAGGATGGAATCGAAGGAAACAGCCTCCCCCAGATCCGGTTTTGCGCGTCGGCGACTCACCGGCTCCCCGACTCCGCGGAGGGCGATCGTTCCGGCAACCAGGCGTGGTGGCGGGATTCGAACTCGGCGAGATCGGAGTTGCGCCGCTCCAGCTCGCGGCGAGCCTCGCGCATCGACTGCTCCAAACGGGCCTTCTCCTCGGCGACGTAGGCCTTGCGGGCGGCGGAGGGATCGGGACGCACCGCGGGAACCGGATCGACGGAATCCGTCCCGCCTTCGGCGGCGCGGCGCGCCATCCAGGGACGCAGGCGCAGCAGATACCAGTCGGCCAGGTGGCTGTCGACCAGTTGGAAACCGACCAGCAGCCTCTCGAGGGCCTGCAGGACCATGGCCTCCAGGAACAGCGAGAATCCCATCGAGACCAGCGTCGCCTGGATGGCGTAGGCGTCCTCGTCGATGGCCTTGGCGATGTCGGCGATGAAGCGCATCTCGCCGCCGGAATCCGCAAGTCCCATCACCGCCGCGCGCATGGGGGGGAACGTCAGCAGAAGCCCCACCAGGGTTCCCAGGAAGCCGAGCTTCATGATGTTGCGATTGAGGGAGACGTGGAAACCCACGAGTTTCCCCTCCTGGATCTCGCGGCGCTCGCGGGCGTTCTCGAACAGGTGCAGGGCGCGCGTCTCGGGCGCCGCGGCCCCCAGCTCCAGCCAGTGCAGCACGAGATCCCGCACATGTCCCGGGGGCAAGGTCCCCAGCGCCCTGCGGAAGGCGTCGGGATCGGGATGGTCGTCGGCGCGTTCCAGGCGGGCGAGCGCCGCGAGGGTTTCCCCGACGGACCTCCGCAGCGCCAGGAATTGTCTGCATGCCGCCAGTTGCCCCACGGCGAACAGCACGAGGATGGCCACGAGGACCACGTTGGAATACCATCGCGGGTCGAAGCGGTGCAGCAGCAGCACGCTCGCTCCCAGAACGGGGATGGGAGCCCAGGCCACCAGGTGCAGGCGCCGGGACAGGCGCAGCAGGATGGTGCGCGACCGTTCGAGGGGGCAGTCGCCGTCGCTCATGGGAAGACCTCGGGGGGATGGATTTCGAAGGCGGAGCGTATGTCCAGGGAGAAGCGTCGCACATCCGTGTAGCGGAAGCAGACTTCGGGAGGCAGCAGCGAAAGCGCGAACGAGCGGGGCAGGGATCGCCGCCAGGGCGACAACCCGACAACGATTCCCGTCCAAGCTGCCGACTGGTCCTTCCCCGCCAGCAGCCCCCACCGGAGCGGGCCGCCGGGAAGCGGCGACAGGGCCGCTTCCTGGCTCCAACCGTTCCAGACCTCGGGATCGCGCCGTACCCGCCAGGACACCACACCCAGGCGCAGGGAAACCGCCTGCTCCCAGTTGGCCGCGTAGGCGGATCCTGGCGCAGACCAACGTCGCGCAAGATTCCCGTCGCGACCATGGTAAACCAGACTGTCGATCCCTTCCTGGTTGCGCAAGGCATCGGGCAAGGGATGGCGCGAGGTCCGATTCTCGACGCACAGGGACCGGACGCATCCGCGCATGCCCCACCACCCCCACCAGCGCCCGTCGTGGGGCGGGGATACGGGATCGAGGGGCAGCGAGGTCCATACCCGCTCCATGCCTCCGGAGAGTCCGACCGAAACCCAATCCCTCCAGGGAGCGTCGAACCCTCCGCTCCAGTCCTGGCGGAGCCACGTGCTCGAACCTGGCGAGTTGCTGATGGCCCACAACCATCCGACGCGAAGCCCCGCGGGTGGACGCGTCCAGTTTCGCCAGTCGTCCGAGGTGGGGTTGGGGGGCAGTTTCCAGCCTGACGATCGTCCCGCCGTGGCCGCATCCCGAGCTCCCTGCCAGAACGTGGGATCCACGCGGGCGGCCTCGGTGCCGTCCCGCACGAGGACCACTTCGCCCCGGGAGGAATCCGCCGGTAACGCGACCCAGTCGTGCCCTGTGCTCCAAGGGATCCCGGCGGCCTCCAGGGCAGCGGAATCCACGCGCTCCGGCGCCGCGAAGGCGGTCCGCAGGAGGAGGATCGAAAACATCAGGGAGGCCAGGAGAACATTCCTTTTTTGGGGGTTCCCCAGAAGCTAGAACGTCGGCACGGAGACGTCCGGGCTTTTCCCGTGCCCGAGGTGGGTCGGTGTTCCCGCGAGGAGAACACCTCGCACGCGCTACATTGGTCCCCGTGAGCGCACCCATCCCTCCATCCTTCGCGTGGCCTCCCCCCTCCATGGCACAGGTACGTCGCCAGCCGGTCCGGGTCGGTCCACCCGCCGAACGCGCCATCCGCGACGGCCATCCCTGGGTCTACGACACGTCCCTGGCCGCCCCGTTGAAGGATCCCGCCTGCGGAGATCTCGGAGTGGTCTTCGACCGCAAGGAACGCTTTTTGGCCATCGGCCTGATCGATCCCACGTCCCCCATCCGCCTGCGCGTGCTGCACCAGGGGAGCCCCTGCAGGATCGACGGCGACTGGTTCCGATCGAAGATCGCCGAGGCCTCGCTCCAGCGCGACCCCCTGCGCCAGCAGCGCCCCCTTACTGACGGATTCCGTCTGATCAACGGGGAGTCGGACGGCCTGCCCGGCCTGGTGGTCGACCGCTACGCGCACACCCTGGTGGCCAAGCTCTACACCGCCGCCTGGATCCCCCACCTGGGATCGGTGACCGCCGCCCTGGCGGACTGCCAACCCCATGAACGCCTGGTGCTGCGCCTGAACCGCGCCATGCGCAAGTTCCCCGAGACCCTCCACGGACTCGAGGATGGACAGATCCTGTACGGCCCGCCCCTGGGCGGTCCCGTGGTGTTCTCCGAGAACGGCCTGCGGTTCGAAGCCGAGCCCGTGACCGGCCAGAAGACAGGATTCTTCCTGGACCAACGCGACAACCGCGCGCGGGTGGGAGCCCGCTCGGCCGGACGCGACGTGCTCAACGTGTTCAGCTACACCGGGGGCTTTTCGGTGTACGCCGCCGCCGCCGGGGCACGGTCGGTCACCAGCGTGGACCTCTCGCGCCCGGCCATCGAAGCCACCGACCGGAACTTCGCCCTCAATCGCGACCTTCCCGCGGTGGCGCGCTGCCAGCATCGCGGCCTGGCCGTGGATGCCTTCGAGGCGCTGGAAGCGATGGCCCGCGAGGGGCGCCGCTTCGGCGTGGTGGTGCTGGACCCTCCCATGTTCGCCCAATCCGCCGCGCAGGTGGAACCGGCCCTGCGCGCCTACGCCCGCCTCACGCACCTGGGGCTTTCCGTGCTGGAACGCGGCGGGACCCTGGTGCAAGCCTCGTGCTCCAACCGCGTTCCCGCCGAGTCGTTTTTCGCCTGCGTCGAAGACGCCGCGCGCCGTGCCGGCCGCCCTCTGACCCACCTGGAGACCACCGGCCACGCCTTGGACCACCCCGTGCGGTTCGCGGACGGCCAGTACCTGAAGTGCCTGTTCGCGACGGCTCGCTGAGTCGTCCGCAAGTCGGAATCTGTCGGATCGCCGACGGGATTCCCCGAGGGTGTAGCCTGACCCGGGGGTCGAGCTAGACCCGGTGGTCGCGGGGATCGAGATGGGTCCGGTGGTCGAGCCTGTCGAGACCAGCCGGGTGGGTCTCGACAAGCTCGACCACCGGTGAGGTGGCTCGACCACCGGGGCAAGAGGGCCTACCGCGTGCTGGTGACCAAAATCATGCCACCGCCCACCATCCCGCAGGCCGCCTCGTGGTACCACGAAGTGGTCTTCCCGGGTGGATCGCAGCGGGGTGCACGCACCCACCATCGCGCCGTGTCCCAGGATCCCGACTTGCGCACGGAATCGGGCAACAGCGAATCGGACAGGGCCTTCGGCAGGTACACCTCGACCGAATCCACGCCCGCCGATCGCGGAGAAGCGGGGACGGCCCACACCGCGACCACCACATCGGTGGGTCCGATTCCTTGCGGATCGGACAAGGGAACACCCGCCCAGCGGAAGCACCAGCCGTCGACGGAATCGAGGCGCAGCACCTGCCCCAATCCGGACGTGTCCCGATGCACCATCAGGCTCACCGGCTCCCGTCGTGGGTGCTCCGAGCCACAGGCGACCAGCGTGCAGCAGAAGGTGGCCAGCGTGGCGACCCGAAGGAGCGGGAAGCCCGTCCAGGACCAGGGCAGGGGCAGATCAGGAGATCTTCGCGCCCCCACGCTTCCCGACCGCTGGGGAGGACGATTCCCGCGGGCGCGCGCCCGCACAACGATCGGATGCTCCCCCATCCTAGCGGCCCACCAAGACCAGCCGTTTTCCCCGCCAGGCCCATGAGACAAAATCCGTCTTGCGCCCCTGCCGAGTGCGGACTTTCAGAACCCGGGCCTTGGGAGTCCCTGCAACTTTCCAGGTCGCGTACACGGGTTCGGGAGCGGAGGGCTCTCCTGAGTTTCCGCCGATGCTGACGGCACCGAAGGCGATCGATCCAGGGGTTTGCACTCCATCGAAGACCATCAGATGCTCCAGCGAGCCGTCCCCGTAGTTGGTGGTGGTCTCCAGGATCCATTCGGAGGCCCCGTCCCCATCGAGGTCGACGAAACGCGCCGAAAGGACCAAAGGAGTCTCCCCTCCTCCGCGCAGCACCTCGCGTCGGCCGTCGGCGAATTCGAGAATCCAGTGGTCGGTGCGTTCGGTGCACCATTCCATCGCTTCCGGACGGAATCCGACAGAAAGACACCCTTCGGAGGGACGGCCATCTCGGCCCGGATCGAGCTCCCTCGTTCTCGTGTCCTCCCAGCCCGACACGGAGACCAGTCCCGACCGGACACCCGCGGGAGGCTGGATCACCCAAAGACGGATTCCGGGACGAAACGCTGTGTCGGTGGGGGGCCCTTCGTGCAAGGAATCCAGCCAATGGTCCCATACATGTCGTTTCGCCCCCGCCAGCGGTTCGTCGGAGCGCGCCCATCGCACGAACGGAGGCCGGGCGAACCCCGAGGTGTCGGCACCGTCGCAGGCAAACCGCAGCATCCCCAGAGGAATCCAACCCTCGCGGAGGTTTCCCGCCACGCGAATCCATGGAACCATGTCGTAGGCATCGGGCAATCGGGGCAGGTAGCTCCTGCCGGTGTGGAGTCGGGATGATCCCCGCAACGCGTGGAGGATGCCCCCCGGTCGCACGGTGGTATCCGTTTCTCCGTCGGTCACCTCGTTGTCATCGGCATCGTCGTCGGGTGAAATCGTGCGGACCAAAGTGGATTCGGAGGAATACGTCGCGAGCCCCGTGACACGAACGGAACGCGACGGGATCCAGCCGATCATGCCATCCACGGCAAGGACACGAACCCAAGGCACCCCCGCATGGAGGCGCGTATCCAAGGCCAGGAGCGCTCCTGGAGCCAAATGCCCCATGGAGCCGGAAGAAACCTTTTCCCGGAGCGGGACCGCGTGTGGAAGCTCCAGGCACGCCCCCGGCACGACGCGTCGGGCCACCGCCGACGCGAACGACGCTGCGAACGGAATCAAGACCGCGAGGAAGACCAGGGAAATGCGCACCATCATCCTTCGGAGATCGGTGACGGGTGTCTACGGGCAATACCGAATCTAGCACCCATCGAAGATCCGGACGCACCGAGGCGTGCGACCGTGGAGGGCGACGTCCATCGCCGGACCTCCGGATCCGCTTTTGTCGATGTCACGCCAGGCGCCTTCGAGTCGTCTATCTTCCCGGTTCGACGTCTCTCACCACCGTTACGCAGGAGATCCTTTCATGGAACGCGTCATCATCGTCGGCTCCGGCCCCGCCGGTCTCACCGCCAGCCTCTACGCCGCCCGCGCCAACCTCAATCCCCTGTGCATCGAGGGCTGGCAGCCGCTGGGCCTGCTGATGACCACCACCGAAGTCGAGAACTTCCCCGGCTTTCCCGAAGGCGTGCAGGGACCCGAGCTCATGATGAAGATGCGCGAGCAGGCCGAGAAGTTCGGCACCCGCTTCATCACGGAGAACGCCACCAAGCTGGACCTCTCCGGGGAGGTCAAGAAGGTCTGGGTAGGCGAGACCGTCTACGAGTCGCGTACCGTGATCCTCTCGACCGGCGCCAGCTCCATCAAGGTGGGCATCCCTTCCGAAGAGACCTACCTGTACGGCAAGGGAATCAGCACCTGCGCCACCTGCGACGGCGCCTTCTACCGCAAGCTGGTGGTGGCTGTCATCGGCGGTGGCGACAGCGCGATGGAAGAAGCCAATTTCCTGACCAACTTCGCCTCGAAGGTGTACGTGATCCATCGCCGCGACGAATTCCGCGCCTCGAAGATCATGGTCCAGCGCGCCAAGGAGAACCCCAAGATCGAGATCCTCACCCCGTATGTCGTGGACGAATTCCTGGGCGACGAGAAGCTCCTGCACAGCATCCGCCTCAAGCACGTGCAGACCGGCGAATCGAAGACGATCGAAGTCGCAGGCGCCTTCGTGGCCATCGGCCACAAGCCCAACACCGAACTCTTCGCCGACCAGGTCGAACTGGACGCCAAGGGCTACGTGAAATGCCAGGGCCGCAGTCAGAAAACGTCCATTCCCGGCGTCATGGCCGCCGGCGACCTCCAGGACACCACCTACAAGCAGGCGATCACCAGCGCGGGCTCGGGATGCATCGCGGCGCTGGACGCCCAGCACTACCTGGAAGAACACGCCTGGTGAGACGCTGAAAGCCCGGCAGAGACCGCGCAGGGCGCCACACCTACGCTGGTCTCGACAAGCTCGACCAACGGTATCAGCTCGACCAACGGGTTTCAGATCGATCGGCGGATAACAGCGAGCAGGTCAGTCGGCCTGCTTGACCCACACCAGCTTCGTGGTGTCGAAGCCAAGTTCGTCGGCGCGTCGCACGAAGCGCTGGCGCAAGGTGTCGGGGATCTGCGGAAATCGCGACAAAAGCCACAGATAGGACGTGTTCGGACCCGACACGAATGCGTATTCGTAGCCGACCGTGTCGAGGTCGAAGACCACGTAGGAGCCGTAGAACGGTCCGAAGAACGAGACCTTGAGGAACCCTTCGTCGGGTGACCCGACGAAATAGGCCTTGCCCACCGCCTCCTTCCAGGCCTCCTTGTCGGCGCGGAACCCGCGGTTGGTCACACGCACACCGCCGTCGTCGCGCAGGGTGTAGTTGGCCGTCACCCGCTCCAGACCACGCTCGAAGCTGTGGTCCAGTCGGGCGATCTCGTGCCAGGTACCCAGGTATCGCTGCAGTTGAAACCCCGTCACCGGACGCACCCCCACAGGAACTTCCGGAGGACCTCCTTGGCACCCTGCCAGGACCACACTCACCCATGTCGCGAACCATCGCTTCCGCATACGTCGACCTCCATCACCGTTTCGCTTGCAGTCTACCAATTGCGCCCTGCGCGAATCGCACGGTACCCTGGATTCCGCGAACAGGGTCTGGCGGTCGCCGCCGTCTCGTTCTCACCGGATCGTTGCGACGCTCAGCCCCGGACCCCCACCGGGTGCGCCCACGGTCACGACATCAGCCACCGTGAGGTGAAGCGAGTCGGCCCGCCTCCAACCCGAGGGATCCAGAATGTTCAACGACTTCGAAGATTGATCAACGCTTTTCGGTCCCAAACCGCAAAATCATCTGGCGCAAGGTACGTCCCACGATCATTGTTCAGCCTATGCCCCTGACCCGCGCGCTGCTATCTACCACCTTGTTCCTGGCAACCCTGGCCAGCGGGGAGCCCCCCCGTCCGACCTCGGAACCAGGCAACGAACCGGGCATTTTGCACCAGATGCAAAGCCCGAACGCCCCCGGCCCGACGGCCGCGGATGCTCGTCGCCCGGCCCGGGGAGCCGATGTCGGTTGGCTGTCCGAGATGGAAGCCGCGGGGAAGGTTTTCCGTAGCCGCGATGGGAAACAGGACGACTTGTTAAAGATCCTCAAGGAAACGGGAGTCGACGCCATCCGCCTGCGCCTGTGGGTGAACCCCGCCGACGGCTGGTGCGGCAAACAGGACCTCCTTCGGCAGGCAACTCGAGCCAACCGCATGGGGTTTCGTCTGATGATCGACTTCCACTACTCGGATTCATGGGCAGACCCGGGGCAACAGAACAAACCAGCCGCATGGGCCTCCCATGGCCTGGAGCAATTGAAGACCGATGTCCACGACCATACGGTCGCGATCCTGAAGGCTTTGGGCGATTCCGGAGTCGTCCCCGAATGGGTACAGGTCGGCAATGAAACCAACGACGGAATGTTGTGGCCGGACGGTCGTGCTTCGACCAACATGGCCGGTTACGCGGCCCTGATCAGCGCCGGCGCCAGGGCAGTGCGCGAGGCATCTCCCACCTCTAAGGTGGTGGTGCATTTGGCCAACGGGTGGGACAACGCCCTGTTTCGCTGGAGCTTCGACGGCCTGAAGAAAAACAATGTCGACTGGGACGTCATCGGCATGAGCCTGTACCCGGAACCAAGCGCCTGGCGGCCCCTCCAGCAGCAGACCCTCGCGAACATGAAGGACATGGTAACCCGGTACGGGAAGGACGTGGTGCTCTCGGAAGTCGGCATGGACTGGATGGCCGCCGATTCAACGAAGGCCCTGTTGCAGACTCTCCAGAAGGACATGGAATCGATGGGCCCCAGGAACCTCGGCATTTTCTACTGGGAACCCCAATGCCACTACGGATGGAAGGGCTATTTCAAAGGCGCGTTCGACGACAATGGCCGCCCCACCCTGGCTCTGACGGCCTTTCAGGGAGCGGTTGTGGGAGCATGGCCTCGCCCCCGGCAACGCCTCCCTCCGGTCAGCAGTCTTCCGCACGATGCCCTCGGCAGATCCTCTGATGCGCCCTCCCTGATGGAGCCCCGGTTTCGGTGATGGCTCGAGCCCCAACCCAACCGGTCGCCTTCTCGACTCGGAAGCCCCACCCGCCGTGGAGGTCCTCCTCCTCCAGCTCGTCTTTGCCCCCTTGACGCCGGGCGATTTCCGCCTATCTTTTTTTCTACACGTCTGGGGTATCGTCCAATGGCAGGACTTCGGTTTCTGGTTCCGACTATCGAGGTTCGAATCCTTGTACCCCAACTGAGAAACGGCTCGTAGCAATACGGGCCGTTTCTGTTTTGGTCCTGGTTCTTTGAGGGTTCCACAACCTCGGCCCCACGAGGCGATGCCACCCCTGAACCCCTCCGATCCCCGCCCTGACAGCGCCCCTCCCCCGATCGCTCGCGACCGCAGCCATCTCGCCTGGAAGTGGAACGACATGGTCGTCCGACTCGAAACGAGCTCTTGGCTGCCATGATGTACCATCACGATCGGTTGGGCGCGACGACAAACTGCCGCCACGCCACGCCGCAGATCCGACACCAAAGGGTTGGGACATGGATCGCGGTCTGACTCATGGGCGGAAATTCCAAGAGCATCCACGATGCCCTTCCCTGCAACCTATGGAATGGAGTGCCCAGAATTCATCTGCCACTCCCGGCAGCCTACCCAGCGGGACGGTGTTGGACACGGGGATGTTGGAAGCGCGAAGGAAGAGCCTCCTGAGACGTCGACACTTGGCAACTTGCGAGACCAAGCCCCTGGACCTACCATTCCGAGGGCATACCCTGGATCACCACTTCCCCAAGTCGGATCTCCCCCATGCAAGCCCATGCCCTCACCCCCTCAGGCCGCCCTGTGTACATGTCGGCGACGGTCCGAAGCGCACACCGAGGGGCGCATGGGGTCACGCTGGCGATGCGCGCAAACGAACGGAAACTGTCGTTTGCGCGCAGAATTGCGCGCAAACGAAGTACGGAGAGCTTCAGAAGGGGGCGAACAGTCGTTTGCGCGCAAATCTGCGTATTACCCACAATTGCGCACAAAAGGAATAGAGTAGGCCGGGGGAATTTAACCCCCAGCCTCTCCCAGAAACGTGCTTGACAGTCTCCCGTCACACGGCTCCTCGAAGTAGACGCGCTCAAATAGTAAAGCCTTTGGACCAGTGGAAGAACAGGTTGGGTT
>JAMIIV010000168.1:0-5358 GCA_035913415.1 Fibrobacteria bacterium | reverse complement strand
GCCGAAGCACACCACCGATTCGGGGATCTTCGGGTCCGCCGGTTTGGCACCGCGACGCAGGGCCGCGGCCAGTACGGAGGCGAGTCGGCCGTCGGAGCCCAGGCGCGGGCAGCAGGATCCCAGGCCGAAGAGGATGTCGGATCCGCCCATCCAGTGGGCGTGGCGCAGCAGGGGCACGTTGACCTTGGGGCTTTCGACGGGCCCGGCCGCTTCCTGGTGGGTGGCGGTCAGCCAGAAGTCGATGGTGGCGCCGGTGCGCAGCGGTGCCATGATGAACAGGAATCCCTTGGCCGTGACGGTGTGGGTTTCACGATCGGAGTCGGGGAATCCCTCGATGCCTTGGAATGCAGTGCCGCGCTCGGTCTTGCCCTCGTGATGGATCTCGTAGTGGAGTGTGAAGAAGGCGCGGCGTGTCTTGCCCGGGGCGAAGCGGCGGACGTCGACGGCCATCTCGAAGGACTCGTTGAAGCGTAGCTGGTCGACGGGTGTCAGAAACCGGCAATTGGATAGTGTGACGGCGACCGGTGGCACCAGCGGCTTGGGCGAGGGTGGAGCACACGACGATCCTTCGGGCCAGGGATCGTTTTCGCGGACCTTGCGGAGGTAGTCGGGATCGACGGCTGGCCGCGGCGGTGCGGCGGCGGTGGGGAAACGGACCTCGCCGACGGGTTTGCCGTGGAACCGGTCGAGCAGGGAGCTTCCGTCGAAGGGGCGCGACCCACTGAACGGCGAAGGGGGCCCGAAGGGCGAGGGATGGTTCATGGGGGGGGGATCCGGGCGGAGGGGAGATCCAATGGTATGTCGTGGGTGGGGCGCGGGGGAATTGGATCGCATTCAGGATGCATCGCCCGCCCCATAGCTCTGGGGCTGAAAAGGCACCAGACAAAGCGTGACCGCGGCAGGGCTTGTCACATTCGCGGGTTCAAGGATGTCAGAATCTGGGAGTGTGCTCCGGAGTGGAGGATCGAGACGGACGGGAGCGTGGAGGGCAGAACATGCCACTCGGGCCCGGTGATCCGTCTGGACCAGAGGAGACTGCCGTTGGTGTCGAACAGGCGAAGGTCGAGTGGTGCGTATTGGGGGCCGGACAATTGGACGGAATACGGCTGTCCATGGCGGTGGCGTAGGAGGATCTCCGGGGGGCGAACAATGGTGCGAACCTGAGTGCTCGGGGTCGAGTCCGGCGAAAGGAACGGCAACCGCCATGAGGAGTCCAGGGGCGCACCATCCAGTACAAGGCCGTAGGTCGATTCGCAAGGGGCTTGGGGGATATGGTCCGGAGGCAGCGATCGGAGTCGCCAGAACAAGATTCGGTCCACCTTGGCTGTGATGCTGGAATCCGTGGCCAGCATCTTGTACCACACCGATCGGGTATCGGACGGGAGTACGGTGTAGCCTGTGTTTTGCGTGCAGCCATCGCGCTCGACGGATACGCCGGTTTCGCCCAACAGAATTCGTCCTTGCATGCTGTCGGGCAATGCCTTGGTGACGATCTCCATGGTGGTGCGAAATTGCCTGAGCAGATCGGAAAGTGGGGCGTCGGGGTTCCAGACGCGCCTGTAGACATGGAGGTTCGGGACGCCGCCGCCGCCCGCGCGGTAATAGCGTTCCATCCATACAGCCATGGATGAATCCTGGTTGGCGAAACCTGTTCCGGAATGGACTCCGGTGATCGATGGTGCGGTCACCTCGGGATGCACTCCCAGGGCCTCCATGGCGGCTCGAATCTTACGCTGGAGATCAGCTCCTCGTTCGGGCGTTGAGGATTGAGTGTGACTCGTGAGGTTCGTGCATTCCTCCGTGGAGAGGGCGTCGAACTCGTTGAATGGCTCGAATGCCAAATTCCGTTCGATCCAAGCAGGTGTGACTCCCCCGATGGCCAGAAGGCGGCTCGCAATCCTGCCGAATACGCGGGTCAATTTGGTGGACACGTCATCCCAAGCGGAGTCGGATTCGACCATGGCGCACCACGGATGGGGGCTTCCGATCCATGCCGGAACGGGCATTCCCAGGGAGACCAGGATCCGAGAGTTCGTGTGGCGGTAGGCCGCGAGGTAGGCCGCGAGGCTGTCGATGCGAGCCGTTTCCGATTCATGGGGCACGAGCAGGCCCAGGGGAATGATCTCCCGAAAAACGGACACCCCCCGAGCGCTTGCGGCCCTGATCATGGACCGGGCGGAATCACTGGTGAGCGGAGCTTGATTGGTCGGACAGTACTCACACGACCACTTCTCCACCAGTCCTTGGGCGTTGAAAAGCGTTTCGGAGACGCCGAGGTCCGCTCCGTCTGCCGCCTGCGATGCCGTGGCGAGCAATGCGAATGCTTGGAGAATGTGCATGGCTGTTCCCGATGAGGGTGGCTTGAATCGTGGGATCATTTGCGGATGCAACGGATCGAAAAGCCCGTGGTTTTCAAATGGGCGAACGATTCAAGATTTGATGATTCTGTAAGTCGCCAGTATTGAGATTCAGTCGCAGAGACTTGGTTCGCCGACCTATAGCATGCGAGCCAGTCGATATTTGCGAAAGCTCCCAATTCACTTCGGGAACCCGTGCGGTCGGCATTGAATCCCGTCGCATTGATGCCATTGAAAAGAGTAGAACGCAACCTCTCGCCAGGTTCTGAGTTTGCTAGTTCTTGCCAGTCAGATTCGGTTGGAATGCTCCATCCAGCCGGGCAAATTCCGAAATGCTATCGAAACGTCTGAAAGATCCATATTCTGGCCGGAACGTCGGGGCGAAAGCGTAATCGGCGCGCGCGAGCGGGGACACGGCACTCCCTCTTCGGGAACGGGCCATCAGCCGGGTATTGGTCGCGACTTCGAGCTCCTGGGTGTAGGGGGTCCATGTGGTGCCGTTGTCGAGCGAAAATTCGGCACTGGCTCCTCGCTGCGGCGTGATGGTGACGATCTGCGCCGCCTTGAGTCCGCGGCTGGTCGGTGCGATGGTGGGAGCCGCCACTCGGAAGACCTTGATGGAATCGCGTGCGGTGTTGTCGGTGCGGTCGCGAGCCTGGACTCGGATCCACATGGAGTCTCCGGTCAGGGGCACCATGGCCTCGAAGCGGCCATCTTCGCCCTTGCGGACGATGTTCTCGATGACAACCTCGAGCAGCGAGTCGTTGTCCTTGGCCGTCCATGCGACCTTCAGTGAATCCTGCGTGGAGGGCACGACTGTGTCCGTCGAGGGGTATACCCTGGATAGGACGGGCGACTCGGCATCGGGGGATCGGCGGATGGAAAACGTGTCCGAGGCCGGGTTGCCACGCAGATCCAATGCCGTCAGGATGAACGTGTTTTTCCCGGTATCGAGGGGCTGGTTCCGCTCGAACAGGCCATCCGCGCCTGTGAGCGCCGCTCCACCGAGCGAGACCTTGGTCAGCAGCGAATCATCGGTCACTTTCCAACGCGCCACGATGGATCTTGTGGTCCAGGGAACGGTCGAATCATCCGAGGGTGTCAGCCGATCGATGACGGGCGGGGTTTTGTCGCCGAGGGCTTGTCGCAGCACCGATACCGAGACGGTGTCGCGGTTGCCGGCGCTGTCCTGGGCGATGACGGAAATCGAGTTCGACCCCACCGCAAGGTCCACACGCAGCTTCCAAGGGGATGTGGTCAACTTGGCTCCGTTGACCTCGACCAGAGCGATTCCCGAGGCATCGGAGACGAGGGCCTCGACCAACACGGAGCTGGATTCATTGGAAACGGTGGTTTCTTGCTGGGGAGAAAGAATGCGGATCGTGGGGGCCGTCGTGTCCTTGGTGGATGTGTCGGCCGGGCGAGACAATGCGAGGAACTGCGCCTCGGAGATTCGCCCCGAAGCCTTCCAGTCACCCAGGATCGCAAGGGCCTGCTCGCGATCGAGACGCGGCAGCCACGTCTGGCGCACCGACTCGAGGGAGCTTCCGGAGCGGACCAGCCACGCCAACGCTGCGGAGTCCCCCTGGGCTTCCGTCAATCCCGCGGGTAGATCTTGCGGCCAGCGCTCGAAATCGACATTTCCGCGAACCAGAGCTTCGCCCAACAGACGCATGAGGTCTGCACGGCGTCCGGGTTCGCGCGCATGCGCTCCTGCGAGGGTGTCCAGGCGTTCGATCAGGGCGGTGCCTATGGCATTGCGTCGATCGGCGACCATGGTGGGTGACTCGGAGACGATGGCGAATCCGAAGGTGCGGATCTTCATGCCGCCGGACCACCAGTCCATCCAGAGGGTGTCGGAGGTGGGTTGGGTGGGAACCTGCAGAGGGACCACGTGCCGACCATCGCGCCATGTGCCCGTGACGGTATCGAGCCGCGTACGGGTTGTGCTGGAGCCTTTGTACAGAACCAGGCTGTCCGGGACCCCTGTGACGGTCGTCTTGATCTGCGCCGAGAGAGGGCGACTGGTGGCGGCGGGGGTGGGGGTCGGATCTGGCGCGGTGCTGGATTGGCAGGACAGGATCAGCGCGAGTGCGGGAAGTGCCAAGAATGGCCTCCACAACGCCTTAATGAAGGGCGCGCCAGGCTGCGTACGGCGGGTCGAGCGAAGGGAATGCATGGAGCGAATCTAGAACCTGGCGCAGCACCATCGATCCACTGCTTCCTGAAGCGAAGCGTTCAGGTCTCTGAGGCTTTAGGGGATGAATAGGGTGTCAGTGGGGATTCCATCAGGTCGCCTGGGCATTTCGTCGTTGCACCACAAGCAGGTGACGGCGATGGGGAGGAATGTCTGCCCCGAGATGAACATTCTCGAGAGGCATCCGTCAGAAAGAAACTGCTTCGACATTACGGTGTCGACGAATGACATTTCCACGAGGTATCCCCCAAGAAGCGCCTCTGATCGGATCTTGGCGTTTTCATGAGGCTTGTATCCGCATTGCCGTTGGGCCACGGAATCGATGATGTCAAGATGGGGAATCAGCTCCGGATCGAGTCCTCCCAGGAAGTCTTCAATTTTCCCTACGTTCCAGCTCCTTCTATAGGAGTCTGGGTCGAGAGAACCCTCATCGTAGTAGATGATCGGAACCTCTGGCAGTGGAAGAAGAATGCGGGACGGACGGGATTCCATCTTGGATTGACAGGCAGGGCGATCGCATCCGATCAACACAGGTCCAAGCATCAACAGTAGCCGCAGTGGGATTGAGGGGAGGGTCATTTGCGGTTCTCGAACGGGTAAGTCGCGCAGAAGGCAGAGTCTTCAGGCTCGGGGGTGTGGCGCGTGTATATGCGTTGGCAATCCAGACACGAAATGGGGCCGCCCAGGAATTCGGTCTCGACATAGATCACCGAATCCGCTAGATTCGGGCATCCGTCGATTTGCCGGGTTTTGGGAGCTCTTCGGATCAAGGAGAAACTCTCCAGGCGGGTGTGCGGATCCAAC
>JAMIIV010000167.1:0-1438 GCA_035913415.1 Fibrobacteria bacterium | reverse complement strand
GCCGAAGCACACCACCGATTCGGGGATCTTCGGGTCCGCCGGTTTGGCACCGCGACGCAGGGCCGCGGCCAGTACGGAGGCGAGTCGGCCGTCGGAGCCCAGGCGCGGGCAGCAGGATCCCAGGCCGAAGAGGATGTCGGATCCGCCCATCCAGTGGGCGTGGCGCAGCAGGGGCACGTTGACCTTGGGGCTTTCGACGGGTCCGGCGGCTTCCTGGTGGGTGGCGGTCAGCCAGAAGTCGATGGTGGCTCCGGTGAGCAGCGGGGCCATGATGAACAGGAACCCCTTGGCCGTGACGGTGTGGGTTTCACGATCGGAGTCGGGGAATCCCTCGGTGCCTTGGAATGCAGTGCCGCGCTCGGTCTTGCCCTCGTGATGGATCTCGTAGTGGAGTGTGAAGAAGGCGCGGCGTGTCTTGCCCGGGGCGAAGCGGCGCACGTCGACGGCCATCTCGAAGGACTCGTTGAAGCGAAGCTGGTCGACGGGCGTCAGAAACCGACAATTGGACAGCGTGACGGCGACCGGTGGGACCAGTGGCTTGGGTGAAGGTGGAGCGCACGACGAGCCTTCGGGCCAGGGATCGTTCTCGCGGACCTTGCGGAGGTAGTCGGGATCGACGGCCGGTCGAGGTGGTGCGGCGGCGGTGGGGAAACGGACCTCGCCGACGGGCTTGCCGTGGAAACGGTCGAGCAGGGAGCTTCCGTCGAAGGGGCGCGACCCACTGAAGGGAGGCGGAGATCCGAAGGGCGAGGGGTGGTTCATGGGGGGGCTCCGGGCGGAGGGGTGATCCAAAGGTATGTCGTGGGTGGGGCGTGGGGGAATTGGATTCGGGATGGAATCCTGGCGGATCCGACCACGCTGCCATAGCGAGGTTCCTAGGGGGCTGAATTCCCGAGAATGGCCAGCGGTAGGCCACCCATCGCAAGCGTCCTTGCCAGTTCCAACAACGTTCCGACCTGGACCTTCGGATGGGGTTCGAGTACCAGGAGCCTGATTCCGTGATTCCTTCGTCGCGTGGTTTCAGCGAGGGAATCCGCCCATTCCCCATCGGCATTGTGGCTAACGCCCAGGCGCCGCCCGGCCAGGAACACCGGCTGCCAAAAGGCTCCCTCACGCAAAGCGGGATCATCGGGAATCGGGGCTACCCCGGTGCCGACGACAAGGCTATCCTCCAGCAGCTGCACCAGGAGGATGCTGTCGTGGAATCGGGTCGCAGATTCGGACCGATCTCGCAACAGGATCTCCATGCATGGACCTTGGAGATCGCACAGTTTTGCTTCGCGGACTCCGGACTGGGCAACCGCGCGCAGCAGTGGCTTGACCAAAACAAAGCGCAGATCCGGAGCACAGCGGATCTCGACCACCGGAGAATCCAGGTTCGCCAGGAAGCGACGCAAAGGTTCCACCCGGTAGTCATTTGGTTTCTGCCGGTTTGGAG
>JAMIIV010000166.1:0-1701 GCA_035913415.1 Fibrobacteria bacterium | reverse complement strand
TGTATGACCTAAGCGTGGTGGTAGCGGTCCAGATTGAGCTTGAGGAAGAGGTCCTGCTGGTCGGGATCCATCTTCGAGAGACAGGTGGCGGTGCGGGGCTGCGCCTGGCCCGGTTGGCGTGGGTAGAGCAAGAGGACTTCTTGGATTCCACTGAGCAATTCCATGGCGCGGGCCATGCTCAGGTCCAAACCCTGCTGGTGGAGAGTCCGCTGAAGCAGCGAGGTGAGGGTCAGCGCCAACACGCAATAGAAGGCGTGGACGCGAATCTTGCTGTCCGTCCAATGGAACATGGGCGACCAGCCCAGGAAGTGAGGGTTCTTCATGTCGCGGAAGGCACTCTCGATATGGTTCTGGGCCCGGTAGCCGGCGACGATCTCCTCGTTGGTCCAGGTGTCGTTGTCGGTGAAGAGGATCGTCTTGCCCAGATGCGTCCGGACCAGGCGGGAGAAAGCGGCCGTGTCGGTGCGATAGGTCAGCGTCGGCACGGCGCCGCCGACCACCTCGCAACGGAGCAACGACTTGAGGAACTGGCCGCTCAGGATCGTGTCCACTCGCCGGGACACCGTCTGCACGGTCGGGGACTGCCCTCCCTTAACTCGGCCTGCTTGGCGGCGCCGCAAGGAGGTTTGAAGTTCATCGAGTTTGCGGCGGGCTTTTTGCAGGCTGGCATTGATGCCTTGGAGTTGACCGTCCAAGAGATGCTCGTTGTACGTGACGACCACCGTTCGTTGGTGGCCGAAGACCCCCTTGCGCGTGCGGTAGGCCCGGCAACCGGCGAAGCGTTCTCCGCTCAGGGTCTGGAACTGCGCCAGGGGGATTTTCAGCAAGTCTTCGTGCTGGGTGGGGACCAGCGAGCCGATGAAATGGAAGGGGGACTGGTCGAGGGTCTGGAACGCGTCCGCGGAGTTGTTCCCCTTGTCGAAGATGAGGGTGATGTGTTCGCAGTCCCGGGCCAGTTGCCGGTAGCGCTGGCACAACTCTTGGCTGACGGTCTGGAAGGCGGTCGAATCGTTGACGTTGCCGGTGTAGACCTTGTGGAAGAGGGGGACATGGAAGTCGGTGCTCACGAGCATCCCCAGGTTGACCTGACGCAGGTCGCCGCGTTTCTGCTTGTTGTGGCCGCGGGCCGGGAGGGTGGCGGGGGTGCGGGTGTTGATGTAGGTGAAGAAGTTGGTGCCGTCGTAAACCAGGGTCCGCAGGTTGAGCTTCAAGTCGCTGACCAAGCGTTGGGACAGTTGGGTCTCCAGGGCGAGGATGTCGGCTTCGCCGACGCGGTCCATGTGGTTCCAGAAAGCTTGGCTGGAGAGTTGCGCGGCGGTGGCCGGCAGCAAGCGGGTGAGGATGGTGTGCTGGTACCAACGCGCCAACTGCGCCTTGCTGGTGGGGTCGGCGGCGCGGTTGAGGGTGGCCAGCAGAAGGTACTGGCCGACCGAGAGGCCCTGGTCGCGCTTGGGGAGCTGGGCGTCGATCAAGTCGACCAGGCCCAATTGGGTGGCTTGGTCGTAGAGGGCGGCGATGGCGCCAAACTCCAAGATTTCGGCGGTCTGGGGCACGGGGGGAGCGGCCGCCTCGTCCAGGGCCTGGAGGATGCGCTCCAGGGAGCCGAGGTAGGTGGTTTTGACGATGGTGGGCCGGCCGTCGACGCGCTGGCAGTGGCGGAGGTAGTAATAGGGGTGGCCTTTGACGAGTTTTCGGGTGAGA
>JAMIIV010000165.1:0-6097 GCA_035913415.1 Fibrobacteria bacterium | reverse complement strand
AAGCGACATCTCGCCCGACGCCCTGGCCCTGGCCCGCCACAACGCCCAGGCGCTGGGCATCTGGCTGCCGCTGTGGCGCATGGACATTCTGGACGGATTCCGTCCCGAAGTGCTCGACGCCGTGGTGTCCAATCCTCCCTACATCGCCTCCCGCGAAATCCCGGGACTCTCCCCGGAAGTGCAAGCCGATCCCGTGCTGGCCCTCGACGGCGGGGTCGACGGTCTGGACGCCGTGCGCCGCCTCGTTGCGCGCTCCCTGGAGGCGCTCAAGCCCGGTGGATGGCTTCTGGTGGAGCACGGACACGACCAGGGCCCCGCCAGCGTCGCGCTGTGCGGGCAGGGCTGGGAATCGGCCGAGACCGTGAAGGACCTGGGTGGACTCGATCGTTTCCTGGTGGCCAGAAAAACGAACTGACCTCCTCCGCTACCCGGAGGTCAAGATCCCCGGTGGTCGAGCTTGTCGAGACCATCCGATCCGATGAATCTCGACATTTTTTTGACGACAACCCCTTTCCTGCATCGGAGACCGACGGTGCCGGGACGGAGGGGCATCCACATGGATGCGTTCCATCTCCGACGTCTGCGGCCCTCGAAGGCAGGGTTGCCAGCGTGTCTATTGGTACCGGAAGATCTCGATGCGTCGGTTGCGCGCCCGTCCGTCGGACGTGCGGTTGGACGCGATGGGCTGCATGCGGCCGAAGCCGCGCGAACGCACCCGTTCGGAAGCCACCCCCCGTCCGATCAGCGCCACACGCAGCGCCTCGGCGCGTTTCTGGGAAAGGATCTGGTTGACCCGGTCGGAACCCTGATCGTCCGTGTGTCCGCGGATCTCGATGCGCGCCGCAGGCTCGCCGGCCATCCAAGCGGCCAGTTCCTGGATGGCGGTCTGCGTTTCGGGTAAAAACTCGTCGGTCCCCTCGTGGAACCAGACACGATCGGCGACCATGGATTGGCCCGGCTTCAGCGCGATGTCGGGGCAACCGTCCTGGTCCTGGTATCCGTTGATCGACTCGGGCACCACCGGGCAACGGTCGAGAGCATCCAGCACGCCGTCGCGGTCGTTGTCCAGATCGGGGCAGCCGTCCCCATCCTGGAACCCGTCGCGGTCTTCCGCCTCGCGCGGGCATTCATCGGCACTGTCGGCGATCGCGTCGGCGTCGTTGTCGAGGTCGGGGCAGCCATCCTCATCCTGGAAGCCGTCCCGGTCTTCGGCCTGGAGCGGGCAACGGTCCTTCGTGTCGACAACACCGTCGACGTCGTTGTCGAGGTCGGGACAGCCATCGTCGTCGTGGAAACCGTCCCGATCCTCGGGCTGGACGGGACAGCGATCCTTCGCATCGGTGATGCCATCCCCATCGTTGTCGAGGTCGGGGCAACCGTCGTCGTCCTGGAATCCATCCCGGTCTTCGGGTTGATCCGGGCAACGATCGCGAAGGTCCGACACGTTGTCCTTGTCGTTGTCAGGATCGGGACAACCATCGTCGTCTTGGAATCCGTCGCGGTCTTCCGGAGCGGTCACGCAGCGATCGCGGCGATCTTCAACGCCGTCGCGATCCGAGTCGCGCACAGGATCGATCCGATACGAAGCCGCCAGCCCCGCCGAGGCGGTACGATCCCCACCCGCGAACCCGCGTGCACCCGTCTCGCGGCCATCGAGCAGATCGGAAGGCAACGCGAAGACCTGGGTCTCGCTCCAGACGTGCAGTGATACCTGCGAACCCAGCAACCATTCGGCGCCCAGCTCGACGGGTACATGAAAGGCCCATTCCTCTCGGGGAATCCAGATGTGATCGAATGGACGCGCGTGGGAAGACAAGCGCGAGAACGCCGCCCCACCTGCCAATCGAGGCCGGAACGGCCCCCGGTGCCATTGCAGGATGCCGTCGAGCCCGGCTCCCATCCGATGCATCCGGAACGCGGCCCCCACGACATCCTGCGAGTGCAGCGCCAACCGTAGCGCCGTCGCTTCCCAGGGGTGCCACTGCACGAAGGTCCGCAGGTCAGATCCCCACCCACGCCCCATGTCACCATCGACCGCGACAGCCCCCCCACCCCACCCCAAGGCGATGGTCCCCGCCAGATGCGGTGGTGGCAGCGGAGGCAGTTGCGGAACAGAATCGGCGGACACGAGCGCCAGAGCGAAGGCCAAGGGATTCATGTCGACTCCGAAGCGAGGGATTCCTTCATGGTAGCGCTAAAACCTAGATCCCGCAATCGGGCCGGGCGCGCCGCCCGCCGCCTCGCTCGCGCCCGCATCCATTGCCGCACCTCCCAAACACCCGCCACGTGCGACCTCGATCGGACACAAGCCCAAGGCATCAAGCGATCCAACCAGCATCACATCCCTCTCGATGGCGGGATCCGCCCTCTTCGCCCCCCCCCACCGAAACATGGCAGCGGGGAGAGGGGGGCGGGAGCCGCGCATCAGCGACGCGTCGGCCCGCGACTGGGTCGTGGCGGATCGGCCAGTTTCAGGGCCTCGCCGCTGGTCGCCCAGAAGCTGAGGTTCTCGATCTCGATGGTGCCGGTGCCTTCGCCCCCCACACGAAATTGCAGGGCGCGCAGCTTGGCCGGATCGAACGGCCCCTGGTCCTTGCCCCAACCCGCTTGGTCCATCTCTTCCCAGCGCACCCACACGCGCCGCCACGACCCCGAGGTGGAGGGAAGCGGGATCTGGTAATCGTCGTGGTCGGTGACCGTGGTGGTGAGCGCCTGCAGCAGGAAACTGCCCGCCGCGCTGGAGTGGCGGGTGCGCACGTCGAACACGAGCCCGGAGAATTCCCCAAAGCGAGGGAAGTCGGCGGGCCCCACGTTCAGACCGGCCAACGCGATGTTGGGCCAGCCCTGCGACGGGGGCTGGATGATCGTGAACGTTCCCTTGAAGTGCCCCCCCTCCGGGGTGGACTCCCTGGTGTTCTCCATACGCGTGCCGTTGCCGCCGTGGCCGTAGGTCCACCACCCCTGGCCGTGTGCGGCCACCAGGCCGTCCTTGTCGAAATGATCCAGAGCCACCACGGGGCGCGGGACGTCCTCGTTGGGGATCACGACAGGAACCGTCACCGGATCGCCACCTTCGATCTCCAGGCGCATCTCCAGCAACAACCCTGTGCCGCGCGGCAGCTCCGAGGCCGGCAGACGCAGCAGGACCGCTTCGTGCGAGCCGTCGAAGGCTCCGTCGAACGACGCGATCTTTCCTTCGGGAAGCCCCTTCTCGGGTTTGCGTTCATGCCCCGGCTTGCGGAAGTCGGCCAGTTTCCCGACATTCGTGGTCACGACCCTCCAGCTTGCGCCCTTCACCTTGCGCCCCTCGGCTGCCACCGAGGCACAGAGCACCAGGGTGTCGGAGGGCGCCAGGCGCCCCGGCATCCACGCGGCGTGCAGAAGACGTGGCGCGGCCTTGGCGATCTTGCCGCGGCGCACCACCACGATGGACTTGGGTGGCACCACCACCAGACTCTCGGCGGCGGCCAAGGGGCGAGCCGTCGGGCCGATGTTGGGCATGGCCTTGGCGTCGGCGGTGCGATCGCTCCAGCGGTAGTGGCCGGGGGTCCACGACAGGACTTCGCCGGTGTTGCCCGCCTCGCGGGGGAATCGGATGGCCAGGGTCTCGGGAAGGGCCGAGGGGTTGGTGGCCAACACCGACCAGACGTCGGAATCTGTCATTCCCGACACACGCAGATTGCCAGGTGCGGCCGGCAGGGAGATCACCCGGCTCTTGGGGCCACCCATCCAGGTGCGCACCAGAAGCTGCGCCCACCACGCGCTGGTGGGCGGATCGGGCAGTTCGGAACGCAGTCCGCCGCGTGCCGGCGTGAACAGGCGCAGCGATCCGTAGCTTTCCACGGCGCTGCCGTCGGGATTCATCGGCTCGCCGCCCATGGGCTCCCAAAGGATCGACAGGGATCGGTCGGGGAAACGCGTCCAGAGGTCCTGGAACATCATGGCCAGCACCAGGCCGTTGACCTGCTCCAGCGTGAGGGCCGTGACCTTCACGGTGGAGTTGAACTCCGACAGCACCACCTTGCGGGTAGCGGGTTCGGCGAGATGCGCCTCCATCATCCCCTTGAGCACGTCCAGCGACGCACCGAACCGGCCGATGGCCGCCACCATGGAATCCTCGTGCGAAGGCCCTTGCTCGAAGTAGTACGGATAGGAGTGGAAATCGACGCCATCGAGCAGGCGCGTCTTCGAGGCGCGTTCCATGGCACCAACACGAGCCAGGAACGATTCGATCCACGACATGCCGTCGGTGCGGCCGCTGCGCCGCACCTGGAATTCGTTGGAGTAGGTCACGGGTCCGTAGACCTCGATGGTGGGATCGACGGCCTTCATGGCCCGCGAGAATTCGGCGAACCGGATGGCGTACTGGGCGGGATCCACCGGACCACCTTCCTCCCAATGCCCGTCGACCTCGTTGCCCACATGCCACCGCTTGATGCCGTATTTCTTCACCACGTTGGCGTAACGCACCCACGCGGCGGCCTCCTGCGCCGTCCCGGTCCCGAAGTTCACGCAGATCAGCCCCTCCGCCCCCGGCATGGTCTTCAACCATTCCGCATAGCGATCGAAGGTCCAGTCGGGAATCCACGGTTCGCTGCGCCCCACCGATCCCGGATGCGCCGAGATGGCCACCACCTTGGTCTGCCCGCGCGGATCGCCGTTGTTGCGACTGACCAGCTCGCCCTTGTTCCACAGGCGCACCTCGCGCACCTGCACACCGCGCGGTGCATCGACGGGTCGCAACGCCAGGTGGCGCCCCGCACCGTTTTTCACGACCAGCCCCGTGCGCACCCCCTTGACCTTGGCCTCTGAGGCGAGTTTCCAGTATTTGCCGTCGCCGTGCTGGGGCCAGGGGTAGGCGGGCCCTCCCCACGTCTCGATGCGCACCGAAGCGGGGCGCAATCCCCCCCACAACACCTCGACGGAATCGAAGGCCTTGGTTTCCCCCAGATCGAGGATGGCCCAGGGCAGGATGGAATCCTGGTAGGTCTCACCCCACCACATCGAGGACGTATCGCCATCGGTCAGGTGCGACGGGAGCCGCGCATCGTAATTGTCCTTGGTGGTCCCGCGCCACTTGCTGCGGCAGGCGAACCCGGGCCCGACCTCGGTCTCCGAGGGGCTCCACAACCCCGCCGAATCGAAGGCCCCTTTGCCGTTCCAGTGGTATTCGTTCGAGAGGGTTCCGTTGGGGAACCGGAAGACCTTGAACCCGGCGCGCTGGAAACCGTCGCGCCACCCGTCGTAGCGCGACGGCGAGATCCAGATGGGCACCGCCGTCCCCAGCCCTTGGGGCTGGAACAAAGCGCCTGGCGTGGTGGTCAGATCGACCGGAACCACAGCCTGGGTGGACAAGGCAACGAAGAGAGGCAGACTCCAGCGAACGGACATGGCGCGCTCCAAGGTGATCAGGACCCTTCCAAAGTGCCATTCAACCGCCCTGCAATGCCCGACATTTCCCCGCCGAAGACTAGACACTCCCTCCGGAACCGGGAAATGCAAAGAATTTCCCCCTTTCTGCATCGGCGGCGCGAGTTTCCGGGCGCCTCCCCGCAGACGCGGGGCCGGGCTGCCTCCCTTCGACAGGCTCAGGACAGGACCGCGCCTCCTCGCCCTTTCCCCGGCCGGAGGAGCCCATGCAAGGATTGCGGGGTCGCGGGCCTGATCGGCCGGCATCCCTGGCGCGTCTCTCCCGGCAATGGGAGCCCGCCCCATTGCCGGGAGGTAGATTTGCTTCCATGGCGCGTTTCTTCAATACCACCGGCCCCTGCTATCCAGAACGTCACTACTTCCTGTCGCCCCAGACCCGGTTGCGGCAGGCGAATCTCGATCGATACCTCCGCGACGAGATGTACTGGGTATTGCACGCCCCGCGCCAAACGGGCAAGACCACCTTTCTGCAGACCTGGATGCACGAGATCAACGCGTCCGGCCAGGCCATCGCTTGTTACGTCAGCGTGGAACGGTGCCAAGGAATCCCCGAAGTCGAGCGCGCGTTGCCCGGGGTCTGCGAAGCCATCCGCCACTACGCGAAGGACTTCGGCGTCCCGGTTCCCGACATGCCTCGCGATGCGAGCCCGGCGAGCATCCTGACCGA
>JAMIIV010000164.1:0-3758 GCA_035913415.1 Fibrobacteria bacterium | reverse complement strand
GCTAGTTCTTCACGCACCGCACCGAAAGAGGCAGGGTGCGCAGGATCGCGGAGGAATTGACCGGGTCGACGCCGTCCTTGATCCAGCGACCGATGGCGTACAGGGCGTCGGGGGTCGAAGCTTCCGTGCTGGTCCACCAGTAGGCCGCTGATCCTTGCAGGGAACTGCCGGAGAGGCCGCCCCATCCGGCCGGGAGGGCGCGGAAACCGTAGTGGTCGGTGCCGTTGCCGGCGCTTGCCGTCCAGCCTGCGGTCGACTTGAGCTTGTAGCCCTCGATGGTGAAGTTCTGGATGGTCTCCAGGGAGCTCCATTCCCCATCGCTGGGAAGGTGCCACCCACTGGGGCAGATGCCTTGGACCCCGCTGGGCACGGTCTTGCTGCTGGCGGAGGTCCCCAGCGCGTTGGCCCAGGTGTATTGGCGTCCGTACTTCGTGCAGGAATCGATGCTGTTGGATACACACGATCCGGAGTCGGTGCCGGGAAGCCGGTAATCGAGGTTCTGCGCCATCCAGGTATTGGAGCCGACACCCACGGTCCGGTAGACATGCCCGTCGCGTGTGTCGACCAGCGTGCCGTAGGTGATGCCGGTCTTCCAGGGGATGCCGAAAGAGGAGGGCTCCAGGGGACGGAACACCGCGACCTGGTAGGCCAGGCTGTCGCCGTCCTGGGAGTGCACCACGAAGCGGATCATGGTCGTGGAACCGTTGGGGCCCAGGGGCACGTTGGCGGAATTTGTCTTCACGCCCTGGATCCAGGTGGCCGCGGAGATGGTGTCCAGAGCCTTGGCCGCGACGGTGACGCTGCCGAAGGTCCAGGGGACGGTGTCGTGGTAGGTGGTGATCCGCGGATCGAAGACCGGCGCGAGGCTGCGCCCGCGTCCGCCGTAGACGATCAGGGACGACAGGATGGTGTCCTTGGGAACGCCCACGGCCCCTTCCACGCAGCGCAGCGAAAACCCGATGTAGGGCTGGGTGCTGGAGAAGGTGATGAACATGCCCGAGATGCGTCTTCCGATGATGCTGGATTCCTGCGCTCCGGCCGAGGAGGTCCACCAGGAGGTTTCCTGGCCGATCGCTTCGCCGGACCCCAGGAAGTTCATGCCGGCGGGGAGCGCCCGGAATCCATAGGCGTCCGCGCCGTTGGCAAGATGCGCCCAGCCGGAAACGGATTTGAGGTCGCGTATGCCCTTGGGGTCGGGGCCCGCGATGCGGGCCAGTTCGTCCCACTCCCCCTGGGTGGGCAGGTGCCAGCCTGCGGGACAGATGCCCGCCGCGGCGCGTGGCAGATACCGGCTGGCGAAGGTGCCGGCCATGGCGGTCTGCCAGTCGTAGAGGCGGCCGTATTTGGTGCAGGAGTCGAGTTTGTTGTTGTAGCAGATTCCGGAATCGGCGCCGACAGGCTTGTAGTTCAGGTTCTGCGCCATCCAGTTCTGCGCGCCGATGCGCACGGTGCGGTAGGTTCGGTTGTCGCGCGCGTCCTTGAGGGTGCCGTAGGTGATGGAGGCGTTCCAGGGGATTTCTCCCAGCACGGTCCTGGGGGCGAGCCAGGCGGTGTCCACCGTGGCGCTGGCCGCATCGGCCAGGACCAGGGCCGAATCGTATCCCGCAAGGGAGACACGGAACGTGTCGGTGGTGGTCGCGGCCACACGCGGGGAGAACGCGGCCTCGGCAGGTCCCGGCTTGGCTCCCAAACCGGGGAGCACGGTCCAGGTGTTGGCGGTCCCCTTGTGCACCAGCCGGAGCACCACGGGATTCACCCGGCGTCCCAGGGATTGGATGGACCAGTTCCAGGTACCGGGTCCGGACTCCCCATCGAAGGGACGCGACAGCACGCGGCCCGACAGGTCCAGGACCTCCAGGCGCAGCGTTTGCCGGTGGTCGAGTTCGACGGTCAGGATCTGTCCGGTGCGGTCCCAACCGGCGTTCGAGGCGCGCTCTGCGGAAGTGGGCTGGTCCTGGATCAGGTATTTGCCCTGTGCGTCGGTGGTCGCCACCAGTCCGGAACTGGCGTGCACCAGGGCCCCCGCCAGGGGAACGCGCGTCTCGCCGTTGAATACGTATCCCGTCCAGGACGCGGCACCGGCCAGGCTGGTGGATCCCAGGAGGAGGGCGGTCAGAACAGGGCGATGGAGAGCAACTCTCATCTCGAGTGCCTTTCGAAACGTGTCCGCGGAGACGGCAGGGCGGTGGCGATACCGGGGAAGGTAGTTGTTGGCCTCGGAAGGCCGGATGGACCGACCGATGGGATCCGTCGCAGGACGCCGACCACGGAAACGACACGGGGCCGAACGATTCGGCACACTGGATTCCGTGCCGGATCGTAGGCTACCTTGATCGGAATGCGTCCTCCTGTTTCCTGTTCTCTCCCGTGGATCGAACTCGCCGCGGCTTTCCGGGGGCGGTGGTCCCGCAGTCACTCGTCCTTCCAGGCTTCGCCGTGAACGCGGGGATCGTGGCGGGTCTGTCGGCCTACCTGCTGTGGGGGCTCTTTCCGCTGTACTTCCGCCTGCTCCAGCGCGTGCCGGCCCTGGAACTGGTGGCCCACCGCGTGGTGTGGTCGGCGCTGCTGTTGGGTGTCGCCACGATTGCCGTCGGGAGGGCGCGCATCTTCGTCGGGCGCTCAAGCGATCGACGAATTCTGTCGCTGCACCTGGCCACCGGAGCGCTGATCGGGATCAACTGGCTGGTCTACGTCTGGGGTGTGGGCGCGGGGCGGGTGGTGGAATGCAGCCTGGGGTATTTCCTCAATCCCTTGGTGAGCATCGCGCTGGGGGTGGTCTTCCTGGGCGAGAGGTTGCGTCCCGCCCAGTGGGTGGGGGTCGGACTGGCGGCTGCGGGTGTGGTCCTGCTTGCCGTGCGGGCGGGTGTGGTGCCCTGGTTGCCGCTGGTGCTTGCCTGCAGCTTCGGACTGTACGGACTTCTCAAGAAGCGGGCGTCGCTCGGCTCCTTCGATGGCCTGCTCCTGGAGACCTCGTGGCTGTTCGTCCCGGCCCTGGTGTGGGTCTTCTGGAGCGAACGCGCGGGGAATGGTCCGATGGCTTCCGCGACGCCTCTGGAATGGACACTGGTGCTGGGGACCGGCGTGGTGACCACGGTGCCGCTTCTGCTGTTCGGTGCCGCCGCGCGGCGACTGCCGCTGTCGATGGTGGGGCTGATGCAGTACCTCACCCCCACGATGCAGCTTCTGGTGGGGGTTTTGCTCTTCCATGAACCCTTCGGAACCGACCGCGCCTGGGGGTTCTCCCTGGTGTGGGCGGGGCTTGCGGCCATCGCCCTCGAGGCGTGGGGACGTGGACGGCGCGCTCGGTCCGGTCCGGGCTGAACGCTGCGCGTTGGCGGTCGACATCACCGAGGTGAGATGCCCCGGGGAGGGTGGATGATCGGTCTCCCCAGGAATCGCCACGCTACCGATGCGGTCGGCGGCCCCACTGGGGTTTGGTGGGTGGTGCCGGTTCGGTCGGCGTGGGCACGGGTGGTGGCGGCGCCACCTTCCGGGGCTCTGAAGCCTGTACCGGATTCGGCTGGCGTCGAGCTTCGGCGGGTCGTCCCGAGGGGAAGGTCGGTCGGGAGTCCCGGGGAGACCTCTCGGGTTGCGTTTCCCGCGGTGCTCGAGGGGTTTCACTTGGGCGGGGAGAGCCACTGGGCCGAAGGGAGCCTCCTCGTGATTTCGCTTCGCGGGCCATCCAGTGGGCGGCGGCCTGCTCCGCGCCGCCTTCCTTTGCCGCGTCTTCGGGCTTGTCCTTCGAGGGCGCCGCAGCC
>JAMIIV010000163.1:0-3824 GCA_035913415.1 Fibrobacteria bacterium | reverse complement strand
AGATGCCTAGGGTCCAGGGAGCGCAGCGTCCCTGGTGGCCGGGGTTCCAAGGGGGCCGGCCAGACGGCCCGCCTTGGCCCTGGGGGTCACGGGGGCTGGGCGAAGCCCCCGTGCAAACCCGCCTCCGGGAAGGAGAACATCTGGGGTCCAGGGGCTGGGCGAAGCCCCGGTCAGGGTTACCAGGGGCAGACAACCCCTGGGCAACAAACAACAAAGGGGTCCGGGGTCCCCCCGGAGAAGGGGGTGTCCCGAGGCCCCCCTCGGGCCAAGGGCAGGGGGAAGGCCTTCCCCCCAAAACCCCTCGGAGAGCAAGTCGTCTACCTTTCCCGCACCATGTTCCTGAAGATCACCGGTCCGCAGCGCGTCGAAGGCGAAGTCGTCATCTCGGGGGCGAAGAACGCCGCCTCGAAGATGATGGTCGCCAGTCTCCTCACCTCCGAGGAAGTGGTGCTCCACAACTTCCCGCGCATCGACGAGATCGACATCGTGCGGGAGCTGGTGGAGCGCGTGGGGGCCAAGGTGTCGGAGCGCGAGGGGACGTTGGTGCTGCACACCCCCGAGATCGCCACCGAAGAAGTGCTGGGGCTATCGCGGGCCAACCGCATCTCGGTGCTGGCCCTGCCGGCGTTGTTGCACCGCAAGGGACGGGCGGTGCTGCCCATCGTGGGCGGCGATCGCATCGGGCCGCGGCCCGTGAACTACCACCTGGACGCGCTCAAGGCGATGGGGGCGGTGATCGAGGAGTCGGGCAAGGCCTTCGTGGCAAGTGCTCCGGGAGGGCTGCGCGGCACCCACGTGAATTTGCCCTATCCGTCGGTGGGCGCCACCGAGAACATTTTGCTGGCCGGGGTGCTGGCGCGCGGCCGCACGGTCATCGAGAACGCGGCCCTGGAGCCGGAGATCCTGGACCTGATCATGATGCTCCAGAACATGGGTGCCATCATCGAGCTGGGCACGGGGCGTGTGATCGCCATCGACGGGGTGGAACGCCTGCGCGGCTGCAGCCACAGCATCCTGCCCGACCGCATGGAAGCGGCCAGTTACGCCTGCATGGCCCTGGCCACCAAGGGACGCATCTTCTGCCGCCACGCGCGCCAGGAGCACATGATCACGTTCCTGAACGCGGTGCGCCGCATCGGGGCCGACTACGAGGTGCTCGACAACGGCATCGTGTTCTTCGTGCCTCCGGGCGCGACCCTGCGGGGCATCGACCTCGAGACCGACACCCACCCCGGGTTCATGACCGACTGGCAGCAGCCGTTCACGCTGTTGCTCACCCAGTGCGACGGCACCTCGGTGGTGCACGAGACCGTCTACGAGGATCGTTTCGGGTACACGCGCGAACTCAATCGCCTGGGTGCGAACATCACCGTCTTCGACAAGTGCCTGGGCGAGCTGCCCTGCCGCTTCCGCACCCACCGGCACCCGCACAGCGCCATCGTCCAGGGCCCCACGCCGTTGAAGGCCGGGCGCGAACCGGTGGATATCTTCGACATCCGCGCCGGCATCACGCTGGTGATCGCGGCCCTGTGCGCCGAAGGCATCACCCACCTGACGGGCCTGGAGCACCTGGACCGCGGTTACGAGAACCTGCTGGGCAAGCTGCAGGGGCTGGGCATCCGGGCGGTGCGCGAGGCGTGAGGTCCCATCCGCCTGCCACGGGGCGCGGCCGGTGATCGAGCGTCTCTTCGTCGCTGCGGCGAAGGGTGCGCCTTTGCTTTCCGTCGAGGCCTTCGAGGTGGTGGCGGGCAAAGGGATCGTGGGTGACCGGAACTTCGGGAAGTCCCGCTGGAAGGGGCAGAATCTGACCCTGGTGGAAGCCGAGGAGATCGAGGCCGTCTGCGCCGCCTGGGGTGTTCCGGCCGACCTCGCTTCGACCCGCCGCAATGCGGTGGTGCGCGGGGTCCGGCTGAACGATCTGGTCGGCCGGGATTTCCGGATCGGCGAGGTGGTGCTGCGCGGGGTGGAGCTCTGCGAACCCTGCAAGACCCTGGGAGGGTATCTGTCCGGCACAGGGGTGTCGACGGCCGAGGTCCTGCGCGCCTACAAAGGACGGGGCGGTCTGCGCTGCGACGTGGTCGCCGGGGGCGTCCTGCGTGTTGGTCAGAATCTGATCACGGAAGGCGAGGCCGGATGCGGTTCAACGCCCTGATCCCGGAGCTGGTGGTGGCCTCGGATCCGGATGGGTATCTGGTGCGGCTGGTGTTGCAGATGGTGGCTGATGCGGGGTGACGTTTCGGCTATGACGTGAATTTCTGGCTGAAGTGCATAAGGTTCGGTTATAGCCGAAGAATTTGTTTCGAGTTGATGTCATTCATTCATGATCGATCTGTTTGAGCCTCGGCATCCCTATCTCGAAACCCTCGACCGATGGCGGGGAACCCCGCTGGTCTCAGGGCTCCATGAGCAGGTAGCGGCCCCAAGGGGCGCTACAAGTCTGGCCTCCGGTGATGGCGGTGCAGGTGTCGGCTGCGACGGGGCCGACTCCCGGCAGCACGCGGATACCGCCGCGG
Organism: Fibrobacteria bacterium; assembly: GCA_035913415.1. Taxonomy (GTDB): domain Bacteria; phylum Fibrobacterota; class Fibrobacteria; order UBA5070; family UBA5070; genus UBA5070. The sequence continues at coordinate 1,311 of JAMIIV010000163.1, read as the reverse complement.
TAGCTGTCGGGGAACAGGATGAGGGAATCCTGCAACAGGCTGTCGTCGGCACGGGGCAACAAGGCCAAAAGGGAGAAGGCGCTGTCGAGGGCGGTGGGGGCGGTGGAGTCGGACCGGTAGGATTGGACCAGGAATTGTCGGCTTCCGACCCAGCGCAGGCGAGGGATCACGCCGCGGCCGCGCAGGAAGATCTCGAGCTGGACCGAGTTCCCGTGGTCGACGACCACGCGGAACGAATCGCACAGGCCGCTGTCCGGGGACGGGGTGGTGGCCAGTCGCAGCCGGGTGTAGATGGGAAACGCGGTGTCCACTCCCACGGTGGTGTCGAGTGGCACGTAGACGTTCACCTTGCCCCAAAGCCAGCTCGCGCAGCCGCCGCCGCAGGCGGATGTGTCGGTGCGGGAGGCCGCAGCCAGTGAGGAGCCGGTCACGACCAGGGGCGGCAGGGCAAGCGAATCCGGGAGGAGGGAATCCTTCCCACCCCCGGAGCCCTGGACGGAAAACGGCAGCTCCGCGGAGAAGGAGTCGGACTGGGCCAGAAGCCGCATGCGCCCGGGAGGGACCGCCTCGAAGCGGAACAGACCGCCCTGGCGGAGCGCTTCGCCCAGGCCGGGGATGCGAAGCGTTCCGGTGCGCGCCAGCCATCCGACCAGAGGCCGCGGGCGCCCGACCGCGAGGATTCCCAGGTGACCGGAGGTGGCGGGGCGGTCCAGGATGCATTCGCCCTGCGGCCCGGTCACGCGCAGCCACGTGCGGGAGCGGGATGGGATGCGGATCACGCCGCCGTCCAGCACTTCCAGCGACAGCGTGTCGTGGTCGGCGAGAACCCGCACGCGACCCTTCAATGGCATGCCGTCGCTGTCGACCAGGGTGGCCTGGGCGAAGTTGCCCATGTCGTCGCCTCCGGCGACCTGCGGTGTGTCGGAAGCGCAGGACAGGAGGAGGCCCAGGGCGGTGGCGAAAAGGAGTCTCTTCACGGGGACAACCTGCGGGTGAGGGGGAACATCTGGACCACGGCCTGACAGATCCTGACGGGGTCCTCGTCGCGGGCGGCGACTTCCAGGCAGCGTCGGGCGGCGTCGTCGAGGATCTCGCGGACCTCGCGCAGGCCGTCTTCGGACAGCCCCAGCAACACGCAGCGGGCGAGCCGATCTTCGGGATCGAAGCGGTGCAGGCTCTCGATGCCCTTCTGGAGGATGTCGTGGCGCCCCTGGGCGCGGGCGGCGCGGGGCAGGCTGTCGACGGAGACCATGGTGTCGGTGGGAAGGTAGCGTGTGCCGTCGCGGGACAGCAGTCCCAGGTCGCACAGGA
>JAMIIV010000162.1:0-18032 GCA_035913415.1 Fibrobacteria bacterium | reverse complement strand
TGGCGCGCCTGCGGGGAATCATCGACGGGGCCACGGAGTTTTCCATCGTGGCCACCAGCGTCACCGGCCAGATCGAACTCTTCAGCGCCGGCGCCGAGAGGATGTTGGGGTATGCCGCCTCGGAGATGGTCGGCAAGGCCAACCTGCTGGTGCTGCACGACCGCAACGAGATTTCCGATCGGGCCCGGAGCATCCTGGCCGAGAAGGGGCGCATCGCGCAGGGGGTGGATGTCCTGTTCGACGCCGCCCGCCACGGCGAGAGCGAGTCGCAGGAATGGACCTACCTGACCCAGGATGGGCGCCGGGTGCCGGTGCAACTGGTGGTGACCGCCCTGCGCGACCACGACGGCAGGGTGGGAGGCTTTTTGGGGGTGGCGCGCGACATCGCCGCCGAGAAGGACGTGATGCGGGTGATGGCCGAGGCGCGATACCAGGCCGAGCGGGCCAGCCAGCTCAAGGGCGAGTTCGTGGCCAACATGAGCCACGAGATCCGCACCCCCATGAACGCGGTCCTGGGCATGGCCCAGCTCATGGAGTCCACCAACCTCACGCCCAACCAGAAGCGCTACCTCGACATGATCCAGAAGTCGGGCAAGTCCCTGCTGGGCATCCTCGACGACATCCTGGATTTCTCCAAGATCGAAGCCGGCAAGCTGCACATCGATCCGGTCGAATTCTGTCTGGACGACGTGCTCGAGAACGTGGCGAACATCTGCGCGGTCGCCTCGCAGGGCAAGGGGCTCGAAGTCGCCATGGTGGTCGACCCGGAAGTGCCCGTCGATCTGGTCGGAGACCCGCTGCGCCTGCAACAGATCCTGGTCAACCTGGTCGGCAACGCGATCAAGTTCACCAGCGTGGGCCATGTGGCCGTGAACGTCGATCTCCTCTCGCGGGATGGCGGGGGCATCGAGGTGGGGTTCCGCGTCGAGGATTCCGGAATCGGCATGACCGACGAGCAGCAGAGGCGGATCTTCCATCCCTTCGCGCAGGCCGACGGCTCGATGACGCGCCGGTTCGGAGGCACGGGACTGGGACTTGCCATCTCCAAACGACTGTCCGAGATGATGGGCGGGCGCCTGGGCGTGCGCAGCAAGATGGGCAGCGGTACGGAGTTCTACATCTCCCTGCCGTTTCCGCTGCGGGCGGCGGGAGCTCCCGCTCCCAGGACGGGGGCGGACCTGCCGAAGGCGCACCTGCTGCTGATCGTACACGAGGCTCGCACGCGCCGGGGACTGGAATGGGCGGCCGTGCGCCACGGGTGGCGCACCACCTCGGCGGGATCCCTGGACGAGGCGCTCCAACTGATGCGCATGGCGCGGCCCGACGACGAGTTCGACATGATCGTGGTCGACGCCCTGGTGCCGGGTTGGGCCGACCAGACGGGCATCGGGGCGCTGCGCAGCGCCTGCCCCAGGGAAGTCCCGGTCGTGAAGCTGGCCGGATTCCATGGCGACCTGGGAGGTGATCGCCAGTTCCGCCTGCTCGACGGCCTGTTGGTGAAGCCGGTCGCCCCCTCGGCCTTGCGCAAGCTCGTGGGAGGAATCCTCGGGCACGCGTCGTCCAGCGGCAGCAGCGCGCCGCAGGACGACGACGTGCGCGCGATGCCGCTGCGGGGGGTGCGGGTCCTGCTCGTCGAGGACAACGCGTTCAACCAGGTGGTGGCCACCGAAACGTTGCGCAACCTGGGCGCCGTACCGGAACTCGCCGAGAACGGGAAGGTCGCGGTGGATCGGCTGGCCGTCGACCACGACTACGATGTCGTGCTCATGGACGTGCAGATGCCGATCATGGACGGCTACACCGCCACGCGCGCCATCCGCGACCAGCTCCATCTCCGCTTGCCCATCCTGGCCATGACCGCCGGTGTGCTGCCCTCCGATCGCGACCGATGCATCGAATCGGGAATGGACGATTTCCTCACCAAGCCGTTCCAGGTCGAGACCTTGGTGCGGGTGATCCGCGAACACCTGCACAGGTCGGGGTTCATGGGTCGGGACAGCCGCCCCGAGTCGTTGCTTCCAGAGTCTTCCGAGGGTGTCTCGACGACCTCGGGCGCGTCGGAGGATGGGATGGAATCGGTTCCCGCCGAGGTCCAAGCGCCGCAGGAGGCGGAATCGGTCGGGGGAGTGCAGGCGGGAGTGTTCGAGCCCCAGCACATGGTGGCGATGCTGGGGGCGGGCGAAGGCTCGGAAGCCCTGGTGCGCAAATTGGTCGGCCAGTTCCTGGAGCTCACGCCGACCACCCTGGAGTCGGGACGCGAGGCGATCCAGGAAGGGCGGGACCAGGAGGCGATCCGCGCCTACCACAACCTCAAGTCCACCTCGGCATCCCTGGGGGCCCTGGCACTGTCGGCGGCGGCGCGGCGCATGGAGGAGCTCCTCACGGAGAGCGGTCTTTCGGGCCACGACGAGCCGCGCCAGGTGGTGGAACACGAGTTCGAGCGGGTGAGGATCCTGGCGCGCCAGTGGCTGGAGTCCTGAGCAACAACCCATCCGAGGGGCGAGCTTGCCGTCCGGTGGTCGAGCTTGTCGAGACCAGCCGGGTGGGTCTCGACAGGCTCGACCACCGGGAAGAGGCTCGACCACTGGGAAGACGTTCGGCCACCGGACCTGTCTGGCCTGCGAAGGGTATCCAAACGGCATAGGTCTCAAGCACGGCCCGGGTGCGACCTGCCCCGGGGTGTCCCGAGGTCGGGGATGCTCTGCGGTCAGGGAGCGGTTGTGGGCTCCGAGGTGGCCGCCACGGCCACGGGAGCCGGTTTCACGGACAGCCCCGTGGTGTCGCCGTTGGTGGCCCAATTGCCGGTGCGGTGCATCCGTCCCCAGGTGTGGCGCCGGCCCGTGGCCCACTGCAGCAGGCCCTTGAGCCGCCACCAGGCGTTGAGCTGTCGGTACCCGAAGGATTCCGCCAGGGCCGCGGCGAGCATTGCCAGAATCTGTCTGGTAGACGAGAACGTGCGGTAGGAGATCTCCTCGAGGAGGATCGCGTTGACCGTCTGGAGCAGGCCGAGGGTCTGGACCAGCACCAGGAACAGGCCCGCTTCGGCCCATCCGATCTGTCCCAGGAGGGCGCAGACGAGGAAAAAGGCCAGGCCCGCCAGCTCCACCACGGGTTGGAGGCATTCGAAGAGGATCATGTAGGGGATCGCGACCCATCCCAGCGGGCCCGAACCGGGGCGGAAGATCAGGGAGCGGTGGCGCCAGAGACTCTCGGCGAGTCCGCGTTGCCAGCGGACGCGCTGGTGGGACAACACGGCCAGGGACTCGGGCGCCTCGGTCCAGCAGATGGGGTCGGGGACGTACACGATGCGGTAGGGACGTTTTTCGTCGAGCATCAGCGAGTGCAGGCGGACGATCAGCTCCATGTCTTCGCCGATGGTGGCGCGGTGGTACCCTCCGGCGCGCACGACGGTCTCGCGATCGAAGATGCCGAAGGCCCCCGACACGATGGTGAGGGCGTTCAGGGGCGACCAGCCCAAGCGACCGAACAGGAAGGCGCGCAGGTATTCGACGACCTGCACCAGGGCCAGGGGGTGGTGGGGAAGCCCCGTCTTGACCAGAAACCCCTTGTCGACGGTGCAGCCGTTGGCGATCCGGATGGTGCCTCCTGCGCAGATGGTGGTCTTGTCTTCCAAAAACGGCAGCACGCAGCGCGTCAGGCTGTCCTGCTGCAGGAAGGAGTCGGCGTCGACGCAGCAGAACAACGGGTTGACCGAAGCGTTGATGCCCGCGTTCAGGGCGTCGGCCTTGCCCCCGTTCTCCTTGTCGATGAAGCGCAGGTTGGGGTGGCGCATGGAGCGGTAGGTGTTGCGCAGGGGTTTGGTCGAGATGCGGCTGCGGTGGATCTCGTGGAAGGGTTGCAGCCCGAACTCCTCGATCAGGACCTCCGCGGTGCGGTCCTTCGACCCGTCGTTGACGACGATGACCTCGAAATTCGGATAGTTCAAGTTCATCATCGAGTGGATGGTCCCGCAGATCGTGGCTTCTTCGTTGTAGGCCGGGACCACCACGCTGATGGGAGGGAAATAGCCCGAATACACGCTGCGTTCGGAGCCCGAAAAGGGAGAGTGGTGCGCCAGATGCTGGCGGATCGAACGGATCGCGACTAGGTTCAGCAGCAGGACGCCGGCGTTCAACCCGATGAAATACAGCAGGAAACCCAGCTCGACGGTGTCCAGGAGCAGGACGAGTTCGGGTTGCTGGATCATCCTGGATCCCTCGAAAAACGGAGGTGGGAAACCAGGGGGCGGTGGCGGATGACGGAAATCGGAATCATCGCAGGTTCCCCTCGGCGAGGGCGAAGCGGAGCATCTCGCGTCCGTAGCGGTCGGGATGGCGCATGGCCAGGAGTTCGAGTTCGATGGGTTTGAATCCGGGCAGGCGGACCATCGCCAGGGCGGCGCGGTAACGAACCCACCACTCGGCGTGCGACAGCAGCTCGGTGAGCTGGGGAAGGTCTTCCCGGGTACCGAGCTTGGCGATGGTGTTCAAGGCCGCGACCACCACGGGCCAGTGCGGGGATTTCAGGCCACGGCGCACCAGATCGAGATGTTCCGTGGTGCGGATTTCGCGAAGCAGAGCCGCTTCCGTTTCGGGGGCGAGGCCTTCGGCGCGCTGGAAAACGGCCTGGATCAATTGCGATCGGGAATCCTCGGGCAGCAGATCGAGGGTGCGGAGCGCCCGTGGTGGGGGCGCGGGCGACCATCGCAGCAGGTGCCCGGGCAGGTGGGCCGCCAACAACTCGGGATCGATCTCCGACAGGACGTCGTGGATGCGCGCGATGGGCCAATCCTCGCGGGCCAGAAGATCGTGGAGGTGCGAGGGAAAGTGGTGGCGGGGATCGATCTGCAGCAGGGCGTGGGTGGCCGCCAGCGAAAGGAACGGATCGCGCCCGCGGGCCAAGGGCAGAAGCAGCGGCACGGCTTCGAGGGACAGGTGGTCTCCGAGAAGTTCGGTGGCGCGCAGCTTCTCGCGGATGCTTCCGCGGCGCAACATGCGCAGGCAGTGGTCGACCGTTCCCGCCTTTCGCGAGGCCTCCAGGAGCCCTTCGCGGAATTCTCCCCGCACGGATCCGTGGACACGACTCCAAAGCTCGGCGAAGGCCAGGATCTGGTGGCGTTCGATCCGTTGGAGTTCGCCGTGGTGGGTCGGATCCAGAAGTTGCAGGAGCCAGGCGTCCTTCCAGTGTTTTTCGTCCTGCAGTCGGCGATTGTTGCGCCGGTGCAGGATCAGGATCGAGAAGGTGAAGACCAGCACGGCCAGGAGGGAAACCACAAACAGCCAGAAGGTGATCTGACCCAGGATCGGGTCGCGGGATTGCGCACCGGGGATGCGCGACAGCAGTTCGAGGGACCGGGTGAACAGGCCGTCAGAGGCGGAAGGCATGGTCCACCCCCAGTCCGACGCCCCAACGGTCGTGGAGCGCGCCTTGGCGGGTCCAGGTCAGGGCTCCCCGGCAGATCGTGTGCGGGAAGACCTCGTTGCGAATGGTCCAACTTGCCGTGGTGACGCGTGTGGAAAACATGTCCCCGCGTTCGAGGGTTTCCGACTCCGACGATCTCCCCACCACCAGACCCGTGGCTCCCTGGTCGCTCCACCACCATTCGGCGGTGAGTCGGAGGCCCGGATCCAGCGGGGTCCCGTCGGCCAGGGGCAGGTTCGTCCTGGTTTCCAGGCGGAAGGGGCCCGCGTAGGTCTCCAAGAGAGCTTCGGGGACCACCGAGGCGAGGGTTCGGAAGCCTTGCACCCGCACACCCGCACCAAGGGTCCAGCGGGGGCGGAAGGTCCAGCGCAGATCGGCGTGCGCGGCCGCATCGGCGGCGAAGCGGCGGGTGAACCCGCGATCGACGCCGATCTCGAAATCGAAGCGGCCTTGCCTGTGCCCGGCCATCAATCCCAACGATCCGTCGACCAGGTCGTAGCGTTCCAGCGTACGGACAACCGCCCCGCCCCTCCAGACCCCTTCCTCGAGGGTCGCAGCGGCGGTGGCGTCCGTCCAGGTCCCCGTCGCGGGGTCCTGCAGCATTTCCCGCACGGCACCACCCGCCAGGCGCAGGGTGGCGCCCGAAAGGAGCGAAACCAATGCGGCCAAGGCGATCATCGCAGGAAGTGCCGGATTCGTGCGAGGAGTTCGCCATGCTGGAAGGGCTTGACGAGGTAGTCGTCGGCTCCGTTTTCCAGCGCCTTCTGGATGTCCTGTTCCTGGCCCTTGGCCGAGAGCATCATCACCGGGATGGCCTCCCAGCCCGCGGTGGCCCGCACGCGCGCGGCCAACTGGTAGCCGTCCAGAAACGGCAGCATGATGTCGGAGATGATCAGAAGCGGTGGGGGATCGAGGGTTCCGATCAGGGCCGAGGCCTCCCGTCCTTCGGTGGCTTTCACGACCTCGTAGCCTTCGCGGAGCAGGACATGTTCCAGGACGGCCATGAAGATGGGGTCGTCGTCGATGAGCAGGATGCGACGGGATGCGGGCATGACCCGATGGTACCACCTTGCACGGGAGGGGAGCAAGCACGTCCAATGGCGAGCGGGATCCATCTTGCTGGGTTAGATTGCTGGCAACCTGGTCAATCCCACGGAGATTCCATCCATGATCCGTTCTCTTGTTTGTGCGCTATGCCTGGCTCCGGTCCTCGCCTTCGGACTCGACGATTTTCCCGTCTACATCGATGCCGGATGCGATCCGGGCAAGACCACCGGAGGGCTCAACAACGGATTCGCCCAGGGGCCGGCGGACATGGTGTTCGGGAAGAAGGCCAACGGCGACAAGACCGTACCCGTGGACTGCGTCGAGAAGCTCAACGGGTCCGATGCGATCATGATCAAGCTCGACCGCAAGCTCCGGACCGGCGAGTACTGGGATTTCGGGGTGAAGTTCGCCGACGACCGGGCCCACAAGACCAAGGGATTCGCCGACCTGCGGCTGTGGATCAAGAACAGGTCGGCCGCGCCCGCGAAGTTCCGTCTGGGCTTCGAGGCGATCGGCACCTCCAACCCGACCATGAAGCTCATGACCATCCCCGCGGGATCCGATTGGAAGGAGTACGTGGTCCCGTTGACGGAAATCGGCGGAGACTCCGCCTACGGGATCAAGTTCTCGCAGGCACCCGACCAGTGGGGAGGGGCCGACACCTCCGTGGGGCCGCTCGACCTCCTGATCGATTCCGCGATGCTGACCGACGGTACCGGACTCCATGGCTTGGCCATTCCCTCTTCGGTCCACAACCCCCGCCCCGCCAACTGGGGCCGCAACTTCCTGCTCGGCTCGTTCGACAACCGGGAAGTGGGCAAGAGCACCAAGGCCCAGCAGGCGGGAATGGTCTACCGCTACCAGTACATGATGCCCGAGACCCGCAAGTACTACACGCGCAGCGGCAAAGGGTACCTGTACGACTACGCCATGCACTCCGACACCCTGGGGGTGAAGACCGCCATCGTGTGGTACAACCTGGGCAAGGTGGGCGAAGGTTGGGGGCCGGTGACCACCAACCTCGCCAGCGAGACCTACATGACCGACTACTTCGATCGCTACGAGTGGGTCCTGGACCAGTTGGCCATGGCGGGCCAATCCGACTACATGATCATCGTCGAACCCGACATGTACGGATTCCTGATGCGCGGACCGGGAGGAGCGACGGGAACTCCGGTCGACGATCCCTCCACGATCCCGGTGGCGATGGGCAAGGCCAACAGCCTCTCCGGCAAGACCTGGGAGCCCAATATGGTGGGGTGGGCCAAGTACATCGTGGCGCGCGCTCGGCAGAAGCTTCCCAACGGCGTGATCGTCGGGCACATGCCCAACCATTGGGGCGTGAGCATCCCCGGGCAGGTGGGACAGGGCCGCAAGGAGTCCCACTACATCTCGGGATCCGTGATCGGACGGTTCCTGTCGGGATTCGGGAAGGAAGGTCTGGGTGACGTGGTGTTCGTGGAGAAGTCCGACCACGACGCGGGTCACAAGCCTCCCAACGAGGACTGACTGTGGGATTCCACCAACTACGCCAAGTATTTCCTGTGGACGCGCACCATCGCCACCAAGACGGGCTTGCCCATCTGCGGGTGGCAGGTGTCCGAAGGCAACATGTCCAACGTGGACAAGTGGAAGGACGACGCCGCCGAGACCTACCTGGCCCATCCCCAGTGGTGGATCGACGGCGGGTTCGCGGGAATCCTGTTCGGCGCCGGCAACGCCGATTGCGTGAACTACGAAAACGACCTGGACGGCGGCTGGTTCGTCAACAGCATGTCGACCTACATGGCGGGCTCCCAGGTGCAGCTCCCCACTTCCGCATCCATCGCGCCGCGGCCCCGTTCGGTGCTTCCCGGACTGCGTTGCATCTGCACTCCCGGACGCCTGGCCCTGTCCGGCTGGTCGGGAGCGGCCGATGTCGTGGTCGCCGATCTCGCGGGCAGGATCCTGGCCCGCACCACGCTGGTCGAAGGACAGGAAATGTCTCTTCCGTCCCGCGTCTCGGGAACCCTGATGGTGCGCGTTTCCGCCCCCGGGTTCCTGGCCACGAAGCTGGTCGCCGTCCCCTGACCTCTCGGACCACTCGGCGTACGCGTTCGGTACGCCGAGTGGTCCTGAGCCTGCCGCTCCCCGAGTCCGGGAATCTGATGCCCGGACTCGGGGATGCTCGCGCCGCGCCCGAGGACGACGACGGCGCACGTGTTCGGTACGCCGAGTGATCCGAGACGCAAGCGAGCGCCCCGAGACAGGCATCAGCCTGGCTCCCGCGACCGCGATGGGCGCGCTGCCCGCCGCCTCGCTCGCGCCTGCGTCTTGTGCCTCCCTCCCCCGCACCCGCCAAGTGCGCCGTCGGTCGGACAAAAGCCTCAGGCATCAAGCGATTCAGCGGACAATCGCATCCCCCGCGATCGCGGGAGCCAGGCTCAAACGATGCGAAAGCCTTTGAGGGAGTCGTGCAACTCCAGCAGGAATCCGCGGGTGAGTCCCAACACGGGCACCGCGACCAGCATTCCCACGATGCCGCCGATGTGGCTGCCCAAGGCGATGCCCAGGATCACGACCCAGGCGGGGAGGGCCAGCGAGCCGCCGACGGTGGTGGGGTAGATCAGCAGATTGTCGATCATGTGGATGGCGAACAGCACGATGGCGATCACCCACCAGGGGGTGTCCGTGGCGCCCAGCAGGGCCAGCCCCACGGCAGGCACGCCTCCCGCCACGGGACCGAGCACGGGCACGACATTGGCCAGGCCCGCGAAGACCCCGATCAGGAGCGAATACGGCACGTCCAGGATCCACAGCGCCAGGGAGATCAGGGCTGCGTTGGCCAGCGAATCGAGGCTTTGTCCCCGGATGTAGTCGGAGGTCTGGCGCTGGATGCGATAGAGCAGTCGCAGTGTCATCTCGAAGTAGCGGTTGGGGATCAGGTCGACGAAGGCGGCTCGGATCTCCATGCCTTTGGTCAGCAGGAAGTAGGTCACCACGAGGGTGAGCAGGATGTTCTCGAGCAGAGGCAACACCGAGAACAGGTCCTGGAAGGAGTCGAAGGGGCTGCCGTGGTTGCCCAGCGAACGCACGAGGTCGGCGCGGGTGCGAACCAGTTCCGCGGGCGGAATCAGGCGGGCCAGGACGTCCATCAGCCCTTGCAGGCGCCGCTCCATGCTGGCGAGGTATTCGAGGCTGTGGCTCTGGAAATTGGCGATCTGATCGAAGAGGGCCGGTGCCGCGACCCAGGCCACGAGGAAGGCCGTGGCAAGCATGCCGAAGACCACGGCCGCGCCGCCGAGCGTGCGCGGAACGCCATGGCGATCGAGGAGTTCGACCAACGGCGAGAGGATGGTGGAGAGAAGGTACCCCGCCAGCAGCGGGACCAGGAGCAACCAGGCCGACCAGGCCAGACCCGCCACCACGCCCATCACGATCAGCACCCATGCTCCGGCCAGGATGCGGTCGCCCAGAGGCGCGTTCTTGCCCGCCAGGTGGATCATGGGCTCAGAGGGGGAGCCGGGGGCTCTCTTCGAGCTCCCGCAACCGGTCGTTGGTCTGGCGCAGGCGCAAGGCCGTGGACAGGCCGATGTTGCGCAACAGGCGCGTCGCGACCTGGGGACGTGTGCGCTCGAGCTGGTCGAGGTCGCCTTCGAACAGGCCGTAGAGAATGGTCTGCTCGGAGGCCAGGGCCGAGGCCGAGCGGGGGGCGTGGTCCAGCAGGGAAAGCTCCCCGAAACACTCGTCCTGTTGCAGGACCGCCAGTTGCACCTCTCCTCGGGATTCCATTTCGGAGACGATCCGGACCTTGCCCTTGTAGATCAGGTACATGCCGGATCCGATGTCGCCCTGTCGGAACACGGGCTCGCCGGGATCGTACACGCGCCGATGCAGCATGCGCGCGAGGTGTTTGCGGTGACGACGCGGGAGCCCGTCCAGCAGCGGGATCTTCGCCAGCCACTCGGCGACATGGTCCGCCCTACCCAGCCCGGTCAACCGGGCGAGCAGATCGGACCACAGTGCGTGATCGCTCATGGGAACCTACTTGATGTGCAAACCGGACTTGACGAGAGCCTCGACCGCGTTTTTGAGCGAGTCGTTGGAGCCCACCCAGGTCTGGAACGAGGCGTCGGGCTTGACGAGCATGATCATCGGGACGGAGCCGGCGCCGTAGGCGTTCTGGAAGCTGCGCATCTTGTCCTGGAAAGCGGGGACATCGAGTTTGAAGTCGGTGTCGAACATCTGGAGATCGTCGGGGGATGCCGATCCCGAGGCGATCGCGACCACGGCCAAGCCCTTCTTCTCGTAGGTGGCGCGCATTTTCTGGACCCAAGGCCAGCCGTGCTGGCAGTGGCCGCAGGTGGGGGAGAAGTAGTACACGAGGGTCCAGCGGTTGCGGTAGAGGCTGAAGTTGAGGTCGGGCTGCTTCAACGGCGCCAACGGCATGGCGTATTCCATCTTCGTGGGACGCGCGGTCGCCTCCACGGCGGCGGCCGGTGCCGGCGCAGGAGCCGCCGCGGGTGCTGTGACCACGGCGGGGGTGGGGGCGGACTTGGGTGCCTTGGCCGGAGCGGAGTCGGCGTCCGTGCAGGCGGTGGCGAGGGCGACGATGGCCAGGATCGAAGGGAATCGCACGGTGGATACTCCTGAATGCATGGTGGGTCTGCGGACCGGGGCAACGAGTCCTGCAGGAATGAAACGTAGGAAGAAACGCAAGCCTCGACCTCGGTTCCCGGCTCACATGCGTTCGCGGATCCGGGCGGACAGGTTTTCGTAGGTGCGCCCGAAGACCATCCGGAACGCTTCCGGCTCGGGGGTGCCGCCCGCGAGCAGGTCGAGGTAGCGCAGCAGGGTCGTGGAGCCGTGCAGCTCCATCATCTCGGAGGTCACGGCCAGCGACCACGCGTAAGCCAGGCTCGCGTCGTCCGCGTCGAGATCCATGAGCGACCGGCGGGCGGCGATCTGGTCGAGCCAAGCGGCGGAGCGGGCGTCGGGCAGCGCCGAAGGACGCCGGCCTTCGAGCCACTGCGCCAAACCCTCGTTCATCCACAGGGGGATGCGGCCTCCGGAGAAATCGACCAGGAACGCGTGGGACAGTTCGTGTCGCAGAATCGGGTCGCGTCGCTCGGGCGACTCCGCGGCCGAGGTGGGCAGGCGGATCTGGCCATCGAAGACGGCCTCGGCCCATTCGGCGGGCATGGCACCGGCAGGAACGATGCGGATCGAGACCGGGGAGGTGGGAGCTCTTCCCAGGTCGTGCCCCAGCGCGGTCCAGGCGCGTTCGGCGGCGTCGAGGACCTCCCGCTCGGCCCCGAGTGGACAGGATCCGTCGCAGGTGACCCGCAGCCGGGAACTGAAGGCGCCCCGGCCCGACCGCAGTTGCGTCGCTTGTTCGCGCCACAGGGCCAGGCCCGGAAAATCCGGGTCGCGTCTCTCGAGGGAGTCGATCCACCGGGTGGCCTCGGTGGCGTCGCCGCGTCGGAAGGCGCACTGGACCAGCAAAGGATAGGCTTGGGTGTGCCCGGGATGGCGGGTGACCAGGGTTCCCAGCGCTTGTTCGGCCATGGGGATGGCTCCCTCCATGGCCCAGGCGTAGCCCTGCAGCAGAAGCGCCATGGAGTCTCCGGGGAAATCCAGCAGGATCGCGTCGGCGAGCTGGCGGGCCGACCACGGGTTGGCCTGCCCCGCGTCGGCGAAACCCACTTCCAGGCGCGAACGTCGGAGAGCCTCTTGGGCCTCGTGCGACAGGGGCGCGATGGCGCGGCAGCGACCCAGGGCCTCCAGCGCCTCTCTGTGGAGGCCGCGGGCGGCCAGGCATGTCGCCAGCGCCTGGGGCCAGGCGGCATCCCGGGGGTGGGAGCTTTCGCCCCGCGCGAAGGACGAACACGCCTCGTGGAACCTGCCCATGTTCCACTGCGCGAGACCCGAATCCCACACGGCTCCTCCGGTGGGATTCGACGGAATGATGCCTTCGATTCCCGGCGCGGTCGTGGGGCTGGGCGCGGGGGGGGCGCGCCGGGCCAGGAAGGCACCCGCAACCAGCCCCAAGGCGAGGAAGAACGCGACAAGCCCGTGGGAGGTCCGCATCGCGCTCAGAATAGCTTTTTGGTCATCGGGTTCCGTATTGCGCGGCGTAGATGCCTTCGATGGTGGCCGCGATGCGATCCAGTCCGAGGGTCTGATGGACCCCACCCAACTTGATCGCTTCCTTGGGCATGCCGAACACGATGCACGAAGCCTCGTCCTGGGCGTAGCAGCGCGAACCGGCGTCGAACATCTCGCGCATCCCGTGGGCGCCGTCGTCGCCCATGCCGGTCATGATGAACCCTGTCGCGTTCTTGCCCGCGGCCTTGGCGACGGAACGGAAGAGGACGTCGACCGAGGGGCGGTGGCGGCTGATCAACGGGCCGTCCTTCACTTCCACCCGGTACTGGGCACCCGAACGGGTCACCAGAAGGTGTTTGCCTCCGGGGGCGATCAGGGCGCGCCCGGGCAGGATGCGGTCGTCGGTCCGGGCTTCCTTGACCTCGATCTGGCTCATCCGGTCCAGGCGCTGGGCGAAGCTGGACGTGAATGCCGCCGGCATGTGCTGGACCACGACGATCCCCGGGCAGGTCCGCGGCAGGGCCGTGAGCACCTGCTCCAAGGCTTGTGTGCCCCCGGTGGAACAGCCGATCGCGACGATGCGCTCGGTCATGGGCACGTTGAGGTTCGGGCCGGGGGCTGCCAGCACGTGGTCGGCGGAAAGTTTGGGGGCGGGTGCGTGGTCCGAGGGCGTGTCGGGGTACCTGGGAGTCGGCTTCATGCGCTCCACCTTCGCACCTGCGGCGGCGCGGATGGTGGCGATGAGATTCTCGGAGCTGTCCCGCAGGAAGTCCTTCACCCCGATCTTCGGTTTTTCGACGATCGCGAAGGCGCCGGCCGAAAGCGCCCGCAGGGCGACATCGGTACCCTCGCCGGCCAGGGACGAGCAGATGATCACCGGGGTGGGTCGGGTGCTCATCACCTTCTGCAGGAAGGTGAGTCCGTCCATGCGAGGCATCTCGACATCCAGTACGATGACGTCGGGCCAGCGTGACTTCATCTTTTCGAACGCGAAGAGAGGATCGGGTGCGGTGGCCATGACCGCCAGGTCGGGGTGGTGACCGATCTCGTCGGACAGGACCTGTCGGACCACCGCGGAATCGTCGACGATCAGGATCGAGACGGGCATCGGGAACTCCCGGGACGGAGGATCGCCGAGGGGTTGGTCCGGCGGTAGACGGAGGGGCGAAGCACTTGCAGCGGCGGCAACTGGAGTCCCACCACCGATTCGGAATGCCCCAGGACGAGCAATCCCCCGACGCGCAGGCGGCGCACCACTTCGCAGAGGATTTTCTGGCGTTCGGGCGCGTCGAAATAGATCAGGACGTTGCGGAGGAAGACGATGTCGAGGTCGACCAGGTCGCGATCGATCGCCAGGAGGTTCATGCGCCGGAAGTGGACGCATCGCCGCAGGCTCTCCTGGATCAGCATCGAGCCTTCGCGGTCGCCGGTGCCGCGGAGGCAGAACTGCTTGAGGAGCGCCTCCGGAATGGTGCGGGCTCGCTCCATCGGGTAGAGGCCCGCCTTGGCAACCGCCAGGACTTCGTCGTTGATGTCGGTGGCCACCAGCGACCACCCGTTCGGGCCGAGGGTCTCGTGGAGCACCATCGCCAGACTGTAGGGTTCTTCGCCGGTGGACGCCGCTCCGCACCACACCCGGACGGGTTCGGACCTGGCCGAGGGCAGCATCTCCGTGGTCAGGAGACGGAAATGTTCCGGCTCGCGGAAGAACCAGGTCTCGT
Organism: Fibrobacteria bacterium; assembly: GCA_035913415.1. GTDB lineage: Bacteria > Fibrobacterota > Fibrobacteria > UBA5070 > UBA5070 > UBA5070. The sequence goes on along the minus strand of JAMIIV010000162.1, from coordinate 3,756 downwards.
TGGTGGTGATCAGGTTCACCGCGCGCTGGATCTCCGCCTGGTCCTTGCCGGTGCGCAGCAGTTTCAGGTAGTCCTGGAAACTGCCCAGTCCCAAGGGTGCCAGTCTTCGCGAGAGCCGGGAAAAGACCAGTTGGCGCTTGGTGTCGGCGAGGTGGATCCCGATCAGTTCCAGGAACAGCTTCTTGAACCCCTGGAAATCCGCGACCGACAGGTCGGGGGGCTGTCGGCCGCCCTGTTCCTGGGGGGGCGGGAGCGTGGGGGCCATGGATCGGGTCTCAGAACGGACGGAATCCGGCTTCCTCTTCCGGCGTCAGTCCCGGGTTTCGCGCGCCGCCGCGTCCGGACTTGCGCGTCTCCGTCCGGCGATCGGGCCTGGGGGAACGCGAGGCGACCACCGGAGTCGGGGCGGGGGCGTCGTCGCCGGGGGTGCGGAACCACCGTACCAGATCCTGCAGGCGCATGGCCTGCGAACTCATCTCCTCGGAGGTGGAGGACAACTGCTCGGAGGCCGAGGCGGTCGACTGGGTTGTGGACGAAAGTTGTCCGATCGAGACGTTGATCTGTTCGAGTCCCGTGGTCTGCTCGCGCGAGGCGGCGCTGATCTCCTGGACCAGGTCCGCGGTGCGGCGGATGGAGGGGACCAGCTCGTCGAGCAGCTTGCCCGCCTGTTCGGACAGGTTCACCGAATCCGTGGCGACGGCGCCGATCTCCTGCGCGGCCACCTGCGAGCGTTCGGCCAGTTTGCGGACCTCGGCGGCCACCACCGCGAAGCCCTTGCCGTGTTCGCCGGCGCGTGCGGCCTCGATCGCGGCGTTGAGGGCCAGCAGGTTGGTCTGGTAGGCGATGTCGTCGATGATCCCGATCTTGCCGGCGATCTGGCGCATGGCCACCACGGTCTGCTTGACGGCGTCGCCGCTGTCCCGGGCGTGGGAAGCCGATCGCGAGGCGATGTCGTCGGTCACCTTGGCGTTTTCGGCGTTCTGGGCCACCGTGGAGGAAATCTCCTCGACGGAGGCCGATGTCTGCTCGACACTGGCCGCCTGTTCCGACGCGCTCTGCGACAGGGACTGCGCCGACGAGGAGATCTCTTCGGAAGCCGAGGCGAGGCTGTCGGAGGAGTCGCGGATGCGGTCGACCACATCGCCCAGGGTGGTGGTCATCTGGGCCAGGGAGTGCAACAGGCTGGTCTTGTCGCCGGCGCGCAGCTCGATCTCCGTGGTCAGATCGCCTGCGGCGATTTTCTGGACGGCCGTGACGGCCTGGTCGGGGGTGCCTCCCAACTTCTGGAGCAGGCTGCGGATGGTCCGATCCAGATCGGCCAGCAAACTGGTGGCGTCGCCCGGTTGCAGTTTCACCTCGCGGGTGAAGTCGCCGCTGCCGATGGATCGCATGAGTTCGGCGGCGTAGGCCGGCTCCCCTCCCAGTTGCCGCACGATGCCGCGCGTGACCAGCAACCCCATCGCCACCGCCAGCAGGCAGGCGAGGGTCAGCATCGAGGCCATGAACCATGTGGCGCGTTTGCCCGCGGCGTCGGCATCGGCGTTGCGCTGACCGGCCAGGCTGTCGTTCATGTCGGATAGGGCCTGGAGCGTCTTGCCCAGTTCGTCGGAGGCCTTGCGGACGCCTCCATTGCTCAGGATCGCCGAAGGCTCGCGGTCTCCCAGCAGGGCGAACTGCTTGGCCGAGTCCGAGACCCGCATGTAGGCCTCGAGCTGCCCGTCGATCTTCCCGTCGAGTTCCGCCGCCTGCGGGGTCATGGGCAGCGTGCGAAACTGCTTGAGCGCGGCCTCGAGTTTGTCCATGTGCTTGGAGGCGCGATCCACCGTCGTCGAGATCTCCTCGACATCGGTCATCATGGGAAGCCGCGCCAAGGCACGGGCGTGCGCCCCCTGGCGCACGGTCACTTCGCCCAGCAGCCGGATGCCCTGGAGATTGGTCTGGTAGGTCTCGTGCAGGTGGGTGCGCAGCCGCTGGATCTGTACGAATCCGTACGAGCCGACGGCCACGGTCAGGGCCGCGCAGGACAGGAAGGCCAGGAGCAGTTTCTGTCCGAGCTTCATATTGGAGAATGCGTTCATGGAAGGATCCTGGTGCGGGTGGTTCGATGGATCGGAATGTTGGAGGTCAGATGATCGGTGCGGATTCGGTCCCGCTCCAGTGCGAGGCCAGCGTGGACATCTCGTCCACCGACAGGGTCTGCTGCACGTCGAGCGCGATGACGAAACGATCGCCCAGGTTCAGGAGGGCTTCGACGAAGTCGTGGCGGATGCGGGTCCCGAAGGTGGGGCGGGCCTCGATGCGGGACTCTTCCACCGGAAGCACCTCGTTGACGGCGTTCACGAGGATTCCCAGCGGGTGGAAGGTGTCGTCGTGCTCGACCTCCACGATGACGATGCAGGTGCGGTGGCCGGTGACCGTGGTCCCCTTGCCGAACCGCGAGAGGAGGTCGACCACGGGGATCACCGCGCCGCGCAGGTTGGTGACCCCGCGCAGGAAGGAGGGCATCAGGGGGATCTCCGTGAGGGAGTGGAACTCCACGATCTCGCGGACCTTGCCGATGGCCACGGCGAAGGTTTCGTCGCCCAGCGTGAAGGTCAGGTACTGCTTGGCCTCGGCTTCCGCTTCGCGATGGCGGGAACGCCGGGCGGCGACGGGCAGGGAACTCATGCGGAGGCTCCTTCGAGGAGGGGCGAGGCGAGACGGTCTAGGGTGGGGCCACGGCTGTCGGCGTGTTCCAACCGGGTCACAAGGGCGGGAATGTCGAGGATGAGCGCCACCTCGCCGGTGCCCAGGATCGTGGAGCCGCCGATGCCGCGCAATCCGGAGAACAGGCGCGAGAGCGGCTTGATGACCGTCTGGAATTCGCCGACGAGGCGATCGACCACCAACCCGGCGCGACGGCCGCCGTATTCGACGACCAGGATGTTCTGGCGCGCAGGGGGAGATCCCGGCAGCGAGAACTGTTCGCGCAGGTGCACCAAGGGCAGGGGTTCCCCGCGCAGGTTGGCCAGGGAGCGTGCCCGTGCCGCCGGCCCGCTGGCGGTGGGAAGGTCGGCGCATTCGACCACCATGTCCAGGGGGACCACGTAGGAGTGGTGGTCCACACCCACCAGGAAACCGTCGATGATCGCCAGGGTGAGCGGCATCCGCATGCGCAGGACCGATCCCACGCCTTCTTCGCTGTCCAATTCGATCTCGCCGCGCAGGCTTTCGATGGACTTCTTCACCACGTCCATGCCCACGCCGCGACCGGAAAGGTTCGTGACCGCTTCGGCGGTGGAGAATCCGGGCTCGAAGACCAGATGGAGGATCTCGCGGTCGGACAATTCTTGTCCGGGAGTGACCAGGCCCCGTTCGATGGCGCGTGCCAGCACCTTCGAGCGGCGGATTCCTCCGCCGTCGTCGGAGACCTCGATCACGATGCTTCCCGTCTCGTGGTAGGCGTGGAAACGGATGGTCCCCTCGGCGGGTTTGCCCGCCGCCAGGCGGACCTCGCGGCTTTCGATGCCGTGGTCCATGGCGTTGCGCACGATGTGGGTGAGGGGATCGCCGAGCTTGTCGATCATGGACTTGTCGAGTTCGGTCTCGGCGCCCGTGATCTCGACGGCGACCTCCTTGCCCAGCTCCTTGGACAGATCGCGGATCACCCGGGGGAAGCGGTTGAAGACCTCGCCCACCGGGACCATGCGCAGTCCCAGGGAAGAATCGCGGATGCTCTCCACCAGATGGGCGAGGTTGGCGATGGCTTCTTCGCTG
>JAMIIV010000161.1:0-17884 GCA_035913415.1 Fibrobacteria bacterium | reverse complement strand
GGTGGTGTTGAGAAGGACCAGGATGGTCAGGCCGGCGATCACGGTTCCCAGAACCATGTTGGTGCCCTCGAAGACCGACTTCCAGGTGAAAGGCTCCGGCGGAGCTCGTTGCGGGACCGATATCTGTGCGCCAGCATCGGGTTTGCGCGAGATGCCCCCATCGTTGGTCTCCACCCATCCATCGGCGAATTCCACGTAGATCCCATCTTCGTAGGCGCTGTCGGCAAGTCCTCCAGCCTGCTGCACGTACCACTTCCAACTCTTGCCTTCGGTCCAGATGATGTTGCCCGGATTGTTCACCCGGCCTCGAACGGCCACGGTGGCCGGCTGTTTGGGAACCAGGATGGTATCGCCTCCGCGTAGCACGAGATCGTGCCGAGATCCAGGGGATTTCAAGGCTTCGACGAACTTCACCTGGATGCGCCCGACGTTGCCCTCCGAGCGAAGCAGGCGGGAACCGCTCGCATACCCCTCGGGCTGGATTCCCCCCGCGCGAGCCAACACCTCGGAGAGTCGTTCGTCTGTCCGACGCAACGCGTAGCTTCCCGGGTGGGCCACCCATCCGCGCACTTCGACGAGTTCCATGCGGCTGTACCTGGGATTCACCGGAATCGAGAGGTGGGCATCCGGCACCAAGGGGCGATCCGCACTGGCCAGGGACAAGGAAGAATCCAGGTCGAGCAGTTCCTCGCTAGCCCCCCGGCTACCCTTCAACGGGAGCTCCACGCGGACCTTCCCGAACTCCGCATCCGGCCGGAATCCTCCCGCCTGCAGGATGAGATCCTTGGCGGTCATTCCCTCACGCCATTCGTAGACATCGGGGCGGACCACTGCCCCGCTGATCCGAACAGTCCTTCGGAAGGTCAGATCCCGAACGTCGAAGATTTCGACCTGGTCGCTTGCGGAAAGGACGAATGCAGAGGTGGAATCACGCAAATCGAACCGGAATTGTCGACTGGAGCCATCGGGCAGGGGGCGAGTCACCAAGGCACGCGGGGTAAAAGCCGTGGGGAGAGCTCCGCCAGCCAACTTCACAAGTTCCGTCACCGTGAATCCGGCAACCCACGGGTACGTTCCGGGGTACCGCACCAACCCCTTCACCACAACTGAGGCCTCCGCTTCGTCGACTCCCGCGAACACCTGGATGCTGTCGAGGTCGGAAAGTGCCGCATCGGCACCTTGGATCACGGCAAGCGGACTAGGAAGGACGACGGCCTCGCGTCGACCGTTGGGGAAGACCCTCGTGGCCACCATGTTCGTGCTGGCCGTGGTGGCGTTGGCTCCTCCGGCGTATTGCAGCAAAGCCTTGGCGCCTTCCTCCGCCACGAGCTCGTATTTCCCGGGTCGTCCGACATCCCCCGTGATTTGCACAAGCTTCCCCACCCGGGGGACGCGAATGACGTCGCCGTCCTGCAGGACGTCCTGGGCTGGTCGCTTGCCGCGGGCGAGATAATCGTAGAGGTCGATGCGAATCTCCCTGCCTCCCCGAACCAGGAGAATGCTCCGCTCCGAGCCCAGATCAGTGAGCCCCCGAGCCTGGTACAGCGCGGCGAAGACAGATGTGTTACCCGAAAGCAGGTAGGATCCCGGGCGCTCGACATCGCCGACCACGAAGACGCGTACTTGCTTGAGCTTGCCCATTGTCAAATCCATCTGGGTGGCTCCGGAATTCATCCCCGAATACACCTTGGCCAGTCTCTTGCGAAGAAGCTCCTCGGCACTGCGCAAGGTCTGGCCATTCAGGCTGATGGCACCGACGAGTTCGAGACGCACCTGCCCATCCCGATCGAGGACCAGATCGTAGCGAGCTTCTTTTTCTCCCCAGACCGTGAGGATGATCTGGTCGCCCGGCCCCAACTGGTAGTTGCCACCCACCGCTCCGACATGGGAGGCGAACAGGCTGGGGTCCGCGTCTCGAAACATTCCCTGCCCCCATCGCACAAGGGTTTTGGGCTTGGCTTCGACCTCCGACGAAGGTGTTCCGGATACTCTGGGAGCGACACTCCCTTCCTTGGCATCGATCATTCCCGCCGTGTCGACGACTCGGGTCGCCGCCGACGGGGATCCCGATCCGACGTTCTGCGTGGGGAGGGTCACGCCTTGCTGTCCGGCCAAGGCGCGAGCTTGTTCGATGCTCATATCCCCCGGCAGACTGACCGATGCACCCGCCGTGGGAGAGGTCGCGAGTGCACAAACGAAGAAGAGAACGACAAACCGTCGGCAACGGGCCGCAGGAAGGACTTTAGGGATTGGCATGAGTCGAGCCAAGGTAATTCTTCGCTTTCCCTCGAGGTACTTTCTCCAGCCATGCATCGTTGTACTTTCGAAATCGCGACGCTCCTGCTGCTCTCCTTCGGCTCCGCCTCGTCGTACCCGCTGCCGGGACTCGTGATGGAGGACGGATACGGCCCCTGGAACGCAGCGATTCCCGACCTGCTCGTGCTCCGACACCTGCAAACGACCGACTCCACGCGGATTCTGCAGCACACGAACCCATCCCCCAGTGAAATCCCTGCCGGGGGCTGCCTTTCACTGGGAGATTCCTCGACCGACCACCGCATTTCCCTGAGTTGCCTGGCCGGGATATCCGCTGAGGGCTCCGGCTCCAAGCAATCCACTGGAGTCGACATCGGTGGGATCGCCCAAGGCTCCACTCAAGACCTATCCTTCCGGGTCGACGCACGCATACACAGCTTGCGGCAGACACCCCACCCCTACTCCACGGACGGGCAATTCATCGAGATGCAGGAGGAAGGAGCCGATTCCCGGGCGACCTACACCTCGTTCTCCCGTTTCGAGGCCCAAGCCGTTTGGGAATCCGGGTTGGGCCGTATATCGGGGGGGCGCGGGCGCCAACACTGGGGTCCGACCTACGACCATCCGCTGGTGCTCGGCCAATGGACCACCCCATACCCCTATCTGGACTGGACGATCACGCTGGGGAGTTTCCAGGTTCGCAGTCTTTGGGCGGCATTGGCTTCTGATGGCACCGGTGGAATTTTCCGAAAGGACAGCACCAAACGCATCCTGTACGGGCACCGCTACGAATGGACCCCGCGCCCCTGGATCTGCGTCGGCGTCAGCGAGCTGTTGCTGTTGCACGACCAGCAGGAACCCCTCGCCTTTCTCCCCTTCGTGCCGTTATTCATGGAGAAGGGGCAGACCATCGAGGACCGCAACAACGGCGAATTGGCCTTCGACCTGGACCTGCGCCCCCGGCGTGGATGGAGGCTCTACGGCGAATTCCTGATCGACGACCTTTCCGAGCCGACCAGCCTGTTCAACGATCTCTGGAAGAACCGCTGGGCCTGGACAGTTGGAACGCATGTCACGACGGAACCGTTTCCCGAAGCGCGCGGCGGATTGGTCCTCGAGGCTTCCCGGGTCGAGCCATGGGTCTACACCCATTACCAGTGGTCGACCGTGCAGGCCGCCCACCAGGGAAATCTGCTGGGCAACCCCCGTGGCCCCAATTCATTCTCGTCCTCCTCGCGCGCCTATGCGCAATGGCGCTGGCTGAGTGTTGGCTCCATGCTCGCCGCGGTGTGGAAGGGCCGAGATTCCGGCTCGCGCTGGCAAGACACGCTGTCCGACAACAACGTCACACGGAAGGCATTTCTCGAGGGCGGAATTGATCGCTCCCTGGAGTGGTCCATGGACGCCGCCCTCTCCTTCCGGTACACCACCCTGCGCGCAGCCACCACCTTGCCGTGGGGCGTCTCCGATCCGGAACGCTCGCGAACGCCCCCGCGCTGGGCACTTCGCATGGAGGGAAAGCTCTGAACATGATTGAACTCCTCTCCCCCGCCGGCGACCTCGAGCGCATGCGGATCGCCTTCGCCTACGGGGCCGACGCGGTCTACGCCGGTCAGCCCGCATTCTCCTTGCGCGGACGCGAAAACGGCTTCCGGTCGGTGGCCCACATCCAGGAAGCGGTGGCCGAAGCGCACACGCTGGGCAAACGGTTCTTCGTGGCATCCAACCTGTTCCCCCACAACGCCAAGGTCGCCCCCTTCCAGAAAGCGTTGTCCGAGATCGTCGCCACCGGGCCCGACGCCCTCATCATGGCCGATCCCGGCATGATCGCCTGGGTCCGGCGCGAATTCCCGCACCAGACCATCCACCTGTCGGTGCAGGCCCACGCGGTGAACTGGATCACCTGCGCCTTCTGGCGCGACCTGGGGGTCAAACGGGTCATCTTGGCCCGCGAACTGAAGCTGCGGGAAATCGTCGAGATCCGCGAGAAGGTCCCCGACCTGGAGTTGGAGGTGTTTGTGCACGGCAGCGTCTGCATGGCGCAGAGCGGGCGCTGCATGATTTCCAACTGGATGGAGCACCGCGACCCCAACCAGGGCAACTGCAACAACGCCTGTCGTTTTCCGTACACACTGACCGCCACATCCAAGGATCTGCCCGAGGGGGAATCCATGCGGGTCGAGGAAGACGAACACGGCACCTACCTGTTCAATGCACGCGACCTGCGGGCCCTGCCCATCCTCGACCAGGTGGTGGCTTCCGGCATCCATTCCCTGAAGATCGAGGGGCGCACCCGGTCGTCCTACTACCTGGCCCAGAGCACACGCGCCTATCGGCTGGGACTGGACGCGCTTGCCCGTGGCGAAGCCGTTCCGGACGCGGCATTCGACGCCCTGGCCTGCACCGACAGCCGCGGGTGGACCTCCGGGTTCTACACATCCTCCGACCCCCTACCCCAGATCCTCGACAAGGGCCGCGACGCGCCGTTGCAGGCCGAGGTCGTGGCCCAGGTGCGCGACTGGGAGAGCGGCCGCGCCCGCCTTTCGGTGCGCAACCGCATCCGCGAGGGTGAACCGCTGGACCTGCTCACCCCGTCCGGCGTCCACCCCGTGATCGCCCGCGGACTCGAGAACCACCGGACAGAATCCGTTCTGCTGCTGCACTCCGGCCTGGAGAACTGCCGGATGGATCTCGAGTCCGATCCCGGCCCCTGGGCCTTCCTGGTACGCCGCCTGGGCTGAAGGGCCGCGCGGCGGCCAAGCCTTCGGTGGTCAAGCTTGTCGAGACCCACGCGCTGGTCTCGACCACCGACCACCGGCCGATGGGTCACGCGCGCCGGTATCTCTGCAGGCGACTGTTCGGCTTGCCAGGGATGGTCCGCTCGATCACCCCTGCATGCAAAGCCGGATCCAGGTACGCCTTGAGGAAGTGCCCCTTGTCGGCCAGGCCCATGCGCGCCATCATTTCCTCGCGCGTAGAGGCTCCCTCCCCCATCACCGCCAGCAACGCATCGACTGGAGGGGTGACTGGAGGGTTGACTGGAGGGTTGACTGGAGGGGTGACTGGAGGGGTGACTGGAGGGGTGACTGGCGCCTCCGAGAACGGGAAGCAGACCACGAATGCCCCCGCAACTTCCTGGTAGCGAGGCTCTGGAGTGCCCGCGGATCGGCAAGCCTGCACCATTCTCTGGAAACCCGTCCCAAAGGATTCGATCACCCCGGCCACCCGCATGACATGAGCGAGCAACCGGTTGCGAGGATGGGAGCGCCCCGTTTTGCCCAGTTGCTCCAGATCCATGCCGACAGCCAGCAGCCCCGGACTCCAGATTTCCAGTCTGTCGGCGAAGATGCGGACTTGGACATGTCCGGGGTCCTCGTAGTCGCGATGCACAACGGCGTTGATGAGCGCCTCGCGAACCGCATCGAGAGGCGCCGACCAGACCTCCTTGCGTCGTGGCGAGCCGTCGAGCACCACGCGCATCGTGAGATGCTTCTGCACGAACCCCATGACATCGTCCAAGGCCAACAAGAGCGGCGCCTCGAACATCTTCATGTCCAGGAAAGTCGCCGTATTGTCCCCCTTGAACAAGCCTGCCTGGATGTTCGCCTGATCGAACAGGGCATTGCGTTCGCAGAGGGCCAGATACAGGGCCGCGGTTGGATGGTTCTTCCTCCAGAATGCTCCGTTGTCCAGTAGCGGGGACAGTTCGGGACGACGAGCCAACAGGTGCGAGGTTCGGAATTCGCGCCGGGACAAGGGCACCGGACTCTCGTCGAAATGGCCCGGACCGTGTCGCAACACCATCTGGCGCACCGCGGTTGCGGACAGTTTCTGCGTGGTCTTCCCCACCCGCACCCAAGCGCGATCGAACGCGAACACGGGTTTGGTGCCGCCCTCTTCCACCAGGACCTCGACGTACGAATCGAGCCCGAAGGTTCGCACCGTGACCGAAGGATAGAGGACCGGGTCGGTGTTCTGCCGCACCTTGTTGAGGAAGTCCTCGATCGCCGACTTGCCCCAACGAAGACCCGTCGTATGGCCAGCATCGTCGATTCCGAACAGCACCCGCCCGCCACGCGCATTGGCGAAGGCGGCGAGACTCTGGATTGCCTCCTTCCACTCAGCGAACGAGGCTTTGAACTCGAGCGTTTCCGACTCTTCCCCGACCATCGGCGGCCTCCCTGCTGTGCGTGCCGGAAACCTAACTCGCCCTGCGCAAGTGCCCTCGGAGCCCCTCCAGAAGCGGCTCCACCAGATCCTTGCCCCGCATGACCTTGAGCCAGCGTTTGGGGATCGCGTGCACCCCAAACCGAATTCCCGCCAGACCTCCCGCCACGCAGGCGGTGGTATCGGTGTCGTGGCCCAACGCGACAGCGGCCTTCACCACATCCTCGAACGAACGCTGGTTCATGGCGTAGCGGGCAGAGTGGAGTGTGTCGACAACATACCCCGACCCCTTGGGCACCAGGTCCTCCCGGGGCTGAACACCCAGGTCAAGCTCCCGGCGCTCGGCCGTGCCAGGGGGATAGATCCCCTCCAGGATCTCGACAGCCTCCATCCAGGGGTCGAGAGTGGCTTGGGTCAGCCGGCGGGCCCACAGGCACAGCAGGGCGCAGCACAGTTCCGAGCGGGGGTGCGCGTGGGTGGGGTGCGACTGCAGGCGCGCGGCCTCCACCAGATCGCGATCCGACCCCCGATGCCACAGGGCCAGCGGAAGCACGCGCATCAGCGATCCGTTGCCGTTGCCCTGCTCGTCGCCTCGACCGCACTCCAACGCCGGACGCCCCTTCAGGAACTTGGAGATGCTTCCCGAGGTCTGGAGTCCCACGTCGAAGACGTCGCGCCCCACCGCCAGGTGGCCGTCGCGGAACCAACGGCAAATCCTGTCCATGAGATCGGCGGCATCCATCTCGCCGCGCTCCAGCAGCGACTCGAGCAGGCAAAGCGCCTGGGCTCCGTCGTCGCTCCAGGTGCCCGGACGCACCCCGTGGTGCGAGCGCAGGAATTCCACGGGGGGAACCATCTCGATGCGGCGCGGCTCCGGAATGCGCTGGGGCGGAGCGAACTCGTAGGGCACCCCCAGGGCATCGCCGACCAGGAGCCCCCACAGACCGCCCTCCACGCGTTCCATCTCGGTGGGCTCGATCTGTTCGTTGTTTCCGGACAGACGCCACCACATGCTCATACGAGCTCCTCACCAAGGCAGGATCGTGGAGTCACCACGCCAGCCTCTTGACGCGACATTCCCCACCCAGAACCAGGTGTTCCTTCTCTCCTTCCAGCAGATTTCGCGGAAGGAGGCCGCTGAAGAACACGACCTTGGGGACAGGGACCCTGGCTTCCCAGACGAACGAGCCGAACTCCCAGGCGATCTCCCGATCCGAGGTGAAGGAACTCAGGTTGTTCAGTTCGACCACACCTTCCTCCCCGCCGCCGCGCACGGCGTATTCTTCCGGGTCGTGGGTGCCACGGTAGAGCGTGAGCCAGCGTTCGCCGGGCAGGCGCCGCGCCAGCTCGTACTGGCAAAACGTGTAGAGGAGGTCCAACTGGGAGGTGATGCCCATGGTGGCGGCCTCGCCGCGCATGCGGTCTTCGTCGTATTTCAGCCGTGCGGCGGGATCATCGCGCAGCCGTCCCGCGTGGTAGGTGGCCCGGATCCCGAAGCGGCTCTCGACCCATGCCTTCAAGACCGCGCCCGAGCGGTTGTTGCTGTCGAAACCCCAGCCGCGCAAAAACCGCAGGTAGTCGTGCCCCTTGGCTTCGTCCCCCTTGTGTTCCGACCACTGGCCCAGCAGGAATCGCTCGCAGACATATTCGTGGAAGATGCGCCCTCGCTCCTGGGGATCGGGGCACGGGTCGAGGAGCGCGAACAACCGCGCCTCGGATTGGCGGACCCCGACGATTTCGATGGGCCAGGGATTTTCCTGGAATTCGCGCGAGACCAATGCCCAAGGGGGCAGGGAGCAGCGACTGAAGACCGAGGGGGCCGCGGAGGCATCCGGACGTTCCATATCACCAAGTATGCGGCAACAGAGCCCATTCCGTCTGTCACTCGATGTCCGCAATTGCCACGAAATGGCAATCACACCCACCGCCACAGGCGTGGACACAACTCAGGGGACTTGAACGAGCAGACCGCTGCGGAAGTGGTACGTGAACTCGGGATCGGGGCCCGTCGAGCGGGTGTATGTGGTCACCTCCCCGCTTTCATCTTCGTCGATGGCCTCTTCCTGGCAGGCGAATCCACCGAGCACCACGCGGTTGGCACGGATCTCGGCGACACCTTCACAGGTCTCGATGAAATTGCCCTGGTCGCCGCTCCCCTCCAACCGACGACTGCGGGACAGTCGCACCAGGAAGTGTTCGCGCAGGGGATCGATCAGGAACATGCTGCGGCCTTCGAACACGCCGCCTTCGGAGGGGTCGTTGCTCTCCCGCACCTGCAACTCGAGAATGGTCTCCCCTTCGAGGTAGACGAAACGAGCGGACTGCAGCGAGGTCCGTGCGGCATCGGAGACGCGCACGGGAATCCACTCGACGATGCTGTCCGATCCCGATTTCCGGCTACGGATCTTCAGCACCCCTTCGCGGAGATCGGCGCAGAGGGTGACGCGGCCATCCTGCAACAGGCGCGGACCATCCGCTTTGGCCATCTTGCCTTTGGGGGGAGCCCCCCCCATGCAGGGTATACCCCGTACCCCCTTGCCCACCTTGCGCGCCTTGCGTGCGTAGCTGGAACGATTGCCGCGCACCTCGTTGGCCGTGGGGACCAGGGTGTCGACCAGCTCTGTTTCCTCCGCGAAGGAGGGCAACTTCGGATCGAGGAGGTTAGGGACAATCTCGGCGCCGATGGGAGCGCAGAGGGCAATGGCAAGGAGGCCGAACCCCGGGAGGTGCATACGGCAAATGTAGATGCCCTCCCTCGTGGTCTGGTCCATTTCCCATCAGCGTTTCACCTTGCGTCCCAGACGGAATTGGCGATTCACCGAGGGAGCTTCGGGCCCACCCCCCAAGCGTCCCACCAACCGCAGCAGATACACACCATCACCGACAAACCGACCCGTGGCATCCGTGCCGTTCCAGGCGATCCAGACCCGCCCACGTCCGTCGCCGCCTTGGAATTGCGGCGGCACACCCGCACTCCATGCCTGTGCCCAGGGCGCGAAATCCAGGTGGGCCACGAAGATGCCCAGATTGTCGTAGATGTACACCCCTCCGAGGAGGGGCGCATTGGCCGCGAACAGGATGCCCGACAAACGCGACGTGTCCTGGACGGCGATTCCGTTTTCGCCCAACCAGGCACCCGTGGCCGGATCCAGATGCAAGATGCGCACCGCGGGCTCTCCCGGAACGGGCAACTGGCCGGCCCCAATGGTCCGCAACGCCGGCACGGCCCGGAAATCGATGCGTACGGGCCGTGGACCGAACTCGAAGGGAGCCCAAGCGGTGACGGAATCCGACCGCACTCCGGAGATGTCCGAGAGCGCGCCGGCGGGCACTCCGGCGATGCGGGCTTCGTCGCCGGGAACCGGCAGGAAGGCCGAGTCCAAACGCACCAGCAACAGCGCGGTCCTGCCATCGGGAGACAACGCACGCCCCTGGTCCGGAACCGGACGTTCCAGGCCTGGGCCCGCTCCCGGTCGCCAGGAGATCCAGGGCCCCACCCCGTTCTGCAGGGTCAGGGGCTCGCTGAAGTCCACCAACAGGGAGTCCTGACCGCCCTCGTGGGCGGCATAGCGCAGCCGGGCACGTGTCAGCACCGGGGCCACCCCGTCCCGGATCGGGAATCCCGTGGTCAGGATCTCGCCCGAGGCGTCAGTGGTGACCATGGCCCCCAAGTCGTGACAGCCCGAAACGGGACATGCCGTGGCGCCCACCGCGAAGGGGGGAAGATCGAACAGCAGGACCAACCCGCCGGAATCCGTCCGCGTGGGCATCGAGGCGGATCGCTCCTCGCTGTCCCCCTGGATGTCGCTCCAGCGGAAACGGAAGCTCGGCGCCGACTCCAGAGGCGACTCGAACCGCAGCACCACGCGGTCGGCCGCGCCGTCACCGTCGATGTCGTGCATCACCGCGTCCCGGGGTGGGCGCTCGGTGCCCAGGATGCGCACAGCCCGACCACCCGCCACGGGCGGATTTCCCAATAGGTCGGCGATGGTGCCGTCGGACAGAAAGCGCACGGAATCCCCCGGCAGCGGGGAGGCTCCACGCGGATACACAAGGACCAGCTCGCCCGTGGCGCTGTCGATCCAGGCCTGGCGGGGCACACCCACCACCAGAGGCGAACGTTGCACCAGACTCACCATGGGGGTGGCGGGAAGGGGAGGAAAGGCCTGCGCCAGAGTTTCGGAAGGAACGATTTTCAAGGTGTCCACGGCCGCCCCCCAGGTCAGCCGTGCACGCAGCGGGACCGGGCCGGCGCGATCGGTGATTCCAAACGCGATGACGGATCCGCCGTCGCGCTGGAAGCGCCCCAGGTATGGGGAGGCAGCGGCGGCGGTGCCGTAGCGCGGCGTGGCAAGCCGGATCTGGAGCGCCCGACCATCGGATGAAGCCGTGATCTCGGCAGGGGCAACCTGGTGGAAGGCGGCGGTGTCGGGCCAAGCCACGCGCAACGAGGTGCTGGCGGTCAAGGGATGGGCCAGATGCACCACGGCGCGCTCCACGAAGCCGTCGCCGTTGTCGTCGAACCAGAAGGCCGAGTCGGGGCCACTCACGCGGAAGGCCAGGGCACCAAGCGAGGCCGAATCCGCATACGATGCCGTGGCGGTCAGACGTACCCCTTCGAGAGCGCGGGTACCGCGGACCGACACCAGGGCCCTGCCACGCACGAGCCGGACCGAATCCATCACGGCGCCGCTGGCGGGATCCAGGAATTCGACGCCGGCCACCGATGCCGCGAGCCGGACCCAGCCTTCGCAGGCAAGACAGATTCCGTCGACGCCGCGCAGATCGAGACCCACCGGACCCGCGACCGCCAGGATGGCTGTATCCAGGGGCCAGGTCGGGAGGGTCGCGCCCGATGCCGAGGTCCACACCAGGCGACGCGGGCGGAAGGAGATCGGCGCACGCACGGCTCTGCGCCCGGAATCGGGTGTTGCGGCCGAGATCGTCGCGCTGTCGACAGCGACGATGGCGACCAGCAGGACCATGGCCCGCCCACCGATCAATCGCACCCCCTGCAACGGGACGCCCGTCGTCGACAGAAACCGCAGACCAGGGTGGGTCGAGCCCAGCACCAGCGAATCCGTGCAGTCGGCGCAGCGGAGACCTCCGTCGTGGGCCTCGATCCAGAGTCGTACCGTGTCACCCAGATCGCGCAGCACAGGCGACGGCTGCGTCAAGGGAGCTCCCAGCGAATCGACGAAGCGCACCCCTTTGTCCTGGAACACGATGCTGTTCCATCCGTCGGTGGAATCGGCAGGCCCCCGCCCCACCAGCAGGCGGTAGGTGCCCGAAGCGTCGCCGCGCACCCAGACGCGCACCGGAAGGTGCCCGGCGGGAGTGGTCAGGAATGTGTCCGCGGGGATACGGCGGATCAGGGTCGAGTCGAGGAAATACGACAGGCCGGGGACCGCCCGCAGGCGGAACGTCATCGCCGAGGAATCGGGGCCGACCTCGTTGAATGCGGCCACATCGACAGGAAACGACGACCCCACGACGCCGACGAAGGGAGGTTTGGCGAGAAACCGCGGTTCTGCGGTGTAGGGAACCCGGAACGGCACGCGGCGCACGTCGGTGCTGTCGATCGCCGAGACCACCAGCAGCTCCCAGAGTCCCGGGGCCAGCCCGGCGATCTTCGCCGAATCGATGCGGAAGGATCCGAGGTCGGCGGCCACGGAAATGCCTCCGTAGTGGATGCCTCCGGCCAAGTCGACCGGAGGCTCCAGACCCGGACCATGGAGACGGATCTTGTCCGCCGAGGTCCGCACCACCTCGGCGCGGGCCGCGCAACCCTGCCCCAGAGTCTTGGACATCCACAGATTCCAGGATCGCGAACCATCGGCCAGGGTGGTGTCGCGCAACTGCAGACCCGCCTCGGTGCGCATGTTCATGTCGGTGCGGATGCGCATGCTCGACCCTTGCGGATTGCGTTCGCAGAAGAAGAAGTCGAACGTGTACGTGCGTCCTTCCACCAGGGAACTGTCGGTGGGGGTGTAGAGCATGGAGTCCTGGTTGGCGGCGGTGCGGATCACCTGCCCGTTGGCGTTTCGCACCACCGACTTCACGGCGTTGATGCTGTCCAGCAGGACACTGTCGCGCCAGGCGCCGTGGATGCCGCCCAGGTCGACCACCAGTCGCCCGTTGACGAAGAACCAGACGTCGTCGTCTCCGCGGAAGTCGAAGACCTGGCCTTTGCGGTATTCGAAGTCGCCGTGGCTCTCCAGGCAGAACCCGAAGTTGTGGCTCTTGCCATCCTGCCCGGCCTGGGCGTTGTTGTACGGATTCACCCGCCCGTCGGGAAGGTGAGTGAAGTCGTCGATGGGCAGGAAGTTCTGGTTGTCGTAGGTGTAGTCGCCCGTCAGCGAGTCCATCACCAGCGGAATGTCGCGACAAGTCTCGGCGTTCACCCCATCGACGGTGCGGAACCAGTTCTTCGAGATTCCCGAATCGCCGATCTCGGCCTGGAGCCCCGGGAGGGTGTCGTAGGTGCAGCGGAAACCGAATTCGGTGCCTCCCCAACTGTTGGGAATGCCGCTCCAACCCGTATCGTACCGCGACCGCACCGGTTTGCGTTCACCGTCAAGAAACGGCTCGACCATGCCTTTGATGCCGTTCCATCCCCCTTTGCCGCACCCCTTCCCACGTCCGAATTCGCGATTGGACATGCTGCTGGGAAAATCGCGGATGGTGGCGGCCAGCAACACGCGCTCGCACACGCCTTTCTCCCCCGACCAGTTGGGTTTCACCTTCGGGAGACCGCCAACGGAGTCGCGGGCGATCCACACGGTGTCGCGTACCGAGAGGATGCCCGAAGCGTCGATGGCTTGCGTCGAGCGCAAACCCGTGGCCCCGAAGGTCTCGCCTCCGTGGTCGTTGTGGAACAGCACCTGTTGGGCTCGCTCGTAGAATTCGAAGGCATGCCAGCCACACACGCCGCTGGCGACCATTGGAAGCGCTGGGGCGCCCCCGAAGGAAATCCGAGGCCGGTGAACCGGGAGGCGCCCCTCCCATGGATTGAAGACCATCACGACCTTGGGAGCCGGGCGCGAGGCGGCAGCCACCAATCCCCCGGAGGTTTCGGGAGAGGGGCGCAGCCAGATGGTGTCGGCACCCTGCTCCATCGCTTCGGGCACGAGGAAAGGCGTGGGCAGCACGGGAACAGCTCCGACGGTGCGGGCGCGGGCCGAATCGGCGAACAGAAGCGACAGGTCGGTGAATCCGCGCACCCGATACGACCACCAACCGGGAAAGGCCGCAGCCTCGGTCATGGGATTCCAAGCGCCGCCTTCGAGCTGCATCCGTGGGGGCCGCCCACCCGGATCGTACCGCCAGGGGTTCCAGAACATCACGACCTTCTCGCGGGGGCGTGCATAGACCGCACGGGGGGAACCGTCGGGGAAGGGGTCGGGGAACACCCAAGCCGTGTCCCCCTGGGAAAAATCGAGGGGGAGTTGGGCCTGGTAGGACCAGTCGCGGGTCGTGAATCCGTAGTTGCCTGCGGGGGTGCTCGCCCCTTCCGGGAAGGTGTATCCCAGCCACCCGTCGGCAGCGACTGTCAGGAAAACAGTTGTTCCCGCTTCCCAGGTCAGACCCGTGGCTCCCCCCTTGAACCAGACCGTGTCGGAGGTGGGCGACAGGAATCGAACCACCTTGGCCGCCGAAGCGGGGAGGGCGAAGAGTGCCAACAGGAAGGCGGCACGCACAACGGAGGGTGTGGACATGGGTTCCTCGACACGGCGCCCGTTGATCGAACCGGGATGGCATGGAGGCACCGCGGCGGGAACCTATCCAGGCAGAGTTGCTATCGCGCGTCGTTCCTCAACGTCGCGGAAAACTTCGTGGATACTGTCCGAGGACTCCGACATCCGAGGACTTCCGATTTGGACTATCGATCCATCACATTCTCGAGCCGGGAAGTGGAATTCCGCTTGCGGATCGATGGGTTAGCGAGGTAGCGTAGAGACATGAAGCACTGGACCGTCAAAATGCTGCGCGAGGGGACCGTGTCCCGCGAGTGGCACGTGTGGGCTGAAGCCCTCACGATCGGTTCCCATGGTGCGGCCAAGGTCCGCCTTCCGCTTCCTGTCGAGGCTTGGGCCCTTCGCCTCACCGAATTGCCCGAGGCCCAGACCTTCCGGATCGGCGAATTCACTCTGCTGATCGCCGACACCACCTCCGAGCGGGCCCGGCTCTGGGAACGCGCCCAGATCCGCATCGAGACCCAGCAGAAGGCCGCGACTCGCTCCGTCGAAATCGCCACGGTGACCCCGTCCACCCTGCGCACCGCCATCACGGCCCTGTGCCTGGCGGGCATCACCCAATGGGTCGCGGACACCTTCGTGGATCGCACCGCACCGGAATCCCACCCCAGCCTTCCCCAGATTTCCTGGACCGCCCCGGCGGCGGCACCCATCGCTCCCTATGCCACCGTCTCCGCCCCAGCCGAGGCGGAATCCGGCTCGCTGATCGCCGTCGCTTCGGCCAAGGCCCCGGTCTCGGTTCAGGTGGCTGTTGTGTCCTCTCCGGCGCCCCAGCAGGTCAGCCACCTCACATCGAGCCATGGATCGGGCCTTTACGCCCTCGATCCCGCCGCGATTGTCCCCTCGACCGCTCTCGCCTTGGCCGCATGGCCAAGTTCGGGTGCCGTGTCATGGGATTCCCGCGACCAGCCTCCGCCCGCCCCCCCTCACTGACCCGGCTCGCGGGCCGCAGGCACGCACGGTGAACATGCTCGGACCTCCGGCCATGTTCACGAAGCGAAGCCCCGACCCGTCCCCTGCGTCCGCGAGGGCTTGTGAGCCCCTTCGCGCCTGTTCGTCCTCGTCGGACCTCTCCCCACAAGGATAGGCCGCACCAGGGCCTCGAGCCGGAGCGTGCCCCCGATCCCCGTGGATCCGACGCCCCCACCTTCGCCACGGGCGCGAGACCCCCTGGTCTTGCCCGAGCGCCGGGGGGAACCGCGTCCAGATCCGCCTTCCGACCTCCGCCCTTGTGCGGAGCTCTCCTCCACGCCTTCCCGGCCCCAGCGCCGGAAGGCCCGACCTGACACATCCTGTCCGGATCGGCCCGAGAACTTCCGCGGCACCGCGGAAGGCACGCGTCCCTCGCGTGCCGGTAGGGCCACCGGCACAAACCCCTCTTCGGAGACACGACCATGCGACACTTCCAAGTCACCCTCGAAAGGCAGGACCGCTCGGTCCGCCAATGGAGCCTCTGGGCCGACACCCTCACCGTCGGCTCGCACCCGCTGTGCACCCTCGTGATGCCCTCCCCGGTCGCGGCCCACGCCGGTGCGTTCTCCCACGACGGCACCCTCGACCTGCCCGTCGGCCGCCTGCTGGTGCACGACGACACCGAGATCCAGCAATCGCTGTGGGCCAAGGCCCGCGAACGCATCGCCCTGTCGCGGCGCCTGGAGTGGCGCGAGCCCGGCACCCGCGACAAGGCCCGCTCCATCGCTCTGTCCGCCCTCTCCCTGTTCGGCCTGCTGGGCATGATCGGCATGCACGTGGTCGGACAGAATCCGCCCAAGGTCGCCGACGGCGCGATCCCCACGGACTATCTGGTGGTCCCCGTCGACGTGATCCCTCCGCCTCCTCCGCCGCCCCCGGCGCCGCAGGAACGCGACCGGGCGCTGAAGCCCGAGGAGCGGCAGCGCACCGACCCCAATCCCACCCCTCCGGGCGGATCCACCGAGACCCGCACCATCCAGGCCTCGACCAACACGACGCCGGCCGCGGTCATGGCGCGCTCGGTGATGGATTACGCAAACACGGCCAGCGACGGCCTCATCGGAGAGATGGTCGATCCCAACCAGAGCAACCTGATCGACGTGATCCTGGCCGGTGGCGGCGGAAGCACCACGCGGGGACGCGGCGGTCGTGGCGCCGCTGGTGACGGCGATCGCATGGCCGCTCTCGGCAACATCGGTCTCGGCAACGGCGGGCGCGACGGCGTGGGTCGGGGCCGCAACGGAGCCCTGCGGGGCCCGACCACCGCCGGCGGCGGCGCGTTCGTCCCCACGCGCGCCATCGTGAAGCCGCCCCGCCCCGACGAGGTCGTGTTGGGCGGCGAAGCCGGCACCCGCTCGCCCGAGTCCATCCTGCGGGTGATCCGCTCGGCGGTGGGCGGCTTCCAGTACACCTACCAGAAGTACCTGAAGAAGAACGACGCCCTGGGCGGCAAGGTGTCCCTGAAGTTCACCATCGCCCCCTCCGGCGACATCATCGCCATCAACGTGGTCGCGTCGAACACCGGCGACGGCGAACTCGACGCCGAGATCATGGACAAGGCCCGCCGCATGAAGTTCGACACCATCGAGCGGGGCAACGTCACCGTGACCTACGCCTTCGTGCTCGACAAGCAGTGAGATCGCGTGCGGACGGATTCCGTCCGCACTTCCCCATGCCTCCGGGGCGGAAGAGCTCCGCCCCGGAGGCCCCGGAAACCCCGCCTACAGGAGAATCGCCATGTTCAAGAGCGTCCGCGTCAACAGAGCCCGCCAGCAGTTCGACGAAGAACTCAACCTCGTCCCCTTCCTGGACGTCATGATCGTCCTGATCCCGTTCCTCATGTTCTCGGCAAGCTTCGCCGCCATCGTGGCCCTGCCCAGTTCGCTGCCCACACCGGTCAGCGAGGCTCCCAAGGACATCCGCCCCCCCTTCGACCTGGTGGTCCGCC
The DNA here is from genome assembly GCA_035913415.1 of Fibrobacteria bacterium. Lineage (GTDB taxonomy): Bacteria > Fibrobacterota > Fibrobacteria > UBA5070 > UBA5070 > UBA5070. The sequence goes on along the minus strand of JAMIIV010000161.1, from coordinate 784 downwards.
CGTCGGGGGATTCCATCCACGTGTACCTGAATCCCGCCTCGCCCACGGCGCCGCCCACGACCACCCTCGTGTCGGCACCCGGACTCGACTACGACCAGGCGACGATGGACCGCTTCCACCAGGAACTGGTCGCGATCAAGCGCCAATTCCCCGGCGAGACCCGCATGGCCCTGGACGCCAGCCCCTCGACCAACCTGCAGCGCATCTCCACCCTGATGGATCTCTCGCGCACGCTCGTGCCGGGCGACACGGCCGTGCCGACCATGGTCGACCAGAAGGCGGGAAGCCTGTTCCCCGCCGTCGCCCTCAAGGGTGTGTACGTGCCCTGAGAGAGTGAGAAAAAACCTCCGAGCGGTCAAAATCCACCGCTCGTCCTGAGGAGCGAGGCTATGCCTCGCGTCTCGAAGGGTGGGCGGTGGATTCTTGAGCACAAGATCTTGTACCCAGTGCACCGCCGCTGCCCTTCGAGACAGGGCTTCGCTCCTCCTCAGGACGAGCGGCTTATTGGCGCACCGGTTTTTTCTCAGGCTCTGAGATCGCGCCCCGTCCTGCACGGGTGCCCCCTCCTCCACTAGACCCATCGCCCTCCTTCCGGAGACATCCCATGTCCAAGCCGCGCTTTTTCGTAGCCGCGGCGCTGTCCCTCCTGTGCCTGTCGGCGGCCCTTGCCTGCCAACAGAAACACGGATCCGACTGCGCCGTCGTCCCCGCCCCCTTCGACACGACCACATGCCCTCCCGCGGCGGAACCAGTCCCCGAAGGCGGCCTCGCCTGGAAGACGGAA
>JAMIIV010000160.1:0-1049 GCA_035913415.1 Fibrobacteria bacterium | reverse complement strand
CCCATCGATGTGCCGCAACCGGCGCGCGCGGAGGAACGCGAGAGCGTTCCGTTCTGACCGCCGGCACCGTCAGTCTCAATCCATCCCCCGGGGAGCTCGCTCCCTGGGGGAGGAGTTCCCCATTCGTCATACGAAGGAGAACTCCATGTGTCGACCGATCGAGTCGATGTCGGACGCGGCCCTGCTCAGCACGCTGGTGGGGCCCCGAACGGCAGCGAACCTGTTGAAAGATGCGAGCGGCAGCCTGTCGCGGCTGCTGAACGCGGACGTAGCGCAGCAAGTCCCGTCGTCCTCCGTCGGAGCGAAGCTGATGGCGGCCAGGGAACTGGTCCGTCGTGCGCTTGCCGAGACGATGTGCGAGCGGGACATGCTGGCCTCACCGGCCGCGGTGCGGGACTACCTGCGGATCATGCTGGCCCAGCGCGACCACGAAGTCTTCATGGTGCTGTTTCTCGATGCACAGAACCGGGTCATCGCGCCCGAGGAAATGTTTCGAGGGACGCTCACGCAGACCAGCGTGTACCCGCGTGAAGTCGTCAAGCGGGCGCTGTCGCTGAACGCTGCGGCAGTGATCCTGGCGCACAACCACCCCTCGGGTGTCGCCGAGCCCAGTCGGGCCGACGAGTTCCTGACCCAGTCGCTGCGCTCCGCGCTGGCCCTGGTCGATATCCGTGTGCTCGACCACATCGTGATCGCAGGCAGCAACGCTACGTCGTTCGCCGAACGCGGTTTGTTGTAGCCCGTGAACCCTGCGCGACGCCCGTCGCGCTTCCCATCCGGATCGGGATTCCCCGGTCCGGTTCTTCACCCCAGCGGGGATGTGCATCCCCGCATGACGGGGGCCGTTCCCGCAACTTCTCAGGAGTCTCCCCATGAAGAGCGGACGTTCCCTCGTCGACCTGGCCCGTGAACTCGAGCGTCAGATCTCCTCCCAGCGCGACCTGGTCGTGCCTTCGTCCTTCCTGCAATGCCGTACCGATGAGGATGGCAGCCTCAAGCTGATCGTCGACTTCCGCCAGGGAGACGGCGAATACGGCGTCACGGGTCTG